>NZ_JBIAIE010000009.1:21027-251872 GCF_042871185.1 Streptomyces sp. NPDC006012
TTCCCGCCCGCCGGGTTGGCGTCCCGCACTTGCCCACGGGCAGCAGCTCCGACAGGGGCGCGGGGAACTGCGCGACCAGCCACACTCAAGCCGCACTCGCGCATGGCGATTTCCCGCCCGCCGGGTTGGCGTCCCGCACTTGCCCACGGGCAGCAGCTCCGACAGGGGCGCGGGGAACTGCGCGACCAGCCACACTCAAGCCGCATTCGCCCACGGCGATCACCCACCCGCCGGGATGGCACCTCGCACCCGCCCACGGCGACACCCCACCCGCCAGGATGGCGCCCGATCGGGATGGCACCCCACCGGAATGACACCAACGCCGGACGCGAAAATCCCCCTACTTCCGATAAATCGCCTCGATCTCATCGGAAAAGTCCTTCGCCACAACATTCCGCTTCAGCTTCAACGACGGAGTCAGATGCCCCGACTCCTCACTGAACTGCGCATCCAGCACCCGAAACTTCCGTACGGATTCCGCCTTCGACACCGCCGCGTTCCCGTCGTCCACCGCTTCCTGGATCGCCGCGAGCAGATCCGGGTCCTCGCGCAGCGACGCCACCGTGGACCCCGCCGCCTTGCCGTGGTCGCCGGCCCAGCGGCCCAGGAACTCCTCGTCGAGGGTGATCAGAGCGCCGACGAACGGCCGCCCGTCGCCCACCACCATGCACTCCGCGACCAGCGCATGCGCCCGGATACGGTCCTCGATCACGGCCGGGGCGACGTTCTTGCCGCCCGCGGTGACGATGATCTCCTTCTTGCGGCCGGTGATCCGGAGGTACCCGTCCTCGTCGAGGGTGCCGATGTCACCGGTGTGGAACCAGCCGTCGGCCAGCGCCTCCGCGGTCGCCGCCTCGTTGTTCCAGTACTCCTTGAAGAGGTGGTCGCCGTGCAGCAGCACCTCGCCGTCGTCCGCGATGCGGATCACGGAACCCGGCAGCGGCTGGCCGACCGTGCCGATCTTCTGCCGGTCCCAGGGATTGAACGCGGTCGCCGCGCACGACTCGGTCAGGCCGTAGCCCTCCAGCACCGTGAAGCCGATGCCGCGGAAGAAGTGGCCGAGGCGCTCGCCCAGCGGGGCGCCGCCGGAGATCGCGTACTCGCCGCGCCCGCCGAGCACCGCGCGCAGCTTGCCGTAGACCAGCTTGTCGAAGGTCCGGTGCTTGATCCGCAGCCCGAGGGACGGGCCGGACGGGGTGTCCAGCGCCTTGCTGTGGGCGATGGCGGTGTCCGCGGCCTTGTCGAAGATCTTCCGCTTGCCGTCCGCCTGCGCCTTGGCCCGCGCCGAGTTGTAGACCTTCTCGAAGACCCGCGGCACGCCCAGGATCAGCGTCGGGCGGAACGCGGCCAGTTCGTCGGTGAGGTTCTTGGTGTCGGGGACGTTGCCCAGCTTGATCGGCGCCATCATCGACGCGATCTGCACCAGCCGGCCGAAGACGTGCGCGATCGGCAGGAACAGCAGGACCGAGCACTCACCGGTGCGGAACAGCGGACGCAGCCGTTCGACGACGTTGCCGCACTCGGCGAAGAACGCCCGGTGGGTGAGCACACAGCCCTTGGGGCGGCCGGTGGTGCCGGAGGTGTAGACGATGGTCGCCACGTCGTCGGCCTTGGCGAGCGAGCTGCGCTCCTCCACCGTCGCGTCCGCCAGGTCCCGGCCGAGCCGGGCCAGCTCCGCCACGCCCCCGGCGTCGATCTGCCAGACGTGCCCGAGGCCGGGCAGCCGGTCGCGCACCGACTCGACGGCTGCGGCGTGGCCCTCCTGCTCCACGATGCAGGCGGTGGCGCCCGAGTCGGAGAGGATCCACTGCACCTGCTCGGGCGAGCTGGTCTCGTACACCGGCACGGTGACCGCGCCCGCGCTCCAGATGGCGAAGTCGAGGAGCGTCCACTCGTAGCGGGTGCGGGACATCAGGGCGACCCGGTCGCCGGGCTGGACGCCGGACGCGATGAGCCCCTTGGCGGCGGCGCGCACCTCGGCGAGGAACGCCTCGGCCGTCACGTCCTGCCAGGTGCCGTCCACCTTGCGGGCGATGACGGCGACCTCGGGATGTTGCGCGGCGTTTCTGCGGACGATGTCGGTCAGATTCCCGTCCGTGGGAACCTCGTACAGAGCCGGAAGGCTGAACTCGCGCAAGACTGCTGCTCCTCATAGGGCGCCGACGCCACGACGTGGGGGCGATGCGACGGTGCGGTCCAAGGCTCGGGCAGATGCTCCGGTGCCCGCCAGGAGCCCGTCGGCCCGTTGGTCGAGATCCAGAGCACGGCTGGGCTGCCCGGACGTTACCCGCCGGTATGGCTTCTTCGACAGGGGCCCGGCGAGATGTCTGCTGCGTCACACAGATCGGTGTTCCTTCGCGCACAGTAGTCCACCTGCTTACTGACTGCCCAGTAACCTCTGGCTCGGCCGTCACTGTTCACGTATGCCGCACAGGCATACCCTTGATCGCCATGGCACCCACACCCGCCGGCAACCGAAGAACCCGTGTGCACGTGGTCAGCGACGTGCACGGCAACGCCCGTGACCTGGCCCGGGCCGGCGAGGGCGCCGACGCCCTGATCTGCCTCGGCGACCTCGTCCTCTTCCTCGACTACGCCGACCACTCACGCGGGATCTTCCCCGACCTGTTCGGTGCGGACAACGCCGACCGCATCGTCGAACTGCGCACCGCCCGCCGCTTCGAGGAGGCGCGCGCCTTCGGGGCCCGGCTGTGGGCGGGCGTCGGCAGCGACCGGGGCGCCGCCATCGAGAAGGCGGTGCGCCGGCAGTACGCCGAGCTGTTCGCCGCCTTTCCCGCGCCGACGTACGCGACCTACGGCAATGTCGACATGCCGCCTCTGTGGCCGGAGTACGCCCGGCCCGGCACCACGGTCCTGGACGGCGAGCGGGTGGAGATCGGCGGCCGGGTCTTCGGCTTCGTCGGCGGCGGGCTGCGCACCCCGATGCGGACGCCGTACGAGATCGACGACGAGGAGTACGCGGCCAAGATCGAGGCGGTGGGCGAGGTCGACGTGCTGTGCACCCACATCCCGCCCGAGGTGCCGGAACTCGTCTACGACACGGTGGCCCGCAGGTTCGAGCGGGGCAGCCGGGCCCTGCTGGACGCGATCCGCCGCACCCGGCCCCGCTACAGCCTCTTCGGCCACGTCCACCAGCCGCTGGTCCGGCGGATGCGGATCGGCCCCACCGAATGCGTGAACGTCGGGCACTTCGCGGGCACCGGCAGGCCCTGGGCGCTCGAATGGTGAGGCACGCCCGGCCGGCGCGCAAGGCAGAGAGCGCCGTGGCCGCGCGCACGGTGCGGGCCGTTCGGACGGGGTGAGGCCGGTGCCCGGGCGCGCGGTAGCCTTCACGCTGCACACACGTGCGCACGACGACCTCTCTGTAACCGGTCTGCACCGGCCCCGCATCCGGAGGAGCCACGGCGATGGCGGAACACACCAGCTCAAGCATCACGATTGAGGCGGCACCCGCCGACGTCATGGGGGTGATCGCCGACTTCGCCCGCTATCCGGAGTGGACCGGTGAGGTCAAGGAGGCGGAGGTCCTCGGGACCGACGGCCGGGGCCGCGCCGAGCAGGTCCGCCTGGTCATGGACGCCGGGGCGATCAAGGACGACCAGACCCTCGCCTACACCTGGACCGGCGACCGGGAGGTCTCCTGGACCCTGGTGAAGTCCCAGATGCTCCGCGCCCTCGACGGCTCCTACCTGCTCGAACCGGCGGGCGCGGACGCCACCCAGGTCACCTACCGGCTGACCGTGGACGTCAAGATCCCCATGCTCGGCATGATCAAGCGCAAGGCGGAGAAGGTCATCATCGACCGTGCCCTCGCGGGACTGAAGAAGCGGGTCGAGTCGGGGGAGCAGTAGTCCGAAGCAGTCCGGGGACCAGAGGCCGGGGGAGCCGGGGGAAGCAGGGGCCGGGAGGAGCCGGCGGGAGACGCCGGCGACGGCGCAGCAGGCAGCGCCCGCAGCGCGCGCCGGACCCGCCCGCACGAGTAGCGTTCACTCTTATGCGCACCATCCTGATCACAGGTCCGGGCGGCTCGGGCCGTACGACCGTAGCCGCCGCCACCGCCCTGCGCGCCGCGGGCGACGGCACCCGGACCCTCGTCCTGAGCGCCGACCACGCGGACGCGCTCGGCGCCGCCCTGGGCACGCCGACGGGCCCCGAGCCGATCCGGACCGCGCACGGCCTCACCGCCTGGCGTCCCGACGCGGCAGCCGGGTTCCGCGACGACCTCACCGCCTTCCAGAGCCGCGCCACCGGAGTCCTCGACCTCCTCGGCGCCGCCCGCCTCGACCCGGAGGAGGTCACCCCCCTCCCCGGCACCGAGGAACTGTCCTTCCTGCGCGCCCTGCGCGACGCCGCCCTCTCCGACCGCTACGACCTGCTCGTCGTCGACCTCCCGCCCACCCCGCAGGCCCTCGCCCTGCTCGCGCTGCCCGAGGAACTGCGCCGCTATCTGCGCCGCCTGCTCCCGCCCGAGCGCCAGGCCGCCCGGGCCCTGCGCCCCGTGCTCGGCCGCCTCGCCGGCGTCCCGATGCCCGCCGAGTGGCTCTACGACACGGCAGCCCGCTGGGACGTCGAGCTGGCCGCCGTGGAAGCCGTCGTACGGGACCCGGCCACGACCGTACGGCTGGTCGCCGAACCGGGACCGGCCGGCACCGCCGCCGTGCCCGCCGCCGTCCTCGGCCTCGCCCTGCGCGGGCTGCGCACCGAGGCGGTGATCGCCAACCGGGTGCTGCCCGAGACCGGTCCGGAGACCTGGCCGGCCGGGCTGCTCGCCCAGCAGCGCAAGGCCCTCGCCGACTGGCGGGAGTCGTACGACGTCCGCCCGGTCGCCCACCTCGGCCGGGATCCGCACGGCACCGACGACCTCGCCGCGCTCGACGTGCCGGCCGGCGGCACGGCACCCGCTGCCGTCGAGTGGACCGTGGACGACCGGATCGCCGAGGACGGCGTGCTCGTCTGGCACATTCCGCTGCCCGGCGCGATACGCGAGGAACTCGACCTGGTCCGGCGCGGCGACGAACTCGTCGTCACCGCGGGCCCGTTCCGGCGGATCGTCGCCCTGCCGTCCGCCCTGCGCCGCTGCACCGTCGCCGGGGCCGCGCTGCGCGACGGCGAGCTGTGCATCCGGTTCGCCCCCGACCCGGACCTGTGGCCGCGCCGGAACTGACGCCGAGCGGTCGAGCGGCGGGATGGCCGAGCGCCGGGGCGGCGACGGTGCAGCGGGCGGGAACGGCCGGTCTTCGGGGCCGTCACCAGGGACCGGTGCGCTCACCGGTCGGGGCAGTGAACCACGCACGCCCATTCGGGTAACGTCGTAAAGACGAACCGCAGTCAGGAGTCCGCCATGAGCGATGAGCGCCCCACACCGGACGCCTCGGAGCCGCAGCAGGCCGACGAGGTACGGGCGACCGACGCCGACGCCTGGGCCACGGCCTGCGCCGAGGACCTCGCGGCGGAGAAGGCCCGCCGCCGCGCCCAGTACGGCCCGCCGCCGGGCTCGGCCGCCGAGGAACTGCGCAAATTCGTCGACACCGTCGCCGACCGGCTGTCCGGGTTCCAGCCGCCGCTCCTCGGAGCGGTCGCCGGTCCCGCCGCCCAGCAGGTGGTGCGGCAGGTGGTGCAGCAGGCCAAGGCGGCGGTCGAACCCGTCATAGAACGCAACCCGGCCGTCTTCGACCACCTGGCCGCGGCCGGCAGCGAACTGCTCGCCGCCTACCGCTCGGCCGCGCAGGCCCAGGAACGCCGCTGGACGTCCGCGCCGGAGGACCAGAAGGACGACCTGAGGGACGACCTGACGGGCGACGGGAAGGACGACCGCGGCGACGACCGGAAGGGCCGCGGCGACCGGGGCGAGGGCACCGGTCCCGGCGAACGCATCGACTTGGACTGACGGCCCCCTCGGGTACGGTTGGCCGTAGCGGGGCTCGACCGAACTGAGGGATACATGGGACTCACCATCGGCGTCGACATCGGTGGTACGAAGATCGCGGCCGGCGTGGTCGACGAGGAAGGCAACATCCTCTCGACCCACAAGGTGCCGACTCCGGACACGGCCGAGGGCATCGTGGACGCCATCGCCTCGGCGGTGGAAGGCGCCCGGGCGGGGCACGAGATCGTCGGCGTGGGCATCGGCGCGGCCGGATACGTGAACCGGCAGCGTTCCACGGTCTATTTCGCGCCCAACATCCAGTGGCGCCAGGAGCCGCTGAAGGAGAAGGTCGAGGCCCGCGTGGGCCTGCCGGTGGTCGTGGAGAACGACGCCAACGCGGCGGCGTGGGGCGAGTACAAGTTCGGTGCGGGCAAGGGCCATCGCAACGTCATCTGCATCACCCTCGGCACGGGCCTTGGCGGCGGCATCATCATCGGCAACAAGCTGCGCCGCGGACACTTCGGCGTGGCCGCCGAGTTCGGCCACATCCGGATGGTCCCGGACGGCCTGCTGTGCGGCTGCGGCTCGCAGGGCTGCTGGGAGCAGTACGCGTCGGGCAGCGCCCTGGTGAGGTATGCCAAGCAGCGCGCCAACGCCACCCCGGAGAACGCGGAGATCCTGCTCGGCCTCGGCGACGGCACCCCGGACGGCATCGAGGGCAAGCACATCTCCATGGCCGCCCGTAAGGGCGACCCGGTAGCCGTCGACTCCTACCGGGAACTGGCCCGCTGGGCCGGCGCCGGCCTCGCCGACCTGGCCTCCCTCTTCGACCCGTCCGCGTTCATCGTCGGCGGCGGCCTCTCCGACGAGGGCGAACTGGTCCTGGAACCGATCCGCAAGTCCTACAAGCGCTGGCTGGTCGGCGGCAACTGGCGGCCGGTCGCCGAGGTCATCGCCGCCCAACTCGGCAACGAAGCGGGCCTGGTCGGCGCGGCGGACCTGGCCCGGGAGCCCGACCCGATCATGTGACGCCCCCGGCCCGCCCCCCCCGGAGCGCGGACCGGCGCGCGAGACGCCAGAACGGCCGGCAGCCGCGCCGCCGGCTCCGCGTCCCGGGGCCCCGGGCGGCCGGATCCCGCCCCCGGCGTAGATTGATCGCATGCCAACACCCCCGCCGCTTCCCAACTCCCGGACCGAAGCCGACGGTTCCGCGATCGTCCGTGTCCTGAGCTACAACATCCGCTCGATGCGCGACGACACCGCCGCCCTCGCCCGGGTGATCAGCGCCTGCGCGCCCGACCTGGTCCTCCTCCAGGAGGCCCCCCGGTTCTTCCGCTGGCGCAAGAAGCTGGCCCGGCTGGCGGCCGCTTCGGGGCAGGTGGTCCTCTCCGGCGGCGGGACGGCGGCGGGACCGGCGATCCTGTGCTCGCTGCGCGCGACCGTCGAACGGACCGAGGACGTGCTGCTCCCGCTCACCCCGGGACTGCACCGGCGGGGCTTCGCCACCGCCGTCGTACGGTTCGGCGGCGCCCGGCTCGGCGTACTGAGCTGCCATCTGAGCCTGCAGAGCGACGAGCGGTACGAGCAGGGCGGGATGCTGCTGGACCGGCTGGCCGGGATGGGCGTCGAGCACGCGGTGGCCGGCGGCGACCTCAACGAGCGGCCCGACGGCCGCACCTTCCGGCGGCTGGCCGCGGGGCTCCGGGACTGCCGGGCGGCGGCGCCGTGGGGCGGCGAGCACACCTCGACGCCCGGCGATCCACGACAGCGCATCGACGCGATCTTCGTGACCAAGGGGGTCGAGGTGCTGGGGTGCGGTGTGCCGCTCGGGCTGCCGGGGGTGACCGACGCGGACCTCAGGGCAGCGACGGATCACCTGCCGGTGCTGGCCTCGTTGAGGATTCCCACGGCCTAGTCCGGCGGAGCCGTCCGGACCTGTGGCCCGCCGCGGAACCGCGGCGGGCCACAGGTGGCCGGGGTCAGCGGCGGGTCACACCACCGCGCCCCGTTCCGGATCGTCGTTCTCGTCGTCGTCCGTGCGCATCCGCGCCGCCAGCGTGATGAAGCCGCCGAGGAAGCCGCCGATGCCGAGCGTCGCGAGCCACCACGTCATGTCCCAGCCCAGCAGCACCGCCACCAGGAGCAGGATCGGGCCGCCGACCACTCCGAGCCAGGCGAACCTGGCGGTCGTGTCGCCGACCGGCAGCGGCGGTGGTTCGGGCGGTACGAAGTGACCCTCGTCGTCCTCGTCGAAGTCGCTGTCGGACGGCTCGGGCGGACTGTAGTCGCGCGGGCCGCCCACGCCGGGTGCGAAGGAGACCGAGCCCCCCAGGGGCTTGGCGGGCCCCTTCGTACCGCCGTCGCCGGTGGCCTGCTCGCCGTCGCCGGCCGCCTCGGCTGTCGCGTCGTCGGTGTCGCTGTCGTTCGTCTCCGGTTCGAGCAGCGCCAGGTCCTCGACCGATTTGAACGGTTTGGCACCCGGCGGATCCGGTGGTTCGTCGCCGTACCCGGCGACGATCGCCGCCCAGGCGGCGGCCTCGTCGAAGGGCACGCCCTTCTCGTCCGGCTCGCGGTCCTCGCGGTCGGAGTCGTGCTCAGCCAACTGCGGCCGTCCCTTCCTTGCCGACACTGGGTGCGAGCCGGCCGATGAAGGCGAGGCTCTCCTCGAAGATCCGGTCCGCGTCGTGGTCCAACGTCGCGACGTGGTAGCTCTGTTCCAGCACGACCTCCGTGACATCCGTGGACGACACCCGGCTCAGCACCCGGGCCGGGTCGGCCGCCGGCACCACATGGTCCCGTGCGCTGCGCAGGAGCAGCAGCGGCTGGGTGACCTGCGGCAGCTCGCCGTCGACCAGGCGCAGGAAGTTCCGCAGGGAGTGCGCCGCGTGCAGCGGCACCCGGTCGTAGCCCAGCTCCGTCGCGCCGGGCTTGGCGATGTCGTCGGTGATTCCCTTGACCGAGGGCACCAGGTGCCGGGCCACTGGAAGGGCGTGCGCGGCGAGGCCGGGCATCCTGTTCACCGGGTTGACGGCCACGACGCCGGCCACCGCCTCTCCGTGCCGGGCCGCCAGCCGCAGGGCCAGCGCGCCGCCCATCGACAGTCCCGCCACGCACACCAGGCGACAGCGCTCGCGCAGCAGCCGCAGCTCGCGGTCCACTTCCGCGTACCAGTCCTGCCAGGCGGTGAGCTGCATGTCCTGCCAGCGTGTGCCGTGTCCGGGCAACAGCGGCAGCGCCACGGACAGACCGTGCGCCGCGTGGTGCTCCGCCCAGGGGCGCAGCGACTGGGGAGAGCCGGTGAAGCCGTGACAGAGGAGGACACCCACCTCCCCGCCGTCGTGGCGGAACGGCTCGGCTCCGGGCAGAACCGGCACCTGAGGTCTCCTGTTCATGAGAGGGACGTGAATCACTGCGGGTTCACCTTCACCGTACGCGACGGCACTGACACCGACCAGGGTCGTCGGGTCCATCGGCGGTCCTGCGGGTTAAGGTCTCATCGACGGAAACGGGAGGCACACGGTTGTTGTACGGGACGATGAAGGTCGCCATCGGGGGGCCGCTGAAGGTCGCCTTCAGACCCTGGGTGGACGGCATGGAGCACATTCCGGCCACCGGCCCGGCCATTCTGGCGAGCAATCACCTGTCCTTCTCGGACTCGTTCTTCTTGCCCGCCGTGCTCGACCGCAAGGTCACCTTCATCGCCAAGGCCGAGTACTTCACCACGCCCGGGGTCAAGGGCCGGTTGACGGCCGCGTTCTTCAAGGGCGTGGGGCAGCTGCCCGTGGACCGCTCCGGTGCGCGCGGCGCCGGTGAGGCGGCGATCCAGAGCGGTATCGACGTGCTGGCGCGCGGCGAGTTGTTCGGGATCTACCCGGAGGGCACGCGCTCGCCCGACGGCCGGCTCTACCGGGGCAAGCCCGGCGGCCTCGCCCGGGTGGCGCTCGGCTCCGGTGCGCCGGTGATCCCGGTCGCGATGATCGACACCGAGAAGATCCAGCCGCCCGGGAAGGTCGTCCCGAAGCTGATGCGGCCGGGCATCCGTATCGGCCCTCCCCTGGACTTCAGCCGCTACCAGGGTCTGGAGCACGACCGCTTCGTCCTGCGCGCGATCACCGACGAGGTCATGTACGAGATCATGAGGCTGTCCGGTCAGGAGTACGTCGACATCTACGCGACCGCGGCCAAACGGCAGATCGCGGAGGCCGCCAAGTCGGCCAAGAAGGACCAGCGGGACCAGCGGGACCAGTAGTGCCTGCGGGGCCAGTGGGACCGGCAGGGTCGACGGACCAGTAGGACCAGTAGGACCAGCGGGGCCGGCGGCACCGGGGAGGGCCAGGGGGCCGGCGGGACCGACGGACGGCAGGACCGGCCGTACCGGCGCGGGAGACGGCGGGCGGCCGGCCGGGGCCCGGGGACGCCGGGCCAGGGGGTGGGGGAGATGCCCAGACGCGAACGAGTCATGAGGATGTCGGTCGAGCAGCCGCTCTGGCGTGCGCTCGCCGCCTACCGCGTGCTGACGATGCTGTACGCCATCGGCCTGTACGCCAGCGCCTACGACCGGTTCGCCCGGCCCTGGGTCGCCCTGTCCTACTACGGCGTCCTGGCCGTGTGGACCCTGGCCACCCTGCCCAGGGTGGCCAACGCGGCGAGCTGCACCAGGCGGTTCCTCGCCGCCGACCTGACCGTCGCGCTCGCCGGCATCCTCCTCACGCCGGTCGCCGACGCCCACCAGCGGGTCACCGACGGCGGGCCGACGCTGCCGTCGATATGGACCGCGGGCTCCGTGCTGGCCTTCGCCGTCAAGGGCGGCTGGCGGTGGGCGGCGTTCGCCTCGACCACCGTCGCCGTCGCCAACCTGGTCGAGCGCGGCGGCCCGGCCCGCGACACCGTGCACAACGTGATCCTCGTCTGGGTCGCCTCCATCGCCATCGGGTACGTCGTCGAGGTCGCCCGCGCCTCCGAACGCACCCTGGCCCGCGCCCTGGAGATCGAGGCGGCGACCAGGGAACGGGAACGGCTGGCCCGGGACATCCACGACGGCGTGCTCCAGGTGCTGGCGATGGTGCAGCGGCGCGGCGCGGTCATCGGCGGGGAGGCGGCCGAACTGGGCCGGCTGGCGGGCGAGCAGGAGGTGGCGCTGCGCACGCTGGTCTCCGGCGGGCTGGTACCCGTCTCCCGCGCGTCGGAGGACGCGGCCGAAGGAGCGGTCGTACGGGTCGTGGAGGAGCCGGACGACGCCACCGGCCCCCTCGACCTGCGCGCGCTGCTCGCCCCGTACGCCGGCGCCCGGATCAGCCTGGCCGAGCCCGGCGCCCCGGTGCCGATGGCGCCGGGCGCCGCGCGTGAGCTGGCCGCGGCGGTCGGCGCCGCCCTGGACAACGTCCGCAGGCACGCGGGGGACGACGCCCGCGCCTGGATCCTCGTCGAGGACGAGCCCGGCGAGATCGTCGTGACGGTGCGGGACGATGGACCCGGCATCCCGGCGGGGCGGCTCGCGCAGGCGGCGGGCGAGGGGCGGCTCGGGGTGGCCCTGTCGATCCGGGGGCGGCTGCGCGACCTGGGCGGCAGCGCCGAGCTGATCTCGGTGCCGGGGCAGGGCACCGAGGTCGAACTGAAGGTACCGAAGGACGCCTGACGGGCGTGGGGGAGGCGGGGAGACGATGAGCGAGCAGCAGGACCCGATCAAGGTCATGGTGGTCGACGACCACCCGATGTGGCGCGACGCGGTCGCCCGGGACCTGGGCGAGGCCGGCTTCCAGGTGGTGGCCACCGCCGGGGACGGCGAGCAGGCGGTGCGCCGGGCCCGGGCGGCCGGGCCCGACGTCCTGGTGCTGGACCTCAACCTGCCCGCCAAACCGGGCGTCCAGGTCTGCAAGGAACTGGTCGGCGCCGATCCGCGGCTGCGCGTGCTGGTGCTGTCGGCGAGCGGCGAGCACGCGGACGTGCTGGAGGCCGTGAAGTCCGGTGCGACCGGCTATCTGCTGAAGTCGGCGTCCACGGAGGAACTGTTGGACGCGGTGCGTCGCACCGCGGCCGGCGACCCGGTGTTCACGCCGGGCCTCGCCGGACTGGTCCTCGGCGAGTACCGGCGGCTGGCCGCGGAGCCGGGCCCGGCCCCGGACACCGACCAGCCGAAGGCGCCGCGGCTGACCGACCGGGAGACGGAGGTGCTGCGCCTGGTCGCCAAGGGGCTGAGCTACAAGCAGATCGCCGAACGCCTCGTCATCTCCCACCGCACGGTCCAGAACCACGTACAGAACACCCTCGGCAAGCTCCAGTTGCACAACCGGGTGGAGCTGGTGCGGTACGCCATAGAGCGGGGGCTCGACGAGGAGTGAACGCCGCGCCTGGATATCCACTCTTTCGAGTGGATCCGTGAGGTCCGGAATGATCAACTGGCGCGCAATTCAACGGAATTGACCATCCCACCCATCCCGTAGTGACCTGGATCACTATTAGCGTTTCCTTCACCAGGCAACCGCGGCGAAGGGACATTTCCATGCGGGTCGGAGTACTCACCGGAGGCGGCGACTGCCCCGGGCTCAACGCCGTCATCCGCGGCATCGTCCGCAAGGGCGTGCAGGAGTACGGCTATGACTTCGTCGGCTTCCGGGACGGCTGGCGGGGACCCCTCGAAGGCGACACGGTCCGCCTCGACATCCCCGCGGTGCGCGGCATCCTGCCCCGCGGCGGCACCATCCTCGGCTCCTCGCGGACCAATCCGCTCAAGATCGAGGACGGCATCCGCCGGATCAAGGAGAACCTCGCCAAGCAGGAGGTCGAGGCCCTGATCGCGATCGGCGGCGAGGACACCCTGGGCGTGGCCGCGCGGCTGTCCGACGACTACGGCCTGCCGTGCGTCGGCGTCCCGAAGACCATCGACAACGACCTGTCCGCCACCGACTACACCTTCGGCTTCGACACCGCCGTCGGCATCGCCACCGAGGCCATCGACCGGCTGCACACCACCGCCGAGTCCCACATGCGCGTCCTGGTCGTCGAGGTGATGGGCCGCCACGCCGGCTGGATCGCCCTGCACTCGGGCCTCGCCGGCGGCGCCAACGCCATCCTCATCCCCGAGCAGCGCTTCGACGTCGACCAGGTGTGCACCTGGGTGACCTCCCGGTTCAAGGCGTCGTACGCCCCGATCGTGGTCGTCGCCGAGGGCGCCATGCCCAAGGACGGCGACATGGTGCTCAAGGACGGGTCGCTGGACTCCTTCGGGCACGTGCGGCTGTCCGGCGTCGGCGAATGGCTGGCCAAGGAGATCGAGCGGCGGACCGGCAAGGAGGCCCGCACCACGGTGCTCGGACACGTGCAGCGCGGCGGCACCCCGAGCGCCTTCGACCGCTGGCTCGCCACCCGGTTCGGGCTGCACGCCATCGACGCCGTCCACGATGGCGACTTCGGCAAGATGGTCGCCCTGCGCGGCACCGACATCGTCCGCGTCCCGATCGCCGAGGCCACGTCCAAGCTGAAGACGGTCGACCCGAAGCTGTACCAGGAGGTCGGCGTCTTCTTCGGCTGACCCCGCGTCAGCTCCCGCACCACCGGCCCGCGGCACGCCGTGACAAGAACGCCGCCGCGCCCCGCGCGGCGGCGTTCGCCGTGTCCCGGACGGCACAGCCGGGCACCGCAGGGGCGCGGGGAACCGCGCGCAGGGCCCTCGGCGACCCGAGCCGAAGGGCCCCGGCACAGTCCGCCGCGTCCGAGGGCTACCGGGCGGACCGCCGCACGGGGAGCGCGGCCGTGCCGCGCAGCGCGGCCACCAGCTCGCGCACGATCTCCGCCCCGTTCAGCGTCAGGACCGACTCCGGGTGGAACTGCACGCCCGCGAACCCCGGCCCCCGTACGGCGTGCACCTCGCCGTTCGCGGCCCGGCTCACCTCGATGCCGTGCGCGCCCAGCTCCCGGTAGGCGTCCTCGTCGCAGCGCGCCACGAAGCTGTTGTAGAAGCCGACGGTCTCCCGGCGCCCGAACAGGTCGACGGCGGTCTGCGCCCCCTGGTGCGGCACCTCCTTGCGGACGATCTCCAGACCCAGTTCGGCCGCGATCAGCTCGTGTCCGAGGCAGACCCCGAGCACCCCGTCCCGGTGGGCGCGGATCACGTCGGCGGTCAGCATCCGCAGGAACCGCATCTTGGGATCGGCCAGGTCCGAGGGATCCCCCGGGCCCGGACCCAGCACCACCGGCCCCGCGTGGCCGAGCACCGCCGCCCGCAGGCCCGGCTCGTCGTAGCGCCGTACGGTCACCGACAGCCCGCCGGAGCGCAGCACGTGCGCCAGCATCGCCGTGAAGGTGTCCTCGCCGTCCACGACCAGGGCGTGACCGCTCAGGTCCGCCGTGTGCTCCTGCATCCGCAGCCAGAACGGCGCGAGCGAGGCCCGCCGCCCGTCCAGCGCCGCCCGCACCCGGGGGTCGTCCGCGAGCCGGAGCCGCGCCCCCTCGGCCCGCGGCGGGCCCGGGCGGACGCCCAGGGCCGCCAGCACGCCGGCTGCCTTGGCGTGCGTCTCCGCCACCTCGCCGGCCGGGTCCGAGCCCCGCACCAGCGTCGCGCCCACCGGGACCCGCAGCCGGCCGGCCGCGTCGATGTCGGCGGTGCGGATCAGGATGGGCGAGTCCAGGGTCTGCGCGCCTCCGGAGTCCCGGCCGAGCAGGGCGAGGGCGGCACCGTAGTACCCGCGCCCGCCGACCTCGTGCCGTTCGATCACCCGGCAGGCGTTCTGCACTGGCGACCCGGTGACGGTGGCGGCGAACATGGTCTCCCGCAGCACCTCCCGCACGTCCAGCGAGGACTTCCCGCGCAGTTCGTACTCGGTGTGCGCGAGGTGCGCCATCTCCTTCAGCCGCGGGCCGACGACCACCCCGCCCATGTCGCCGACGGTGCACATCATCTTCAGTTCCTCGTCGACGACCATCGACAGCTCCTCGATCTCCTTGCCGTCGGCGAGGAAGTCCAGCAGGTGCTCGGGGGTCGGGCCGCTCTCCGGGTAGCGGTACGTCCCGCTGATCGGGTTCATCACGACGGTGCCCCCGGACATCCGCACGTGTACCTCGGGGCTGGCCCCGACCAGCGTCCGCCCGCACCCCGCCGGGGAGGTCCCCGCGGGCCCTTCCGGATCCCCCGTGTGCACGACGAAGGTCCAGTACGCGCCCCGTTCGCCCACCAGGAGCCGCCGGAACAGGGCGAGGGCGTCGGCCCGCGAGTAATCGCGGATCTGCCCCTCGTACGTCCGCCGGATCACGAAGTTGGCGCCCTCGCCCGCCCCGATCTCCTCGCGCAGCACCCGCCCGACGATCCCGGCGTACTCCTCGTCCCCGACGTCGAAGCCCCCGTCGTCGACGCACACGGCGTGCGCGGGCAGCTGCTCCAGCGCCTCGGCGAGCGGGATCTCGCGGGTCTCCTCGGGGGTCAGCACCAGCAGCGGCGTGCCGTCGTCGCGGACGTCGAAGCCGCGTTCCCGGATCTGCCGGAAGGGCACCAGGGCCAGCCCCTCGTCGGGCAGGTCGGCGAGCCGGTCGCAGGTGCGCACCGGCCCGGTGAACAGCTCCACGGTGTCCTCGTCGCGGCCCGGCGTGCGGCGGCGCAGCAGGGCGAAGGGGCGGGGGTCGTGCAGCAGGTCGAGCAGGTCCATGGTCCGTCGTCCTTCTCGGTGGTCCCATAGGCCCGGCAGGTCCGCTCACGCGGAGCCGGCGGGTCGGTCGGTGGAGAGGGACGGCCCCGCAAACGCAGAAGGCCGCCCCTCGGGCGGCCTTCGCGAAGTCGTGCGTACGCGCGTCAGTGGGCCGCCTGGGAAGCGGTCCACCAGCAGTTACGGTTCGAATGCGCGAACATGCCCAAAACCCTACCGCACGAGCGGGCCGTCCCACTCTCCAGTCAGGGCGTCTCACCTGTCGGTCCGGGGGCCGGTGCGGTGATCCGACCCCGTAATGTTTACGGGGTGACCGTGAACGCTAAGACCAGCGCGAGCGCTGGCAACACCTGGCACGACCTGCCCGCGGCGCAGCAGCCCGAGTACCCCGACCCAGAGGCTCTGCGCGCGGCGATCGCGGACCTTGAGTCGTATCCGCCGCTCGTGTTCGCGGGCGAGTGCGACCAGCTGCGCGCCCGGATGGCGTCCGTCGCCAAGGGTGAGGCGTTCCTGCTCCAGGGCGGCGACTGCGCCGAGGCCTTCGACGCGGTGTCCGCGGACCACATCCGCAACAAGCTGAAGACGCTGCTCCAGATGGGTGCGGTGCTGACGTACGCGGCGTCGGTGCCGGTGGTGAAGGTGGGCCGGATCGCCGGCCAGTACTCCAAGCCGCGTTCGAAGCCCGTGGAGACCCGTGACGGGGTGACGCTGCCGGTGTACCGGGGCGACTCGGTCAACGGTTTCGACTTCACCGAGGCCAGCCGGATCCCGGATCCGGAGCGGCTGAAGCGGATGTACCACGCCTCCGCCTCGACGCTGAACCTGGTGCGCGCCTTCACCACCGGCGGCTACGCGGATCTGCGGCAGGTGCACGCCTGGAACCAGGACTTCGTGAAGTCGTCCCCGTCGGGCCAGCGCTACGAACAACTGGCCCGGGAGATCGACAACGCGCTGAACTTCATGCAGGCCTGCGGCGCGGACCCGGAGGAGTTCAAGACGGTCGAGTTCTTCTCCTCGCACGAGGCGCTGCTCCTCGACTACGAGTCCGCGCTGACGCGGGTCGACTCCCGTACCGGGAAGCTGTACGACGTGTCGGCGCACATGGTGTGGATCGGCGAGCGCACCCGGCAGCTGGATCATGCGCACATCGAGTTCGCGTCGAAGATCAACAACCCGCTGGGGATCAAGCTGGGTCCGAGCACGACGGCCGAGGAGGCGTTGCGCTACGTCGACCGCCTCGACCCGGAGCGTGACCCGGGCCGGCTGACCTTCATCGTCCGGATGGGCGCCGACAAGATCCGGGACCGGCTTCCCGAGCTGGTCGAGAAGGTGACGGCGTCGGGCGCGGTGGTGGCCTGGGTGACCGATCCGATGCACGGCAACACCTTCGAGGCCGCCTCGGGGCACAAGACCCGCCGGTTCGACGACGTCCTGGACGAGGTCAAGGGCTTCTTCGAGGTCCACAAGGCGCTCGGCACCCACCCGGGCGGTATCCACGTCGAGCTGACCGGGGACGACGTCACCGAGTGCGTGGGCGGCGGCGACGAGATCTTCGTCGACGATCTGCACCAGCGCTACGAGACGGCCTGCGACCCCCGGCTCAACCGCAGCCAGTCGCTCGACCTGGCCTTCCTCGTCGCCGAGATGTACCGGGACCAGTGACGCGGGCCGACCGGTGACACAGGTCACCGGCCACCGGCCACCGACGGGGCGCGGATCACACCTGATCCGCGCCCCGCTGCTCTTGCCCCACTCCTCGCGGCAGGTAAGGTTAGGTTTGCCTCACCGGGATTCGGGATGGCGTCAGCGACCGACCCCGGTGGGAGGTGGACCCCGTGTACGTCTGCAGTTGCTTCGGCATCACCGAGCAGCAGGTGAAGCAGCACACGCAGGACGGCGCCTGCACCCCCCGCGAGATCGCCGGTGCCTGCAAGGCGGGCACGGACTGCGGGTCGTGCGTGCGCCGGATCCAGGCGCTCCTCGGGCGCGACGCGGGCCCGCGCCGCCGGCCGGCCGAGCCGGTCCGCCCGGTGCCGGCCGCCGTCGAAGCGGTCGGGGACCTGGACGAGGCCGCCTGACTCCGCAACGTTCGGCTTGCTGTTCCTGGCTTCCGGTCGGGTGCCGCTCAGCCCTTCGGCTGCCCGATGACCCGCGAGATGTAGAGCGCCTCGCCCAGCTTGTCCACCAGTTCCAGCTGGGTGTCCAGATAGTCGATGTGGTGCTCCTCGTCCGCCAGGATCGCCTCGAAGATGTTCGCCGAGGTGATGTCCCCCTTGTCGCGCATCATCCTGATCCCGTGCCTGAGCCGGTCGATCGCCTCCACCTCGATCTGCCGGTCCGCCTCGAACATCTCCTTGACGGTCTGCCCCACCCGCACATGGAACAGCCGCTGGTAGTTCGGCAGCCCCTCCAGCAGCAGGATCCGGTCGGTCAGCACCTCGGCGTGCCGCATCTCGTCGAACGACTCGCTCCGGGTGTACTTCGCGAGCTTGTACCAGCCGAAGTTCTCCTGCATCTTCGCGTGCAGGAAGTACTGGTTGATCGCGGTGAGCTCGCCGGTGAGCTGCTCGTTGAGGATCTCGATGACCTCGGGGTCGCCCTGCATCGCCAAGGCTCCTTCCACAAGGGGGACGGGGGAGGGTGCGGCCGCATGGTGGTACCGGTGCAGAAGATCGTTCGGTAAGTGCGCTCCTTGTAAGTAAGTGCATGTCCGAGGCGGGTTGTCCTGTTATGTGCTCCTGGTCGGGTGCATCGCCCCGGGTCTGTCAGGATGGGGTCATGGGGCATCCGGTGGAGCGCTGGTCTGGAGAGTCGGGAGAGGACGTACGGTCCGGGCTTCCTCCGGGGCAGCGGCCGCAGCGCGGCTGGCCGGTCACGCACTACGGCCCGGTGCCCAAGTTCCGTCCCGAGCGCTGGGAGTTCAGGGTCTTCGGCGCCACCGCCGACGGGGCGAAGCACTGCTGGAACCACGACGGGTTCACGGCCCTGCCGTACGCCACGATCGTGGCCGACCTGCACTGCGTGACCAAGTTCAGCATGCTCGGGGCCGAGTGGGGCGGTGTCCCGGCGAGCGTGATCCTGGAGAGCGCCCCGCCCGCCCCGGACGTCACCCATGTGATGGTCTGGGCGGAGTACGGCTTCAGCGCCAACCTCCGCCTCTTCGACTTCGCCGCCGAGCGCACCGTCTTCGCGACGCACAAGGACGGCGAACTGCTCACCGCCGAGCACGGCTTCCCGGTCCGGCTCGTGGTGCCCCACCTGTACGCCTGGAAGGGGCCCAAATGGGTCCGCGGCGTCGAGTACATGACCGCCGACCGCCGTGGCTTCTGGGAGGAGCGCGGGTACCACAACATCGGCGACCCCTGGCGGGAGCAGCGCTACTCCTACCAGGAGGAGCCCGGGGACGGTCCTGAGTCCTGACCGGCCTCAGTGGTGGTACTGGTGCACCACCGCGTGGCCCTTGCCCCGTCCGATCGTCCACTTGTTGACCGGTGTGGTGATGACGAAGGCGGCCGCGAGCGATATCGCCAGCGTGGACCAGAACAGCGGGTCGCCGAGGTGTGCGTCCATCGCGTCCGGCCACAGCGCGATCACGCCGTTGTCGATCAGCTCCATCACGGCGATCGACAGGGTGTCCGCGGCCAGCGCCACGCGCACGGCGGTACGGAAGCCGACGCCGGCCTTCAGCACCCCGCGCAGCGTGAGCGAATAGCCGAAGAAGAACGCCAGCACGATCGCCAGGACCATGGTCGGCAGGTTGCCCCAGCCGAGCGCGGTGCCGACGACCATGCCGAGCACTTCGCCGATGGCGCAGCCCGTGAGGCAGTGCAGGGTGGCCTGGACGGCCATCGGCCAATCGGCCGCCGGTGCGTGGGTGTGCTGGTGTGCGTGCGTCTGGTGGTCCATGGGTGCCCCCGGAGTCGAGTGACGGTTCCTCGTGCGAGGAGTAGGAACCGTATACCCCTTGGGGGTATTCCCGGAATGGCGGCGGACCTTCAGCCGGCGGCGGTCCGCAGCTTCTTCAGCCGTGCCACGTCCGCCGCGTGTCCCTCCTTGCCGCCGGGCGTCTCGATGATCAGCGGTACGCCCGCGGTCGCCGGGTGCGTCATCAGCGCCCGGAACGGATCCGCGCCGATGTGCCCGGCGCCGATGTTCTCGTGCCGGTCCTTGTGGGCCCCCGCCGCCTCCTTGGAGTCATTGGCGTGGATCAGTTTCAGCCGCCCCTCGCCCACCGTGTCCACCAGCAGGTCCAGCGTCCGGTGCATGCCGCTCGGCCCGGTCAGGTCGTGCCCGGCGGCGAAGATGTGACAGGTGTCCAGGCACACGCCCAGCTTCGGGTGGGCGTCCAGCGCCGCGAAGTACGGCCCGAAGTCCCAGGTCCGGGAGCACAGCGACGCCCCCTGCCCGGCGGTCGACTCCAAGAGCAGGAACGGGTCGTCGTCCCGGGTCAGCTCGTCCAGCAGCGGCAGCAGGTGCTCGCGCACCTGCTTCAACGCCACCTCCCGCGCCCGTCCGCCGGTCGCGCTGCCCGTGTGCACGACCACGCCCAGCGCGCCGATCTCCCGCCCCCGCCGCAGCGAGTGCCGCAGCGAGGCCACCGACCTCTCCACGGTCGCCGAGGTGTGCGAGCCGAAGTTGATCAGGTACGGGGCATGCACGTACACCGGGATGGATTCCTGCCCGCACGCCGCGCGGAACGCCTCGTCCTGCCGGGGATTCCCGGTGGGGGTGGCCCAGCCGCGCGGGTTGGCCACGAAGACCTGCACGGTCTCCGCCTTCAGCTCCCGGGCGTACGACAGCCCCACGGAGTGCAGCCCACCGGCCACGGGGACGTGACCACCCACGGGATTGCGGGAACGGCCGTGCGCAGGGGCGGAACGGGACTGCTGACGCTTCACCCGTTCAGCCTGTCACGCCGGCCCGCTCCCAGGGAAAACGGGCCCAGCCGTCCGCGTTCCGCGCCTCGTCACCGGCCGGCCGCCATGACCGTCGTCGGCATCATCGGATCGTTATCGTGATCGTCGATCCCTTGGGTGCCGTCCTGCCCGCGTTCACCGACTGCTTCTCCACGGTGCTCCCGAACAGGCCCAGCAGCCCGCGGTCCTCCGAGACCTGGAACCCGGAGGCTTCCAGCTGCTTCTTCGCGTCGCCGACGCTGGTCCCGACCACGTCCGGGACCTCGATCATCTCCGGGCCCTTGGACAGCGTCAGCCGCACCGTGTCGCCCTCGGCGGCCTCGCTGTCGCCTTCCGGGGTCTGCTCGGCCACCGAGCCCGCGTCGTGCTCGGAGTTGACCTGCTCGGCGGAGACCTCCACCTTGAGCCCGGCTTCCTCCAGGTGCTCCCGCGCGCGGTCCAGGTCGTCACCGGTGACGTCGGGCACGTCGATCGGGCTGCCCTTGCTGACGGTGAGCGTGATCGCCGACCCCGCGCGCCGCACGGTGCCGGGCACCGGGTCGGTGCCGATCACCGAGTCCTTGGGCACGCTGTCGCTGAACGCGCGCGTGACCATGCCGGGCTCCAGGCCGCCCTGCCTCAGCAGCGCCTTGGCGTCGGCCAGGCCGTGGTCCGCGAGATCGGGCACCTTCACCGTCTCCGGGCCGTCGGAGACGGTCAGCGTCACCGAGTCGTTGTTGCGGATGCGGGCACCGGCCCCGGGCTCGGTGCTGATGACCGTGCCGCGCCGCACCGTGTCGCTGTAGGCGTGCTCGACCTGCCGGACGTCCAGCCCGGTCTCCCTGAGCCGCTCCCGCGCCTGTGCCTCGGTCTTCGCCAGCAGCGGCGGCACCCGCGTGAACTGCCCGGAGTTGATGTACCAGACGCCGATCCCGCCGCCGAGGACCACCAGTACGGCGACGACCAGCGAGAGAAGACCCCGCCCCGGCGGCACCGACCACCGCCGGGGCGGCAGCCCCGAAGTCTCGAACCGGGCCGTCCGGTTGCCGGCCGCGGCACCGGGGACGTCGTCGTCGTTCACGGGCAGCAGCCGCGGGATCGCCAGCGAACGCGGGATCACGCTCGTACGGTCCTCGGCGATGTCGTGCTCCGCGGCGAACGCCTGCGGCGGCACCGCGTCCAGCTGCTCGGCGGTCAGCTCCGCGCGGGCCCGCCGCACCTGGGCGAGCAGCGCCACGGCGTCGTTCGGCCGGCCCCCCGGAGCACGGGCGGTGGCCGAGGTGACCAGCTCGTCCAGCTCGTACGCCAGCCCGGCCACGGTGGCGGACGGCGGCGGCACGTCCTCGTGGAGGTGCTTGTAGAGCACCGTGACGGGAGAGTCCCCGTCGTGCGGCTTCGCACCGGTGAGCATTTCGTGCAGGACGACACCGCACGCGTACACGTCGACGCGTGGATCGGTGGTCCCGTTCTCGATCTGCTCGGGCGCGAGGTAGGCGACGGTTCCCAGCACGGCTCCCGTCGTACTGGTCACGGTGTCCACCGAGCGCACCAGCCCGAAGTCGGCGACCTTGACCCGCCCGTCGTCCCCGATGAGCACGTTCTCGGGCTTCATGTCCCGGTGCACGAACCCGGCCCGGTGCGCGGCGCCGAGCGCGGCGAGCACCGGCTCCAGGATGTCCAGCGCGGCCCGCGGCTGCAGCGCACCCCGCTCACGCAGCACGTCGCGCAGCGTGCACCCGGCGACGTACTCCATGGCGAGATAGACGTACGCCCGGTCCATGCCCTGGTCGAAGACCTGTACGACGTTCGGGTGGGCGAGCCGGGCCACCGACTTCGCCTCCCGGATGAACCGTTCGACGAACGATCCGTCGGCAGCGAGGGCCGGATGCATCACCTTGAGCGCGAGGATGCGGTCCAGACGGGTGTCCAGGGCCCGGTAGACCGTGGCCATCCCGCCGACCGCGATCCGTGCGTCGACGCGGTAGCGGCCGTCGAGCACCTGCCCGACCAGGGGGTCCTGAAGGGTCGTGTCCACGCAGGTGAGTCTACGAGCCGGTACCGACACTCCTCGTCGTTACAGAGAGATCGGCCCGCGACTGCGGCCGACCTGTGACCCGTCCCACGACACCCCGTCACCCCCAGCCCGTGACCTGGGGTGACGGCCTCACCGCCCCACCCGCACCGACCCTGCTGAAAACCGCGCTGAAGCCCCCGCACCGGCCGCTCCCGTGTCTCCCCTCCCACCCGCAGCCGCCGACGGCGCCGGACTTCCGGGGGAAACGTCCACCGCTCGGCCGACAGCAAACGGGTGGTGCATGGGTGGGAGAGCATCCCGGCACGACAACCCCGCTCAGAACGCGGGCCGCTCCGGATCGAGCGATGCCAGGCCCGCCGCGGGGGACGACGCCTCGGCGAAGTGCCGACGGGGAATCCGTCCCGCCAGCCGCGCCAGACGCCCCGCGTCCACCGCGTGCCGCATCGCCGCGGCCATCCGTTCCGGTTGCTGCGAACGGGTGACGGCCGAGGCCAGCATGACCCCCGCGCATCCCAGCTCCATGGCCAGCGCCACGTCCGACGCCGTACCGGCTCCCGCGTCCAGGATCACCGGTACGCGCGCGTGCTCCACGATCAGCTGGAAGTTGTGCGGATTGCGGATCCCGAGCCCGGAACCGATCGGCGAGCCGAGCGGCATCACCGCCGCGCACCCCACGTCCTGAAGCTTCCGCGCCAGCACGGGATCGTCGTTCGTGTACGGCAGCACCGTGAAACCGTCGTCGACCAGGGTCTCCGCCGCGTCCAGCAACTCGATCGGATCCGGCAGCAGCGTCCGCTCGTCGGCGATCACCTCAAGCTTGATCAGATCGGACCCGAGCGCCTCCCGGGCCAGCCGTGCGGTCAGCACCGCCTCGCCCGCGGTGAAGCAGCCGGCCGTGTTGGGCAGCACCCGGATGCCGAGCCGTTCCAGCACCGAGAGCACGGACCCGTGCACATCGGGGTCGACCCGGCGCATCGCCACGGTGGTCAGTTCCGTTCCGGAGGCGACCAGCGCCCGCTCCAGCACGTCGAGGCTGGGCGCACCGCCGGTGCCCATGATCAACCGGGACGTGTAGGACGTACCGCCGAGGACGAAGGGATCGTCGGCCATGGTTCAGCCTCCTTGGACGGCGGTGAGGACTTCGACGCGGTCTCCCTCGCGCAGGGCGGTGGCGGGCCACTGCGCGCGCGGGACGACGGTTTCGTTGAGCGCGGCGGCCACTCCGCCGGGCGCCGTGGTGAGGGTCTGCACGAGGGCGTCCAGGGCCGTGCCGGGCGCGATCTCCCGGTGCTCCCCGTTGACGGAGATGATCATGCGGTCTGCTCCGTGAGGGCGGCGGCGCCGAAGCGCGCGGGGGTGAACGGACGGGCCTCCTCCGGGAGCGTCCCGGTGGTCAGGACGTGCGCCATGACATCCCCGGTGACCGGGGTGAGCAGCACGCCGTTGCGGTAGTGCCCGGTGGCCACGTGCAGCCCGTCGAGCGCGGTCGGGCCGAGCAGCGGCGCGTTGTCCGGGGAGCCGGGGCGCAGCCCGGCCCGGGTCTCGGTCAGCGGCAGCTCGGTGATCCCGGGCACCAGTTCGTGCGCGTCCCGCAGCAGCTCGTACACGCCGCCCGCGGTCACCGTGGTGTCCCAGCCCAGCTCCTCGTCGGTCGCTCCGACGACCAGCTCACCGTTCTCCCGCGGCACCAGGTAGACGTGGCTGCCGCGCACCACGGCCCGCACGGTCCGGCTCAGGAACGGCGCGTACCGCTTCGGCACGGTCAGCCGCAGCACCTGACCCTTCACCGGCCGCACCGGCGGCAGCACGGCCTCCGGCAGGCCCGCCAGCCGGCCGCTCAGGCTGCCGGCCGCGAGCACCACCTGGCCGGCGCCCAGCTCGGTGCCGTCCCCGGTGGTCACCCCGACGGCCCGGTCCCGCCGCACGGCGCAGCGCTCGGCCCAGGCGCGGTGGAACACCACTCCCGCCCGCTCGCAGGCCGCCAGCAGCGCCGCCGCGAGCCGCCGCGGGTCGATCTGGTGGTCGCCGTCCACCCGCAGCCCGCCCCGCACTCCGGGCGCGAGCATCGGCTCCAGACGGCGGCAGTCCCGGCCGGACAGCCACTCGGACTCCAGACCGGAGCGCTGTTGCAGCGCGTGCAGGTCGCGCAGGTGCGCGCGGTCGTCGGCGTCCAGCGCGACGGCGAGCGTGCCGCACCGGCGGTAGCCGAGGTCGCGGCCGGTCAGCTCGGTCAGCTCGGCCGCGAAGTCCGGATAGCGCCGCGCCGAGGCCAGGTTCAGGCCGAGCAGTGTCTGCTCGCCGTGGTGCAGTTCGGTGACCGCGGCCAGCATGCCGGCCGCGACCTGCGCGGCCCCGCCACCCGGCTCGGGGTCCACGACGGCCGTGGCGAATCCGCGCTGCGCGGCCCGCCAGGCCGTGACCAGGCCGATGATTCCGCCCCCGATGACGAGGACGTCTGGCGTACGTGACGACATGGGCGTCCAGCCCCTCCCTTCGCCGGCATGACCCGGATCAGGTTCGTACGGTCGGAGGCCGCCAGCCTCCCTCTCAGCCCGGTGCGTCCAGGCTCCCGCGAGTGCTTGTACGGTCGCCACCCTAGCCCGCCGCCGCCCGCCCCGGAAAGAAAGCCTCGGCCCGCGCCCTGCTCGCGGGCCCGGCCGGGCGGCGGGACGCGCACGGTGGGACGGCCGGCGCGGGCCCCCGGCGGACACGGGACGATCTCGTGTGCAGCAGGTCACTCAGCACGCCCCCTGACTGACAAATCGCCAGTTGACTATGGTGATCAGCGTGACCCAGCACACGCAGCACGTGAGCCAGCAGACGCAGCGACGGAGCACGTCACAGGGGCGGCGCGTGGTCGTCGCCGGCGCGGGCATGGCCGGGGTGCAGACCGCGGTCGCCCTGCGGGAACAGGGATTCGAGGGCACGGTGACCGTCGTCGGCGCGGAGCCCCACGCGCCGTACGACCGGCCACCGCTGTCCAAGGCCGTGCTGCTCGGCAAGGCCGAGGGCTCCGCCTTCGACGTCGATTTCGGTGCGCTCGGCATCGACCTCGAACTGGGCCGGGAGGCGCTCGGCGTGCGCCCCGGCGACCACGAGCTGGACACCGTGGCCGGTCCGGTGCCGTACGACGTCCTGGTCCTCGCCACCGGCGCCGAACCGATCCGGCTGCCCGGCGCGGAGGGCGTCCCCGGCGTGCACCTGCTGCGCACCCTCGACGACGCCCAGGCGCTGCGCCCGGTGCTCGCCCGGCAGCACGACATCGTGGTGGTCGGCGCGGGCTGGATCGGCGCCGAGTTCGCCACGGCGGCGCGCGAGGCGGGCTGCGCCGTCACGGTCGTCGAGGCCGCCGACCGCCCGCTCGCGGGCGCGCTCCCGGCCGAGGTCACGGCGCCGATGGCCGCCTGGTACGCGGACAGCGGCACCGAACTGCGCACCCACGCGCGCGTGGCGCGCGTCGAGCCCGGCGCGGTGGTGCTCGACGACGGCTCGCGGCTGCCCGCGGGCGCCGTCGTCGTCGGCATCGGCGCCCGCCCCGCCACCGCCTGGCTGGCCGGTTCCGGCATCGAGCTGGGCGCCCACCGCGAGGTCGTGGCCGACGACCATCTGCGCGCCTCCTCGCCGGACGTGTACGCGGTCGGCGACTGCGCGTCCTTCCCCTCCGCCCGGTACGGCGAGCGCCTGCTCGTCCACCACTGGGACAACGCCCTCCAGGGGCCGCGCACGGTCGCCGCGAACATCATCGGCGACACTCCGGCGGTCTACGATCCGGTGCCGTACTTCTGGTCCGAGCAGTTCGGCCGTTTCGTGCAGTACGTCGGCCACTACCCGGCGGCCGACACGCTGCAGTGGCGAGGCGACCCCGCCGGGCCCGCATGGAGCGTCTGCTGGCTGGGCGCGGGCCGGCTGGTCGCCCTGCTGGCCGTGGGCCGGCCGCGTGACCTGGCGCAGGGACGGCGGCTGATCGAGGCGGGCACGCCGATGGATCCGAAGCTGCTCGCCGACCCGGCGCGGCCGCTCAAGGAAGCTACCCTGTGACGCGCGAAACCCCCAGGTCGGACCGGCCTGGCTTCCGACTGTCGGTCCGGGATGGCACGCTGTTTCCGTGACCGAGATTGACGCAAAGATCGATGCTCTCGTCCCTGCATGGCTCACCCTCCCCGACATCGCCGAGCAGTTCGGCGTCGAGGTGACACGGGTGCGGCAGCTGGTCAAGGAGGGCCAGCTCATCGCCGTACGCCGTGGTGAGAACCGTGCGCTGCACGTCCCTGCCGCCTTCATCGACGGGGACAAGGTCGTCAAGGGCCTGTCCGGGACCCTGACGCTCCTGCGGGACGACGGCTTCACGGTCGAAGAGATGCTGGAGTGGCTTTTCACCCCGGACCCGAGCCTGCCCGGCACGCCCGCGCAGGCCCTCAGCGAGAACCGCGGTACGGAGGTGAAGCGCCGAGCCCAGGCGCTCGCCTTCTGATCCGAACGCCCTCCGACGTACGGGCCGCGGCCCCCGGACGGGCCGCGGCCGGGGCGCACCACGGCCCGAGGCCCGTCCGGCGCCCGGTCGCCGGACCGGGCGCCGCGCATCGCGCCAGGTCTCCGCACCCGGTGCCGCGCATCGCGCCCGCCCCGGCCGCCGGGCCGCCCTGCCCGGTCGGCCCGCCTGGACGGCCAGAACGGACGGTCCGCCCGGACGGTCCGAACGGGACGGCCAGGTCGGGACGGCCCGCCCGGACGGTCCGGCCCGTACGTCGCCGACACCGCACCACCGCCACCACCGCACCACCGCACCACCTCACCGACCTCGAACCCATCCCGGGGGACACGCATGCCGGACAGCGACACCACGGCCGACGACACCGCCATCACGGCCGACACCGAGACCGGCGCCGACGCCCGGACCACCGCCGGCACCGGCACCGCCGCCCGCGCGGCCCGTGACCGGCTCGCCGATGCCCGGCTCTATCTGTGCACGGACGCCCGCAGGCGCCAGGGCGACCTCGCCGAGTTCCTGGACGCGGTCCTGGCCGGCGGGGTCGACGTCGTGCAGCTGCGCGACAAGGGCATGGAGGCGGCCGAGGAGCTGGCGCACCTGGAAGTGTTCGCCGACGCCTGCGTGCGGCACGGCAAGCTGCTCGCGGTCAACGACCGCGCGGACGTCGCCCACGCCGCCGGCGCCGCCGTGCTCCACCTCGGGCAGGGCGACCTCCCCGTGCCCGCGGCCCGCGCCGTCCTCGGCGGCGACGTGCTCATAGGCCGCTCCACCCACGCCCCGGCGGAGGCCGCGGCGGCGGCCGTCCAGGACGGCGTGGACTACTTCTGCACCGGCCCGTGCTGGCCCACCCCCACCAAGCCCGGCCGCCCCGCGCCCGGCCTGGACCTGGTCCGGTACACGGCCGCGCTGGGCACCGCCCGGCCCTGGTTCGCCATCGGCGGCATCGACCTGGGCAACCTCGACGAGGTGCTGGACGCCGGGGCCCGCCGGGTGGTCGTCGTCCGCGCGATCACCGAGGCCGCCGACCCGGGAGCGGCGGCGGCCGAATTCATCGGGCGGCTGCGGCGGGCCGGCTAGCAATCACCTGGCCAGGCCCTGTCCAAGGGATGGACAAAGGTTCGGCAATTCGGGCAAATTTCCAGTGCGTGGTTGGGGGACCGGCCCGGCCTGGCTAACCTGCCGGTATGGCCCTTGGAACCGCATCCACCAGGACCGACCGCGCGCGCACTGTGCGTGACATCCTGAGCACCGGCAAGACGACGTACTCGTTCGAGTTCTACGCGCCGAAGACGCCCAAGGGTGAGCGGAGTCTGTGGAACGCGCTGCGCAGGGTCGAGGCGGTGGCCCCCGACTTCGTGTCCGTCACCTACGGCGCCGGCGGCACCACCCGGGCGACCACGGTCAAGGAGACCCAGCAGATCGTCGTCGACACCACGCTGACGCCGGTCGCGCACCTCACCGCCGTCAACCACTCCGTCGCCGAACTCCGCAACATCATCGGCCAGTACGCGGACGCCGGGATCCGCAACATGCTCGCGGTCCGCGGCGACCCGCCCGGCGACCCGATGGGCGAGTGGGTGCCGCACCCGAAGGGCCTGACCTACGCGGCCGAACTGGTCCGCCTCATCAAGGAGTCCGGCGACTTCTGCGTGGGCGTCGCCGCCTTCCCGGAGATGCATCCGCGCTCCACCGACTGGGACACCGATGTCGCGCGTTTCGTGGACAAATGCCGCGCGGGCGCCGACTACGCCATCACGCAGATGTTCTTCGAGCCGGAGTCGTATCTGCGGCTGCGCGACCGGGTCGCGGCGGCCGGTTGCGAAACCCCGGTCATCCCCGAGATCCTGCCGGTCACGAGCCTGCGGATGCTGGAGCGGCTGCCCCAGCTGAGCAACGCCCGGTTCCCGGACGCTCTGAAAGAACGGATCCGCGCGGCCGCGGACGATCCGGCGGCGGTACGCTCCATTGGCATCGAGTTCGCCACGGAGTTCTGCGCTCGGCTGCTGGCCGAGGGGGTGCCCGGACTGCACTTCATCACGCTCAACAACTCCACGGCGCCACTGGAGATCTACGAGAACCTGGGTCTGCACCATTCATCGCAGACCTAGACCGGCATCACCGAGATACGACACACTGCGTAGCGGTCACTGGGAGAGGGGCGTACATGGGCTGGGCGGTCCTCTACGTCGCGTTCGGCATCGTCGCGCTGTGGTTGCTCGGCGAGGTGCTGTTGCAGTACAAGGCGCGGTTGCGCTGGCGGCTGCTCGCGTTCGTCGGTTTCCTCGGTGTCGTCCTCGGTGTGCTGATGCCCTCCGTCGTCGTCATCGCGCTGGGCGCGGTGGCCTTCGCGGCCGGCCAGACGTACGTCACGCTGTCGTTCCGCCGCGGCTTCGTCGATGGCTGGGCGGTCCGCCGGGGACCGGACGGCGGCAAGCGCCGGGGCGGCGATCCCGACCACGGCGATCCCGACCACGAGGACGACGAGGACCACGATCCGCAGGCCCCGGGCCGGCAGGCGGCAGGGGCCGGCCAGGACGCGGACGCCGGTTACCGGCAGGACGGCGAGTACGGCCAGGACGGCGGTTACGGCCAGGACGGTTACGGCCAGGACGGTTACGGCCAGGACGGAGTCCCGCACGGTGGCCGCGAGGGCGACTACGACCGTGACGACGTGTTCGCCGCGGCCCGCCCCGGCCAGCCGGCCGCCGCCCACGCCACCACCGTCTACGAACCGCAGCCCATGCCCGAGGACACCGGCTCCTACGGCATATACGGCGACTCCGCCCACGCGGCCGCCGCCCAGCACCAGGACCCGGGCTACGCGGCCCACGCCCAGGGCGCCGACCAGGGCTATCCGTACGACTACTCCGGCTACGGCCAGCAACAGCAGTACGGCTACGACACGGGTGACCAGCAGCAGTACGCCAACTACTCCGACCCGTACGTCGGTGCCCAGAACTACGGCGGTGCCTCGTACGACGACGGCTACGGCGGTCAGCAGTACGGCCAACAGCCCTACGGCCAGGACCAGTACGGCACCGGCGGCTACGGCGAGACCCCGGCCGGCGGCGTCTGGGTCCCGCAGCAGCGCACCGACGAGACCTACGGCGGCGAACTCCCGCAGGAGCAGACCTACCCCTACCAGGGCGACGGTCAGCACCAGGGCCACGGCCAGCACCCGGGGCACGGCCAACAGCAGGGCAACGGGTACGACGAGCACTACCGCTTCTGACCGGCCGCCGCCCGGGCGGCGCAACTCACCGCGAGCCGCGGAAGTCCGGCCCCTCCACGATCAGCCCGGCGACCAGCGCGCCCGACATGCCGGCGTGCGGCAGACCACCGCCGGGGTGCGACCAGCCGCCGACCCCGAACAGGCCCGTTATCGCCGTGGCGTTGGACGGATGCAGCGTCCCCTCGGCCGCGGCCAGTGACGGCGGCGGGACGGCCCCGCCCTCCGCCCCCGTCTCCCGCGCGGTGTCCAGCGGCGTGCGCACCTCCCGCCACAGCACCCGCTCGCGCAGCCCCGGCACCGCCCGTTCGGCGGCGGCGACCATACGGTCCGCGAAGGCGTCGGCGGCGCCGGGCGCGGCCCAGTCGTAGCCCGCCGCGGACGGCACGGTCGCCGTCACCACCATGGACTCGTGCTCCGCGTCCGGACGCAGGGCGGGGTCGTCCGGGCGGTCGACGCGGACCGTGGGACGCTCGGGCGTGCCCTCCGTCGTGAACAGGTCCAACTCATCCGCAGCGGCCGGGGAATGCACCACCGTGCGGTGCGCCGCCCCCGGCTCGCGCCGGCCGCGCAGCGCGAGGCACACCACGACCCGGCCCGGGAACAGCCCCTCGGCGGTCGGCGGGACGGCATCCGGTCCGTACAGCTCCTGGCCGGGCAGCAGACCGCGCAGCCGCCAGGGGCCCGTGCCGAGGACCGCGTCCGCCTCGGCCACCGTCCGTCCTCCGGAGCCGGCGGCCCCGTCGGCGCCCGGGGCCAGCTCGACGCCCGCCGCGCGGCCGTCCTTCTCCAGGATCCCGGTGACCTCGGCGCCGAAGACGAACTCGACCCGGCGCCGCACGCACCGCTCGTACACCGCCCGCGCCAACTCCCTTATGCCGCCGCCCTGGACATACCAGACGCCGAAGGCGTGCTCCATGTACGGCAGCACGGCCGCGCTCGCCGGAGCGGTGCCGGGATCCAGGCCGTATCCGAGCGCGTAGCCCGCCAGCAGGGCGGCGAGCCGGGGATCACGCAGCTCCCAGGCCCCGATCTCGTCGAGCGTCCCGGCCCGCCGGGTGCGCAGCAGCCGCTTGTGCGGGACCGCCGGATAGGGCTCGCGGTCCGCCAGCACCGACCAGTTGGGCCACAGCGGCTCCTCCAGGAGGGGGCGGCGCGTGCGGTCCCAGGTCTCGCGGGCGCGCACCAGGAAGTCGCCCCAGCGCTGTCCCGTGCCGGCTCCCAGGGCCTCGTCCAGGGCCGCGACGACACCCGCGCGCGAGGCGTTCGGCAGCGACACCTCGGTGCCGTCCGCGAACACGTGCCGTGACGACGGGTCGACCTGAGTGAGCCGGACGCAGTCCTCCAGCGGCTCCTTGCCGGTCTTCAGGAACAGGTCGCGGTAGACCGCGGGCAGCGGCAGCACGCCCGGGCCCGTGTCGAAACCGAAGCCGTCCCGCTCGAAGCGGCGCACCGCTCCGCCGTACGTCTCCGTGCGCTCGTACACCACCACCCGGTGGCCTGCGACGGCCAGCCGGGCAGCGGCCGCCATCGCGCCCATCCCGGCGCCGATCACCGCAATCCGTGCCATGCCCGCGACTGTATCGACTGCCACTGACAGTCCGGACCGCAGGCGCCCGGTCGGCAGACGCGCGAGCGGGGCGGCGGGTCAGTCACAGCACCAGGCGGCTGAGTGGCCGGTCGTCAGGTGGCCGGGGCACGGTTCGTCAGGCGGCCGGGTGGCGGTCAGTCCGGCGGACGCGCGAGCCGGGCGGCCAGCCGTCGTTCCTCCCGCCGCTGCGCCCTGCGGCGCAGGAACCGCCGGATCCGGGAGACCAGCAGGCACAGCACGGCCACGCCCGCCGCCAGCAGCACCGCCGCGACGATCGCCGCCGCCTCCGGATGGAACATGGCGAAGGAGACGACCGCGCCCACACCGAGGTCCTCGGCCGTGCTCAGGATCAGATTGCTGACGGGTTCCGGCGAGGCGTTGACCGCCATCCGGGTCCCGGCCTTGACCGTGTGGCTGGCCAGCGCCGTCGAACCGCCGAGCAGACCCGCCGCCACATCCGTGAGCGAACCGCTCTGCCCGGCGAACAGCACCCCGACCCAGGCGCCCGCGAGCGGCCGGACCACGGTGTGCACGGAGTCCCACACCGAGTCGATGTACGGGATCTTGTCGGCGGCGGCCTCGCACAGGAACAGCGCGCCCGCCACGATGAGGACCTCGGGGCGCTGCAGCGTCTGCGGAACGCCGTCGCTCACCCCGGTCACGCCGAACAGGCCGAGCAGCAGCACCACGGCGTAGGCATTGATGCCGCTGGCCCAGCCGCTGGTGAACACCAGGGGGAGTACGGACACGGAGGCGATCGTAACCAGCCCGCCGTGCCATGTCCTGCGTACCGGTGCGGACGGCTGAGTACGGGTACCCAGGCGGCGAGATGAGTAGGTGCGCGGATGGGCCCCGACCTGCGGGAACGAGACAGTGGAAGCACGGCAGGGGGAGACGGCCCGGAACCGCCGGCACGGGGCGGCGGAACGGTGACTTCCCCCGGCCGCTCCTTCCGCCGGCTCGTCGGCGGAAGCGAGGCACGGGGGAACCCGGGGAAGACCACAACGGGTGGGTTTCCCACGGGGGACGTACGGGGGAGCAGGAAGAAGCGCCGGTCCGAGCCGGCCCGCGGGGGACGGGCCAGGGCGGACCGGCGTTTTCCTGTCAGCCCCTGCCGCTCACCCGTCCCTGCAGCAGCCGGGACAGGGCGGCGTGGACGTCGTCCAGGGAGCGCTTGGGCTGGAACGACTTCCAGTCCAGCGCCGCCACCAGCACCATGCCGACGAGCGCCGCCGCCGTCAGCGGGATGTCGATCTCCTCGCTGAACTCGCCGGCCGCCACCCCCGCGCGCAGCACCCCTTCCACCACCGCGACGACCTCCTGCCGCACCACGAGCAGGGTGGACTGCCAGACGCGGTTGGTGCGCCACAGCTCGGCCACGTACAGCTGGGTGAAGGCCGGGTAGCGCTCGATGAAGACGAGACCCGCGCGGATCATCGCGTCCAGGGCGTCCGCCTTGCCGCCGCCCTCGCGCGCGGTCCGTTCGGCGGCGTTCCGCAGGGAGGCGGTGAGCAGGCCCACGCCGTGCCGCAGCAACTCCTCGAAGAGGACCGACTTGCTCGCGAAGTTGTAGTAGACCGTGCCCTTCGCGACCCCGGCCCGCTCGGCGATCTCGTCCACCGTGGTCGCGGAGAAGCCCTGCTCGGCGATGAGCGTGACGGCTGCTTCGTAGAGCCTCAGCCGGGTGGCCTCGCGGCGCGTACCGCCGCCGTGCGCGGTGCTGCTGCTTTCCATGGTCCCGATTCTCACAGCAACGGGAGCGCCCCCGTCCCGCCCCTTGCAAGCGCACCGTCCCTGCCCCGCTCACCCCTCGACCCGAACTGTCGATCGAATCAAAAGTCCAGGTCAGAACGGATTGTCAGTGGCATACCGCACGATGGGCACATACGGCACCCCGGATCGGGGCGTGCCGTCACACAGACGACAGGAGGTTCGTCATGGCCAGCTCGTCCGCAGCAGCCGCTCACCGGCGCCGCGCATCCGGCCCTGCCCCCTCACTGACCGGCCCGGCGAGCGATGTGCACCCCGTGCTCCGCCGGGCCACGGCCCCGCCCGCCGCCCTCGACCTGCTAGCCAAGGCCCGTGCCGGACTCGACGAGGCCGCCGTCCTCACCACACCCAACGAGCGCTATGCCACCGCTCACCTCGCCGCCCTGCGCACCGCCGCCGCCGTCCTCGCCGCGCGGGCCCGCCCGGAGCCTGCGACAAGGCGCCGCGCCCGCATCCGCAGCGCCTGGGAGGTGCTCCCCGAGATAGCGCCCGAACTCACCGAATGGAGCGCCCTGTTCGCCTCCGGCGCCGCCCGCCGGGCCCGGGCCGAGGCAGGCATCCGGGACGCCGCGAGCCGCCGGGACGCCGACGACCTGATCAGGGACGCGGCGATGTTCGTCCGCATCGTCGAACGGATGCTGGTGCTCCAGCCCGTCCTGCCACAGCCCCGGCAGGACACCGGAGAACCGGCCGGCCGCGCCACCGGGAGGGAGCTGCCGGACACGGGCTGACAGCGGGCGGCTCCAGACCACGGTCCGGCCTACGGGACCCGGGCTCCCGGCCCGCAGGGGACCCGGACGGCCGGGCAACCCCGTGGTGACCAGGTACGGCGGCCGAGGCAATAGGGTGGAGAACGCCTGAAGCCCTCCCTCCTCCTGCGTCCCGGGCGGGGGAGGAGGGACACCGTTCGCGCCGCCGGGCAAACAGGCGGTGCCACGCCGAGGAGTCGACTGCCGTGCCGGACCCGATGCGACCGCCTGTCTCCCACCAGTGTCCGCAACCGGCATCGCTGCGCTCGGACCCTTCGCGGCCCCGCGCCTCGCTCCGTACCGCGGTGGTCTGGGAGGTCCTGCGCGACGCCCTCGACGGACGGACCAAGGCCACCGGACGGGAGTCGCTGGACGTCCTCGACACCGGAGGCGGCAGCGGCAACTTCGCCGTGCCCGTCGCCCGCCTCGGGCACCGTGTCACCGTCGTCGACCCCAGCCCGAACGCGCTGTTCGCGCTGGAGCGCCGGGCCGCCGAGGCCGGTGTCGCCGACCGGGTGCGGGGCGTCCAGGGCGATGTCCACGGCCTCTTCGACGTGGTCGAGCGCGGCGGTTTTGACGCGGTGCTGTGCCACGGCGTCCTGGAGTACGTCGACGAGCCGGCCGAGGGCGTCCGCAACGTGGTGGCGGCGCTGCGCACCGGAGGCGTCCTGAGCCTGCTCGCGGCCGGACTCGGCGGTGCCGTGTTCGCCCGTGCCCTGGCCGGCCACTTCACCGAGGCCAGGCAGGCCCTCGACGACCCCCAAGGCCGCTGGGGCGCCGGCGACCCGGTGCCCCGGCGCTTCACCGCGCAACAGCTCACCGCGCTGGTCGAGGGCGCGGGGCTCGCGGTCGGCGCCGTGCACGGTGTCCGGGTCTTCGCCGACCTGGTCCCCGGGGTTCTCGTCGACACCGAGCCCGGAGCCCTCGACGCCCTGCTGAAGCTGGAGGCGGCGGCGGCCGAGTTGCCGGCGTTCCACTCCGTGGCCACGCAGCTCCACGTGCTCGGCGAGGCGCCCGGCACCGGCGCCGCCTGAGTTGCCTTCAGGCACACCGCTGATCTGGGCCGCGACAGCAGATGGAGTACGCCACAGGCCCTCCGATCGAGGGGTTTGCGCCGTATGATCGAGGGAGACCGGACCGGCATGACGGCTCGGCTGCTGGGGAATGGAAGCTTCAGCGAGCCGGGACGGCCTTGGCGGGATCCGGTTGGCCAATTGGCCTAGAGGGGCGGGTTTCACGGGGGCGATTCCCTGCCTATCCTGAAGGGACCCCCCGGGTCGCCCCGGCGACTGCACGATGAGGAGGACTCCGTGCCGCTCTCGGAGCACGAGCAGCGCATGCTCGAGCAAATGGAGCGAGCGCTGTACGCCGAAGATCCCAAGTTCGCGACAGCGCTTGAGGGAAACGGGCTGCGCACGTACACCCGGCGACGGGTCTACCAGGCGGTCGCGGGATTCCTCGTAGGAATCGCGCTCCTCATGGCCGGTATGGTCGCACAGCAGATCTGGGTCAGCGTGGTGGGCTTTCTCGTCATGCTGGGGTGCGCGGTACTTGCCGTGACGGGCTGGCGCAAGGCCCCCAAGCCGGGTGAGCGGCCCGCGAGCGGTGCACCGCAGGCACCACGCCGCCAGGCACGCGCGAAGCGCTCCATGATGGACCGTATCGAGGAGCGCTGGCAGCGCCGCCGGGACGAGCAGGGCGGCCGCTAGAGACGCGAGGACGACGTTCGGACGCGCACGAGGGGTGATCACCCGCGAGGGGTGGTCGCCCCTCATGCACGTCGTCATGGGCCTGGGCCTGGCCCGTCCGGACCGCGAGCCCCCAGCACCTCAGCACCTGAGCCCCAGAGACGCTGAGTCCTTGAGGTCCTGAGCCCCTGAGTCTCACGGGTCCTGAGCTGCTGTCCCTGACCCTGCCCCTCGAACCGTCGCCGTCGCTCCCGCCTCTCGGTGACCTGGCCGGGGCCATATCGACCAGGGCACCGGGGAGCGGAGCGAAGGGCACAGGACCACAGGACACCTCCCGGTGCCGTCCCGGCGTTGTCCCTGCCTCAGCTTTCCTGGCCGGACGGCTTGCGCAGGGTGGGGCGTGCCGTCGTGATCCGTGCCTTGAGCGCCGTCGACCACGCCGACGCCGCCCACAGGGCGCGCACGGCCGAGCGCGGGGCGAACAACGCCCGCAGCCGCATACCACGGGTGGCCGTGCCGCCCAGTGCCCCGGCCACCCGGCGCACGTCCTGCGCGAGACCGGCCGTCGGCTGGGGCCGGGGCGCGTAGAGGGCCTGCTCCACGGCGTCCGCGACCCGGTGCACCGCGCTCCCATCCGCCCCGTCGAGACGCCCGAGCCGGACGATCCGGGCGGCCGCCCCGCGCGGGGTCTGCGACTCGTCCGGCGGGATCCCGAAGTCCCACGCGGTGTCCGTCAGCTCCTGCCACGCCGCCAGCGTGTGGGCCGCCGCGCCCTCCTCGGTGCGGGCATGCCCGCCCAGCCGCACGGCGCGCAGCCGTTTTCGCCACAGCAGCGGCGACAGCGGGATCAACAGGACGAGGAGTCCGCCGAGGGCCCACAGGGCCGACTGCCACCACTTCGGGCCGTCGTCCCCGCTGGACACCACGGCAGCCGCGGACGGGCTGTCGCACGCCTCCAGCTTCCGCATCTGCGCCGTGCAGCTCTCGCTCGCGGAGGCATCGGCGGACGGCTCCGTGGACGACTGCTGCGAAGGACGCGCCACGTCCGGCAGGGTCGTGCCCGGCGTGTCCGACAGCGTGTACGCGGGCGCCGTACCCCGCGTCGGGGTCGGCTCGAAGCGGGTCCAGCCCACGCCCTCGAAGTACAGCTCGGGCCAGGCGTGCGCGTCCTTCAGGCCGACCGACACCGTGCCGTCCGACTGCGGGGTACCGGGCGCGAAGCCGACCGCGACCCGGGCCGGGATGCCCAGGGTGCGGGCCATCGCGGCCATCGTGAAGGAGAAGTGGATGCAGAAGCCCTGCTTCTTCTCCAGAAACGTGGCGATCGCGTTCGGGCCCTGGCCCACCTGCACCTGGGTGTCGTACTGGAAGCCCCCGGTCACGGCGAAGTAGTCCTGGAGCCTGACGGCCTGCTCGTACTGGCTGGTCGCGCCCTCGGTGATCTGCTCGGCCGTCTTCGCCACCACGGACGGCAGCGACTTCGGCACGTGGGTGTACTCGCGCTTCAACGCCTCCGGTGCCTTTGGCGCGGCGGCCAGCTGGTCCGCCGTCGGCTGCACGTCCAGGCTGGTCACTTCGTACACCGTGCCACGGGTGTTCTGGCCGTGGTCGCCGACCAGGGTCATGCCCACCGGCTCGTAGCGCCACTTGCCGGGGACCTGCACGCTGCTCGGCGGGTACGGCATCGGCAGCCAGTCCTGTGCGTACCAGTCGGCGGCCGCGATCCGGGTCCTCACCTCCGAGCGCCGGACGCCCGGGCTCAGGCCGGCCGGCGTGGGGAACCGGTTCGGCACGCCGACGATGTGCCGCTGGGACGGCTTCCACGTGGTGCCGTCGAAGTCGTCCAGGGAGACGATCCGCAGATACAGGTCGGAGACGTCGGTCGAGTCGGTCTTCAGGGACAGGACCTGGCGGTCCTCGTCGACGTTCAGGCTGTCGCGCAGCGACACCAGGGGGTTGACCGCGGAGATGGTGCCGCCGTTGCCGTTGCCCGCCCCCATGCCGGATCTGGTGCTGTCCAGGAGGCCGCCCTGCATGGCCGGCAGGGCCAGGGGCACCGCCAGGGCGACGCCCAGCGCGACCACGCCGATGCGTCGGCCCGTGCGGACGGGGGCCACCGCGCCGCCCGACGGGCCGCCGGGGGAGCGGCCGGCGCCGCTGAAGACGCGGCCCCACTGGGAGAGCCGCTCCCGGCCCTCGGCGAGCAGCAGCATCAGATAGCCCGCGGCGGCGATCAGGAACCACAGCCAGTCCGTGCCGCCGTCGGACAGGCCCGCGGCGACGGAGTAGAGGGCCAGCAGGGGCAGCCCGGCGGGCGCCGCGCTGCGGAAGGTCACCGCGAGCATGTCCACGATCAGACCGATCACCAGGACACCGCCGATGAGCATCAGCCGGATGCCTTCGGACACGGGAGCCGGGATCGCGAACCTGCTGACGTCGTCCGAGCCCTGCTGGAGCAGGTCGGCGAAGTAGCGGAAGGTGTCCGGTCCGGGGATCAGACCGAGGAGCGCATGCCCCTGCGCGCAGACCAGGGTCAGCAACATGAGGCTCACCAGGGCCTGGGCCGCCACCGTCAGCGGCCGGGCCAGTGGCACCCGCCGGGTCACCGCGCCCACGCCCGTCTGCACCGCCACCAGGAAACCCGCCTGAAAGAGCCAGGTCATCGGGGTGACCAGCGGCAACAGGGCACACGCGGCCATCATCGTGGCCGCGGCGGCACACAGCGCGAGCCGTGCCCGTGAGCTCATGCCGCAACCGCCTGTCCGCCGCCCACGCCACCGCACCATGGGGCCGGCACCGCACCGCCGCCCGGCCGCACCCCGGCACCGTTCGTGACGCCCTGGCTCATGACGCCACCGTTCATGACGTCACTCTTCATGACGTCACCGTTCATGACCGTGCCTCCCCGCCGCTCAGCGCGGCCGCGCCCATGCGTTCCCGGTCCATCTGGCGCCACAGTTCGCCGAGCGCGGCGCCGCGCGGCACGCTCGCGGCCGTCCAGCCCGCCTCCCGCAGCAGCCGCAGCCGCTCCGCGGGCCCGTTCCCCGGGCCGGGCACGTCCGTCGGTTCCCGGATCCAGGTGTCCGGGTCCAGCAGGAAGACGACGGCGCCGCCGCCGCGCCGGCGCATCTTGGCGACCACGCCCGCCTGCTCCTCGTCCAGGTCGCCGATGAAGGCCACCAGCAGACCCTCGTTGCCGCCGCGCAGCACGTCGTACGCCCGGGACAGGCCCGTGCCGTCCGAGTGGTCGATCACGGCGAGGGTGTCCATCATCAGCCCGGCCGCGTCCGCCGTCTCCTGGCTGGAGCCGGCGAACCCGTCGGCGCCCTCCCCGGGCACCGAGTTGCCGGTGTCCGTCAACAGACGTACCGAGAAGCCCCGTTCGAGCATGTGCACCAGCACGGAGGCGGCGCCCGAGACCGCCCACTCGAAGGCCGAGTCCGGGCCCGCCCCCGCGAAGCCGATGCCCCGGGTGTCCAGCAGCACCGTGCACCGGGCGCGCTGCGGCTGCTCCTCGCGGCGCACCATCAGTTCGCCGTAGCGCGCGGTGGACCGCCAGTGCACCCGGCGCAGATCGTCGCCGTACCGGTAGCCGCGCGGGATCACGTCGTCCTCGCCGGCCAGGGCCAGCGAGCGCTGCCGTCCGTCGCCGTACCCCTTGGCCTCCCCGCCGAACCGCACCGGTGGCAGCGCCTCCACGCGCGGGATCACCGTCAGGGTGTCGTACGTCGAGAAGGAGCGGGTCAGCTCGCACATCCCGAACGGGTCGGTCAGGCGCAGTTGCAGCGGCCCGAGCGGGTAGCGGCCCCGCAGGTCCGAGCGGACCCGGTAGGAGACCTCCCGGCGGCCGCCCGGCTCCACCCGGTCGAGCACGAACCGGGGCCGCGGCCCGAGCACGTACGGCACCCGGTCCTGGAGCATCAGCAGGCCCGTGGGCAGCCGGGAGACGTTGTCCATCCGCAGATGGACCCGGGCCTCGCCGGCCGCGGGCACGCGGGAGGGGGAGAGCCGGCGGCTGCCCGCCACCCGGTAGCGGGTGCGGTAGAGCACCGTCGCGCAGACCAGGGGCAGCGCGGCCAGCAGCAGCCCGACCCGGAGCAGATCGCTCTGCCCCAGGACGTACGCGCAGATGGCGGCGGCGATGCCGGCCGCCAGGAACGAACGGCCGCGTGTGGTCAGCCCGCCCAGCGCGGTACGGACACCGCCCTTGTCGTCGCCCTCGGGCTCCGGCTGTCCGGTCCCCGTCCCCCCGCCGCCCATCACAGCCTCCGTGGCGGCTGCTTGCCGAACGCGGTCGCACCCAGTCCGCCGAAGCCGCTCTGCTGCGAGGCCGCGGGCACCGGTGTGCGCTGCAGGATCTCCTGGACCACCTGCTCCGACGTACGCCGGTTGAGCTGGGCCTGCGCGGTGGGCAGCAGCCGGTGCGCGAGCACCGCCACCGCCAGGGCCTGGATGTCGTCCGGCAGCGCGTACTCCCGGCCGGCCAGGGCTGCCGCGGCCTTCGCCGCGCGCAGTAGGTGCAGCGTCGCCCGCGGGGAGGCGCCGAGGCGCAGATCGGGGTGGGCGCGGGTGGCGGCGACCAGGTCCACCGCGTAGCGCCGGACGGTGTCCGCGACGTGCACGTCGCGGACCGCCTCGATCAGTTTCATGATCTCGTGTGCGTGGGCCACCGGCTGGAGGTCGTCCAGGGGCGAGGCGCCACCATGCACGTCCAGCATCCGCAACTCGGCCTCGACGCTGGGGTAGCCGACGGAGACACGGGCCATGAAGCGGTCGCGCTGGGCCTCCGGCAGCGGGTACGTGCCCTCCATCTCGACCGGGTTCTGCGTGGCCACCACCATGAAGGGGCCGGGCAGTTCATGGGTCTGCCCGTCGATGGTGACCTGACGCTCCTCCATGGACTCCAGCAGCGCGGACTGGGTCTTGGGCGAGGCGCGGTTGATCTCGTCGCCGATCACGATCTGGGCGAAGATGGCGCCCGGCTTGAACTCGAAGTCCCTGCGCTGCTGGTCCCAGATGGACACGCCGGTGATGTCCGACGGCAGCAGGTCGGGAGTGAACTGGATGCGGCGCACCGAGCAGTCGATGGACCGCGCCAGAGCCTTGGCCAGCATCGTCTTCCCCACGCCGGGGACATCCTCGATCAGGAGGTGCCCCTCGGCGAGCAGCACCGTCAGGGAAAGTCGTACGACCTCGGGCTTGCCCTCGATCACTCCTTCCACCGAACTGCGGACACGCTCCACAGTGGCGGTCAGGTCATCCCCCACCCGCGCATCCGCTCGGGCGGGGGCGCCTCCAAGGCTCGCTCGATCGTCATAGGTCGTCACCCGGCCCTCCTCGGCCCGTTCTCACTCCGGGCCGCCGCTTCTGCGCCGCGGACCGGCCCACCCCGAATCACGGACACCACACGGGAAAAGTTCCGCGTGACGCCACACCCGCATTCTTGCCGCCGTTACCGATTCGTGTCACTTGCCTGTGGACAACTGTCGGCGCCGGATCGCTCCCACGGCTCCCCGGCCGGCCGCCGCGGCGCCGGACACCCGGCGCCTGCCGGGGCGGCCGCTGGACCGTTCAGGCCGCGTCGATCTCCCGCAACAGGCCCGTCCTGACATCGAACACGAAGCCACGCACATCCTCGGTGCTCAGCAGGAACGGCGAGGTGCGCACCCGCTGCATGGACTGCCGCACATCCTGGTCCACGTCCCGGAAGGACTCCACCGCCCACGACGGGCGCTGGCCCACCTCCATCTCCAGATCGTGCCGGAACTCCTCGGTCAAGGACTCCATGCCGCACCCCGTGTGATGGATGAGGACGATGCTGCGGGTACCGAGGGCCCGCTGGCTGATCGTCAGGGAACGGATCACGTCGTCGGTGACGACCCCGCCCGCGTTGCGGATGGTGTGGCAGTCGCCGAGTTCCAGGCCGAGCGCGGCATGCAGGTCGAGCCGGGCGTCCATGCAGGCCACGACCGCGACGCGCAGCACGGGACGGGCGTCCATCCCGGGGTCGTCGAACGCGGCGGCATAGCGGTGGTTGGCCTCCACGAGACGGTCCGTGACGGCGCCGACGCCCGTTATGGCGCCCTCGGACCCGGCGGGAACTGCTGCAGAAGTCGTCATACCCATGACGTTACTGGTCACCTGCCTCGCGGTCCTGCTGGGAGGCCGGACAAAAGAAGTCATCGTCGTGGGGTGTGAGCTAACCCACACGGAGGATGAAGCTGGGCTGTACGGGTGATTCTTTCCGGATTGCGACGCCGGCCGGAGGGCAGTGCGCGACGCGCAAGCCGGTTGATTGACCGCGCCACACGGTGGACTAAAGTGACGCGAAGCGGGAGGCGAATCACTCTCCGCTGGACTGAACTCACCGGAGACCCCGGCACCCGCAACCCCACGTGCGCGGCGTGTACGTACGGCTCGGCCTCCACCCCCTCCCGCCGACTGACGCCGCCGGCGCCGGCACTTCCCTTGACCGGGGGCATCCCCGGCGTCAGCCGGGAGAGGGCGGGGACCCGGCGGTGCGTACGGCCCGCGCCGGATCTGAGAGGCCCCAGAGATGAAAGGGCGCGAAGCGCTTCCGAACCAGGGCGGTGGCGGGCCACAGGCGGGCGAGAACCGACACGTCCCGGTGATGCTCCAGCGCTGCCTGGACCTGCTGGCCCCCGCACTTGAGCGGCCCGGATCCGTGGTCGTGGACTGCACCCTGGGCCTCGGCGGGCACAGTGAGGCGCTGCTCACCCGGTTCCCCGACGCCAGGCTCGTCGCCCTGGACCGCGACCAGGAGGCCCTGAGCCTGTCCGCGCGGCGGCTCGCGCCCTTCGGCGACCGGGCCACCCTCGTGCACGCCGTCTACGACGAACTGCCGGACGTCCTGGACCGGCTCGGCATCGCGCACGTGCAGGGCGTCCTCTTCGACCTGGGTGTCTCCTCCATGCAACTCGACGAGGCCGACCGGGGCTTCGCCTACGCCCAGGACGCCCCCCTCGACATGCGCATGGACCAGTCGACGGGGATCGGCGCCGCCGAGGTCCTCAACACCTATCCGGCGGGCGACCTCGTCCGTATCCTGCGCGCCTACGGCGAGGAGAAGCAGGCCAGACGGATCGTCGCCGCGATCGTCCGCGAGCGCGACAAGGAGCCCTTCACCACCAGCGCGCGCCTGGTGGAGCTGATCCGGGACGCGCTGCCGCAGGCCGCCAAGCGCACCGGCGGCAACCCGGCCAAACGCACCTTCCAGGCGCTGCGCATCGAGGTCAACGGCGAACTGGACGTCCTGGAGCGGGCGATCCCCGCCGCGGTCAAGGCGCTCGCCGTGGGCGGCCGGATCGCCGTCCTGTCGTACCACTCGCTGGAGGACCGTCTGGTCAAGCAGGTCCTGGCCGCCGGTGCCGCCAGCACCGCGCCGCCCGGACTGCCGGTGGTGCCCGAGCGCTACCAGCCCCGGCTCAAGCTGCTCACGCGCGGTGCCGAACTTCCGAGCGAGGAGGAGGTCGCCGACAACCGCCGGGCTGCCCCGGCGCGGCTGCGCGGCGCCGAACGCATCAGGGAGGACACCGAGTGAGCGAGCCGGGTCCCCGGACCCACCGGAGGACGAGTGGCCCCTCGGCATGCCCGAGGACGTATGGTCTCCGGGCCTGCCGGCGGCCGTGCGGTCCCCGGACCCGCCGCGGCACGTGCGGGGCTCCGGCCCGCCGCAGGACGTATGGGACCCCGACCCGCCGGAGGACGAGTTGAGACTCACCGGAGGACACGTGGCCAGGAATCCCGAGCTGCGGGGCCGGGCCGCCCGGCTCGCCCGGCTTCTGCCGGCCGGCCGTGCCCGGGCGGCCCGCACCCCGTTCGTCCTCCTCGTCGTCCTGCTCCTCGGCGGCGGCCTCATCGGCCTGCTGGTGCTGAACTCGGCGCTCAGCGAAGGCTCGTTCAGACTCGACGACCTGCAGAAGCGCACGAAGAACCTCACCGACGAGGAGCAGGCGCTGCGGCGCGACATCGACGCCTACGCCGCCCCCGACGCCCTGCAGCGCCGCGCCCGCGAACTCGGCATGGTGCCCGGCGGCGAGCCGGCCTTCCTCGACCCCGACGGCTCCGTCAAGGGTGTCCCGAGCCCCGCCGCCCGGCAGTCCGCGGTCCGCTCGCCGGCGCCCGCGCCCCCGGAGGCGCTGGCCACCGCGAGCCCGTCCGCCCCGGTCGCCGGATCGTCCGCCGCGGCGAGCGGTCCGCCCGCGCCGCCGGCCGGCCCGCCCGCCCCGGCACCCGCCGCCCCCGCCTCGGTGCCGTCCCCCTCCGCCCCCCGGTCCACCCCGACCCCGACCCCCGGCAGGTGACGGAAGTGTCCGACAGGCAGCCGCCACGGCGCCGCGTGCCCGGCCCCGCGAGGCCCGTCCCGCCCCGGAACCGCGCACACCGCGGCGACCCCCACCGGTCCGGTTCCGCCGGCCGGCGCCGGCCCGGCCCGGGCTCGGGCGCCCGCCCGGTCCGGCGCCCGAGCCCGCCCCGGTCCGCCCCGCCGTCCCTCCGGCTCGGCAGCCCCCGCCCCCGCCTGCGCCTGGTCGGGCTCGCCCTGACGCTCGTACTGCTCGCCTTCGTCGTCCGGCTGCTCCAGGTCCAGGCCGTCGACGCCAGCGCGTACGCCGCCAAGGCCGAGCAGAACCGCTACGTGGTGCACACCCTGACCGCCGAGCGCGGTGAGATCACCGACCGCAACGGCACGGCTCTCGCCGTCAGCGAGGACGCCGAGGACATCACGGCCGACCCGACGATGTTCACCCGCAAACAGCTGGGCATCGACGACGGCCCCGAACAGGCCGCCGCGCTGATCGCGCCGATCCTCGGCCAGGACCAGGCCGACCTGGTCCGCAAGCTGCGCCCGGCGAACAGGGAACTGCGCTACGTCAAGCTCGCCGGCCGGCAGACACCGCAGGTCTGGAAGCAGATCAAGGACCTCAAGAGCGCCCTGACCGGCAAGGCCCAGACGGACAAGGCCACCGTCAACGTGCTCGCGGGCGTCTTCTCCGACCCCAGCAGCCAGCGCGTGTACCCGAACGGCGGGCTCGCCGCCGGGATACTGGGCTGGGTCAACGCCGAGGGCAAGGGCGGCGGCGGCATCGAGCAACAACTGGAGAAGGAACTGGCCGGCCAGGACGGCAGCCTCCGCTACGCCCAGGCCGGCGGCCGTCAGGTGCCCACCGCGGGCTCCACCGAGACCCCCGCGGTCCCCGGCTCCGACGTCGAGCTGACCATCGACCGCGACATCCAGTGGGCCGCGCAGAACGCCATCACCGAACAGGTCAAGAAGTCCAAGGCCGACCGCGGCTACGTGATCGTCCAGGACACCCGCACCGGTGAGATCCTCGCCATGGCCAACTCGCCCGGCTTCGACCCCAACGACCTGTCGAAGGCCGACCCGTCGGCGATGGGCAACCCGGCCGTCCAGGACGCCTACGAGCCCGGCTCCACCGCCAAGGTCATGTCGATGGCCGCCGTACTGGAGGAGGACGCCGCCACCCCGCTCACGCACGTCGAGGTCCCCAACCGGCTGCACCGCGGCGACCGGCTGTTCCAGGACGACATCGACCACGAGACCTGGTACCTCACGCTCAACGGCGTGCTGGCCAAGTCCAGCAACATCGGCACCATCCTCGCCACCGGCCAGCTCGGCAAGACCCAGCCGGCGGCGAACCGGGTCCTCTACTCCTATCTGCGCAAGTTCGGCATCGGCGGCTCCACCGGGCTCGGCTTCCCCGGCGAGACCAGGGGCATCCTGGCCGCGCCGGGCACCTGGTCGACATCGCAGCAGTACACGATCCCGTTCGGCCAGGGCTTCTCCATCAACGCCCTGCAGGCCGCCTCCGTCTACTCGACGATCGCCAACGGCGGCGTACGTGTCGAGCCGACCCTGGTGCGCGGCCACAAGGGCGCCGACGGGCGGTTCACCCCGGCCCCGGCGCCCGAGAAGACCCGGGTGGTCAGCGAGAAGACGGCCAGGACCCTGGCCCAGATGCTGGAGTCCGTCGTGGACGACGAGCAGGGCACCGGCGCCAAGGCCCGCATCCCGGGGTACCGGGCGGCGGGCAAGACCGGCACCGCCAACCGCGTGGATCCGGCCACCGGCAAGTACCGCGGCTACACGTCGTCGTTCGCCGGGTTCGCACCCGCGGACCACCCACGGATCACCGTCTACTGCGCGATCCAGAACGCCACCTCCGGCAGCTACTTCGGCGGTGAGATCTGCGGCCCCATCTACAAGCAGGTCATGGAGTTCGCCCTGAAAACCCTGCAGGTCCCGCCGACCGGCGCCAAGGCCGCCAACCTGCCCGTCACCTACAAACCCTGATCAGCACTGCCGGGAACGACCACCAGGAACCAGCTCGTGACAACGATCACTCCCGAACCCGGGAACCACACACCGCCCGCGTCCTCGCTTCGCTCCGAGGCGGCCGAGCCCGGTACGCTCACCGCCGTGCCACACGCTGATCAGTCCCAAACCACCCAGAAGGGCGCTTCCACGATGTGTCCGGGGCCGCCCCGACCGGTCCGGGTCTCCGCCACACCCCTCGCGGAGCTCGCCGGTCAGCTGGGTGCCGCCGTACCGGACAGCACCGCAGGCGTCACGGGCATCACCCATGACTCGCGCGCCGTCCGCCCCGGCGACCTGTACGCCGCCCTGCCGGGTGCCCGCCTGCACGGCGCCGACTTCGTCGCCCAGGCCGCCGGGCTCGGCGCGGTCGCCGTGCTGACCGACCGGGCGGGCGCCGAGCGCGCCGCCGCGACCGGCCTGCCGGTCCTGGTGGCCGACGACCCGCGCGCCCGGATGGGCGCGCTCGCGGCCACGATCTACGGTGATCCCGGCCGCGACCTGCTCCAGATCGGCATCACCGGCACCTCGGGCAAGACCACCACCGCCTACCTCGTCGAGGGCGGCCTGCGGACGGCCGGAACCACCGGGCTGATCGGCACGGTCGAGATGCGCGTCGGCGACGAGCGCATCAAGTCCGAGCGCACCACCCCCGAGGCCACCGACCTCCAGGCACTCTTCGCCGTCATGCGGGAACGCGGCGTCGAGGCGGTCGCCATGGAGGTCTCCAGTCACGCCCTCGTCCTCGGCCGGGTCGACGGCTGCGTCTTCGACGTGGCGGTCTTCACCAACCTCAGCCCGGAGCACATGGAATTCCACTCCGACATGGAGGACTACTTCCAGGCCAAGGCGCAGCTGTTCACCCCCGCGCGCAGCAGGCTCGGTGTGATCAACACCGACGACCCGTACGGCCGGCGGCTCGCCGCGCAGGCGTCCGTCCCGGTCGTCACCTACTCCGCCGAGGGCCACCCCGACGCGGACTGGCGTGCCGAGGACGTCCGGATCGGCCCGCTGGACTCGACGTTCACCGTGGCCGGCCCCCGCGGGGAGCGGATCGCGGCCAGGTCGCCGCTGGCCGGGGCCTTCAACGTGGCCAACACCCTCGCCGCCGTCGTCGCCCTCGCCGCCGCGGGCCTGGACCCGCAGACCACGGCCGACGGCATCGCCGCCGTGCCGGGGGTGCCGGGCCGGCTGGAGCGGGTGGACGCCGGGCAGCCCTATCTCGCGGTCGTCGACTACGCCCACAAGACCGACGCCGTCGAATCGGTCCTCAAGGCGCTGCGGAAGGTCACCAAGGGGCGGCTGCACATCGTCCTCGGCTGCGGCGGCGACCGCGACACGACCAAACGCGCCCCGATGGGTGCCGCCGCCGCCCGGTTCGCCGACACGGCCGTACTGACCTCCGACAACCCCCGCTCCGAGGACCCCCTCGCGATCCTCGCCGCCATGCTCGAAGGCGCCGCCTCGGTGCCCGCGCACGAGCGCGGCGAGGTGCTCCTCTTCGAGGACCGGGCCGCCGCCATCGCCGCCGCGGTCGGCCGTGCGCAGCCCGGGGACACGGTGCTGGTCGCGGGCAAGGGCCACGAGCAGGGCCAGGACATCGCCGGGGTGGTCCGTCCCTTCGACGACCGCCAGGTGCTTCGCGAAGCTATCCAGCAGACCCAGGGATGAACTTGTGATCGCCCTCTCTCTCGCCGAGATCGCAGAAATCGTCGGCGGGCAGACACACGACATACCGGATCCGTCCGTCCAGGTCACCGGGCCGGTCGTCCGTGACTCCCGCGAGGCGGTGCCGGGCAGCCTGTTCGCCGCCTTCGCCGGTGGAAACGTGGACGGCCACGACTTCGCGCGCGCGGTCGTCGAGGCGGGCGCGGTCGCCGTACTGGCGTCGCGCCCAGTCGGCGTGCCCGCGATCGTCGTCGCGGACGTCCAGGGCGCCCTCGGCGCCCTCGCGCGGCACGTCGTCGCCCGGCTCGGCGCCACCCTCGTGGCCCTCACCGGCTCCGTGGGCAAGACCAGCACCAAGGACCTGATCGCCCAGGTGCTCCGGTGCAAGGCGCCGACCGTGTTCACGCCCGGCTCGCTGAACAACGAGATCGGGCTGCCGCTGACCGCGCTGTCCGCCACCGGGGAGACGAAGTTCCTCGTGCTGGAGATGGGCGCCCGCGGGATCGGCCACATCCGCTACCTCACCGGCCTCACCCCGCCCAGGATCGGCCTCGTCCTCAACGTCGGCAGCGCGCACATCGGCGAGTTCGGCGGCCGGGAACAGATCGCACAGGCGAAGGGCGAACTCGTGGAGGCGCTGCCCGCGGCGGCCGACGGCGGCGTGGCGGTCCTCAACGCCGACGATCCGCTCGTACGGGCCATGGCCTCCCGTACGAAGGCGAAGGTGGTCCTTTTCGGAGAGTCCGGCGAAGCGGACGTACGCGCCGAGAACGTGCGACTCACGGACAGCGGTCAGCCCTCCTTCCGGCTTCACACACCCTCCGGTGCAAGCGATGTGACCATGCGCCTGTACGGTGAGCACCACGTGTCGAACGCGCTTGCCGCGGCCGCCGTCGCCCATGAGCTGGACATGTCCCCGAGTGAGATCGCGACAGCGCTCTCCGAGGCGGGCACCCTCTCCCGCTGGCGGATGGAGGTCACCGAGCGCCCGGACGGCGTGACCATCGTCAACGACGCCTACAACGCCAACCCCGAGTCCATGCGGGCCGCCCTGCGCGCGCTGGCAGCCATGGGCGAAGCCTCACGGGCAAAGGGGGGACGCACGTGGGCGGTGCTCGGCAAGATGGCCGAGCTCGGGGACGAGGCACTCGCCGAGCACGACGCGGTCGGACGGCTCGCCGTCCGGCTCAACGTCAGCAAGCTCGTCGCGGTCGGGGGCAGGGAAGCGTCCTGGCTGCAACTGGGCGCATATAACGAGGGTTCGTGGGGTGAGGAGTCGGTGCACGTGTCCGACGCACAGGCGGCGGTCGACCTGTTGCGCAGCGAGTTGCGCCCGGGGGACATGGTTCTCGTGAAGGCGTCCCGTTCGGTGGGGCTGGAGAGCGTTGCGCAGGCGCTCCTCCAGACCGGCGCCGAGGGGGTCGATGCCCGATGATGAAGCAGATCCTGTTCTCGGGCGTCATCGGTCTCTTCCTGACGCTGATCGGCACCCCGCTGCTGATCAAGCTCCTCGCCCGCAAGGGCTACGGGCAGTACATCCGCGACGACGGCCCGCGCGAGCACGCCAGCAAGCGCGGTACGCCGACGATGGGCGGTATCGCCTTCATCCTGGCGACGGTCGTGGCCTACTTCCTGTCCAAGGTGATCACCGGCTACGCCCCGACCTACTCGGGTGTGCTGGTGCTCGGCCTCATGTGCGGCATGGGCCTGGTCGGCTTCCTCGACGACTACATCAAGATCGTCAAGCGGCGTTCGCTGGGTCTGCGGGCCAAGGCGAAGATGGCCGGCCAGTTGATCGTCGGCATCGCCTTCGCGGTGCTCTCGCTCCAGTTCGCCGACGCCCGCGGCAACACCCCGGCGTCCACGAAGCTGTCGTTCATCACGGACTTCGGCTGGTCCATCGGCCCGGTGCTGTTCGTGGTCTGGGCGCTGTTCATGATCCTCGCGATGTCGAACGGCGTGAACCTGACCGACGGTCTGGACGGTCTGGCCACCGGAGCCTCCGTGCTCGTCTTCGGCGCGTACACGTTCATCGGGGTCTGGCAGTTCCAGGAGTCCTGCGCCAACGCGGCGACCCTGACCAACCCCAACGCCTGCTACGAGGTGCGGGATCCGCTCGACCTCGCGGTGATCGCCTCCGCGCTGATGGGTTCCTGCCTCGGCTTCCTGTGGTGGAACACCTCGCCGGCCAAGATCTTCATGGGTGACACCGGCTCGCTGGCGCTCGGCGGCGTCGTCACCGGCCTGGCCATCCTGTCCCGTACGGAGCTGCTGGTGGCCGTCATGGGCGGTCTGTTCGTCCTGATCACCATGTCGGTCGTCATCCAGGTCGGCTCCTTCCGGCTCACCGGCAAGCGCGTCTTCAGGATGGCGCCGCTGCAGCACCACTTCGAACTCAAGGGCTGGTCCGAAGTCCTCGTGGTGGTCAGATTCTGGATCATTCAAGGCATCTGTGTGATTGTCGGACTAGGTCTCTTCTATGCGGGATGGGCAGCGGACAAGTGACCGACTGGCAGGGTAGGAACGTCACCGTCGCGGGACTCGGCGTCTCCGGTGTCCCGGCGGCCAGAGCACTGCACGGCCTCGGCGCGCGGGTCACCGTGGTCAACGACGGCGCCGACGAGCGGGCCCGCGCCCAGGCCGCCGAGCTGACGGCGCTGGGCATGGCCGTGCGCCTCGGTGACGGCGACACCCTGCCCGACGGCACCGACCTGGTCGTCACCGCGCCCGGCTGGCGGCCGGACAAGCCGCTGTTCGCCGCAGCCGCCCAGGCCGGCGTGCCCGTCTGGGGCGACGTCGAGCTGGCCTGGCGGCTGCGCGGCGAGAACGCCCCGCCCTGGCTGGCCGTCACCGGCACCAACGGCAAGACCACCACCGTCCGGATGCTCGCCGCCATCCTGGAGGCGGCGGGCCTGCGCACCGCCGCCGTCGGCAACATCGGCGTCTCCCTGCTCGACGCGGTCCTCGGCCCCACCGAGTACGACGTCCTCGCGGTGGAGCTGTCCAGCTACCAGCTGCACTGGGCGCCCTCGCTGCGCGCCCACTCCGCCGCCGTCCTGAACCTGGCACCCGACCACCTCGACTGGCACGGCTCCATGGAGGCGTACGCCGCCGACAAGGGCCGCGTCTACGCGGGGAACCGGGTCGCCTGCGTCTACAACACGGCCGACAAGGGGACCGAGGACCTGGTGCGCGCGGCGGACGTCGAGGAGGGCTGCCGGGCCATCGGCTTCACCCTCGGCGCCCCCGCCCCCTCCCAACTCGGCGTCGTGGACGGCATCCTGGTCGACCGCGCCTTCGTGCCGGACCGGCACAAGCAGGCCCAGGAACTGGCGGAGGTCTCCGACATCGACCCGCCCGCCCCGCACAACATCGCCAACGCCCTGGCCGCCGCGGCCCTCGCCCGCGCCTACGGCGTACCGGCCACGGCGGTACGGGACGGCCTGCGGGCCTTCACCCCGGACGCCCACCGCATCGCGCACGTCGCCGACGTGGACGGCGTCGCCTACGTCGACGACTCCAAGGCCACCAACACGCACGCGGCTCAGGCTTCGTTGGCCGCCTACCCGTCCATCGTGTGGATCGCCGGCGGCCTGGCGAAGGGCGCGGCCTTCGACGAACTCGTCGCCGAGGCGGCACCGCGGCTGCGCGGCGCCGTACTGATCGGCGCGGACCGCGCCCTGATCCGGGAAGCCCTCGTGCGACACGCCCCCGAGGTACCGGTGGTCGACCTCGACCGGACCGACACTGGGGCGATGCTCCAGGCGGTCCAGGAGGCGAAGCGGCTGGCGCGGCCCGGCGATACAGTGCTCCTCGCCCCGGCCTGTGCCTCCATGGACATGTTCACCAATTACAACAAGCGCGGTGACGCGTTCGCGGAGGCGGTCCGCGGGCTCGGCGCGGGCGCCTGACGGCGGGTCTCGGCCACGGCGGGTGCTTCGGGACCCATGGAGGGACGCGTGACTCGGATGTGGCTGCCAGTGCCCGAACGGACCGGGGCGATCCCCGGCGGGAGGCTCTCCCGCGGCCGGGCAGGAGCCGGTGATGTCCAGTAGCCGTACGGGCCGCCCTCCCCTGCAACGGTCCGTGCGGCGGCCCGCGCCCTCCGTGCCGTACCGCGACGATCCGCTGCGCCGCCTGCGCAGGCGCCTGAAGAAGGCCTGGGACCGGCCGCTCACCGCGTACTACCTGATCCTCGGCGGCAGCCTGCTGATCACCGTGCTCGGCCTGGTGATGGTCTACTCGGCGTCCCAGATCAAGGCGCTGCAGCTGGCGCTGCCGGGGTCGTACTTCTTCCGCAAGCAGTTCCTGGCCGCCTTCATCGGCGGCGGACTGATGTTCGCCGCCGCCCGCATGCCGGTGAAGCTGCACCGGGCGCTGGCCTACCCGATCCTCGCGGGCGCCGTCTTCTTCATGGCCCTGGTGCAGGTGCCGGGGATAGGGATGGCGGTGAACGGCAACCAGAACTGGATCTCCCTCGGCGGCTCGTTCCAGATCCAGCCGAGCGAGTTCGGCAAGCTCGCGCTGGTGCTGTGGGGCGCCGACCTGATCGCGCGCAAGCAGGACAGGAAGCTGCTGGCGCAGTGGAAGCACATGCTGGTGCCGCTCGTCCCGGTCGCCTTCCTGCTGCTCGGACTGATCATGCTCGGCGGCGACATGGGAACGGCGATCATCCTGACGGCGATCCTGTTCGGACTGCTGTGGCTCGCGGGGGCGCCGACCAGGCTGTTCGTCGGTGTGCTGTCGATCGCCGCCACGCTCGGCGTGATCCTCATCAAGACCAGCGACAACCGGATGAACCGGCTCGCCTGCATCGGCGCCACCGAACCCGTGTCGGGCACCGTCGACTGCTACCAGGCCGTGCACGGCATCTATGCCCTCGCCTCCGGCGGACTCTTCGGCTCCGGCCTCGGCGCCAGTGTGGAAAAATGGGGCCAACTCCCCGAAGCCCACACCGACTTCATCTTCGCCGTCACCGGTGAGGAACTGGGCCTCGCGGGGACGCTGTCGGTGCTGGCCCTCTTCGCGGCTCTAGGCTATGCGGGTATCCGCGTGGCCGGACGCACGGAGGACCCCTTCGTGAGGTATGCCGCGGGAGGCGTGACCACCTGGATCACCGCCCAGGCAGTGATCAACATCGGTGCGGTGCTCGGCCTGCTGCCGATCGCCGGCGTCCCGCTCCCGCTGTTCTCCTACGGAGGGTCCGCCCTGCTGCCGACCATGTTCGCCATCGGGCTGCTGATCGCCTTCGCGCGCGACGACCCCGCTGCGCGGGCAGCGCTTGCGGCGCGGCAACCTCGCTTTGGTAGAAAGCGGGCGGGGGGCTCCGGTCTCGGCCGGCAGCCTCGGAGATGGAACACGATGCGACGGCGTGCCCCTGCGGCGCGTCCGTCCGGAGAGCGGTGAATTTCGGTGCATGTCGTACTCGCCGGCGGGGGTACCGCGGGCCACATCGAGCCCGCGCTCGCCCTCGCGGACGCCTTGCGCAGGCAGGACCCGACCGTGGGGATCACGGCCCTGGGCACGGAGCGCGGCCTGGAGACCACGCTCGTTCCCGAGCGCGGCTACGAGCTGGCGCTGATCCCGGCGGTGCCGCTGCCGCGCAAGCCCACCCCCGAGCTGATCACCGTCCCGGGCAGGCTGCGCGGCACCATCAAGGCGGCCGAGCAGATCCTGGAGCGCACCAAGGCGGACGCCGTCGTCGGCTTCGGCGGCTATGTCGCGCTGCCCGGCTACCTGGCGGCCAAGCGGCTCGGCGTGCCGATCGTGATCCACGAGGCCAACGCCCGCCCCGGCCTGGCCAACAAGATCGGCTCCCGGTACGCGGCCCAGGTCGCCGTCTCCACCCCGGACAGCAAGCTGCGCGGGGCCCGCTACATCGGCATTCCGCTGCGCCGCTCCATCGCCACGCTGGACCGGGCCGCCGCACGCCCGGAGGCCCGGGCCCGGTTCGGCCTCGACCCCAATCTGCCCACGCTGCTCGTCTCCGGCGGCTCGCAGGGCGCCCGCCGCCTCAACGAGGTGGTCCAGCAGGTCGCCCCCTGGCTCCAGCAGGCCGGCGTCCAGATCCTGCACGCGGTCGGCCCGAAGAACGAACTGCCGCACGTCCAGCACATGCCGGGAATGCCCCCCTACATTCCGGTAAGTTACCTGGACCGGATGGACCTCGCGTACGCGGCGGCCGACATCATGCTCTGCCGCGCGGGCGCGATGACCGTCGCGGAACTCTCCGCCGTCGGGCTCCCCGCCGCCTACGTCCCGCTGCCGATCGGCAACGGCGAACAGCGCCTGAACGCCCAGCCGGTGGTGAAGGCCGGCGGCGGGCTCCTCGTCGACGACGCGGAACTCACACCCGAGTGGGTGCAGCAGAACGTGCTGCCCGTGCTCGCCGATCCGCACCGGCTGTACGAGATGTCCCGTGCCGCGAGCGAGTTCGGCCGCCGGGACGCCGACGACCTGCTCGTCGGCATGGTGTACGAGGCCATCGCCGCGCACCGGCACTAGCATCCTGCGTGAGCCGGAGGGACGCCGGTGCCGGGAGCGCGAACGCGCGCAGGATCGAGCACGATCGCACCCCCGGCACCCGCTCAGGCGCCCCGGAGGCGAACCGAGCCAGGAAAGGGAACGTGCGTGGCCGGACCGAGCACCGCCGAGCGCGGTGAACGCAAGCAGGAGTCGTCCGGCCCGCCGCCCGCCCGCCTCTTGAGGAAACGCCGCCTTCGTACGATCGTCATCCTGGCCGTGGTCGTCCTCCTCCTCGGGGCCGGTTGCGTCTGGCTGTTGTACGGATCGTCGTGGCTGCGCACGGACCGGGTCTCCGTCTCCGGGACGCGGGTGCTGACGCCGGCGCAGGTGCGCTCGGCCGCAGCCGTTCCGGTCGGGGCGCCGATGGTGTCGGTCGACATCGACGAGATCGAGTCCCGACTCCGCCGGAAACTGCCGCGAATTGACACGGTCGACGTCTCCCGCTCATGGCCGGACACCATCACGTTGAAGGTGACCGAACGCACTCCGGTTCTGGTCATGAAGAAGGGTGCGGAGTTCATCGAAGTGGATGCGGAAGGTGTCCGTTTCGCCACGGTTTCCCGGGCGCCGAAAGGTGTTCCCGCACTGGAATTGTCACTGTCCCGATCGGGTTCGGCCGCCGCGAGTCTGCGGCGTTTCGGCGCCGACGCCGTCGTACGTGCCGCGGTGCGGGTCGCCGCCGACATTCCGGCCGCCGTCGCGCACACCACCCGGACCGTCAAGGTCGGTTCCTACGACGACATCTCCCTGGAGTTGGCCGGCGGGCGCACGGTCGTGTGGGGAAGCGCCGAGAACGGCCCCGCGAAGTCCCGCGCGCTCACTGCCCTCATGAAAGCCGCACCCGATGCGCGGCACTTCGACGTCACGGTCCCCACCGCACCCGCGTCAGCAGCAAGTTGACGTACATCAGCGCAGGCCAGCACCCTGGGTGGGCACTGCTACGGCTGATCACATAGGGTGAAAAGAAAAACGGGAGGTTCGGCGTGTTCGTTGAACGTGCGCCACTTGTCGACTTAGTGTCCTGTTCGGAGAGTCCAAGGAACAGACACACTGGTAACCCTAAACTTCAGGGTTAGGGTTCGGGTCGGCGTTCGGACCGTCCCATTCGGCATCAGTCGTCGGCTCGCGGCAGGATCGCGAGGCGGCGACACGTAATCGAGGCGAGAGGCCTTCGACGTGGCAGCACCGCAGAACTACCTCGCAGTCATCAAAGTCATCGGTGTCGGCGGCGGTGGTGTCAATGCCATCAACCGGATGATCGAAGTCGGTCTCAAGGGCGTCGAGTTCATCGCCATCAACACCGACGCGCAGGCGCTGTTGATGAGCGACGCCGACGTCAAGCTCGACGTCGGCCGCGAACTCACCCGCGGACTCGGCGCCGGTGCCAACCCGGCCGTCGGCCGCAAGGCCGCCGAGGATCACCGCGAGGAGATCGAGGAGGTCCTCAAGGGGGCCGACATGGTCTTCGTGACGGCCGGTGAAGGCGGCGGCACCGGCACCGGCGGGGCGCCCGTCGTGGCCAACATCGCACGCTCCCTGGGCGCCCTCACCATCGGTGTGGTCACCCGCCCGTTCACCTTCGAGGGCCGGCGCCGCGCGAACCAGGCCGAGGACGGCATCGCCGAACTCCGCGAAGAGGTCGACACCCTCATCGTCATTCCGAACGACCGGCTGCTGTCCATCTCGGACCGCCAGGTCTCGGTGCTCGACGCCTTCAAGTCCGCCGACCAGGTCCTGCTCTCCGGTGTCCAGGGCATCACCGACCTGATCACCACGCCCGGCCTGATCAACCTCGACTTCGCCGACGTGAAGTCGGTCATGTCCGAGGCCGGCAGCGCCCTCATGGGCATCGGCTCGGCCCGCGGCGACGACCGCGCGGTGGCCGCGGCCGAGATGGCGATCTCCTCGCCGCTGCTGGAAGCCTCCATCGACGGCGCCCGGGGCGTGCTGCTCTCCATCTCCGGCGGCTCCGACCTCGGGCTGTTCGAGATCAACGAGGCCGCCCAGCTGGTCAGCGAGGCGGCCCACCCCGAGGCCAACATCATCTTCGGCGCGGTCATCGACGACGCCCTCGGCGACGAGGTGCGGGTCACCGTGATCGCGGCCGGCTTCGACGGCGGCCAGCCGCCGACCCGCCGGGAGAACACTCTCGGCTCGGCCTCCTCGGGCCGCCGCGAGGAACCCGCTCCGGCGCGGCAGCCCGAGAGCCGCCCGTCCTTCGGCTCGCTGGGCAGCGTGACCCCGAAGGAGGACGCGGAGCCCGCGCCCGTCCCGGCCAGCGAGCCGCCGGTCGCCCCGCCGGTGCCGCCGGCGCCGCGCAGCTACGCGGACAGCGCGGCCGAGGAACTGGACGTCCCGGACTTCCTGAAGTGATAGGACAGCGCGACACCGAGAACGGCGCGCACTTCGCTTTCACCGACAGGTGGGGCGGGGTGAGCGCCGTTCCGTACGAGGAGCTGAACCTCGGCGGCGCGGTCGGCGACGACCCGGCCGCCGTCCGCACGAACCGCGAACTGGCCGCCAAGTCGCTCGGCATCGACCCGACGCAGGTGGTCTGGATGAACCAGGTGCACGGCGCCGCGGTCGCGGTGGTCGACGGTCCCTGGGCGGACAAGCCGGTGCCGGAGGTCGACGCGATCGTCACGGCACGGCCCGGGCTCCCGCTCGCCGTGCTCACCGCGGACTGCACACCGGTCCTGCTCGCCGACCCCGTCGCCCGCGTCGCCGCCGTGGCCCATGCGGGCCGGCCCGGCCTGGTCGCCGGAGTGGTGCCCGCCGCGGTCCGGGCGATGACCGAGCTGGGCGCGGATCCGGCCCGGATCGTCGCCCGCACCGGACCCGCGGTCTGCGGCCGGTGCTACGAGGTACCGGATGCGATGCGCGCCGACGTCTGTGCCACCGAACCGGCGGCGCACTCCGAGACGAGCTGGGGCACGCCGGCGGTCGACGTGAGCGCCGGCGTGCACGCACAGCTCGAACGGCTCGGGGTACGCGACCGGGCGCAGTCGCCGGTGTGCACGCTGGAGTCGGACGATCACTTCTCGTACCGCCGCGACCGCACCACCGGGCGGCTCGCGAGCTATGTGTGGCTGGACTGATAGGGCATGACGGACCGTAAGGCTGAACTCGCCGCAAATCTGGCGAAGGTGGAGGAACGGATCTCCGCGGCATGCGCGGCGGCCGGGCGCGAGCGGGACGAGGTGACCCTGATCGTGGTCACCAAGACCTACCCGGCGAGCGATGTGCGGATCCTCTCGCAGCTCGGTGTGCGGCACGTGGCCGAGAACCGCGACCAGGACGCCGCGCCCAAGGCCGCCGTCTGTTCGGATCTGCCTCTCGCCTGGCACTTCGTCGGTCAGCTGCAGACCAACAAGGTGCGTTCCGTGGTCGGTTACGCGGATGTCGTGCAGTCCGTCGACCGTTCCCGGCTCGTCGCGGCGCTCTCGAAGGAGGCCGTGCGCACCGGCCGCGAGGTGGGCTGCCTCATCCAGGTCGCGCTGGACGCGGCGGACCCGTCGGTACCGGCGACATCGACGTCGACCGCCGGGGGAACGTCCGTCGGTGAGCGGGGCGGTGTGGCACCGGGCGGAATCGAAGAGTTGGCCGATCTCGTCGCCGGTGCTCCGGGGCTGCGGCTCGACGGGCTGATGACCGTCGCTCCGCTCGCCGGGGAGTACGCGGGGCGTCAACGAGCGGCGTTCGATCGGTTGATGGATTTGTCGACCGACCTGCGCCGAGCCCATCCGGCTGCGAACATGGTGTCAGCGGGGATGAGCGCGGACCTCGAACAGGCCGTGGCAGCCGGGGCGACACATGTGCGCGTCGGCACCGCGGTACTCGGAGTCCGCCCCAGGCTCGGGTAACGTCGCCAAGAAGTCGGACCACAGCAGAAAATATGGTCAATGTCGCTGAAAGGCGGCGCAACGACCTCGTGGATCGCAGGCACTTGGCAGTCGTCAGTCGATCCACCACAGAGCGGAGGACTCAGAGCATGGCCGGCGCGATGCGCAAGATGGCGGTCTACCTCGGCCTCGTGGAGGACGATGGGTACGACGGCCGGGGATTCGACCCCGACGACGACTTCGAGCCCGAACTGGACCCGGAGCCGGAGCGGGACCACAGACGGCACGAACCGTCCCACCAGTCGCACGGGGCACATCAGTCCCAAAGGGACGAATCGGCACGCGTGCTGCAGCCACCGGCACCACGCGAACCGGTGTCCCATTCCGCTTCGCTGTCCGCGGAATCCGGGCGTCCTGCGCGCATCGCGCCCGTGGCGTCCATCACACAAGAACGTCAGTCCCTGGAGAAGAACGCACCGGTGATCATGCCCAAGGTCGTGTCGGAACGAGAGCCTTACCGGATCACCACGCTGCACCCCCGGACCTACAACGAGGCCCGTACCATCGGGGAACACTTCCGTGAGGGCACTCCGGTGATCATGAATCTGACCGAGATGGACGACACGGACGCGAAGCGACTTGTCGACTTTGCCGCGGGATTGGTGTTTGGTCTTCACGGCAGCATCGAGCGGGTGACGCAGAAGGTGTTCCTGTTGTCGCCTGCTAACGTCGATGTCACGGCGGAGGACAAGGCCCGAATCGCAGAGGGCGGGTTCTTCAACCAGAGCTGAGACACAACACCGGACAGCGCGCGGAACAGGGGAGAGGGAAGCACGGATCATGAGTGTGTTCCTGGACGTGATCTACATCGCGTTGATGTGCTTCCTCATCGTGCTCATCTTCCGGTTGGTCATGGACTACGTCTTCCAGTTCGCCCGCTCGTGGCAACCCGGCAAGGCGATGGTGGTCATTCTGGAGGCCACCTACACTGTCACCGATCCACCGCTCAAGCTTCTGCGGCGGTTCATCCCGCCGCTGCGTCTCGGGGGCGTGGCGCTCGACCTGTCCTTCTTCGTACTGATGATCATCGTCTACATCCTGATCGCGATCGTGAGTCGGCTGTGAGCGATGTGAACTACCGTCTTGCCGAATGCCGACGACTACGTTGAGGTGAAGAGATGCCGTTGACCCCCGAGGACGTGCGGAACAAGCAGTTCACGACCGTCCGCCTCCGAGAAGGCTATGACGAGGACGAGGTCGATGCCTTCCTCGACGAGGTCGAAGCCGAGTTGACCCGTCTGCTCCGTGAGAACGAGGACCTGCGCGCCAAGCTGGCGGCCGCCACGCGTGCCGCCGCCCAGAACCAGCAGAACATGCGCAAGCCTCCGGAACCGGACCAGCAGCAGGGAATGCGAGGTCCCGGCGCTCCGGTGCCCGCCGGCATATCGGGCCCGCCGCAGCAGCAGATGGGCGGCCCCATGGGCGGCCCGCCCCAGCTGCCGAGCGGTGCTCCGCAACTGCCCGCCGGCCCAGGCGGTCAGGGTCCTGGTCCGCAGGGACCGGGTCCGCAGGGTCCCGGCCCGATGGGTCAGGGTCCGATGGGTCAGGGTCCGATGGGTCAGGGCCCGATGGGTGGTCAGCCCCCCATGCAGCAGCAGATGGGTGGCCCGATGGGCGGGCCCATGGGCGGTCCGATGGGTGGCCCCGGTCAGGGTGGCGGCCCCATGGGCGGCCCGGGTCAGGGCCCCGGCGGCGACAGCGCCGCCCGTGTCCTCTCGCTGGCCCAGCAGACCGCCGACCAGGCGATCGCCGAGGCCCGCTCCGAGGCGAACAAGATCGTCGGCGAGGCCCGCAGCCGTGCCGAGGGTCTGGAGCGCGACGCCCGTGCCAAGGCCGACGCCCTGGAGCGGGATGCGCAGGAGAAGCACCGCGTCGCCATGGGCTCCCTGGAGTCCGCCCGCGCCACGCTGGAGCGCAAGGTCGAGGATCTGCGCGGCTTCGAGCGGGAGTACCGGACGCGCCTGAAGTCGTACCTGGAGTCGCAGCTGCGTCAGCTGGAGACCCAGGCCGACGACTCGCTGGCACCGCCGCGCACCCCGGCCGCCGCGTCGCTGCCGCCGTCTCCGGCGCCGTCCATGGCTCCGGCCGGTGCCGGTGCCCCGTCCTACGGCGGCAACCAGACGATGGGCGGCCCGCCCGCGCCGCCCGCACCGTCCTACGGCGGTCAGCAGCAGATGTCCCCGGCGATGACTCAGCCGATGGCCCCCGTCCGTCCGCAGGGTCCCGGTCCGATGGGCCAGGCTCCCTCGCCGATGCGCGGGTTCCTCATCGACGAGGACGACAACTGAAGGCCGCCGCACGGTAGGTAATACGCCGTAGACGTCGGAAGCGTTCACAAGGGCGGGGCTCCGGATACTGATCCGGAGCCCCGCCCTTGTGCGCTGTGCGTGCCTGGTTCTGGGCGTGTGTGTTCGGGGGTGGGGCACCTGCCCGGCGGACGCAACGCCGAAGCAACGGCCCGGAGGGGGCCTTGTTCAGGGGGACATCGGTTCGATCCGGCCCGCTCCGCGGGTTCGCGGCCCGGTCCCGGACGGTGCAGGCCCGCCCGGACGGCGCAGGCCGTCCGGGAAGATGCAGGCCCGGCTTCCGTCGGGCCGTCGGGGAACCGGGCCTGCGCCATGTCCGGACGTCCCGGAACCGAACCCGGTGACCGGGAGCGGGACGACCGGGACGCGGGACCGGGACGCGGGACCGGGACGCGGGACCGATACGTCCTACGCCCTACGCCTTGCGCAGCCGGAACGCCAGCGACAGCCCTTCGTCGGTGAACGGCTCACCGTAGGAGTCGTCCGCTTCGCCCTGACCGAAGTCCGTGGCCAGGACCTCGTCGGCGATCAGGCCGGTGTGCTCGGACAGGGCCGCGATGACGGCGGGGTCGGTCGAGGTCCAGCGCAGCGCGATCCGGTCGGCCACGTCGAGGCCGCTGTTCTTGCGGGCCTCCTGGATCAGCCGGATCGCGTCCCGGGCGAGACCCGCCTGACGCAGCTCCTCCGTGATCTCCAGGTCGAGCGCCACGGTCGCGCCCGAGTCCGAGGCCACCGACCAGCCTTCGCGCGGGGTCTCCGTGATGATCACCTCGTCCGGGGCGAGGGCGACGGTCTCGCCGTCGACCTCCACGGACGCCGTACCCTCGCGCAGGGCCAGGGACAGCGCCGCCGCGTCGGCGTTCGCGATGGCCTTGGCCACGTCCTGGACGCGCTTGCCGAACCGCTTGCCGAGCGCCCGGAAGTTCGCCTTGGCCGTCGTGTCGACGAGGGAGCCGCCGACCTCCGAGAGCGAGGCAAGGGAGCTGACGTTCAGCTCGTCGGTGATCTGTGCGTGCAGCTCGGGGTCGAGCGAGTCAAAACCCGCGACCGCGACCAGCGCCCGGGACAACGGCTGCCGGGTCTTGACGCCCGACTCCGCGCGCGTGGCGCGGCCCAGCTCCACCAGCCGGCGGACCAGGACCATCTGCTTCGACAGCTCCGGGTCGATCGCGGACAGCTCCGCCTCGGGCCAGGACGCCAGGTGCACCGACTCGGGTGCGTCCGGGGTGACCGGCACGATCAGGTCCTGCCAGACCCGCTCGGTGATGAACGGGGTCAGCGGGGCCATCAGCTTCGTCACCGTCTCGACGACCTCGTGCAGGGTGCGCAGCGCGGCCTTGTCGCCCTGCCAGAAGCGGCGGCGCGAGCGGCGGACGTACCAGTTCGAGAGGTCGTCGACGAACGCGGACAGCAGCTTGCCGGCCCGCTGGGTGTCGTACGCCTCCAGGGACTGCGTCACCTGGTCGGTGAGCGCGTGCAGTTCGGAGAGCAGCCAGCGGTCCAGCACCGGACGGTCGGCCGGGGCGGGGTCGGCGGCGGACGGCGCCCAGTCGGACGTGCGCGCGTACAGGGCCTGGAAGGCGACCGTGTTCCAGTAGGTGAGGAGCGTCTTGCGGACGACCTCCTGGATGGTGCCGTGGCCCACCCGGCGGGCCGCCCACGGCGAACCGCCGGCCGCCATGAACCAGCGCACCGCGTCGGCGCCGTGCCGGTCCATGAGCGGGATCGGCTGCAGGATGTTGCCCAGGTGCTTGGACATCTTGCGGCCGTCCTCGGCGAGGATGTGGCCGAGACAGACCACGTTCTCGTACGACGACTTGTCGAAGACCAGCGTGCCGATCGCCATCAGCGTGTAGAACCAGCCACGGGTCTGGTCGATCGCCTCGGAGATGAACTGCGCCGGGTACCGGCTCCCGAACAGCTCCTTGTTCTTGTACGGGTAGCCCCACTGCGCGAACGGCATCGAGCCCGAGTCGTACCAGGCGTCGATGACCTCGGGCACGCGCGTGGCCCGCTCGCCGCACTCGGGGCAGGCGAAGGTGACCTCGTCGATGAACGGGCGGTGCGGGTCGAGTCCCGACAGGTCGGTGCCGGTCAGCTCGGTGAGTTCGGCCCGGGAGCCGACGCAGGTGAGGTGGTCGTCCGCGCAGCGCCAGATGGGCAGCGGGGTGCCCCAGTAGCGGTTGCGGGACAGCGCCCAGTCGATGTTGTTGTTCAGCCAGTCGCCGTACCGGCCGTGCTTGACCGTGTCCGGGAACCAGTTGGTCTTCTCGTTCTCCTCCAGGAGCCGGTCCTTGACCGCCGTGGTGCGGATGTACCAGGACGGCTGCGCGTAGTAGAGCAACGCGGTGTGGCAGCGCCAGCAGTGCGGATAGCTGTGCTCGTAGGGCAGGTGGCGGAAGAGGAGACCACGCGCGCGCAGGTCCTCGGTGAGCGTTTCGTCGGCCTTCTTGAAGAAGACGCCGCCGACCAGCGGGATGTCCTCCTCGAAGGTGCCGTCCGGGCGGACCGGGTTCACCACCGGCAGGCCGTAGGCACGGCTCACCCTCAGGTCGTCCTCACCGAAGGCGGGGGCCTGGTGCACCAGGCCCGTACCGTCGTCGGTCGTCACGTACTCGGCGTTCACGACGTAGTGGGCGGGCTGCGGGAACCCGGAGAACTCCACCAGCTCGAACGGGCGGCGGTACGTCCAGCGCTCCATTTCGGCGCCGGTGAAGGTCCGGCCCGTGGCCTGCCAGCCCTCGCCGAGGGCCTGGGCGAGCAGCGGCTCGGCGACGACCAGCTGCTCCTCGCCGTCGGTCGCGACGACGTAGGTGACCTCGGGGTGCGCGGCGACCGCCGTGTTGGACACCAGGGTCCAGGGGGTGGTCGTCCACACCAGGAGTGCGGCCTCGCCCGCGAGCGGGCCGGAGGTGAGGGGGAATCGGACGTAGACGGACGGGTCGACGACCGTCTCGTAGCCCTGCGCCAGCTCGTGGTCCGACAGGCCCGTGCCGCACCGCGGGCACCAGGGGGCGACGCGGTGGTCCTGGACCAGCAGCCCCTTGCTGAAGATCTCCTTCAGCGACCACCAGACCGATTCGATGTACTCGGGGTCCATCGTGACGTAGGCGTCGTCCAGGTCGACCCAGTAGCCCATGCGGGTCGTCAGCTCGGAGAAAGCGTCGGTGTGCCGCAGCACGGACTCGCGGCACCTGGCGTTGAACTCGGCGATGCCGTACGCCTCGATGTCCTGCTTGCCGGAGAAGCCCAGCTCCTTCTCGACCGCCAGCTCCACCGGGAGGCCGTGGCAGTCCCAGCCCGCCTTGCGGCCCACGTGGTAGCCGCGCATGGTGCGGAAGCGGGGGAAGACGTCCTTGAAGACGCGGGCCTCGATGTGGTGCGCGCCGGGCATGCCGTTGGCGGTGGGTGGGCCTTCGTAGAACACCCACTCGGGGCGGCCCTCGGACTGCTCCAGGGTCTTGGCGAAGATCTTCTGCTCACGCCAGAAGTCGAGCACCCCGTGTTCCAGCACGGGCAGGTCGACCTGGGCGGGTACCTGGCGGTAGGTCGGCGCTGTCATCTGCGAGCTTCCTCCAACGGAACTTGCTGCCTTCCGTCGGAGGGACGAGAGCCTTCTGGCCTGTCGACGCCGTGTGCGGCGCGCTCCCGCGGTACCACCCTCCTTGGCCCCCGGTGCGACGGACACGCCGGTGAGCCCCCTCATTGGGTCGCGATGCCGGTTCTACTCCCCGCGGCGGGTCCTCCGCGGCGTTCTTCCGACGGCTCCGGGGTGATCTTCACGTCGCGCTCGCCCCCGGGCTTCCACCGTCCCCGGGTCGCTCTGGGCTGCGTACGCCGCTACTCGTCCCCATCCATGCTTTTCGCTCCGCCCAGTGTACGGCGCTCCGGGGACAGCGGCCGACCGATTTCCGGCCCGGCCCCCGCCACCGGTGGCGGAGGGCCCCGGCTAGTGGTGAGATGACCCGAATGGAGAGGTACGGGTGTTCGTATCCTGGGATGCCCGGCTCGGCGGATTACCCGGCGGAGAGCTGGGCACAACGCATGAAGGCTCGCTGCGCAGGGGTCGCGGGGCGGGCGGATCGGGCGGCGTGCCCCGTTGCCGCGGGACTCAAGTCGATTTATCGTCCCAGCACGATTCGCGAGCAAGGTCACAATATGTGAAGGGGCCGCGGCCATGGTGGCGAAAAAGAGCGCCGTACGGCAGTCGACATCGGGCAGGGCCCGGGCCGCCGCCGGGGCTGCGTCCGGCGGCCCGGCGAAGGGCACGCGGAGCAAGAAGGGCGCACAGGGGCGGGCCGCGAAGAAGACGTCGGCGCCTGGTCGGGCGTCCGTGAAGAAGAAGCCGGCCGACGTGCTGGCCGTGACGGGTCCGGCCGAGGAGACCGTGGAGGCTACGGCACCTTCGCGGAAGGCCCCCGCGCGGCAGCGGCCGGCCGGGAAGGCCCTCTCCAAGAAGACGACAGCCCCGAAGACGACAGCCCCGAAGACGGCCGCTCCGAAGACCGCCGCCAAGAAGGCTGCTGCCGCGCACCCGGCCGCCGCGCACGCGCAGGCCCCCACCGAGAACGCCACCGCCGAGAAGGCCGTCCTTGGGGAGGCGGCCGGGAAGAAGGCCGCCGTGAAGGAGACGGCCGCCAAGAAGGCGGCCGGCAAGAGAGCGGCGGCCGGCCGGAAGGCGGTCGCCGAGGAGCCGTCGGCTGCCGGGTCGGCGGCCGCCCCCGAGGAGGAATCCGTGAAGGACACGGCCCCCGGGAAGACTGCCAGGAAGACCGCGGTCGGCAAGAAAGCGGCATCGAAGAGAACGCCCCAGAAGGACGCGGTCACCCAGAAGGACGCGGTCGCTCAGAAGGAGGCCGGCCGGAAGGCGGCGGCCAAGGGCGCGGCCGCCGGGCGGACGGCGGCCGGGGAGGGCGGCACCGCGAAGGCCACCGCCAAGGGCACGGGCAAGAAGAGCATGGCCAAGAAAGCGGGCGCGGCGCAGGCCGCGAAGCAGACGGGAGCCACGACGGTGGTTGCGAAGAAGACTCCTGGCACGGCCACGGCGGCCAAGACCGCCGTCCCCAAGGCGCGGGTGGCCGCGGTGGCGGAACCCGGCGAGCTCGCGGTCCGCCCGGGCGAGGCCCCCTGGACGCCCGAGGAGGTCGAGGCGGCCCGCGCGGAACTGCTGTCCGAGGACGAGCGGCTGCGCAACGAGATCAGCTCCTCGGAGGCATCTCTCGTGGGCCTGATGCGCGACTCCGGGGACGGCGCGGGCGACGACCAGGCGGACACCGGGACCAAGAACATCACGCGCGAGCACGAGATGGCGCTGGCCGCCAACGCGCGCGAGATGCTCATCCAGACCGAACGCGCCCTGCAACGGCTCGACGCGGGCACCTACGGACTGTGCGAGAACTGCGGCGATCCCATCGGAAAGGCCCGGATGCAGGCCTTCCCGCGGGCCACTCTGTGCGTCGAGTGCAAACAGAAACAAGAACGCCGCTACTGAGAGCACGGCGCGTCGGCGGTGTGCCGTAGTCTCGTCCCCGTCAGGTACCTAGGCTGAGGGACTCACGTGGCAGAGGCGGAGCGCATCATCGGTATGCCGGACACCCCGGACGACAGCGGCGAGCTGAAGGCCGGAGCGGACGAACAGGAGATCCCCGCCGAGCCGCCCCGCAGCCGCCGCAGGCTCGCCGTGCTTTTCGCGGTGGCCGTCCTCGCGTATGCCCTCGACCTGGTCAGCAAGATGATCGTGGTCGCGAAGCTGGAGCACCACCCGCCGATCGAGGTCATCGGGGACTGGCTGGAGTTCAACGCGATCCGCAACGCCGGCGCCGCCTTCGGCATCGGGCAGGCATTCACGATCATCTTCACCGTGATCGCGGCGAGCGTCGTCGTGGTGATCGTCCGCCTGGCCCGCAAGCTCTACAGCCTGCCGTGGGCGATCGCGCTCGGCCTGCTGCTCGGCGGCGCGTTCGGCAACCTCACCGACCGGATCTTCCGCTCTCCGGGGGTCTTCAAGGGCGAGGTCGTCGACTTCATCGCGCCCAAGGGCTTCGCGGTGTTCAACCTGGCGGACTCGGCGATCGTCTGCGGCGGCATCCTGATCGTGCTGCTGTCCTTCCGCGGCCTCGACCCCGACGGCACCGTCCACCGGGACTGACCGCACCGGCCCGGGCGGCGGACTCCGGGTCCCCGGCCGCACGGGTCCGCGGATCTCGTACGAGGCTGTCGGACCCGTCCGGCATACTCGACGCGTGAGCACGATTCCCGAGATCCGTACCCTGCCCGTGCCCGACGGCCTGGAGGGCGAGCGCGTCGACGCCGCCATCTCCCGCATGTTCGGCTTCTCCCGCACCAAGGCGGCCGAGCTGGCCGCGGCGGGCAAGGTACAGGTCGACGGCGCGGTGGTCGGCAAGTCCGAGCGGGTGCGCGGCGGGGCCTGGCTGGAGGTCGAGATGCCGCAGGCGCCCGCCCCGGTGCAGGTGGCCGCCGAGCCGGTCGAGGGCATGGAGATCGTGCACGACGACGAGGACGTCGTCGTGATCGTCAAGCCCGTCGGTGTCGCCGCCCACCCGTCGCCGGGCTGGAGCGGGCCGACGGTCATCGGCGGTCTCGCCGCCGCCGGCTACCGGATCTCCACCTCGGGCGCGGCCGAGCGCCAGGGCATCGTGCACCGCCTCGACGTCGGCACCTCGGGCCTGATGGTGGTCGCCAAGTCCGAGTACGCGTACACGTCGCTCAAGCGCCAGTTCAAGGAGCGCACGGTCGACAAGCGGTACCACACACTGGTCCAGGGCCACCCGGACCCGACGAGCGGCACCATCGACGCCCCCATCGGCCGCCACCCCAGCCACGACTACAAGTGGGCGGTCACCGCCGAGGGAAAGCCCTCCGTCACGCACTACGACCTCATCGAGGCGTTCCGCGCGGCCTCCCTGCTCGACGTGAAGCTGGAGACCGGCCGCACCCACCAGATCCGCGTCCACATGGCGGCCCATCGCCATCCCTGCGTCGGTGACCTGACCTACGGCGCCGACCCCACGCTCGCCAAGCGGCTGGGCCTCGGCCGCCAGTGGCTGCACGCCGTGCGTCTCGGCTTCGAGCACCCCGGGGACGGCAACTGGGCCGAGTTCGCCAGCGACTACCCCGACGACCTGCAACAAGCGCTGGACCGGGTCCGCGAGGATACGTACGCGTGAGTGCGGACCACGAGGTGCGCACGGCCGAGGACGCCGCGGACCTGGAAGCCTGTTTCGCGGTGCGCAAGGAGGTCTTCGTCGCCGAACAGGGCGTCCCGCAGGACATCGAGTACGACGCGTACGACGCCGTCGCCGTGCACGTGCTGGCGGTCCGCGCGGACGGGGTGCCGCTCGGTACCGGCCGGCTGCTTTACGGCGCTCAGGCAGCCGGGAAGACCGGCGGGGACCTCTCCCTCGGTTCGCTGGGGCGGCTCGCCGTCCGGCGGGAGGCGCGCGGGCTCGGCATCGGCGTCGCCCTGCTGCGGGCCATCGAGGAAGCCGCACGCGCGCGTGGCCTGGCGGCGGTGGACCTGCACGCCCAGACGCACGCCCTGGGTTTCTACGAGCGGCTGGGCTATGTGCCGTACGGGCCGGAGTACCAGGAGGCGGGCATCGCGCACCAGGGGATGCGGCGCGTCCTGTAGCCGGGGCGTCCAGCGGACGGGTGCGAGGGGGGACGTGGCAGGCTGAGCACCGTCGTGTGATCGTCGACTCCCGGAGCGCCGGCCTTGGATCAGTTGGCCCTGTTGTTCGTTCTGCTGCTCGGGGCTCTGGTCAGTGTCCCCCTCGGGGACCGGCTCGGGTTGCCCGCGCCGATCCTGGTGACCCTGCTCGGGGTCGTCCTCGCGCTGCTCGACTTCGTCCCGAACGTGAGCATCCCGCCCGAGCTGATCCTGCCCGCCCTGCTGCCACCGCTGCTGTACGCGGCGGTGCGGCGGACGTCCTGGCGGCAGTTCGCGGCCAACAAGCGGCCGATCTTCCTGCTGGCCGTGGCCCTGGTGTTCGTCACCACCGTCTCCGTGGCGTTCGTCGCCAACGCGATCGTGCCCGGCCTGCCGATCGCCGCCGCGGTGGCGCTGGGCGCGCTGGTCGCCCCGCCCGACCCGGTCGCCGCCACCGCCGTCGCCGGACAACTGGGGCTGCCGCGCCGACTGGTGTCGATCCTGGAGGGCGAGGGGCTGTTCAACGACGTCACCGCCATCGTCCTGTACCACGTGGCGATCGCCGCAGTGGTCAGCGGCACCTTCTCGCCCTGGCGGGCCGGGCTCGACCTCGTGCTGTCGGCCGTCGTCGCCGTCGTCGTGGGTCTCGCCCTGGGCTGGGGCGCGAACAAGCTGATGGACGTCCTCGGGGACGCGACCCTGCAGATCGGACTGACCCTGCTCGTGCCGTACGTGTCGTACGTACTCGCGGAGAAGCTGCACGGCTCCGGCGTGCTGGCCGTGCTCACCACCGCGCTGTTCATCTCCGAGTACGCCGCCGATGCCGACGACGTGATGACCCGGCTCACCGGGCACGCCTTCTGGGACATCGTCGACACGCTCGTCACCGGGGTGGCGTTCGGACTGATCGGGCTCGAACTGCACAACGCGATCCGTACCGCGTCCGGTCGCTGGCCCGAACTGCTCGGCTGGGCCGCCGCCGTGGTCGGCGTCGTGGTGGTCGTGCGGCTGTTGTGGCTGGTGCCCGCCACCTGGCTCACCCAGCGGATGCATGCGAAACGGAACTACGATGAGGAGATCCCGACCTCTCTGCGGGAGACCGTCGTCATGTGGTGGTCGGGGATGCGCGGGGTGGCCTCGGTGGCGCTGGCCCTGGCCATTCCGCTGACCACAGCGGACGGCTCGCCGTTCCCCGACCGGAACGAGATCGTGTTCGTCGCGTTCGGGGTGATCCTGGCGACGCTGGTGCTCCAGGGGCTGACCCTGCCGTGGCTGGTGAAGCGGCTCGGGGTGCGGTCCGACACCCAGGGGGAGAAGGAGTTCGAGAAGCGCCTGGCGGTGCGGGCGGCCCGGGCAGCGAAGCGGAGGCTGCAGGAGATCGAAGAGGTCGAGGAACTGCCGGACGAGCAGGCCGAGCAGTTGCTGCGGCGGGCCTTCGAGATCGGTGTGCGGATCAGTCCGGACATCGGCGAGGGAGAGCGCCGGGAGGCGCACGAGAAGCGGGTGCGGCGGGTGCGGCGGCTGCGGCGGATCTACGCGGAGATGCTCAGCGCGGCACGGCACGAGGTGCTGGCGGCGCGGAGCGAGCCGGGGGCGGATCCGGAGATCGTGGACCGGGTGCTCCGCAACCTGGACGTGCGCAGCCTGCGCTGACGGGGGCCGGGCGGTGCTCTGACGAGGGCCGGGCGGTGCTCTGATGGGGTCGCGCCCGCCTTGAGCCACCCGGTAGAACCATGGCGGCCTGGTCAGCTTGCGTCGACCGGGTCGAGTGCCCAGGGCGGTCCGGTCATATGAACACACGGTGGCTGTGGATGTCCGGAGGCCCGGGCGGCGTCCCGCTCGTACGCTCGGATCATGACTCGCAACATTGTGATCAGTGGCGGTGGTACGGGGATCGGGCTCGCGGCGGCCCGGGTCTTCGCGGCGGACGGTGACCGGGTGCTGCTGCTCGGGCGACGCGCCGGGGTGCTGGAGGAGGCGGGCGTACCGGGGGCGCTGACGTACGCCGTCGACCTCGCCGACCCGGCGGGCGTACGCAGTGTGGCGCGGTTCGTCGCCGAGGAGTTCGGCACCGTGGACGTGCTCGTGCACAGTGCGGGCGGCAACGGCCTGCGCGAACCGGAGGAACCGGCCGGCGATCCCCTTCACGCCGTCGCACACCTCTGGTCCGTCAACTTCCGGATCAACACCCTGAGCGCCGTGCTCCTCACCGAGGCGCTCGCAGAACGGCTCGCCGAACCGGGCGGGCGGGTGCTGTTCCTCAGCTCCATAGCCGCCTACCGCGGGTCGGGCACGGGGGCGTACGCCGCGGCCAAGGCCGCCCTGCACCCCTACGCCCACGACCTGGCCCGGCGGTTGGGCCCGCGCGGCATCACCGTGAACGTGGTCGCGCCCGGCTATGTGGAGGACACCGAGTTCTTCGGGGACGCGATCGGGGAGGAACGGCGGGAACAGCTGATCGCCGAGACGTCCACCGGCCGCTCCGGCACACCGGGGGACATCGCCGCCACCCTGCACTGGCTGGCCTCGCCCGGTGCCGGGCACATCACGTCGCAGATCATCCAGGTCAACGGAGGTGCGGAACGCGGCCACTGAACGAGCGGGGGCGGCCACCGGCCGGCGCCGTCACCCGCGGCCGGTCCTCGGGGGTTCGTGCGCGCGTCATGCGGCCGGGCCGTCCTGGGCGGGGATGCCGCCCGGCGGCGGCACGGCGTCCGCCGTGTTCACCCGGGGCAGCGCGTACGGGTGTTCCGCGCACAGCCACCGGATCATCTGCTCGCGCACGGTGACCCGGACCGTCCAGATGTCATCCGCGTCCTTGGCGGTCACCAGGGCACGGACCTCGATGGTGTTCGGCGTCGCGTCGGTGACCGCGATGCCGCCGGAGCGGCCGTCCCAGGCCGGGCACTCGCTCAGGATGTCGCGCAGCTTCTCCCGCATCGCCTCCAGGGGCGCCGAGGGGTCGAGGTGCCAGAAGACGGTGCCGCTCATCTGCGGAGTGCCGCGCGACCAGTTCTCGAACGGTTTGGAGGTGAAGTACGACACGGGCATGGTGATCCGGCGTTCGTCCCAGGTCCGTACGGTGAGGAAAGTCAGCGTGATCTCCTCGACGGTGCCCCACTCGCCGTCCACGACCACCACGTCGCCCAGCCGCACCATGTCCCCGAAGGCGATCTGCAGCCCCGCGAACAGATTGGCCAGCGTGGACTGGGCGGCGACACCGGCGACGATGCCGAGGATGCCGGCCGAGGCCAGCAGCGAGGCGCCGGCCGCGCGCATCGCCGGGAACGTCAGCAGCATCGCCGCCACGGCCATCACGCCGACCACGGCCGCCACCACCCGCATGATCAGCGACACCTGCGTACGGACCCGGCGGACCCGGGCCGGATCGCGGTGGACGCGGGCGTAACGGGAGTAGGAGGTCTCGACGATCGCCGCCGCGATCCGCACCACCAGCCAGGCCGCCGATCCGATCAGCACCAGGGTCAGCGTGCGGCCGACCGCGACCCGGTACTCCGGCAGCAGCCGCGCCTGCTCGTAGGAGCCTCTGAGCAGGGCGGCGCACAGCACCAGTTGGTACGGGATCCGGCCGCGCCGCAGCAGGCCCCACAGCGGCGTGTCGCTGTGCTGCTCGTCGGCCTTGCGCAGCAGGAGATCAGTGACCCAGCCGATGAGCAGGGTCAGAACGACACATCCACCGACCACGATCAGGGGACGGAGCACGTTTTCCATGTCTGAGAAGGTAACCGGCACCGGCCGCCGTGAACCCGCGGGATCGACGCCGGAACGGATCCGGTCGCACGGCACTGCCGTATCCGGCTGGCACGATGGCGCCATGAACATCATGCTCTTTCACTCGGCCTACGGCCTCAGACCCGCGGTGCGCGCCGCGGCCGACCGGTTGCGGGACGCCGGGCACGAGGTGTGGACACCGGACCTGTTCGGCGGGAGCACCTTCGAGACGGTCGAGGAGGGCATGGCCCGCAAGGAGGAGATCGGCAAGGACGAGCTGCTGAAACGGGCCGTGCTGGCGGCGGCGCCCTACTCGGAGCGCGGGCTGGTGTACGCCGGGTTCTCGCTCGGGGCCTCCGTCGCGCAGACCCTGGCGCTCGGCGACGAGAAGGCGCGCGGGCTGCTGCTCCTGCACGGCACGTCGGACATCGCGCCGGGCGTCTCGGTGGACGGCCTGCCGGTCCAGTTGCACGTCGCCGAACCGGACCCGTTCGAGACGGACGACTGGCTGAGCGCCTGGTACCTGCAGATGGGCAGAGCGGGAGCGGACATCGAGGTGTACCGGTATGCCGGGGCCGGCCATCTCTACACCGACCCCGGTCTGCCGGACTACGACGAGGAGGCCGCCGAGGCCACCTGGCGGGTGGCGCTCGGCTTCCTCGACACCCTGTAGTGCGCGGCTACACCGGGTCGTAGGTGCGTTCGACCTTCTGGGTGCCGCTGCGGGTGCGATAGGAACGCGCCCAGGACGTGGTCGCGTCCGGGCTGGTGCGGTCGGACAGCACGTAGTAGTCCATCTGCGCGCGGTCGGCGGTGATGTCCAGCACGCCGTAGCCGTGGGAGTCGGTGTCGACCCAGTGGACGTGCCGGTTGGCTGCGCGGATGACCGGCGAGGCGAGTGCGGAGACGGTGCCCTCGGGGACCTTCACGAAGTCGTCGAGGTTGTCGGAGGTGACCGAGGTGACCACGAACTCGGTGGCGGCCGACGGCGACAGCGGGTAGGTGCCGGCGTCCACCGGCACGTCGTTGGCCCACGCCATGTGGATGTCGCCGGTGAGGAAGACCGTGTTGCGGATCGCGTGCGAGCGCAGATGGGTGAGGAGTTCGCGGCGGTCGTCGGTGTAGCCGTCCCACTGGTCGGTGTTGAGGGCGAGCCCCTCCTGGGGCAGCCCGAGCAGCTTGGCCAGCGGCTTCAGCAGGTCGGCGGTGAGGGAGCCGATGGCGAACGGCGAGATCATCACCGAGTTGCCGATCAGCCGCCAGGTGGTGTCGGAGGCCGCCAGCCCGGTCTTCAGCCAGTCGAGCTGGGCTCGGCCGGTGATGGTCCGGTCCGGATCGTCCACGGAACCGCTGCCCGTGGACACCTGCTGCGAACGGAAGGAGCGCAGATCCAGCAGGGACAGGTCGGCGAGCCGGCCGAAGCGCAGCCGCCGGTAGGTGGTGCCGGAGACGGCCGTACGCACCGGCATCCACTCGAAGTACGCCTGCCGCGCGGCCGCCTGGCGGGCGCTCCAGGTGCCCTCGGCGCCCTCGGTGTGGTTCTCGGCGCCGCCCGACCAGGTGTCGTTGGCGAACTCGTGGTCGTCCCAGATCGCGATGACCGGCGCGCTTTGGTGCAGGGCCCGCAGATCGGGGTCGGTCTTGTAGGCGCCGTGCCGGGCGCGGTAGTCGGCGAGGGTGAGGATCTCGTGCGTGGGCGTGTGCGGGCGGACGATGCTGTCGCGGGTCCCGTACGCGCCCGACCCGTACTCGTAGATGTAGTCGCCGAGGTGCAGCCAGGCGTCCAGGTCGCCGCGGGCGGCCAGGTGCCGGTACGCGGCGAAGTGACCGGCCTCCCAGTTGGCGCAGGAGACCACGCCGAAGCGCAGGCCTGGCACGGCCGCGTCCGCCGCGGGGGCGGTGCGGGCGCGGCCCACCGGGGAGTCGGTGCCGCCGGCCGAGAAGCGGAACCAGTAGTCGGTGGCCGGCCGCAGGCCGCGGATGTCGGCCTTGACGGTGTGGTCGGAGGCGGTGGACGCGGTGGTCGTGCCCGTGGCGACCACGTCCGTCAGCGCCTTGTCCCGGGCGACGACCCAGCGGACCTCGGCGTCCGGGCCAGTGCCCGAGCCGGGAGTGGCGGCGGCGGTCGGGGTCACCCGGGTCCACAGCAGGATGCCGTCGGGCAGCGGGTCGCCGGAGGCGACGCCGTGCAGGAAGGCGGGGAGTTGCTCGGCGGCGCGGGCGGGCAGCGCGGCGGCGAGCGGAGCGGCGGCCATGGCGGCACCTGCGGTGACCGCGGCAGCCTTGACGACCGTACGGCGGCGTGGTGAGGGGGAGTTGGGATCCTCGCTTGCTCTGTGGGGTGTGGTCACGACCCATCAGGTTACTAATGGGTACGGGTGAGGGCGGGCGAACGTGGAAATTTCGCCCGCCCTTCATCCGGGGGCCGGCTCCGTCCGGTTCGTCAGCCCTTGAGGGCCTCGTCCACCACACGGTTGAAGTCGGCCACCGTCATCGGCGGGTTGCCCTGGCCGTCGGAGGTGAGCATCTTGCCGTCCATGACGAAGCTCGGGGTGCCGGTCACGCCGTCCTTGTTGGTGTCGAAGCCCTTCGACATCGCCACCGCCCAGGCGTCGTAGGTGCCGTTCTTCACCGCGTTCTGGAACTTGGCGTTGCCCTTCAGGGCGGGGACGGTGTCGGCGACCTCGATCAGATAGCTGTCCTTCTTGAACTTGTCGTCCGTCTCCTGCGGGTGCCACTTCTTCGAGTACAGGGCGGTCTTGTAGTCGCTGAACGCCTCCGGGCTGACGTTCAGCGCGGCGCCCAGGGCGCTCAGTGCCTTCTTGGAGCCCTCGCCGTTGCTGCCGATCTTGCCCTTGCCCAGCGAGTCGCCGTCGATGAAGGTGCCACCGATGTACTGGATCTTGTACTTGCCTTCGTCGACGTCCTTCTTCACGGTCGAGCCGACGGTCTGCTCGAACTGCGCGCAGACCGGGCAGCGCGGGTCCTCGTAGACCTTGAGGGTCTTCGTCGCGTTGCTCTTGCCGATGGTCACGGTGGTGCCGTCGGGGCCGGAGGCGTTGGCCGGCGTGACGACCTTGGCGTCCTTCTCGGACTCCCAGTAGCTGGGCTTGCCTGCCTGGACGACGGCGTAGCCTATGCCGCCGGCGGCGGCCAGCACGGCCACCACCGAGCAGGCCACGATGACCTGCCGCCTGACCTTGGCGCGCTTGGCCTGCCGCTCGCGCTCCTCGCGCAGCCGCTCCCGGGCCGCCGTCTTCGCCGCCTGGGCGTTCCGCTTGCTCATGCTGGTGATCTCCTGTGGGACGCGCACCTGGGGTGCGCGGAATACGTATGGGGGACTTGTGGTGCTCGGCCGTGCCCGCCTCACCGGGCCGGTGCCCTCGCTCAGGCGAAGGCCAGGGACCCCGGGGAAGCCGGAGCGGCCGGGGAGTGCGAGCACGGTGGTCCACGCCGTCCCAGGGAGTGCACGAGGAGCCGGTCACGGGCGGCGGCCGTGCGCGGCGCGGGGCGCGGCAGCCGGCGTGCCGGGGCGAGCCGCACGGCCACCGCCCCCACTGCCACCGCCAGCAGCAGCGGCCGGAACGTGGTGGCGGCGACCGCACACAGCAGCTGGACGAGCGCCCGCTCGCCGCGCCGCAGCCAGACGGCCGCCAGCAGCCCGACGCCGACGTGCGCGGCGAGCAGCAGCCAGGCGGCGGCCGGGTCGGCGTGCGCGAGGAGTGCGGAGGCGCTGCCGGGGCCGCCGGTCACCTGGGCCAGCGGGGCGCCCACGGCGCCGCCCTGGCACAGCACGTCGAGGCCGACCGCGCGCAGCGGGCCGGCGACCGGGCCGCCCGCCCGGCCGTAGCAGGCGTGCTGACCGGTGGTGAACACCGTGTCGGCGGTCAGCTCCAGCGGGATCAGCAGGGCCGCGATACGGCCGAAACCGCGCTCGCGGCCCGCCAGCGTGTACGCGGTGACGAAGATGCCCGCGGCGACCGCGGCCACGGTCCCCATCGGCAGCGGGGCCCGGGACAGCAGCACGTGCGACGCGGTGCTGAGCGTCACGACGAAGGCCGTGAACAGCGCCGCGCGCACGGCTCTGAGCTGGGTCCCGGATATGTCCATAGCGGAGGAGAGTCTGTCACGTCCCCAGGTAAAGGACCCCTAAAGGGTGACTGTGAGTCCTGCTGGTTACAGCCCCGGGATCCGTCCGTTGCGGAACAGGTCGACGAAGATCTGGTGGTCCGCACGCGCGCGTGCGCCGTAACGGTGGGCGAAATCCGTCAGCAGGGCCGCGAAGCCCTCCTCGTCGGCCGCGATGGCCGCGTCGATGGCCCGCTCCGTGGAGAACGGCACCAGGGACTCGCCCGAGGTGTCGTCCGCCGCGGCGTGCATCGTCGCGGTGGCCCGGCCCAGGTCGGCGACGACGGCCGCGATCTCGTCCAGGTCGTCGATGTCGCCCCAGTCCAGGTCCACGGCGTACGGCGAGATCTCGGCGACCAGCTGGCCCGCGCCGTCCAGTTCGGTCCAGCCCAGCCACGGGTCGGCGTGCGCCTGCAGGGCGCGCTGGGAGATGACCGTGCGGTGGCCCTCGTGCTGGAAGTAGTCACGGATCGCCGGGTCGGTGACATGCCGGGAGACGGCCGGGGTCTGGGCCTGCTTGACGTAGATCACCACGTCGTTCTCCAAGGCGTCGCTGTTGCCCTCCAGGAGGATGTTGTACGACGGCAGACCGGCCGAGCCGATGCCGATGCCGCGCCGCCCGACGACGTCCTTCACCCGGTAGGAGTCCGGGCGCTCCAGCGACGACTCCGGCAGCGTCTCCAGGTAGCCGTCGAACGCGGCGAGCACCTTGTAGCGGGTGGCCGCGTCCAGCTCGATGGAGCCGCCGCCAGGCGCGAAGCGGCGCTCGAAGTCACGGATCTCGCTCATGGAGTCCAGCAGCCCGAAGCGGGTCAGCGAGCGGGCGTCACGCAGCGCGTCGAGCAGCGGGCCCCGCGCGGTGTCCAGCGTGAACGGCGGCACCTCGTCGCGCTTGGCGCCGGTGGCCAGGGCGTGGATGCGCTCCCGGTAGGCGGCCGCGTAGACGGTGACCAGATCGGTGATCTGGGCGTCGCTGAGCGCCTTCGCGTACCCGACGAGCGCGACGGAGGCGGAGAAGCGCTGCAGGTCCCAGGTGAAGGGGCCGACGTACGCCTCGTCGAAGTCGTTGACGTTGAAGACCAGCCGGCCGTTGGAGTCCATGTAGGTGCCGAAGTTCTCCGCGTGCAGGTCGCCGTGGATCCACACGCGCGCGGTGCGCTCGTCCAGGTAGGGGCCGCTCAGTATCCGCCCGTCACCCCTTGCGGCCTGGCCGGCGTGACCGGCGTGACCGGCGTCGAGGTCGTGGTAGAAGAGGCACGCCGTGCCCCGGTAGAACGCGAACGCCGAGGCCGCCATCTTGCGGAACTTCACGCGGAACGCGGCTGGGTCGGCGGCCAGCAGCTCGCCGAAGGCGGTGTCGAAAACGGCGAGGATCTCCTCGCCGCGCTGCTCGTCGTTGAGCTGGGGGACCGACATCGCTGGGTGCCTCCTGGTGCGGATGGTGCGTGACATTGGGGGCGGATCCTCCCCTGCCGGCCAACGTGCGGCGGGGTGGCAGAGTGCCCGTGCTCACTGCACGAAGGTACGCGGGGCAGCCCGCCGGGTGTCAGTGCCCCGGCATAGAATTCGACCCTGTCCCCCCCGGACCGTCCGCTGCCGGTCGGAAGATCGTCGACACCCTGCCCACCCGTCACCCGACCACCACCCCGCAACGAGGCGCTTCGCCCCGCACCCCTCGATCTCGGAGGCTCGAACCGTGTCAAAGCCGCCCTTCACGCACCTGCACGTCCACACCCAGTACTCGATGCTGGACGGTGCCGCGCGGCTCAAGGACATGTTCAACGCCTGCAACGAGATGGGCATGACGCACATCGCCATGTCCGACCACGGCAACCTGCACGGGGCGTACGACTTCTTCCACTCCGCGAAGAAGGCCGGGGTGACCCCGATCATCGGGATCGAGGCGTACGTCGCCCCGGAGTCCCGGCGCAACAAGCGCAAGGTCCAGTGGGGCCAGCCGCACCAGAAGAAGGACGACGTCTCCGCGAGCGGTTCGTACACCCACCTGACGATGTGGTCGACGAACAGGACGGGTCTGCACAACCTCTTCCGGCTCTCCTCGGACGCGTACGCCGAGGGCTGGCTGACGAAGTGGCCCCGGATGGACAAGGAGTCCATCGCCCAGTGGTCCGACGGCATCGTCGCCTCCACCGGCTGCCCGTCCGGCGAGGTGCAGACCCGGCTGCGGCTGGGCCAGTTCGACGAGGCGCTGAAGGCCGCCGCGGACTACCAGGACATCTTCGGCAAGGACCGCTTCTTCCTGGAGTTGATGGAGCACGACCTCGACCTTGAGCACCGGGTCCGCGACGACCTGCTGGAGGTCGGCCGGAAGCTGGGCATCCCCCCGCTGGTCACCAACGACTCGCACTACACGTACGCGCACGAGGCGACCGCGCACGACGCCCTGCTGTGCATCCAGACCGGCAAGAACCTCTCCGACCCGAACCGCTTCAAGCTGGACGGCGGCGGCTACTACCTGAAGTCGACCGAGGAGATGTACGGCCTGGTGTCCTCGGACATCTGGCGTCAGGGCTGCGACAACACCCGGCTGGTGGCCGAGATGGTCGACACCACGGGCATGTTCGAGAAGCGCGACCTGATGCCCAAGTTCGACATCCCCGACGGCTACAGCGAGGTCACCTGGTTCAAGGAGGAAGTGCGGCGCGGCATGCACCGCCGCTTCCCGGGCGGCATCCCCGACGACCGCCAGAAGCAGGCCGACTACGAGATGGACGTCATCATCTCGATGGGCTTCCCCGGATACTTCCTGGTGGTCGCCGACTTCATCATGTGGGCCAAGAACAACGGCATCGCGGTCGGCCCCGGCCGCGGCTCGGCGGCCGGCTCCATCGTGGCCTACGCCATGGGCATCACCGACCTCGACCCGATCCCGCACGGTCTGATCTTCGAACGGTTCCTCAACCCCGAGCGCATCTCGATGCCCGACGTCGACATCGACTTCGACGAGCGTCGGCGCGTCGAGGTGATCAGGTACGTGACGGAGAAATACGGCGCCGACAAGGTCGCCATGATCGGCACCTACGGCACCATCAAGGCCAAGAACGCGATCAAGGACTCCGCGCGCGTGCTCGGCTATCCGTACGCGATGGGCGACCGCATCACCAAGGCCATGCCCGCCGACGTCCTCGGCAAGGGCATCCCGCTGTCCGGCATCACCGACTCCGCCCACCCCCGCTACTCGGAGGCGGGCGAGGTCCGCGGGATGTACGAGAACGAACCGGACGTGAAGAAGGTCATCGACACCGCGCGCGGTGTGGAGGGCCTGGTCCGGCAGATGGGCGTGCACGCCGCCGGCGTGATCATGTCCAGCGAGACCATCACCGAGCACGTCCCGGTGTGGGTGCGGCACTCGGACAACGTGACCATCACGCAGTGGGACTATCCGAGCTGCGAGTCGCTCGGCCTGCTGAAGATGGACTTCCTCGGCCTGCGCAACCTCACGATCATGGACGACGCCGTCAAGATGGTGAAGTCCAACAAGGGCGTCGACATCGACCTCCTCGGTCTCCCGCTCGACGACCCGACCACCTTCGACCTGCTCCAGCGCGGCGACACCCTCGGCGTCTTCCAGTTCGACGGCGGCCCGATGCGCTCCCTGCTGCGGCTGATGAAGCCGGACAACTTCGAGGACATCTCCGCCGTGTCGGCCCTGTACCGGCCGGGCCCGATGGGCATGAACTCGCACACCAACTACGCGCTGCGCAAGAACGGCCAGCAGGAGATCACGCCGATCCACCCGGAGCTGGAGGCGCCGCTCAAGGAGGTCCTGGACGTCACCTACGGCCTGATCGTCTACCAGGAGCAGGTGCAGAAGGCCGCCCAGATCATCGCGGGCTACTCGCTCGGCGAGGCCGACATCCTCCGCCGCGTCATGGGCAAGAAGAAGCCCGAGGAACTGGCGAAGAACTTCACCATCTTCCAGTCCGGCGCCCGCAAGAACAACTACAGCGACGAGGCCGTCCAGGCCCTGTGGGACGTGCTGGTCCCGTTCGCCGGCTACGCCTTCAACAAGGCGCACTCGGCCGCGTACGGACTGGTCTCCTACTGGACCGCGTACCTCAAGGCGAACTACCCCGCCGAGTACATGGCCGCGCTGCTGACGTCCGTCAAGGACGACAAGGACAAGTCCGCGGTCTACCTCAACGAGTGCCGCCGCATGGGCATCAAGGTGCTCCCGCCGAACGTGAACGAGTCCGTGCACAATTTCGCCGCCCAGGGCGACGACGTGATCCTCTTCGGCCTCGAAGCCGTGCGCAACGTCGGCGGCAACGTGGTCGAGTCGATCATCAGGAGCCGCAAGGCGAAGGGCAAGTACGCCTCCTTCCCCGACTACCTCGACAAGGTCGAGGCGGTCGCGTGCAACAAGCGCACCACGGAGTCGCTGATCAAGGCGGGCGCCTTCGACACCCTGGGGCACACCCGCAAGGGGCTGACGGCGCAGTACGAGCCGATGATCGACAACGTGGTCGCGGTCAAGCGCAAGGAGGCCGAGGGCCAGTTCGACCTCTTCGGCGGGATGGGCGAGGAGACCAGCAGCGAGCCCGGCTTCGGACTCGACGTGCAGTTCACCACCGACGAGTGGGAGAAGACCTATCTGCTCGCCCAGGAACGGGAGATGCTGGGTCTGTACGTCTCCGACCACCCCCTCTTCGGCCTGGAGCACGTGCTGTCCGACAAGGCCGACGCGGGCATCGCCCAGCTCACCGGTGGCGAGCACGCGGACGGCGCCGTCGTCACCATCGGCGGCATCATCTCGGGCCTGCAACGCAAGATGACCAAGCAGGGCAACGCCTGGGCCATCGCCACCGTGGAGGATCTGGCGGGCTCCATCGAGTGCATGTTCTTCCCGGCGACGTACCAGCTCATCTCGACCCAACTCGTCGAGGACGCCGTCGTGTTCGTCAAGGGCCGCCTCGACAAGCGCGAGGACGTGCCGCGGCTCGTCGCGATGGAGCTGATGGTCCCGGACCTGTCCAACGCGGGCGCCAACGCGCCCGTGATCCTCACCATCCCCGCCCTGAAGGTGACCCCGCCGATGGTCAGCCGCCTCGGCGAGATCCTCAGCCACCACCGGGGCGACAGCGAGGTCCGGATCAAGCTCCAGGGCCCGCGCAAGACGACGGTGCTGCGCCTGGACCGGCACCGGGTGAAGCCCGACCCGGCGCTGTTCGGCGACCTGAAGGTGCTGCTCGGCCCGTCCTGCCTGGCCGGCTGAGTCTCCTGCCCCCGGCGGCCGGCCGGGCTGAGCCTCCTGGCGCCGGCCGAAGTCCCGAGCGCGACGAGGGGCGCACCGAGCAGGGTGCGCCCCTCTTCTGCCTGGGCCTCAACGGCCGCGTCGGACCGGGCGAGTCCGAGCCGGCGAGCCTCAGTTGTGGCCGAAGCTCTTTTTCTGCTTACGGGCAACATCCGCGGGGCCGCCCTGGCCGTGCGCCATCGAGGACTCGTGGGACTCCGCAGGCGTCCGCTGTGCCTGCTGCTGGGTCTGCTCGGACTGCGGGGCGCGGTGCTGCGGACCGGCCTGCTTGCGGTTCTTGTTCTTGGCCATGGTGATCTGCCTCCTGCGGGGGATCTAGGGGCCAGGGCCGCCATCAGATTCACATAGCCCGACCGCAGGCGCATTTCGGATAATTACCCTGTGTGACAGGCCGGGTAAGGGTGAAATGGGCGGATACGCCACGCCGAAGATCGAGTTCGGGCCGTTAACCTCCGCGCGGTCGGGCAGACTCGAAGCACAGCCTGAAGCAAACCTCCCGGGAAGAGGGTGAGTCGCGTGGACCGCTGCATCGTCCTGGTGGACGCCGGGTATCTGCTGGGGGCCGCCGCCAGCCTCCTCGCCGGCGAGCCCTCCCGCTCCCGCATCACCGTCGACCACACGGCGCTCATCCAGGCGCTGCGTGAACGCGCCGAGGCCGAGACGGAACGGCCGTTGCTGCGCATCTACTGGTTCGACGGCGCCCCCGACCGGGTCCCGCAGCCGGAACACCGCCGGCTGCGCGTGATGCCCCGGGTCACCGTCCGGCTGGGCGCCCTCACCCGCAGTGACGGACGGTGGGCACAGAAGGGCGTGGACGCCGCCATGCATGCCGAGCTGACCGAACTGGCCCGCAACCGCGCCTGCTCCGACGTCGTCCTGGTCACCGGCGACGGCGATCTGCTGCCGGGCATGATGGCCGCCAAGGAGCACGGCGTCGCCGTCCACCTGTGGGCCGTCCAGGCCGCCGACGGCGACTACAACCAGTCCGAGGACCTGGTCGCCGAGGCCGACGAGCGGCGCGTCCTGGACCGTACGTGGATCACCAAGGCCGTACGCGCCAAGGAACTCACCGGCATCTGCGCGCCGCCGCCCGCGCCCCGGCCCGAGATCGCCGCGATCCTCTCCGCGCCGCTGCCCGAGTCCGCGCCGGCCACCCCCGAGCCGGCCGCCGCTGAGGACGGCGAGGGCGCCCCGGCACCCGAAGCGACGCAGCACGGCAGGCAGGACCGGGTGCCCGCGCCCAAGGGCGTACCCACCCCCAAGGACCTGGCCGCGCTGCGCGCACCCGGCACCCAGGCCGTCCAGCCGCCCACGACCGCGACCCTGCGCTGGTCCTCCGACAAGGGCTGGGTGGACCGGCCGGGCGCCCCGGCGGAGTCCGCCGAGGCCGTCTCCATGCCGACGCTGGCCCAGCTGACCACGGCCGAGCAGCGGTGGGCCGACCGGGAGGAGGACATCACCACGGTCGGCGGCGACCCGTACGAGGTGGGACAGGTCTTCGCCCGGCGCTGGATGTCCCGGCTCGGCGACCAGAACCAGTTGCAGAAGCTGTCCGCCATGTACCCGCGGGTCCCGCACCGCATCGACGGCGAGCTGCTCAGATACGCGGCCCGCTTCGGACTCCTGGCCCACAAGGACGACCAGATCGACGAGAACGACCGTTACGCCATCCGGGCGGGGTTCTGGCGCGAGGTCGACGTGCGGACCGCCGCCGAGAACCCTCCCGCAGGGGAACGGACCGAATCGGCGGCCCCCAACGGCGATCGGGGGCCGCGCACCCCTTAGGCTCGTCCCTTGTGATGACGCGCACGACCCAGGCACTTCCACGGCGGGACGACGTCGTGTGCGCGGTGCGCGGACTGACGAAGACCTATCCGGCGGTGCGCGGGCGGCGCGGTGCGCCGGGCGCCCCCGAGGTACGGGCCACCGACGGGGTGGAACTGGACGTCCGGCGCGGCGAGATCTTCGGGCTGCTCGGGCCGAACGGGGCCGGCAAGTCCACCCTGGTACGGCAGCTCACCGGGCTGCTCAGGCCGGACGGCGGCAGCGTGGAGATCCTCGGCCACGACATCGTGCGCCACCCCGAGCGGGCCGCGCGCATTCTCGCCTACCTCGGCCAGGAGTCCACCGCCCTCGACGAGCTGACCGTGTCCCTCGCCGCCGAGACCACCGGGCGGCTGCGCGGCCTCGACGTACGGCAGGCCCGTGCCGAGCGGGACGCCGTCCTCGACGAACTGGGGCTCGCGCCGATCGCCGGGCGGGCCCTGAAGAAACTGTCCGGCGGGCAGCGGCGGCTCGCCTGCCTGGCCGCCGCGCTGGTGGGCGAGCGCCCGCTGCTCGTCCTCGACGAGCCGACCACCGGCATGGACCCGGTGGCCCGGCGCGCGGTGTGGGCGGCCGTCGACCGGCGGCGCGCGGAGCGCGGCACGACCGTGCTGCTGGTCACCCACAACGTCATCGAGGCGGAGACCGTCCTCGACCGGGTCGCCGTCCTCGACCGGGGCCGGGTCATCGCCTGCGACACCCCCGCCGGGCTCAAGGAGCGGGTGGCCGGTGCGGTGCGGGTCGACCTCGTCTGGCGGGAGCGGGCGCCGCTGGAGGTGCCCGAGGTGGCCGTGCTGCGCGAGCAGGCCGTGGAGTCCGGCCGGCGCTGGACGCTGCGGCTCGCGCCCGAGGAGGCCCGGGCAGTCGTCGCCACGCTGACCGGCGGGGCCGCGTTCGCCGCCCTGGACGACTTCACGCTCGCCACGCCCAGCCTGGAGGACGTGTACCTGGAACTGGGCGGCGCGGCGCGGCAGGGGCTGGTGAAGGCATGACAGGGGCCGCACAGCGGAAAAAGCGCGCCGTGACCGCGGTGAGTGCTGGGCCCGTCGCGTCCGTCGCGTCCGTCGCGTACGCCGAGTGCGCCGCGCACGTCGAGTCCGTCGCGTCCGTACGGTCTCGCAGAGGCGGACCGGCCGTCGTGGAACCGGCTGCCGCCGGAGGGAAGAGGAGCAGCGCGACGTGAGCGTCGTACCCGTGAAGGCGCCGGTGGGCAGCGCCCCGGCCCTGGACGAACCGGCGGGGGCGGCGGCCCGGCTCGGGCCGCGCGCACGGCTGCGGCCGTCGCTGGCGGCCGTCTACCGGGCACAGCTGTCCCGGGCCCGGGTGGCACGGATCCCGCTGCTGTGCGTCGCGACCTTCCAGTCGGTCGGCATCATGATCATGATGCGTGGGGTGGTGGACACGCAGAGCGAGGCCCAGTCCGTGGTGGCCGGGTCGTCGATCGTGGTGGTCGCCTACGTCGCGCTGAATCTGCTCGCCCAGTACTTCGGCCAGCTGCGGGCCAGCGGCGGCCTCGACCACTACGCCACGCTGCCGGTGCCGCCCGCGTCGGTGGTGCTGGGCGCGGCGGCCGCGTACGCCTCCTTCACCGTGCCGGGGACCCTGGTCACGGCCGTGTTCGGGTGCGTGCTGTTCGGGCTGCCGCTGACCAACCTGTGGATCCTGCTCGCGGTGATCCCGCTCGCGGGTGCCGCGCTCGCCGGTCTCGGCGCGGCCTGCGGACTGCTCGCATCCCGTCCCGAACTGGCCACCCTGCTCGGGCAGTTGGGCATGTCGGCGGCGCTGCTGCTGGGCGTGCTGCCACCCGACCGGATGCCGGAGATCGTCCGGCTGGCCCGTGATCTGCTGCCGTCCACCTACGGCGTCGAGGCGTATGCGCGGACCTTCGGGGACCGGCCCGACTGGGCCCTGGTCCTCACTGACCTGGGGGTGTGCGCGGGGGTCGGGGTGATCTCGCTGGCCGTGGCCACCTGGGCGTACCGCCGGGCCGCGGTCCGATGACGCGCCGTACGACCCGGCCTGGCACGATGTCAGGGTGACCGCACCGCTGACACCGCCTCCGCCACCACACGACCAGTCCCCGCCGCAGACCTGGCAGGCGCCGCCCGCCACAGCGGCCGGGGGCGCCCACGAACAGGACGGGCCCGGTATGAAGACCGAAGTCCGGCAGGCCGCCCTGGTGACCGTGGTGATGGTGCTCGGCGGTGTGCTGCTCGGCCTGCTGTGGTGGTGGCTGGCCCCGCATGTGCCGCTGGTCGGGGACGTGGTGGACAAGAAGTGGGTCGTCTACCTCAAGGACAGCGAGGGGGAGCAGGCGATCGGCGTGGACGGCACGTTCACGTTGCTGGCCGCGGCCTTCGGCGTGGTCAGCGCGGTCGTCCTCTTCGCGGTGCGGCGGCGCGGCGGGGTGCCGCTGGTGGTCGGGCTGGCCGTCGGCGCGCTGGTCGGGTCGCTGCTGGCGTGGCGGCTCGGGGTGTGGCTCGGGCCCACGGAGGACGTAGTCACCCATGCCCAGGAGGTCGGCAAGGGCGTGACCTTCTCGGCTCCGCTGAAGCTGGGCGCCAAGGGCGCGGTGCTGGTGTGGCCCATCGCGGCGCTGGTGGTCCATCTCGGCCTGTCGGCACTGTTCGGGCCACGGGACCCCGATCCGTATCCGCAGGGACCCTACCCGCCGGGGCCGCACGAGCAGGGACCGCACCAGCCGGGCGGGTACGAGGCACCCCGGGACTAGGGTCCCGGGGTGCCTGCGCGCCGTTCCTACGCCGTTCCTGAGCCGTGCCTACGCCGGGCGGTGTCCGTGGTTGGCGTGGCCCCGCTTGGTGCGCCACTTGCGTTTGCGGGTTCTCTTCGACATGTCTTCCAGCATTGCCCCGGAAGCGGTGTCCGTCGAGTTGTCACGCACGTCCGATGGGCGCACGGACGGCGTCGGTGAGTGCGGCCAGGTCGTCGGGCGACAGTTCGACCTCCAGGCCGCGGCGGCCCGCGGAGACGCAGATCGTCGCGTGGGCCGACGCCGAGTCGTCGAGGACCGTACGGAGCCTCTTGCGCTGGCCCAGCGGGGAGATGCCGCCGCGTACGTAGCCGGTGGTGCGCTCGGCCAGGGCAGGGTCGGCCATCGCCGCGCGCTTGCCGCCCACCGCCGACGCCAGGGCCTTGAGGTCGAGGGAGCCGGCCACCGGGACCACCGCCACGGTCAGCGCGCCGTCCACGTCCGCCACCAGCGTCTTGAAGACGCGGTCGGGGGAGACACCCAACGCCTCGGCGGCCTCCTCGCCGTAGGAGGGATGGGCCGGGTCGTGCTCGTAGGAGTGCACGGTGTGGGAGACGCCCGCGGCGGTCAGCGCGACCGTGGCCGGTGTGCCGCCCGAGCGGCGCCCGCCACCGGCCCTGTCCGCCCGCGCGTCGCTGCCGAGCTGCTTCTTCTGCTTCTTCGCCATCGGAATCCCGGTGTCAGTTCATGCTGGTCGGGCCGCGGGTCAGCTCCGCCGCCGGCAACGACGGCAGATGACGGATGATGGCCGTCTCCGAGCGCAGGAGCCTCAGCTCGTCCCGCAGCCGTGAGGCCGTGTCCGGGGCCTGGAGCAGACGCTGCTTCGTCGGGATGTCCAGCATCATCGCCGCCGCCACGAGGTAGGAGACCACCGACGGCTCGTCGGGGAGGTCGGTGCCCGGCGACAGAGTCCGTTCCCGGGCACCCGCCAGCCGCTTCTGGTACTGCCGGAACGCCCGCAGCACCCCCTCCGAGAGCGCGCCCGACCCGTCGCCCGGCTCCTCCGGCAGCAACTCCAGCTCGGCGGTCAGGAAGGGACCCGTGGCGTCCACCGACAGCAGCCGCACCCGCCGGGTTCCGGTCGCCAGCACCTCGAAGGCGCCGCCCGAGCGCTCTCTGATCGTCGCGGCGTCCGCCACGCAGCCCACGCCGTGGAAGGCCCGGGCCGGGTCGGCACCGAACCCGGCCGTCGGGCCGAGTTCCGGCACGGCCGTGGGGTCCGGCATGCCCGGTGCGGTCGACGCCACCTCGTGGCCGTCGCGGATCGCCACGACGGCGAACCGGCGCGGCTCGCCCTCGGGCGTCTTCAACAGCTCGCGCATCATGGCGCGATAGCGCTCCTCGAAGACGTTCAGGGGGAGCACCAGCCCCGGGAACAGCACCGAGTTCAGTGGGAAAAGCGGCAGACGGACGGTGGTCACGGCGTCACAGCCTAATGGGCACCGGCGCCGGTGTGTCCGCCGTCCTCCCCCCGCGGCCTTCGGGGAGAGGGGATCAGCCCGTCGGGGGTGGGCCGCTCTGCCCCCGCCGGCAGTTCCTCGCGCAGCCGCAGAAAGAGCCCCAGCGGGTCGTCCGACGCGTGGTCCCAGGGGATGGACGTGGCGTACGGGCCGATCAGGTGCAGTTGGTCCAGGGCGTCCTGCCGGCGGTCCAGGCACACCAGGAGGTACGCCAGAAGGTTGCGCGTCTCGGCCGGCCACGGGTCGGCCGCCGGGAACCGGGCGGAGAGCGCGATGGCCCGGTCGGCGGCGGCGTCCAGCCGGTCCCGGGGCACCTCGGCGCCCCGGTTGAGGCAGCTGAGGGCCGCGTGTGCCGGGAGGGCCTGGACGAGTGCCCCGGGCGGCGCGTCCTGGGCGGCGGACTCGGCGAAGTCGAAGCACTCGCCGTGGGAGCCGTGCCAGGTCTCGGCGAGGTAGCCGAGGGCGGCCACATGGCACCCGTAGTGGTGCGGGGAGCGGCGCACCGCCTCCGTCCACAGGCGCTCGAACTCGGTGTGGCCGGCCCGGGTGCCGCACGCGTGGTCCAGCGCGATCCGCCAGGGCACCGGGTCGTGCGGTTCGGCCTGGGTGGCGGCGGCGACCAGCGGGCCGACCTCGGCCAGCAGCTCGGCCCGCGCGGGGGAGCCCCAGCACCGGTCCACGGCGAGCTGGGCGAGCAGCAGCAGGGCGTCCGGGTCGTCGGGGGTGCTCGCGTGCCACTCCTCGGCCCACTCGGGGCGGGAACGGGCGAAGGCGGCCAGCCGCCGCGCGTACCGGTCGCGGTCCTCCCAGCCCGCGTCCTCGCGGGTGGCAGCCAGCAACTGCGCGGCGGGCCCGTACTCGCCCCGGCCGGCCGCGAGCAGGGCAGGCGCCAGCCGCTCGTCGGGTGCGTCGAGCAGTACCTCGTCGCCGGTCGGCGGTCCGTCGCCGTGGCGCGGGGCGAATCGTGTTCTCCGTGCGGAACGGAGGAGCGCACGCAGCAGAGACATGGTGTCGACCATTGAAAGTCCGCAGGTCGGGGCGGCGCCAGGGGGTTCACGCAACCTACGGAAAGTTGTACGTGCGATGGTCAAGTGAGGGTAAAAGGTGACGGTTGTACCACTGTCGGGTTCCTGTGCGGGTTTCCTGTGCCCTGCGCCATCCCTCCGCCTGCACGACACCGCCCGGCACAACGCCCCGGAAGGGGCGCGGGGAAACTGCGCGACCAGCCCCGACGCACCCGCAGCCGTCCCCCCGACGCCGATCGCCCCACCCCGGGCGCCCACGCACGACACACCCACAACACGCCCGCAGCCGTCCCCCGACGCCGATCGCCCCGACGCACCCGCAGCCGCCCCCGACGTCAATCACGCCCACCCCGGGCGCCCGACGCCGCCAAACCCCCGCCAGAAACCGCCCCGCCGCGCGGAGCGCCTAGCCGCGCCGCAACAGCCGCGTAGCCCCCGCGGCCACCGTGGTCGCCAGGATCCAGCCCAGCAGGATCATCGCCGCGGCCAGCCACTGCCAGCCGCCGCGCAGCTGCCACTCGCCCGCCTGCCCCAGGTCGATGACCGGCAGCAGCAGGTCCAGGGCGAACAGGGCCGGGCTCCAGCCGGGATGCCGGTCCGGGTTCATCGGCACGAGGCTGCTGTGCGCGAAGGCCAGGGAACCCGCCGCCCACAGCACCGCCATCCACACGGCCGCCCGGCCCGGCCGGTACCCGTAGGCGACCGTCAGGTCCTGGACGTACCCCCACAGCTTCCCGGCCAGCGGCAGGGTCTCGCGGCGCCGGCGCTGCTTGGCGAGCAGCACCTCGCGCGCGTCCTCGTCCTCGCCGGCGCCGCGCAGCACCGTCGCCAGCCGCTCGTACGGCTCCGGGTTGTACTCGGCGGTCGCCGCCGCGACCCAGTCGAGGCGCCGGGCCAGCGGGAACGGGCCCCGCGGGACGAGGGTCTCGTACCCGAAGCCGCCCATGTGCAGATTGCCCGGTCCGGGCCAACTGCCCGCCCGGTCCACCAGGGTGACCACCCGCGCCCCCGACAGCACCACCTTGCCGCGCTCGGGCCGCTCCCCGAGGAAACGCAGCTCGGGCGTCTGCACCCGGCGCAGCGACAGCTCCTGCTCGTCGGTGAAGGCGAACCGGGCCCGCTCCAGGTCGACCGCGTCCCCGAACCGCCCGTCGTCGAGCCGCACCCCGCCCTGGCACTCGAACCGCTGGACCCGGGTGCCGCGCGCGGGCGTGGTGCCGCTCAGCAGCGGGTTGCCCACCCCGGCCGGGGTCAGGTACAGGGTCCGCCCAACGGACAGCTGGGGCGCGTTCAGGGCGAGCCGGGTGTACGGGTTGACCAGCTTCGCGCCGCGCAGACTCAGCGACACGCCGATCGTGGCGCTGCGCAGGCTCAGCTCGCCGTGCGACTCCAGCAGCTCCGCCTGGAGGTCCTGGCCCACGCTCAGGCCGTCCGCGGCGATCGAGCGGCCCGTCCGGTCCCGGTAGACGATGGCCTGGTTGAGCAGCAGGTCGGTGCCGATGTGCGCGTCGGTCAGCCGGATCCCGTTCTGGAACCGGCAGCGCGGCAGATGCAGATCGCCCTCGCTGTGCACGCGGGCCGCCTCCAGCCGCGGCACCGAGCAGTCCACCAGCCGCAGGGTGGAGAACCGGGCCTCCGGCAGCAGGATCTCCCGCTCGAAGCGGCAGCCCCGCAGCTCCACGTACGGCGTGACCGAGCCGCCCGCCAGGTCCAGGACGCCGGTGATCCGCACACCGGCCAGCTTCAGCGACGACACCCGTCCGGCCAGCGCGGGCGGCCCGTCGAGCAGCAGCCAGGCGATGATGCGGGCCCGCACGGTGCGCTCGGGCCCCCACGGGTGCCCGCCGTGTGGATCGTCCACGATGGGGTCGCCACTGCTCAGGTCGTAGGTGCTGCCATTCCGGAAGGACTGCCACATCCCTGCCTCGGCGGCGCTCAGGTCGTCCGGCAGGTCCCCGGTGCGCAGCCCGGTTCCCTCGGTCACCGTTGTTCCCTCCTCCCCACCGTCACGCGCGGGTCCATTCCGTTTCGTATTCCGGTCATGCCCGCTGAGTGACGTCCCGAACGCTAGACGTGAAGGGGATCTTGCGGGTTCCCGGTCCGGATTCCGGTCCGGTTCCGCATCCGCCATTGCGGCAGGTTCTGTATCAGCCATTGATACGCGCGCACGGCCGGCGACCCCGGTCTGCGAGAATTGGCCCTGTGATCTCCCGAATCGATCTGCGCGGCGACACCCTTCCCGAGGGCGCCGCACTGCGTGACCTGCTGCCCCGAGCCGACTTCGACGTTCAGGCCGCCCTGGAGAAGGTGCGTCCGATCTGCGAGGCCGTGCATCATCGGGGCGACGCGGCGCTGATCGACTTCGCGGAGCGGTTCGACGGAGTGCGGCTGGAATCCGTCCGGGTGCCGGCGAAGGCCCTCTCGGACGCGCTCGCGGCCCTCGACCCGGCGGTCCGCGCGGCCCTTCAGGAGTCGATCCACCGCGCCCGGCTCGTCCACCGCGAGCAGCGCCGTACGACCCGCACGACCCAGGTCGCGCCCGGCGGTTCGGTGACCGAGAAGTGGGTGCCCGTCGAGCGGGTCGGGCTGTACGCGCCGGGCGGCCGTTCGGTCTACCCGTCCTCCGTGATCATGAACGCGGTGCCCGCGCAGGAGGCGGGCGTCGCCTCGATCGCCCTCGCCTCCCCGGCCCAGGCCGAGTTCGACGGCCTGCCGCACCCGACGATCCTGGCCGCCTGCGCGCTGCTCGGCGTCGACGAGGTGTACGCGGCGGGCGGCGCCACCGCGGTCGCCATGTTCGCCTACGGCACCGAGTCCTGCGCCCCCGCGAACATGGTCACCGGCCCCGGCAACATCTGGGTCGCCGCCGCCAAGCGCTTCTTCACCGGCCGGATCGGCATCGACACCGAGGCCGGGCCCACCGAGATCGCGATCCTCGCCGACGACACCGCCGACCCGGTGCACGTGGCCTCCGACCTGATCAGCCAGGCCGAGCACGACCCGCTGGCCGCGGCCGTCCTGGTCACCGACTCCGTCGAGCTGGCCGACGCGGTGGAGAAGGAGCTGGTGCCGCAGGTCGCGGCCAGCAAGCACGTCGACGACCGGATCGCCCCCGCCCTCGGCGGCAAGCAGTCCGCGATCGTGCTGGTCGACGGCGTCGAGGCGGGCCTGAGGGTGGTCGACGCGTACGGCGCCGAGCACCTGGAGATCCAGACCGCCGACGCCGCCGCGGTCGCCGACCGGGTCAAGAACGCCGGCGCGATCTTCATCGGCCCCTGGGCACCGGTGTCCCTGGGCGACTACGCGGCCGGATCCAACCACGTCCTGCCCACCGGGGGCTGCGCCTGCCACTCCTCCGGCCTGTCCGTACAGTCCTTCCTGCGCGGCATCCACATCGTCGACTACACGAGGGACGCGCTGGCCGAGGTCGCGCACCACGTGGTCACGCTGGCCGAGGCGGAGGACCTGCCCGCACACGGCGCGGCCGTCAAGGCGAGGTTCGGCTGGAAGGTACCGACGAGCAAGTGAACTCCGGAATCGACGATCTCCCCGTACGGGACGAGCTGCGCGGCAAGTCCCCCTACGGTGCGCCCCAGTTGGACGTGCCCGTACGGCTGAACACGAACGAGAACCCGTACCCGCTGCCCGAACCGCTCGTCGAGCGGATCACCGAGCGGGTCCGGACCGCCGCCCGCGACCTGAACCGCTACCCCGACCGGGACGCGGTCCAGCTGCGCACCGAACTCGCCGCGTACCTGACGAAGACCGGCAAGTACCCGCTCGGCATGGCGAACGTGTGGGCCGCCAACGGCTCCAACGAGGTCATCCAGCAACTGCTGCAGACCTTCGGCGGACCCGGCCGCAGCGCGATCGGCTTCGAGCCGTCGTACTCGATGCACTCGCTCATCTCGCGCGGCACCGGGACGGGATGGCTCTCCGGCCCGCGCCAGGAGGACTTCACGATCGACCTCGCCGCCGCCGAGCGGGTCATCGCCGAGCACCGCCCGGACGTCGTCTTCATCACCACCCCCAACAACCCCACGGGCAACGCGGTTCCGCCCGAGACGGTGCGCGCGCTCTACGACGCCGCGCAGGCGGCCAAGCCGTCCATGGTGATCGTGGACGAGGCGTACATCGAGTTCAGCCACGGTGACTCGCTGCTGCCGCTGCTCGAAGGACGGCCCCGCCTGGTCATCTCGCGGACCATGTCCAAGGCGTTCGGCGCGGCGGGCCTGCGGCTCGGCTACCTCGCCGCACACCCGGCGGTGGTGGACGCCGTCCAGCTCGTCCGGCTGCCGTACCACCTGTCGGCGATCACCCAGGCGACCGCGCTGGCCGCCCTGGAACACACCGACACGCTGCTGAAGTACGTCGAGCGGCTGAAGGCGGAGCGGGACCGGCTGATGCGCGAACTGCGCGCGATCGGCTACGACGTCACGGCGTCCGACGCGAACTTCGTCCAGTTCGGCCGGTTCGCCAACGCGCACGACGCCTGGCAGAAGATCCTCGACCGGGGCGTCCTGGTCCGGGACAACGGCGTACCGGGGTGGCTGCGGGTGTCCGCCGGGACCCCCGAGGAGAACGACGCGTTCCTCGACGCGGTACGCGCACTGAAGAAGGAGCAGAGTTCATGAACCGCGAAGGGCGCGTCGGACGCGTCGAGCGCACCACCAAGGAGACCTCGGTCCTGGTCGAGATCGATCTCGACGGCACCGGGCGGACCGACATCGCCACCGGCGTCGGTTTCTACGACCACATGCTCGACCAGCTCGGCCGGCACGGCCTGTTCGACCTCACCGTGAAGACCGACGGCGACCTGCACATCGACTCCCACCACACCATCGAGGACACCGCCCTCGCGCTCGGCGCCGCCTTCAAGCAGGCGCTCGGCGACAAGGTGGGCATCTACCGCTTCGGCAACTGCACGGTCCCGCTGGACGAATCCCTCGCCCAGGTCACCGTCGACCTCTCCGGCCGCCCCTACCTCGTGCACGAGGAGCCCGCGGGCATGGCGCCGATGATCGGCGAGTACGACACCACGATGACCCGGCACATCCTGGAGTCCTTCGTCGCCCAGGCACAGGTCGCGCTGCATGTGCACGTGCCCTACGGACGCAACGCCCACCACATCGTGGAGTGCCAGTTCAAGGCGCTGGCCCGGGCCCTGCGCTACGCGAGCGAGCGCGACCCGCGCGCCGTCGGCATCCTCCCGTCCACGAAGGGCGCGCTGTAGACCATGACCGGACTGTCCACCCTGCTGATCGTCGTCGGCCTCTTCCTCGTCGGCGGCATCGTCTCCTTCGTCAAGCAGAAGATGCCCGCCAGCATGATCGTGCTGGTGTCCGTCGGCGCCGCGATGTGCCTGGTCGCAGGCGTCCTGCGGCTGGAGGTATGGAATTGAGTCCAGCCCGCAAGGTCGTCGTCCTCGACTACGGCTTCGGCAACGTCCGCTCCGCCGAACGCGCCCTCGCCCGCGCGGGCGCCGAGGTCGAGATCACCCGTGACTTCGACCGGGCGATGAACGCGGACGGGCTGCTGGTGCCGGGCGTCGGCGCCTTCGCCGCCTGTATGCGGGGCCTGCGCGCGGCCCGCGGCGACTGGGTGATCGACCGCCGGCTGGCCGGCGGGCGCCCGGTGCTGGGCATCTGCGTCGGCATGCAGATCCTGTTCGCCCGCGGCATCGAGCACGGCGTGGAGAGCGAAGGTCTCGACGAGTGGCCCGGTTCGGTCGAGCCGCTCCAGGCCGAGGTGGTGCCGCACATGGGCTGGAACACCGTGACCGCGCCGCCCGGCTCGGAACTGTTCGCCGGCCTGGACGCGGACGCCCGCTTCTACTTCGTGCACTCCTACGCCGTCCACGACTGGACCCTCCCCGCCGCCGACGCGACGCTGCGCGCCCCCCGGGTGACCTGGTCGACGCACGGCAGGCCGTTCGTGGCGGCCGTGGAGAACGGCGCCCTGTGGGCGACCCAGTTCCACCCCGAGAAGTCCGGCGACGCCGGCGCCCAGCTCCTCACCAACTGGATCGGAACTCTGTGAGCAAGCTCGAACTCCTGCCCGCCGTCGACGTCCGGGACGGCCAGGCGGTACGCCTCGTGCACGGCGAGTCCGGGACCGAGACCTCGTACGGCTCCCCGCTCCAGGCCGCCCTGGCCTGGCAGCGCTCGGGCGCCGAGTGGCTGCACCTGGTCGACCTGGACGCCGCGTTCGGCACCGGCGACAACCGCGCGCTGATCGCCGAGGTCACCAGTGCGATGGACATCAAGGTGGAGCTGTCCGGCGGCATCCGGGACGACGACACCCTCGCCGCCGCGCTCGCCACCGGCTGCACCCGGGTGAACCTCGGCACGGCCGCCCTGGAGACCCCCGAGTGGGTCGCCGGGGTGATCGCCGAGCACGGCGACCGGATCGCGGTGGGCCTGGACGTCCGCGGCACCACGCTCCGCGGGCGCGGCTGGACCCGGGACGGCGGTGACCTCTACGAGACGCTGGAACGCCTCGACAAGGAGGGCTGCGCCCGCTACGTCGTCACCGACATCGCCAAGGACGGCACGCTCCAGGGCCCCAACCTGGACCTGCTGAAGAACGTCTGCGCGGCCACCGATCGCCCGGTCGTGGCCTCCGGTGGCGTGTCGTCGCTGGAGGACCTGCGGGCCATCGCCTCTCTGGTACCCCTCGGTGTCGAGGGCGCCATCGTCGGGAAGGCCCTGTACGCGAAGGCGTTCACCCTGGAAGAGGCCCTGGAGGCAGTGTCGTCATGACGTCCGAAGCCGTGCGGCGGGTGCAGAGCGGAAGTCCCTGGGAGGAGAGCTTCGGCTACGCGCGCGCCGTCGCGGCGGGCGACCGCGTGCTGGTGGCGGGCACCACGGCCTTCCGTGGCCCGGCGTTGTACGCGGAGGGCGACCCGTACGAGCAGACGAAGGCGGCCTTCGCCGGCGCGCTGGAGGCGATCGCCGAGTTCGGGCTCGGGCCCGAGTCGGTGATCAGGACCCGGATGTACCTGACCCATCAACGGGACGTCGACGAGGCGGGCCGGGCCCACAAGGAACTGTTCGACTCCGTGCGCCCGGCCTCGACCCTGCTGGTCGTGGCGGGCTTCGTCGACCCGCGCATCCTGGTCGAAGTGGAACTGGAAGCCTTCCGAGGCTAGAAGCAGTACAAGCAGCAAAAGCAGTACGAGCAGCAAAAGCAGTACTAGCAGCACACGCAGCAAGAGGAGCCGTGGATTCATGACCCTGGCGGTCCGAGTCATCCCCTGCCTGGACGTGGACGGCGGCCGGGTCGTCAAGGGCGTCAACTTCCAGAACCTGCGGGACGCGGGCGACCCCGTCGAGATGGCCAAGGTCTACGACGCCGAGGGCGCCGACGAGCTGACGTTCCTGGACATCACCGCGTCCTCGGGCAACCGCGAGACGACGTACGACGTGGTGCGCCGCACCGCCGAGCAGGTGTTCATCCCGCTGACGGTCGGCGGCGGCGTCCGCACCGCCGAGGACGTGGACAAGCTGCTGCGGGCCGGTGCCGACAAGGTGGGCGTGAACACGGCCGCGATCGCCCGCCCCGAGCTGATCCGCGAGATCGCCGAGCGGTTCGGGCGGCAGGTGCTGGTCCTCTCGGTCGACGCGCGCCGCTCTGCGGCGGGCGGCTTCGAGGTCACCACCCACGGCGGGCGGCGCGGCACCGGCATCGACGCCGTCGAGTGGGCGCACGAGGCCGCCGAGCTGGGCGCGGGGGAGATCCTGCTGAACTCCATGGACGCGGACGGCACCAAGGACGGCTACGACCTGGAGATGATCGCGGCCGTGCGCAAGCACGTCACCGTGCCGGTGATCGCCTCCGGCGGCGCGGGCAGGCTGGCGGACTTCCCGCCGGCCGTCGCCGCGGGCGCCGACGCGGTCCTGGCGGCCTCCGTCTTCCACTTCGGCGACCTGCGGATCGCCCAGGTAAAGCAGGCGCTGCGGGAGGCCGGCCACCCCGTGCGGTGACCCCCGGCCGCATCCCCGCCGGCCCTCGCCACCACACCCGAGATACGAAAGAAAAGTTGCGCAAGACATATTGTGCAACTTTTCTTTCGTATCTACGGTGAGGGCATGGCATCCGAGGAGTACCTCCCCATCACCGACCTGGGCACGCTGAAGGCACTGGCCCACCCGCTGCGCATGCAGGTGTACCGCCTGCTGTGCGTCGCCCGGACCGCCACCGCCTCACAGCTGGCCGACCAGGTCGACGAGGCGGTCTCCCTGGTCAGCTACCACCTGCGCAAGCTGGCCGGGCACGGGCTGATCGAGGAGGCCGAGCGGCAGAGCGGGGACGGCCGCGAGCGCTGGTGGCAGCCCTCCTCGCGGGGCGTGAGCATCCGGGACGCGGACTTCCGCGATGCCCCCGAGCAGGTGGCGGCACATCTGGCGGCCACTCGGCTCCTCCACGAACAGCACGCCGGCATGTACCGGCGCCATCTCGACGAGCGGGCCGCCTGGAGCGCCGAGTGGAACGCCGCCGCCGGGGACAGCGAGTCCCTGCTCCGGCTCACCGCCGCCGAACTGGCCGAGCTGCGCGAGAAGTTGCTCGACCTGCTGCGCACGTACGACGAGAAGGGCCGGTCCGCCGAAGCCGCCGGCGAGACGGAGGGGCGCGAACACGTCGCGCTGCACGTGTACGGATTCCCGTTCCGCGTCTGACCCCGTTTCCGCACCGGACCCGGCTGCGCACCGGACCCGGCTGCGCACCGGACCCGGCTGCGCACCGGACCCGGCTGCGCACCGGACCCGGTTCCGCCTGCGACGCCGTTCCGCGCCGGATCCGGTTCCGCGTCTGATTCCGTTCCGTGTCCGACCCCGATCCGCGGTCCGCCCCTGTCCCGCGTCCGGCTCTGTTCGGCGCCCGGCTCGGTTCCGCGTCCGTGTCCGCGTCCGGTTCCTGTCCGCTCCGTTCCGAGAGGCCGCCGTCTTGTCCGCCGTCACCGGCCCGCCCGCCACGCTCGGCACCGCCGCCGCACGCCCCGCCCACCGTGACCCCAACGTCCTGCGCTGGCTGGGCGCCTACTCCTGCTCCATGCTCGGCGACAGCGTCTACTACATCGCGCTGTCCTGGGCCGCCGTCCAGAGCGGAACGCCCGCCCAGGCCGGTCTGGTCATGTCGGCCAGCGCCCTGCCGCGCGCCGTGCTGATGCTCGGCGGCGGTGTCGTCGCCGACCGGCTCGGGCCGCGCCGGGTCGTCATCGGCAGCGACGCGGTGCGCTGCGCGGCCGTCGCCGCGGTGGCCGCGCTGCTGTTCCTCACCAGCCCCGGCCTGTGGCCGCTGGCCCTGCTCGCCCTCGTCTTCGGCACCGTCGACGCCGTGTTCCTGCCCGCGGTCGGCGCGCTTCCGGCCCGGATCACCGGCAAGGACCAGCTCGCCCGGGTCCAGGGCATGCGCGGGCTCTGCGTCCGCCTGGCGAGCGTGGTCGGCGCCCCGCTCGGCGGCCTGGGCGTGGCGCTCGGCGGCGCACCGGCCGCGTTCGCCCTCGCGGGTCTGCTCATAGCGGGGTCGGTGCCGCTGCTGATCTCGGTACGGATCCGCGCCCTGCCGGCCGACGACACGGCGCCCGCGCGGGACGCCGAGCCGATACCCGGGCCGCGCCGCGGCGCACGCCCGGGGACCGCCTCCGCGTCATCCCCGGCGGAAAACCCGCAGGCCGACCCGCACCCCGCCGCAGCCCCGGCGGCTTCGACACCGACCGTTTCCGCACCGACCGTTTCCGCACCGCCCGTTTCCGAGCCGCCCGTTTCCGAGCGCCTCGACACCTCCGAACCCCTCGACATCCCCGCGCCCCTCGAAACCCCCGAGCCCCGGTCAGCCAGTGCCTGGGACGACCTGCTGGCCGGGCTGCGCTACATCCGGGGGCACCGGGTGCTGGCCCCGCTGATGGTGGCCATCGCGCTCGGCGACTTCGGGTTCGTCGGGCCGCTCAACATCGGTCTGACCCTGCTGGCCGACCGGCGCGGCTGGGGCGCCTCCGGGATGGGCTGGGTGCTCGCCGGATTCGGCGTCGGCGCCGGTGCCGTCTCCCTGCTGCTGGCCGTCCGGGGCCGACTGCCGCGGGCGGGCCTGGTCACCGGCGGTGCCTGCCTCGCGGGCTCCGCCGCCATCGGCGCCCTCGGCCTCGTCCTGCACCTCGCGGCCGCCGTCGGCGTGGCCCTGCTCGTCGGACTGCTGGCCGGACTCAGCGGCGCCCTGTGCGGCGCCCTGCTCCAGACCCAGTCCGACCCCGCCTACCTGGGCCGCGTCACCGCCGTCGCCTCTCTGGTCAGTCTCGGCCTCGCCCCGCTGAGCATGCCGTTCACGGCCGCCGCGATCGGCGCCTGGGGCCTCGGCCCGGTGTTCGTGGCCAGCGCCGCTGTGTGCGGGCTCGGCGGCGTCGTCTGCCTGGCCGCGCCGGGACTGCGCCGCGCCGAACTGCCCCGTTGACGACGCCCGGCAGGGCTCAGATGCCCAGCTGCTTGGACTCCCGCAGCTTGGCGATGGCGTTCTCGTCGCCCGCCAGCTCCACGTCGGCCGCGCGCTGCCGGCCGAACGCGAACATCAGCAGCTCCGAAGGCTCACCCGTGGCCGTCACCACCGGCGCCCCCCGGTGGGCGACCGCCGTCTGACCGTCCGGCCGGCGCAGCACCAGGCCGGTCGGCACGCCCCGGCCGAGCAGCCGGGCGGTCCGCTCCAGCCGGGACCACAGGGCCTCCTGGAAGACGGGGTCGAGTTCGCGCGGCGTCCAGTCCGGCTGGGCACGGCGGACGTCCTCCGTGTGGACGTAGAACTCGACCGTGTTGGCCACCTCGTCGATCTGCTTGAGCTGAAAGGGTGAAAAGCGCGGCGGGCCGGTGCGGATCAGCTGGATCAGTTCCTCGTACGGCTTCGCGGCGTACTCGTCCATCACCTTCTGCAGCCGCGGCGCGAGCTGCTTGACCAGCGCGCCCCCCGCGGCGTCCGGGCGGCGCTCGCGCACCACCACGTGTGCGGCCAGTTCACGGGTCTGCCAGCCCTCGCAGAGGGTCGGCGCCTCGGGGCCGGTGGTTTCCAAGAGGTCGGCGAGCAGAAGCCGTTCACGCTTTGCGAAGGTCGACATACTGTCAGCGTACGACCAGGCTTGCGCTCCGCCCACCCGTCGCGACCTCGCCGGCCGCCGTGCGCCCACCCACCGGACAGGTCCGGGCACCGTCGGTGCCGCGCGGCACAATGGCACCCATGAGCAGCACGCACCGGACCAGCAGCCTCGCCCCGGAGATCGCCGCGCGCCTCAAGCGCAGCGCCGACGGACTCGTCCCCGCCATCGCCCAGCAGTACGACACCGGGGAGGTGCTGATGCTGGGCTGGATGGACGACGAGGCACTGCACCGCACGCTGACCACCGGCCGCTGCACCTACTGGTCCCGCAGCCGCCGGGAGTACTGGGTCAAGGGCGACACCTCCGGACACGTCCAGCGGGTCAAGTCGGTCGCCCTGGACTGCGACGCCGACACCCTGCTGGTCAAGGTCGACCAGGTGGGCGCCGCCTGCCACACCGGCGCCCGCACCTGCTTCGACGCCGACGTCCTCCTTGAGGACGCCGGTTCGGGTGCACAGGCCCGCGCTGAGTAGGGTCTGCCGGCATGGATCTTGAGACGTTCCGCAGACTGGCGGCCGACCGCCGGGTCATCCCGGTCACCCGCAAGCTGCTCGCCGACGGCGACACCCCCGTCGCGCTCTACCGCAAGCTCGCCGCCGAGCGCCCCGGCACCTTCCTGCTGGAATCCGCGGAGAACGGCCGCGCCGCGTTTCAGTGGTCCCGCTACTCCTTCGTCGGCGTCCGCTCCGCCGCCACCCTGACCGAGCGGAACGGCAAGGTCCACTGGCTCGGCACCCCGCCCGTCGGCGTCCCCGCCGAGGGCGACCCGCTGACCGCCCTGCGCGCCACCGTCGAGGCCCTGCACACCCCCCGCGACCTCGCCGACGACCTCGGCCTGCCGCCGTTCACCGGAGGCATGGTCGGCTACCTCGGCTACGACATCGTCCGCCGCCTGGAGCGCATCGGACCCGGCGAGCGGGACGACCTGCGGCTGCCCGAGCTGACCATGCTGCTCACCAGCGACCTGGCCGTCATGGACCACTGGGAGGGCTCGGTCCTGCTGATCGCCAACGCGATCAACCACAACGACCGCGCCACCGGCGTCGACGAGGCCCACGCAGACGCCGTCGCCCGCCTCGACGCCATGGAGGCCGACCTCTCCCGCCCGGTCGCCCAGCCCCCCGCGGTGCTGCCGCCCTCCGAACCGCCCCCGTACACCGCGCGCTGGGGCGGCCCGGACTTCCAGAAGGCCGTCGAGGACGTCAAGGAGCGCATCCGGGCCGGCGAGGCGTTCCAGGTCGTCCCCTCACAGCGCTTCGAGACGCCCTGCACCGCGAGCGCCCTGGACGTCTACCGGGTCCTCAGGGCCACCAACCCCTCCCCGTACATGTACCTGCTCCGGCTGCCCGACGGGTCCGGCGGCGCCTTCGACGTCGTCGGCTCCTCCCCGGAAGCGCTGGTCAAGGTCGAGGACGGGCAGGCCATGGTGCACCCGATCGCCGGCACCCGGCCGCGCGGCGCCACCCCGCAGGAGGACCAGGCCCTCGCCGACGAACTGCTCGCCGACCCCAAGGAACGCGCCGAGCACCTCATGCTCGTCGACCTCGGCCGCAACGACCTCGGCCGGGTCTGCGAGCCCGGCTCGGTCGAGGTCGTCGACTTCATGTCCGTCGAGCGGTACTCGCACGTCATGCACATCGTCTCCACCGTCACCGGCAAGGTCGCCGCCGGCCGCACCGCCTTCGACGTCCTGACGGCGTGCTTCCCCGCGGGCACCCTCTCCGGCGCGCCCAAGCCCCGCGCCATGCAGATCATCGACGAACTCGAACCGTCCCGGCGCGGCCTGTACGGCGGCTGTGTCGGCTACCTGGACTTCGCGGGCGACTCCGATACGGCCATCGCCATCCGCACCGCCCTGCTGCGGGACGGCACCGCCTACGTCCAGGCCGGCGCGGGCATCGTCGCCGACTCCGATCCGGCCGCCGAGGACCAGGAGTGCCGCAACAAGGCGGCGGCGGTGCTGCGAGCCGTGCACACCGCGAACCGTCTCGGCGGGCGCCGAGCGAACCCCGGGTGACGTATCGCACGGGGCGCAGGCGATAGTGGAGTACGTGACAGCCCTACCTCACCCCCGTTCCGAAGCCGCGGAACCCGCACGGGCCGGCCGCCGGAGCCTCGCCGTGGCGCTGCTGTGCGGCGCGCTCGGCGCCGGCGTGGCGCTGCTCGCCACGCGCCAGCGCTGGGCGGAGGGCACCGCGTCGGTGGCCGGCGGCGCCTTCCCGCTGACCGCCAGGGGCAGCGACGTGACGGGCGTCCCCGCGGCCCTCGCCATAGTGGGCCTCGCCGCGCTCGTCGCCGTCTTCGCCGTCCGCAAGGCGGGCCGCCTGCTGGTCGCCGCCGTCCTCGCGCTCTCCGGCGCCGGTACGGTCGTCGCCGCCCTGACCGGCGCCTCCGACGGCTCCGTGCTCGACGACAAGGCCGCCGAGGCCACCGGCGACACCTCCGCCGCGGTCGCCGCCCTCAGCCACACCGCCTGGCCCTACGCGGCGGCCGTCGGCGGCCTGCTGATCCTGCTCGCCGGACTGCTCGCACTGCGCTACGGCCGGCTGTGGCCCGCCATGTCCGGCCGCTACGAGCGCGGTCAGGCACGCCCACGGCGCACCGCGGCCACCGTCGACCCCGACCGGCCCGAGGACCTCTGGAAGGCCCTGGACCGCGGCGAGGACCCCACCGGGGCCTGAACACGCCCCGGCCCACCGGCCCCGCCCGCCCCGGAGAACCGGTCCCGGTGTGGCCAATCAGACGCACACCGGCAGCCACCCCCGCGCACACCGGGCCCACCCGTACGGGACAATGGTCGATGATGAGCGTCCGGCTCACACACGCACACAGCAACGAGGAGCAAGCAATGGCGGGCAGCAGCCACGGTCACACCCCGGCCGCCTGGACCGGTGTCATGATCGCCATCATCGGGTTCTGCGTCGCAGGCGCCTTCATGGTGATGGCCCAGCCGCTCGGTTTCTGGGCGGGCATGGTGATCGTGGTCCTCGGCGGTGTCGTCGGGCTCATCATGCGCTCCATGGGCCTCGGCCAGCCGAAAAGCGCGCACCCGGCTTCCCTGCCGCAGCCGCAGGCCACGGTGACGCCCGAACCGGCCGGCGCCAAGAGCTGACTCCGCCGTACGGTCCGCTCGCGGACCGCGGGCCCCACGACCGGCCGCGTACGCCCCGTACGGACCTCGCACGTCCCGTACGAACGCCGGCCGACCTCATGGAGGGGCGCCCCGGCAGCGCACCGGCTGCCGGAGCGCCCCTCGCGCATGCCCGGCCGGGCGGGGAGAATACGAGCCGTGAACGCCGACAGTGAGCACCTGGTGCCGCCCGAGGCCCCCACCGGCGCCCTCGGCCGGCTGGCGGCCCCAGCAGGCGTCCTCGCGGCCGTCGCGGGCGCCTTCGCCTACGTCGCGACGGTGAACCCCTACCGGCCCGGCCACTACCCGGTGTGCCCGCTGTACGCGGTGACCGGCCTCTACTGCCCCGGCTGCGGCGGACTGCGCAGCGCGCACGCCTTCATCCACGGGGACCTCACGGCCGCGCTGCAGGCCAACGCGCCGGCCGTGGCCGCCTACCTGGGCTTCGCCGTCCTGTGGACCCTCTGGACGGTCCGCGCGGCGCGCGGACGGCCGATCCGGCTCAGCCCGGGACCGGTGCAGCTGTGGGGCCTGGGCGCCGTGCTGCTGGTGTTCACCGTCGTCCGCAACCTGCCGTTCGGCGGCTGGCTGCACCCCTGACCGAACGTCCCAACCGTGCAGGTCCAGGTGACGAGACCGCCGGCAGCCGGATGCGGGCCCCACGCCGTCCTGCGGATACCATCGCAGTGACCCCGGGTTTCCACCCGCAGGAACAACCGTCCGGAAGGGGACCGCTCGCGTGAGTGTGCTCGACGAGATCATCGACGGAGTCCGTGCCGACCTGGCGGATCGGCAGGCGCGCGTCAGCCTCGACGAGCTCAAGGAACGCGCGGCGAAGGCCCCGGCCGCCAAGGACGGCCTGGCGGCACTGCGCGGCGAGGGCGTCAAGGTCATCTGCGAGGTCAAGCGCTCCAGCCCGTCCAAGGGCGCGCTGGCCGCCATCGCCGACCCGGCCGGGCTCGCCGCCGACTACGAGGCGGGCGGCGCGGCCGTCATCTCCGTCCTGACCGAGCAGCGCCGGTTCGGCGGTTCGCTGGCCGACCTGGAAGCCGTCCGCGCCCGCGTGGACATCCCGGTGCTGCGCAAGGACTTCATCGTCACCTCCTACCAGCTGTGGGAGGCCCGGGCGTACGGCGCCGACCTCGCGCTGCTCATCGTCGGCGCCCTCGACCAGCCGGCCCTGGAGTCGCTGATCGAGCGGGCCGTCTCCATCGGCCTCACCCCCCTCGTCGAGGTGCACGACGAGGACGAGGTGGAGCGCGCGGTGGACGCCGGCGCCACGGTGATCGGCGTCAACGCGCGCAACCTGAAGACGCTGGAGGTCGACCGGAGCACCTTCGACCGGGTCGCTCCGGAGATCCCGGCCGGCACGGTCAAGGTCGCCGAGTCCGGCGTCCGCGGCCCGCACGACCTGATCGCCTACGCCAACGCGGGCGCCGACGCGGTCCTGGTCGGTGAGTCCCTGGTGACCGGGCGCGACCCCAGGACCGCGGTCGCCGACCTGGTGGCGGCCGGCGAGCACCCCGCACTGCGGCACGGCCGCGGCTGACCCCCCACTAGGCTGACCCCGATGACGCCCACCACCGCACCGGCCCCCAGGGACCCGTACGCCCGCCTCGCGCGCGGCTGCCGGCCCCGAGGCTGTCGCGCGCCCGCCCGCCGGGTGCACGGCCGCCGGGTCCGGTACGTCATCGGCGACGAGCCCGGCCAGGTGAACGGCATGCGATGGCAGCGCCCCGAAAGGGGCGCGGGGAACTGGGGGTCCCCCCTGTTCGAGCGCAGCCGAGAACTTGGGGGAGCGACCAGCCACGACGCTCCCGCAGCCGACTGACGACGCCCGCCCCCACGGCACCGAGTTTCCTTCCACAGACTCACCGTGAGGTTTCCGCATGCCCAGCGAGTTCTTCCTGCCCGACCCGGAGGGCAAAACCCCCAGCGCCGAGGGCTACTTCGGCGCGTTCGGCGGCAAGTTCATCCCGGAGGCGCTGGTCGCCGCCGTGGACGAGGTCGCCGTCGAGTACGACAAGGCCAAGCACGACCCCGAGTTCGCCCGCGAACTGGACGGCCTGCTCGCCGACTACACCGGACGGCCCAGCGCCCTCACCGAGGTACCGAGGTTCGCCGAGCACGCCGGCGGCGCCCGGGTCTTCCTGAAACGGGAGGACCTCAACCACACCGGCTCCCACAAGATCAACAACGTACTGGGCCAGGCCCTGCTCACCCGGCGGATGGGCAAGACCCGCGTCATCGCCGAGACCGGCGCGGGCCAGCACGGTGTGGCGACCGCCACCGCCTGCGCGCTGTTCGGTCTCGACTGCACCATCTACATGGGCGAGATCGACACCAGGCGGCAGGCCCTGAACGTGGCCCGCATGCGCATGCTGGGCGCCGAGGTCATCGCCGTGAAGTCCGGCAGCCGCACCCTGAAGGACGCCATCAACGAGGCGTTCCGGGACTGGGTCGCCAACGTCGACCACACCCACTACCTGTTCGGGACCGTGGCGGGACCGCACCCGTTCCCCGCCATGGTGCGCGACTTCCACCGGGTGATCGGCGTGGAGGCACGCCGCCAGCTCCTTCAGCGGGCGGGCCGGCTGCCCGACGCCGCGGTCGCCTGTGTCGGCGGCGGCTCCAACGCCATCGGCCTGTTCCACGCCTTCATTCCCGACACCTGCGTCCGCCTCGTCGGCTGCGAACCCGCCGGACACGGCGTCGAGACCGGCGAGCACGCGGCCACCCTCACCGCCGGCGAGCCCGGCATCCTGCACGGCTCCCGCTCCTTCGTGCTCCAGGACGACGAGGGCCAGATCACCGAGCCGTACTCGATCTCGGCCGGTCTGGACTACCCGGGCGTCGGCCCCGAGCACTCCTACCTGAAGGCGAGCGGCCGCGGCGAGTACCGCGCCGTCACCGACGACGCGGCCATGCAGGCGCTGCGCCTGCTGTCGCGCACCGAGGGCATCATCCCGGCGATCGAGAGCGCGCACGCGCTCGCCGGCGCCCTCGACGTCGGCAGGGAACTGGGGCCGGACGGACTGATCGTGGTCAACCTCTCCGGCCGCGGCGACAAGGACATGGACACGGCCGCCCGCTACTTCGGCCTGTACGACACCGACACGGACAGCGGGGCCACCGGGGCCGCCGCGGGCACGCACGGCGCGCACGCCGGGACCGAGGGGGACGCCAAGTGAGCGGGAACATCCAGCTGTTGACCGACACCCTCGCCGCCGCGAAGGCGGACGGGCGGTCCGCCCTCATCGCCTACCTGCCGGCCGGGTTCCCGACCGTGGACGGCGGCATCGAGGCGATCAAGGCCGTCTTCGACGGCGGCGCGGACGTCGTCGAGGTCGGGCTGCCGCACAGCGACCCGGTCCTGGACGGCCCGGTCATCCAGACCGCCGACGACATCGCGCTGCGCGGCGGCGTGCGGATCGCCGACGTCATGCGCACGGTCTGCGAGGCGCACCGGGCGACCGGCAAACCCGTCCTCGTCATGACCTACTGGAATCCCATCGACCGCTACGGCGTGGAACGCTTCACGGCCGAACTCGCCGAGGCGGGCGGCGCCGGCTGCATCCTGCCCGACCTGCCGGTCCAGGAGTCCGCGCTGTGGCGCGAGCACGCCGCCAAGCACGGCCTCGCCACGGTCTTCGTGGTCGCCCCCAGCAGCAGGGACGCCCGCCTCGCGGAGATCACCGCGGCGGGCAGCGGCTTCGTCTACGCCGCCTCGCTGATGGGCGTCACGGGCACCCGCGAGTCGGTCGGCGCGCAGGCCCAGGACCTGGTGGAACGCACCCGCGCCACCGGCACCGGCCTGCCCGTCTGCGTCGGTCTCGGGGTCTCCGGCGGCGCCCAGGCCGCCGAGGTCGCCGGATTCGCCGACGGAGTGATCGTCGGCTCGGCCTTCGTCAAGCGGATGCTGGACGCACCGGACCACGCCACCGGGATCGCGGCCGTCCACGAGCTGGCCGCGGAACTGGCGAAGGGCGTCCGCGGACAGGCGTAGCCGCACCCCGCCGAGCGGACCGGCCCGACCGCGGACCGGACACGGCGGACGGGACAGACCGAAAAACCAGACAACCGCATACGGAAAATTCGGTCACTCGAACGGGTGGACCTGGGACCGGGGAGGCGCGCTGTGCCTCCCCGGTTCGTTCTGGGGGTGTGAGCGAGAAGAATCGTGACGGAAAGCGCACCGCCCGTGAGCGGCTGGCGGTCGAGCGTGAGAAGCAGAAGTCCGCGGAGAGGCGGCGGCGTGCGCTGATCGTGGGCGTGAGCGTCGTCTGCGTCCTCGGCGTCGCGGCGGCGATCGGCGTGCTCGCCGCGAACGCGGGCAAGAAGAAGAACAGCGCGAGCACGGGCCCGGTCGTCGCGCCCTCCGGCGCCCAGGGCAAGGACAGCCTCGCGATCCCGGTCGGCAAGGACAGCGCCAAGTCCACGCTCACGATCTGGGAGGACTTCCGCTGCCCGGCCTGCCAGGCGTTCGAGGCGACGTACCGCCCGACGCTGCACGAGCTGACCGACGCGGGCAAGCTCAGAATCGACTACCACCTCGTCACGCTCATCGACGGCAACCTCGGCGGCAGCGGCTCCCTGCGCGCAGCCAACGCGGCGGCCTGCGCACAGGACGCCGGAAAGTTCCGCGACTACCACGACGCGCTCTACGAGAACCAGCCCAAGGAGACCGACGACGCCTTCGCCAACAATGCCAAGCTGATCGAACTGGCGGGCAAGGTGAACGGCCTGGACACGCCGGCGTTCCGCAAGTGCGTCGACGACGGCACCCACAACAGCTGGGTCGCGAAGTCCAACCAAGCCTTCCAGGCGGGCGGTTACAGCGGCACGCCGACGGTCCTGCTGAACGGCAAGAACATCTACCAGGACCAGACGATGACCCCGGCGAAGCTCAAGCAACTCGTGGAGGCCGCCGACAAGGGGTAAGCGATTCTCACGCCCCTGTTATGGACCCGTAGCCGGGCTGATTGCCGTGTGCGCGGCCCGGCACGGTAGCGTCGACCCTGCCATGGATTTCCTTGCCTACATCCCCAGCCCTTCGCGCGGTGTGCTGCATCTCGGCCCGATCCCGCTGCGCGGCTATGCGTTCTGCATCATCATCGGCGTGTTCGTCGCCGTCTGGCTCGGCAACAGGCGCTGGGTCGCCCGCGGCGGCCGGTCCGGCACGGTGGCGGACATCTCCGTCTGGGCCGTGCCGTTCGGACTCGTCGGCGGCCGGCTCTACCACGTGATCACGGACTACGAGCTGTATTTCAGTTCGGGCCGTGACTGGGTGGACGCCTTCAAGGTGTGGGAGGGCGGCCTCGGCATCTGGGGCGCGATCGCGCTGGGTGCGCTGGGCGCGTGGATCGGCGCCCGGCGACGGGGCATCCCGATGCCCGCGTACGTCGACGCCGTCGCCCCCGGTATCGCCCTGGCCCAGGCGATCGGCCGCTGGGGCAACTGGTTCAACCAGGAGCTGTACGGGCGCGAGACGCACGTTCCCTGGGCCCTGCACATCACGTCCTCCGAGGGCGGCCGGGTGCCGGGCTACTACCACCCGACGTTCCTGTACGAGTCCCTGTGGTGCATCGGCGTGGCCATCCTGGTCATCTGGGCCGACCGGCGCTTCAAGATGGGCCACGGCCGGGCGTTCGCCCTGTACGTCGCCGCGTACTGCGTGGGGCGTGCCTGGATCGAGTACATGCGCGTCGACGACGCCCACCACATCCTGGGGCTGCGTCTGAACGACTGGACCGCGCTGGTCGTGTTCCTGCTGGCGGTGGCGTACATCATCGTGTCGGCGAAGAAGCGGCCCGGCCGGGAGGCCGTCGTGGAACCGGCCGCCGTGGCCGCCGGTGCCGCGAGTGGGGACGGCGGCACGGAGACCGCGTCCGCCGCCGGGGCCGACGCCGCCGCGAAGGGTCCGGCACTGGAGAAGACCGGGGACGGTCCCGCAGCCGACGCGACGGACGTGCCGCCACACCAGCCGGAGGGCGACGAGGCGGACGCGGCCCGGGACACGCCGGACGAGGGGGCCGAGGGCAAGGCGGACGCCGAGACCGGGACCGCCGATGCCGCCGAGGGCGCGACCGGGACCGCGCAGGCGAAGGACGAGGAACCGGCCACGAAGAACAGCTGAGCCGCGACCGCGGTACGACGACGAGGGCGCCCCCTGCCGTGCAGGGGGCGCCCTCGTCGTCGTACCGCGGTCCACGAGCGGGGCGGGCGGCGTGCGCTGTCCGGCCCGCCGTGTGTCCTGCCCGGCCTGGCTGTCCCTGCCTGCCCGGTACCCGGCCGAGTCGCCCGGTCCGGCCGTCTCGGGCTCACGGTTTGCGGGCCGCCAGGGACAGCGTCCGCCGGGCCGCCGCCACCGCCGCCGCGTCGATGAACCGGCCGTCCGGCAGTGCCTGGGCGCCGCGCTCCGCCGTCGCCGCCTTCACGATCGTCTCGGCCTGTTCCAGCTCCGCCTCCGTGGGCAGATAGGCGCGTTCGATGGTCGGCAGCTGGCGGGGGTGGATGGCGGCCCGGCCGAGGAAGCCGAGAGCACGGCCGTGCGCGCAGGAGGCCGCGAGGCCCTCCAGGTCCCGGATGTCCGGGTGGACCGACTGGGGCGGCGGGGCGAGACCGGCCGCCCGCGCGGCGACCACGACCCGGGACCGGCACCAGTCGAGCCCCGCGTCGGCCTGCACGCCCAGGTCGGCCCGTAGATCCGCCTCGCCCAGGGAGATGCCCCGCAGGGCCGGGTGGGCGGTGGCGATGGCGTGGGCGTGCTCGATGCCGAGGGCCGTTTCGAGCAGGGCGTACAGCCGGTCGTGCCCGGTCTCGCGGGCGGCGCGGATCACCTCGGCGGCGGACGTCACCTTCGGCAGCCGCACCCCGGACACGCCCGGCAGCCCGGCCACCGCCCGCAGGTCCGCCGCCGCCCACGGCCCCTCCGCGCCGTTCACCCGGACGTCGACCCGCGCCGGCTGCGGCTCGGACAGCAGGTCGGCGGTGGCCGCGCGGGCGTACTCCTTGCGGTCCGGGGCGACCGCGTCCTCCAGATCGATCACCACCACGTCCGCGCCGCAGGCCAGCGCTTTCGCCACCACATGCGGGCGGTCGCCGGGGACGTACAGCCAGGTGAGCGGGAACGGGATCACAGGGCGCCCTCCGCGCGCAGCGCGTCGAGTTCCGCCGTGGTCAGACCCAGTTCGGTCAGGACGGCCACGGTGTCCGCGCCGTGCGGGCGGCCCGCCCAGCGGATCCCGCCGGGTGTGGCGGAGAGCCGGAACAGGACGTTCTGCATGCGCAGCGGACCCAGCTCCGGGTCGTCGACGGTGGTGATGGTGTCCAGGGCCGCGTACTGCGGGTCGGTCATCACGTCCCGCACGTCCTGGACCGGCGCCACCGCGGCCTCCGCCTTCTCGAAGGCCGCCACCACCTCGTCGCGGGTACGGGCGGCGATCCAGCGGCCGACCACCTCGTCCAGGACGTCGGCGTGCGCCGCCCGTCCGGCGCCGGTCGCGAACCACGGCTCCCTGCTCAGATCCGGGCGGCCGACCAGGTCCAGCACGCGTTCGGCGACCGACTGGGCCGAGGTGGACACGGCCACCCAGGACCCGTCCGCCGTACGGTAGGTGTTGCGCGGGGCGTTGTTCTGCGAGCGGTTCCCGGTGCGCGGCTGGACATGACCCAGCTGGTCGTACCAGATCGGCTGCGGGCCGAGGACGGTCAGGATCGGCTCGATGATCGCCATGTCCACGACCTGGCCCTCGCCGGTCCGCTCCCGGGCGGCCAGCGCCGTCATCACCGCGTACGCCGTGGCCAGGGCGGCGATGGAGTCGGCGAGTCCGAAGGGCGGGAGCGTCGGGGGCGCGTCCGGCTCGCCGGTGATCGCCGCGAAGCCGCTCATCGCCTCCGCGAGGGTGCCGAAGCCCGGGCGGCGGGCGTACGGCCCGAACTGGCCGAAGGCGGTGACCCGGGTGAGCACCAGCCGCGGGTTGGCGGCGGACAGCTCCGGCCAGCCCAGGTCCCATTTCTCCAGCGTGCCCGGACGGAAGTTCTCGACGACCACGTCGGCGGTGGCGGCGAGCCGCAGCAGGGTGGCGCGGCCGCCGGGCTTGGACAGGTCCAGGGTGAGGGTGCGCTTGTTACGGCCGAGCAGCTTCCACCACAGGCCGACGCCGTCCTTCGCGGGGCCGTGTCCCCGGGACGGGTCGGGCTTCTTCGGGTGCTCGATCTTGATGACCTCGGCGCCGAAGTCACCGAGCAGGGTGGCGGCGAGCGGACCCGCGAAGAGGGTGGCCAGGTCGAGGACGCGCAGGCCGTGCAGGGGCTGGGCGGCGTTCATGCGGTGCACTGCGGGGCGCGCGCGGCGGGGCCGGTGCTCGGGGCGGCGGGTGGGGCGGGGGTCATGGGCGGGTCGCCTCCAGATGGGTGAGGTGGGCGAGGGTGTCGAAGCCGATGCCGTCGAAACCGGTGACGGAGGTGGCGAGCCGGTTCTTGAGGGGAGCCGTCCAGCGGTCGGGCAGGGCGGCGGGCGTCCCGGCGAGGAGGCCGGCGATGCTGCCGGCGGTGGCGCCGTCCGAGTCGGTGTCCCAGCCGCCGGACACGGCACGGCAGATGGAGCCGGTGAAGTCGCCGTCCGCGTGGGTGAGGGCGGCGGCGACCAGGGCGGTGTTGGGAATGGCGTGGACCCAGTGGTAGGCGGCGGAGTACCGGGCGTGCAGCGCGTCCACGACCTCGTCGAAGTCCGCGTGCGCGGCGGCCGTCCCGACGGCGTGGTCCAGGGCGTCGGCCAGCCGGGAGCCGGACGGCACCACCGAGCGGCCGACGCGCAGACAGGCGTGCACGTCGAGGGATCCGGTGGCCGCGGCGGCGATGGTGGCCGCGGTGAACATGGCCGCGTAGACGCCGTTGGCGGTGTGGCTGAGGACGGCGTCGCGATGGGCCTGTTCCGCGGCGGCGGCCGGGTCGCCGGGGTTGGTCCAGCCGTGCACGTCGGCGCGGATCAGGGCGCCGATCCACTCGCGGAAGGGGTTGCGGTGGCGGGCCGTGTGCGGGGGTTCGATCCCGGCGAGGAGGTTGCGGTAGGCGATGCGCTCGGCGGTGAAGGCGCGGCCGGCGGGCAGTTCGTCGAGCCAGAGCCGGGCCAGGTCGGCGGTGCGGAACGCCTTGCCGTGCCGGCCGAGCAGCAGGAGGTTGAGCAAGGGGTGGTCGAGGTCGTCGTCCTCGGGCATGCCGTCGATGTTCTCGGCGAGCGAGGTGGCGGCCGAGCGCCGGTTCCAGGGGTGGGCCGCCAGGAGGTCCGCGGGGACCCCGCGGGCCGTGAAGTAGGCGGCGAGCGGCCAGTTGCCGGTGGACCGCGCCAGTTGCCGGATGCCGTCGAGGGGAAGCTTCTCCACCGGCTTCCCCAGCAGACAGCCGACGGCCCGGCCCAGCCAGGCGGCTTCGAGGGCGAGCGGCCCGGGGGCCGCCGCGCCGCCAGGTGCCGACCTGCCAGGTGCCGACCTGTCACTTGCCGGTCCATGACCTGCCGGTGTGGCACATGTCGAACCATCACCTGTCGTCTCGTCACATACCGTTGCAGCGAAGGCTGGTGGCGCATCGGCCGGAGGAGTGCCCAGCGAAGGCGTACCCACCGGAGTCGTACCTGTCGGTGTCTCAGATGCCGCCCTGCCGTGTACCGGTCCGTGCTCCGGCGATCTCCGGTCCGGCTGCCTCTGCGCCGTACGGTCGTGGTGCGCCGGCCCGACGCCCGGCAGCAGCAAACCGGTGGGCCAGTCGGGGCACAGGGCCTTGATCCGGGGCAGTTCGGTCGGCTCCCGTTCGGCCGCCGGGCCCGGGAGATCCGCCAACTCGTCCAGCAGGTCCTCCGCCAGCAACCGCAGATACCGCGACGCCGGCTGCGCCGAGGCACCCGCACGGACCGGCGCGGCACCGCCGCCCGCCGCCTTCCACCGGGCCTCGATCGCCGACGGCTCGCGTCCGTCCTGCCGTGCCTGGCGGAGTTCGTGGGCCACCAGGTCCTCCGGCTGGACCCAGGTCAGCCGGAGCATTCCGCACCCCCGAGTGCGCTGAACGCCCGCTCATGGGCCCGGCGGCGCCGGACGTCCCGTTCGAAGACCTCCCGGGAAACCTCGGTGAGCGTCCGGGCCGGCGCCCACAGGTCCAGCCGGCTCGCCTCCGCCACCGTCTTCGACCACTCCTGCGGGACCGGCGAGCCCAGGGCGCCGGCCAGCGCGCCCGCCATCGTCGCGATGGAGTCGCAGTCGCGGCCGTAGTTGACCGAACCCAGGACCGCCTGCCGGTAGTCCCCGCCGGCCACCAGCAGCATGCCGAGCGCGACGGGAAGTTCCTCGATCGAGTGCAGCCGGGAGGGGCGCCGGGCGTCGAGGGACGGGGCGCGGTAGTCGGGGCCCACCGTGTCGTAGGGGGCCACCGCCGCCCGCAGCGGGACCAGCGCCGACTCGATGTCGTGGTGCCGGGCGGCCACCGCGCACACCTCCTCGATCGCCGTCCGGGTGCCGTCCTTAGCCAGGGACAGGCACGCCGCCACCACCGAATCGGGGGTGGCGCCGGGGGCGGTCGCCGCCGCCACCGCCGCCGCGAAGACCCCGGCCGCCTCACGGCCGTACGACGACTGGTGCGCGCCCGCGACGTCCAGCGCCTCGGCGTACGCGCCCGCCGGGTTGGCCGCGTTGACCAGGCCGACGGGGGCCATGTACATCGCCGCCCCGCAGTTGACGATGTTGCCCGCGCCCGCCTCCCGCGGGTCCGCATGACCGTATGCGAGCCGGGCCACCAGCCACTTCTCCGCCAGGAAGATCCGGTGCAGGGGCAGCGCCTCCGCCTCCAGTTCGGGGATCCAGCGGGGGGCCGTCATCAGGTCCGGGACGAGGTGGTCGGCGACGGCGTAGGCGTCGAGGTGGTCCCGGACCCGCGCGTACACCCGGATCAGCGCATGGGTCATCAACGTGTCGTCGGTGACGTGCCCGTCGCCCTTGTGGTACGGCGCGAGGGGGCGGGCGGTGCGCCAGGCGTCGCCGTGCCAGGGGCCGACGACACCGTGGACGCGACCGCCGTGGCGTTCGACGATCTGGTCGGGGGAGTAGCCCTCGACGGGGCCGCCGAGGGCGTCGCCGACAGCGGCGCCGACGAGCGCTCCGGTGATCCGCTCCGCCAGATCCGGACCGCCGCTTTCACATTCTTTGGGTGTCATGCCCGAATCATCCTTACGGTTCGGCCGGTTGTGCGGTTTCCAGGAGTTCGGCGAGTTCGACCAGGTCGGTGCCGGTGAGGCGGGGGAGTGCGCAGCCGGAGAGGGTGCGGCAGGCGTCCCGCCACGCGTCCGGTACGGCCGCGCCGCCGCCCAGCGCCCCGGTCAGCGCGCCCGCCAGCGCGGGCGCCGAGTCGGCGACCCGGGACAGGCAGGCCGCGGCGGGCACGGCCTCGGCGATCCGGCCCCGCGCGGCGCAGGCCAGGGCGAGCGCGACCGGGACCGTCTCGGCGGCGGCGATGCCGTAGCTGTAGACGTGGTCGACGATCTGGTGCTCAAGGAGCGGGATCAGCGCGAACGCGGAACCGGTGTCGCGGGCGAGGGCCAGCGCCTGGCGGGCGTTGCGGCCGATCTCCGTGGTCGCGGGCAGCTCGTCGAGGGCCGCCGTCGCGCAGGCGTCCACGTCCGCGCCCGCGAGGGCCAGCGCGAGGGCCGCCGCCATCGCCCGGGCGCCGTGCACCCCGTCGCCGTCCTGGGTGTAGCGGGCATCGAACTCGGCCAGTTCGGCGGCGCTGCGCGGGTCACCGCGGTGGGCGACGGCGAGCACACAGGCGCGTACGCAGGCCGCGTCGTCGAAGTAGTGCGGGTTGTCGTGCCCGCTGGCGGGCGGGCGCAGCCCGTTGGCGAGGTTGCCGAGACCGGCCCGGACCGAGATCCGGGCGCGCAGCGGCAGCACCGCGGACTCCACCTCCGGGGCGCGTTCGGCCGCCGCGGCGACCTCGGAGGCGACGGCGCTCCAGGTCAGGTCGATCGCGGCACGGGTACGGCGGTCCCGGCTCAGGTCCCCGACCACGCTGTCGTCGCCGGCCCGCAGCACCGCCTCGGCCGCGAACGCCGCCCATTCGGCGTCGTCGGAGGGGCCGAGGCGCAGCGGTTCCGGGGGCTGGTTGAGCGCGATCGGCACGGGCAGGGTGGTCGTCGCGTTCTGCTCGGCGAAGGTGTCCAGCTCGCGGGTGAGCCGCCGGGTCCACTCGGGCATCCGGGCGGCCCGGTGCCGCGCCGCGGGCCATCCGGCGGCGTCGCCCGCGGCCAGCCCCAGCAGCAGCCCCTCGACACGGCGGCTCACGGCAGCACCTCGCCGCCCTGCTCGACGGGCGCACAGGCGGCGGGTACGCAGGCCGCGGGGTCCGCAGGGGCGGAGGGCAGGGGTGGGGTGGGTGCCGGCTGTGCGGAGGCGGTGAGCGCGGGTGCGGTGGGTGCCGGATCTGCGGGGGCGGAGGGCACGAACGCGGTGGGCTCCGACTGCGTGGGGGCGATGAGCGCGGGCGCGATGGGTACCGGCTCCGCGGGGGCGGTGAGCGTGAACGCGGTGAGCGACGGCTCCGCGGCCGGGTGGACCGAGGCGGGCCTGTGCGGCACCACAGCGGGTCTGTCCCGTACCGCGGCGGGCTTGTCCGGGACCGGGGCAGGTCTGTCCGGTACTGGGGCGGGCCCGTCCGGGGCCGCGCCCGGCCGGTTCCGGACCAGGAGGTCCGCCACGTCGAGCACGTGGTGGCCCGCCATGGAGGGCAGGCAACTGCCGCGGGCCGGTCCGATCGCCGCCGCCCAGTCGGCCGGGACGGCGCACACGCCCTCGGTCGCGCCGGCCAGCGCGCCCGTGACGGCGGCCGTGGTGTCGGCGTCGCGGCCCATGTTGACCGCGGTCAGGACGGCCCGCCGGAAGTCGCCGTCGCCACACGCGTACGCGCCGAAGGCGAGCGCCACCGCCTCGGGGGCCAGGTCGGTCCAGGGGTAGCCGCCGATGACGACCGCGGAGCGGACCGCGCGTTCGCCGCGGTGGGCGACGGCGACGGCCCGCCGCAGCGAGCGGGCCGTCCAGGAGTCGTCGGGAACGACGGCCAGCGCGGCGGCGACCACCACGCTGACCGGTGCGCCCGCCATCGCCGCCGCCACTCCGGCGGCCACCGCCTGGCCGCCGTAGATGCCCTCGCCGTCGTGGCTGACCGAGCCGTCGATGGCCACCAGCCGGGCCGCCTCGGCGGGGCGGCCCGCCGCGAACACCCCGAAGGGGGCCGCCCGCATCGCGAGGCCGTCGCTCCAGGCGTGCCGGTGCTGGGCGGAGATGGGCGCGGCCAGTCCTCTGCGGAGGTTCTCCAGCGTGCCCCGCTCGCTGAAGCCCGCACCCCGGAAGGGCCCCTCGTGCCGGTTCGCGATCCACTCGTGCCAGGCCGCCTCCGCATCGGCCGGGGTGAGTGCCGAGCCGTGCCGGGCGAGCAGCAGCCCGGAGAAGATCGCGTACTCGGTGTCGTCCGTGCCGCACGGCCGTTCGGCGACGTATCCGGTGATCCGGCCCCAGCGGGCGCGGATCTCCGAGGGCTTCAGGTTCTCCGCCGGGGCACCGAGCGCGTCTCCCACCGCCAGGCCGAGCAGCGCGCCGCGTGCCCGTTCGCGGAGTTCGGTGCCGTCACCGGGGGACGGGACCGAAGGGATGCGGGCGATCGATGCCATGGGCGGCTCTCTCCGTCGGGGGGCCTTTGCGGATGTCTGCCACCGGAGCCGTCGCCGCGAGCACCGCGAGCCTCAGCATCACCCGGTCGACATGTGGGCAACTACATGCACGTATGAGCGGAGAGGGTAAAACCGCAGGTTAGCCCAGCCTTTCCTTGCTGGCGGCGGAGAAATCAATGACGTAGTTTCGTTGTTGTCGAAAAGTAGAACCCGTCCAATCAAGCCTTCTGGGGGGACCGTCGTGGCCATCATCGACACCGAAGCGGCGCTGCACGAGGCACACCGGGACAACCACACGCACCGGGATGTCAACGGCGGCTGGCTGCGCCCCGCGGTCTTCGGCGCGATGGACGGCCTGGTCTCCAACCTCGCCCTGATCACCGGCGTGACCGGCGGCGCGGTCAGCCACCAGACCGTCGTGATCACCGGGCTGGCCGGCCTCGCCGCCGGCGCCTTCTCCATGGCGGCCGGCGAGTACACCTCCGTCGCCTCCCAGCGCGAACTGGTCGAGGCCGAGCTGGACGTCGAGCGCCGCGAACTGCGCCGGCACCCCGAGGACGAGGAGAAGGAACTGGCGGCACTCTACGAGACGCGGGGCGTCGAACCCGAGCTGGCCCGCGAGGTCGCCCGGCAACTGTCCCGGGACCCCGAGCTGGCCCTGGAGATACACGCCCGCGAGGAACTCGGCGTCGACCCGGGCGATCTGCCGTCACCGCTGGTCGCGGCCGTCTCCTCGTTCGGGTCCTTCGCGCTCGGCGCGCTGCTGCCGGTCCTGCCCTTCCTGCTGGGCGCCACCGCCCTGTGGCCGGCCCTGGTGCTGGCCCTCGTCGGACTGTTCGGCTGCGGTGCCGTGGTGGCCAAGGTGACCGCGCGGACCTGGTGGTTCAGCGGTCTGCGGCAGCTCGCCCTGGGTGGCGCGGCGGCGGGTGTGACGTACGCCCTGGGCAGTCTGTTCGGAACGGCCGTAAGCTAGACCGGCTGGTACCTATGCATCGGGCCGTATAAGTAGCTGTTACCGACTGGTTTCGGATGCTTGACCGCTGGGCATGAGCCGTACGCGCTGCGAGCAACGACGCCTGCCGCGCACCCGCGGGATGCGCGTTGCCGTTCCTCCCGCCTCCCCCTCGGATCGATGGGCATGGATCTGTCCGCTTCGGTCCTCATACGCTTCCGCCGCCGTACGCGGCGTTCAGGTCGCGCACCCCGGCGACGTCTGCATGCTGGAATGGAGCATCCGGTTCCCGAGAACCGAGCCATCATGTAACCTGCACGAAATTTTCTCTCACGCAGAGGGCCAGCGTCGTCCCTCGGCACCGCACATGCCACCGACGACGACGGGAGAGCCGATGCGCACACCGCGCCAGCCGTCCCAGCCTTCCACGAATGGCCGAAACTGGTCATTCATGGATGCGCGCCCTGCTGCACAGGGAATGTACGACCCCCGCACCGAGCACGACGCCTGCGGCGTCGGCTTCGTGGCCACCCTCACCGGCGAGGCGAGCCATGTGCTGGTCGAGCAGGCGCTCACCGTTCTGCGCAACCTGGAGCACCGCGGTGCCACCGGCTCCGAACCCGACTCGGGCGACGGCGCGGGACTGCTCTCCCAGGTGCCCGACGCGTTCTTCCGCGAGGTGGCCGGATTCGAATTGCCCGCGGCCGGTGCGTACGCCGTCGGCATCGCCTTCCTGCCCCCACATGAGACCGCCGAGGCCGTCTCACAGATCGATACGATCGCCGAGGACGAGGGACTCACCGTCCTCGGCTGGCGCGAGGTCCCGGTCGCCCCGGAACTGCTGGGCGCCACCGCCCGCTCCACCATGCCCGCCTTCCGGCAGATCTTCATCGCCGAGAACACCCCCAGGACGGACTCCACGGGACACGCCAGCGAGGGCATCGCGCTGGACCGCAAGGCGTTCGCGCTGCGCAAGCGCGCCGAACGCGAGGCAGGCGTCTACTTCCCGTCACTGTCCGCGCGGACCATCGTCTACAAGGGCATGCTGACCACCGGCCAGCTCGAACCGTTCTTCCCCGACCTGTCCGACCGCCGCTTCGCCAGCGCGATCGCCCTGGTCCACTCCCGGTTCTCCACCAACACCTTCCCGTCCTGGCCGCTCGCCCACCCCTACCGGTTCGTCGCCCACAACGGCGAGATCAACACCGTCCAGGGCAACCGCAACTGGATGCGCGCCCGCGAGTCCCGGCTCGCCTCCGACCTCTTCGGCGACCAGCGCCTGGACCGCATCTTCCCGGTCTGCACCCCGGACGCCTCCGACTCGGCCTCCTTCGACGAGGTACTGGAACTCCTCCACCTCGGCGGCCGCTCACTGCCCCACGCCGTGCTCATGATGATCCCCGAGGCGTGGGAGAACCACGACTCCATGGACTCCGCCCGGCGTGCCTTCTACCAGTTCCACGCCACGATGATGGAGCCCTGGGACGGCCCGGCCTGCGTCACCTTCACCGACGGCACCCAGGTCGGCGCCGTACTCGACCGCAACGGCCTGCGCCCCGGACGCTACTGGGTCACCGACGACGGCCTCGTCGTCCTCGGCTCCGAGGTCGGCGTCCTCGACATCGACCCCGCGAAGGTCGTCCGCAAGGGCCGCCTCCAGCCCGGCCGCATGTTCCTCGTCGACACCGCCGAGCACCGCATCATCGAGGACGACGAGATCAAGGCGACCCTCGCCGCCGAGCAGCCCTACGCCGAGTGGCTGGAAGCCGGCGAGATCGAACTCGGCGACCTGCCCGAGCGCGAGCACATCGTGCACACCCACGCCTCCGTCACCCGCCGCCAGCAGACCTTCGGCTACACCGAAGAGGAACTGCGCGTCCTGCTCGCCCCGATGGCCAAGACCGGCGCCGAACCGATCGGCTCCATGGGCACCGACTCGCCCATCGCCGCCCTCTCCGAGCGCCCCCGCCTCCTCTTCGACTACTTCACCCAGCTGTTCGCGCAGGTCACCAACCCGCCGCTGGACGCGATCCGCGAAGAACTGGTCACCTCGCTGCGCTCCGCCCTCGGCCCCCAGGGCAACCTGCTCGACCCGAGCGCCGCCTCCTGCCGCAGCGTCGTACTGCCCTTCCCGGTCATCGACAACGACGAGCTGGCCAAACTCATCCACATCAACGCCGACGGCGACCTGCCCGGCTTCAAGGCGGCCACCCTCTCCGGCCTGTACCGGGTCGGCGGCGGCGGCGACGCACTGGCCGCCCGCATCGCCGAGATCTGCGCCGAAGCCGACGCCGCCATCGACAACGGCGCCCGGCTGATCGTCCTGTCCGACCGCCACTCCGACGCCGAACACGCGCCGATCCCCTCACTGCTGCTCACCGCGGCCGTCCACCACCACCTCATCCGCACCAAGCAGCGCACCCACGTGGGCCTGCTGGTCGAGGCCGGCGACGTCCGCGAGGTCCACCACGTTGCCCTGCTCATCGGCTACGGCGCCGCCGGCATCAACCCCTACCTGGCGATGGAGTCCGTCGAGGACCTCGTGAGGGCCGGCACCTTCCTGCCCGGCATGGACGCCGACACCGCCATCCGCAACCTCATCCACGCCCTCGGCAAGGGCGTCCTCAAGGTCATGTCCAAGATGGGCATCTCCACCGTCGCCTCCTACCGAGGCGCCCAGGTCTTCGAAGCCGTCGGCCTCGACGACACCTTCGTCGACAAGTACTTCAACGGCACCACCAGCAAGATCAGCGGCGTCGGCATCGACGTCATCGCCGAAGAAGTCGCCGCCCGGCACGCCAAGGGCTACCCGGCCTCCGGCATCGCCCCCGCACACCGCGCCCTGGAGATCGGCGGCGAGTACCAGTGGCGCCGCGAAGGCGAACCGCACCTGTTCGACCCCGAGACGGTCTTCCGCCTCCAGCACTCCACCCGCACCGGCCGCTACGACGTCTTCAAGCAGTACACCGGCCGCGTCAACGAACAGTCCGAGCGGCTGATGACACTGCGCGGCCTGTTCGGCTTCGCCTCCGGCCGGCAGCCGATCCCCGTCGACGAGGTCGAGCCGATCAGCGACATCGTCAAGCGGTTCTCCACCGGCGCCATGTCCTACGGCTCCATCTCCCGCGAGGCGCACGAGACCCTCGCCATGGCCATGAACCAGCTCGGCGGCAAGTCCAACACCGGCGAGGGCGGCGAAGACCCGGAACGCCTGTACGACCCCGCACGCCGCTCCGCGATCAAACAGGTCGCCTCCGGCCGCTTCGGCGTGACCTCCGAATACCTGGTCAACGCCGACGACATCCAGATCAAGATGGCCCAGGGCGCCAAACCCGGCGAAGGCGGCCAACTCCCCGGCCACAAGGTCTACCCCTGGGTCGCGAAGACCCGGCACTCCACCCCCGGCGTCGGCCTGATCTCCCCGCCGCCGCACCACGACATCTACTCCATCGAAGACCTCGCCCAGCTCATCCACGACCTGAAGAACGCCAACCCGGCCGCCCGCATCCACGTGAAGCTGGTCTCCGAGGTCGGCGTCGGCACGGTCGCCGCGGGCGTCTCCAAAGCCCACGCGGACGTCGTCCTGATCTCCGGACACGACGGCGGCACCGGCGCCTCCCCGCTGACCTCCCTCAAGCACGCCGGCGGCCCCTGGGAACTCGGCCTCGCCGAAACCCAGCAGACCCTGCTGCTCAACGGCCTGCGGGACCGGATCGTCGTCCAGACCGACGGCCAGCTCAAGACCGGCCGCGACGTCGTCATCGCCGCGCTCCTCGGCGCCGAGGAGTTCGGCTTCGCGACCGCACCGCTCGTCGTCTCCGGCTGCGTCATGATGCGCGTCTGCCACCTCGACACCTGCCCGGTCGGCATCGCCACCCAGAACCCCACCCTGCGCGACCGCTTCGCCGGCAAGGCCGAGCACGTCGTGAACTTCTTCGAGTTCATCGCCCAGGAAGTCCGCGAGATCCTCGCCGAACTCGGCTTCCGCTCCATCCAGGAAGCCGTCGGCCACGCCGAGGCCCTCGACGTCACCCGCGCCATAAACCACTGGAAGGCACAGGGCCTCGACCTGGAACCGCTGTTCCACGTACCCGAACTGCCCGCCGGCGCCGTCCGCCACCAAGCCGTCGAACAGGACCACGCCCTCGCCAAGGCCCTCGACAACGAGCTGATCAGGCTCGCCGCCGACGCCCTCGCAGCCACCAGCGCCACCGACGCCCAGCCGGTCCGCGCCCAGGTACCCATCCGCAACATCAACCGCACCGTCGGCACCATGCTCGGCCACGAGGTGACGAAGAAGTTCGGCGGCGCCGGACTGCCCGACGACACCATCGACATCACCTTCACCGGCTCCGCCGGCCAGTCCTTCGGCGCCTTCCTGCCCCGCGGCATCACCCTCCGCCTGGAGGGCGACGCCAACGACTACGTCGCCAAGGGCCTCTCCGGCGGCCGGGTCGTCGTCCGCCCCGACCGCGCCGCCGACCACCTCGCCGAGTACTCGACGATCGCCGGCAACACCATCGCCTACGGCGCGACCGGCGGCGAACTGTTCCTGCGCGGCCGCACCGGCGAACGGTTCTGCGTCCGCAACTCCGGCGCACTCGTCGTCTCCGAAGGCGCCGGCGACCACGGCTGCGAATACATGACCGGCGGCCACGCCGTGGTCCTCGGCCCGACCGGCCGCAACTTCGCAGCCGGCATGTCCGGCGGCATCGCCTACGTCATCGACCTCGACCGCGACAACGTCAACGCCGGCAACGTCGACGCCGTCCAACCACTCGACGACACCGACAAACAGCGGCTGCACGACGTCGTCCGCCGCCACCAGGAAGAAACCGGCTCCACCGTCGCCGCGAAGCTCCTGGCCGAATGGGACACCGCCGCCGACCGCTTCAGCAAGATCATCCCCAGCACCTACCAGGCCGTACTCGCCGCCAAGGACGCCGCCGAGCGAGCCGGTCTCTCCGAGACCGAGACCCACGAGAAGATGATGGAGGCGGCGATCAATGGCTGACCCGAAGGGCTTCCTCAACCACGGCCGTCAGATCGCCGAGACCCGCCCCGTCAGCGAACGCGTCAAAGACTGGCAAGAGGTCTACGTCCCCGGCTCCCTGCTGCCCATCATCAGCAAGCAGGCCAGCCGATGCATGGACTGCGGCATCCCTTTCTGCCACAACGGCTGCCCACTCGGAAACCTCATCCCCGAGTGGAACGACTACGCCTACCGCGAGGACTGGGCCGCCGCCACCGAACGCCTGCACGCGACGAACAACTTCCCCGAGTTCACCGGACGACTCTGCCCCGCCCCCTGCGAATCGGCCTGCGTACTCGGCATCAACCAGCAGCCGGTCACCATCAAGAACGTCGAGGTCTCCATCATCGACCAAGCCTGGGACAACGGCGACGTCCGCCCCCAGGCCCCCGAACGCCTCTCCGGCAAGACCGTCGCCGTCATCGGCTCCGGACCCTCCGGCCTGGCCGCCGCCCAGCAACTCACCCGGGCCGGCCACACCGTCGCCGTCTACGAACGCGCCGACCGCGTCGGCGGCCTCCTGCGCTACGGCATCCCCGAGTTCAAGATGGAGAAGCGGCACATCAACCGCCGCATCGAGCAGATGCGCGCCGAAGGCACCCGGTTCCGCACCGGCGTCGAGGTCGGCCGCGACCTCACAGCGACCAACCTGCGCAAACGCTACGACGCCGTCGTCATCGCCGCAGGCGCCACCACCGCCCGCGACCTGCCCGTCCCCGGCTGCGAACTGAGCGGCATCCACCAGGCGATGGAATACCTCCCGCTCGCCAACAAGGTCCAGGAAGGCGACTACGTCACCCCACCGATCACCGCCGAGGGCAAGCACGTCGTGGTGATCGGCGGCGGCGACACCGGTGCCGACTGCGTGGGCACCGCCCACCGCCAGGGCGCCGCCTCCGTCACCCAACTGGAGATCATGCCCCGCCCCAACGACGAACGGAACGCCACCAGCCAGCCCTGGCCGACCTTCCCCATCCTCTACAAGGTCACCTCCGCCCACGAAGAAGGCGGCGAACGCATCTACTCCGCCTCCACCACCCACTTCGAGGGCGACGAAGACGGCAACGTCCAGTGGCTGCACATCGCCGAAGTCGAATTCACCGACGGCAAGCTCACCCAGAAACCCGGCACCGAACGCCGCATCCCCGCCCAACTCGTCACCCTCGCCATGGGCTTCACCGGCACCGACCGCGAAAACGGCCTGGTCGAACAGTTCGGCCTGGAACTCGACGCCCGCGGCAACATCGCCCGCGACGCCGACTTCCAGACCAACGTGCCCGGCGTCTTCGTCGCCGGCGACGCCGGCCGCGGCCAGTCCCTCATCGTCTGGGCCATCGCCGAAGGCCGCTCCGCCGCCAAGGGCGTCGACCGCTACCTGACCGGCACCAGCGACCTGCCCGCCCCGATCCACCCGACGGACCGAGCGCTCGTCTGACGGATCACCACCACACGTCCCGTACAAAGGCGTACGGAACACCGACGGCGCCTGCCCATCGTCCCCGACCGGACCCGGGCAGGCGCCGCCGCGTATCTCAGGTGTCGCACTCCAGCACCGTGCGGCACAGACCGCAACGCGCCCGCACCCGGCCCCGCACCGGCACCCGGATACGCTGCTGGCACGTCGGACACGGAAACGACACCCGCAGCCGGCCACCACCATCCGCAGCGAAGGCATACGGCACACCCGGCTGCGGCCCGTGCACCTGACGACGATCCCGGGCATACCGGCGCCGGCCCGCCCAGCCCGCAGCCGTCAGCGGCGGCTGCTGCTCATCGTGCCGCGCCCGGGCCAGACCCTTGGTGTACGCCGTGTACGCCTGCGGACTGGTGAACCACACCGACGGATCCTCACCGAACACCAAGGCACGCTTGGCCAGCACATAGCCGAACTCCTCCGGCGTCAGATAACCCAGCTTCTGCGACGACACCGTGTCCTCCCGAAAGGCGTCCAGCAGCAGCCAGCCCGCACCCAGATACGTCGTCGCCGTGTCCGTCAGGATCTCGTTCTCCGGCGTACTCGGGAACGACAGGTCCAGACGGTGCAGATAGACATGCATCACCTCATGCGCCAGAGCCGCACCGATGTCCCGCCGATGAGAACGGAACCGGTCGTTCAACTCCACGAAGTACTCCGGACCCGCCGCCAGCTCCACATCCGCCGCATGCGTCATCTCCCGGAAACTGACGACCAGCCGCGCATCCGGCAGCCGAAAATGCCGGACGATCTCCCCCGCCACCCGCTGCGCACCCAGATGCAGATCATCGACATCGGAGAACGCCACGTCCGCCGGGGCCACACTCGCCCCGAACGTCTGGATCGTGTCGTACGAAAGACGCCGGTACAGCGCCGTGATCGCGGCCCGCACCGTCTCCAGATGCGGAAAACCGTGCTCGACCGGCCCGTCGTTCGCCACGCCCGCACCCCCAAAGACGCCCTGGACACCGCATCCACTCTATGCGGGTGTGAGTGGTTTTCGCCCACCCGGTGCCCAGCCCGGACAAACCCGGCCACCACCCCCGGCCCACCACCCGTGATCACACCCCCGCACGCCCCTTAGGCTGAACGCCCATGACCTCCAGCAACACCGGCAACAGCGGCGTCGAACCCGCCGTCCGCGCGGAACTCGACCGGCTGCGCGACAGCATCGACAACATCGACGCGGCCATCGTCCACATGCTCGCCGAACGCTTCAAATGCACCCAGCAGGTCGGCCACCTCAAGGCCATCCACCAGCTGCCACCTGCCGACCCCGCCCGCGAAGCCCGCCAGATCACCCGGCTGCGCAGCCTCGCCGAGGACGCCAAACTGGACCCGGCCTTCGCCGAGAAATTCCTGACCTTCATCATCGCCGAAGTGATCAGACACCACGAAAGCATCGCCGAGGACACCGCCAACGACCACACCGCCGAACGGGCCTGACCCCACCCCGCTCACCACCCGTCGACACCCCGCAACCCCACGTCAAACCCCCACATCACCGTTGTCGACGCAACCCGCCGGCCACGGCACCCGGCGCCCGACCACGCACCACCGCAGCGCACCACCACACCGCCCCGGCACCCGGCCGCCGGGGCGGCCACACCCCCCACACCCACACCCACCAGAAACGTACACACAGTACATACCACCTCACCGCTGTCCGCTGTCGGCCGAATCAGGCAGCATGGCCTGCATGTCCGTACTGACGCGCGACGAAGCGCAGAGCCGAGCACAACTCCTCGACGTCCACCGCTACACCATCCAGCTCGACCTGACCACCGGCGACGACACCTTCGACTCCCACACCACGATCAGGTTCTCCGTACGCGCCGACGCCACGAACACCGACACGTTCGTCGAGATCAAACCCGCCGAACTGCGCTCCGCGACCCTGGACGGACACCCCCTCGACCCCGACACACTCCACCAGCACCGGCTACCCCTGAAAAACCTTGCCCCCGGCGAACACGAACTCCACGTCGACGCCCGAATGCGCTACTCCCGCACCGGCGAGGGCATGCACCGCTTCACCGACCCCAGCGACGGCGAGACCTACGTCTACACCCAGATGTTCATGGACGACGTCCAACGCGTCTTCGCCGCCTTCGACCAACCCGACCTCAAAGCCGTCTTCGAACTGACCGTCACCGCCCCCCAGAACTGGACCGTCCTCGCCAACGGAATCACCGAACACCTCGGCAACGGCCACTGGAAAGCCGCCCCCACCCCCCTCATCTCCACCTACCTCGTCGCCATCGCCGCCGGACCCTGGCACTCCGTACGCACCGAACACCGCGGCCTGCCCTTCGCCCTCCACTGCCGCCGCTCCCTCGCCCCCCACCTCGACACCGACGCCGACGAAATCCTCGACATCACCCGCGCCTGCTTCGACCGCTACCACGAAAAATTCACCGAGCCCTACCCCTTCGACTCCTACGACCAGGCATTCGTCCCCGAATTCAACGCCGGCGCCATGGAAAACCCCGGCCTCGTCACCTTCCGCGACGAATACGTCTTCCGCTCCGCCGTCACCGACACCGAACGACAGACCCGCGCCGTCGTCATCGCCCACGAAATGGCCCACATGTGGTTCGGCGACCTCGTCACCCTCACCTGGTGGGACGACATCTGGCTCAACGAGTCCTTCGCCGAATACATGGGCTACCAGACCACCGCCGAAGCCACCCGCTTCACCGACACCTGGGTCGACTTCGGCGTCGCCCGCAAAGCCTGGGGCTACGACGCCGACCAACGCCCCTCCACCCACCCCGTCGCCCCCGAAAACGTCCACGACACCGCCTCCGCACTCCTCAACTTCGACGGCATCTCCTACGCCAAGGGCGCCTCCGCACTCCGCCAACTCGTCACCTGGCTGGGCGAAAAAGACTTCCTCGCCGGCATCAACACCCACTTCACCCGCCACAAATTCGCCAACGCCACCCTCGCCGACTTCATCGACTCCCTCGCCTGCGCCACCGAACGCGACGTACCCGCCTGGGCCGACGCCTGGCTGCGCACCACCGGAGTCGACACCCTCACCCCGATCATCGAACCCGGAACCCCGGGAACCCACACCGTCCAGGTCGACCACACCGGCAGCCGCCCCCACCGCATCGCCGTCAGCCTCTACGACCAGGACACCACCGACGAAGCACACCACCTCACCCTGCGCGACCGATACGACCTCGACATCCCACAGACCGAACCCCACCCCCTCGGCAAACGCCCCGCACTGCTCCTCCTCAACGACGGCGACCTCACCTACGCCAAAATCCGGTTCGACACCGACTCCTTCCAAGCCATCCGCACCAACCTGTCCGGCCTCCCCGACCCCCTCACCCGCGCCGTCGTCTGGAACGCCCTGCGAGACGCCGTCCGCGACAGCCAACTCCCACCCACCGCCTACCTCGACACCGCCCGCACCCACCTCCCGCACGAAACCGACCTCGCCATAGTCCAAGGCGTCCTCGCATTCGCCTCCACCCACATCGCCGACCGCTACCTCACCCCCGAACAACGCCCAGCCGCCCTCAGTACCCTGTCCGCCCTCTGCCGCGACCTCATCCGCCGCACCGAAGACGGCGACAACCCCGGCCTGCGACTCGTCGCCGTACGCCACTTCATCGACGCCGCCGCCCACCCCGACACCATCACCGCCTGGCTCACCGACGACACCGTGCCCGGCGGACCCGAACTCGACCCCGAACTACGCTGGCGCATCCTCGCCCGGCTCGCCGTCCTCGGCGCCACCGACGAGAGGGCCATCGCCGCCGAACTGGACCGCGACCCGAGCGCCACCGGCCAAGAAGGCGCCGCCCACTGCCGCGCCGCCCTGCCCGACCCCGAAGCCAAACGCACGGCCTGGGCCGCGATGTTCACCACCGACGAAACCACCGACCTGTCCAACTACCTCTTCACCGCCACCGCCAAAGGCTTCTGGCAACCCGAACAAGCCGACCTGCTACGGCAATACGTGCCCCGCTACTACCCCGACGCCGTCGCCCTCGCCGCCCGCCGCGGCCCCGCGATCGCCGCCGCCGCAGGCCGCTGGGCCTTCCCGGCACACGCCGTCGACGCCGAGAACCTCGCCCTCGGCGAGACCTGCCTGCGCGACGCCGAACCCGTCGCCGCCCTGCGCCGCAGGCTCACCGACGAACTCGACGACCTGGCCCGCGCCCTGCGAGCACGCCAGGCATAACCCCACAGCCCCCGGGGCCGGGAACCCCCTCCCGGCCCCCGCAACAAGCCCCGGCCGCCTCCTGGACCCTGGCCGCCTCTTGGACCTCGGCTGCTCCTGGACCCCGGCCGCTTCCCGGAGCCCCGACTGAATTCCGGAGCCCTGACTGAATTCCGGGGCGTGACCACCCCGGCCCCGGGCCACCGCCGCTACCCGTGCTATCGCGCCCGGCTTCTGGCCTCCGCGCCCGGCTTCTGGCCTCCGCGCTCTCCCTCGGCCCTTCGAGTCCTGCCGCGGGTTATCGCCGTTTCCCGGGCTATCGCGACCGGCTCCAAGCCTTCGCACCCGGCCTCGGGCTATTGCCGTTTACCAGGCCCCCGCGCTCCGCCCCAGGCCGCGACGCCCAGCCCCCGGCCTCCGTGCCCCGTGCCCCGCATCGAGCCTTGCCGCTCCCCAAGCCCCCGGCCGCTTCCCAAGCCACTGGCCGTTCCCCGGGCCCTGACCACCCCCGCCCACACGCCCGCAGGACCCGCTCAACTCACCTGAATCCGACGGCGACCCACCGAAAACCACGCCCCCCACAGATCCGGCTCGGAAGCACAGCCGCCCACCACACACCACAACCCACAACGCGTCAACCAGCCGCCCACCGCCACACCCCCACCACCCCGGTACCCAACACGTTTTCCCCGTACGCAAGTACCCACTTTCGGGTCCGATCACCGTTCATCCCGGGCGCGTCGACCCCATCACGTACAAGCTGGAACCGCCCCCACCGATCTTCCCCTTCCCCCCACCCCGGAGGAGCGCGCGCATGACCACGCCCCCCTTCGCCTCATCACCCGACGGCCCCGACGCCCTGCAGCCCCTGCTGAACACCGTGCTCGACGCCCTGCGCAACGGCGGACGCGCACGCGGCGGACCACTGCCCGCCGGCGGACCCGACGCCGTCACCGCCCGGATCACCGCCGCCATCGGCGACGTACTGCCCGACAAAGGCGATCCCAACGCCCTGCACACCCTCGTACACGCCCTCGCCAAAGACTCCACCGACCCCGCCCACCCACTGTGCGCAGCCCACCTGCACTGCCCACCACTCACCGTCGCCACCGCCGCCGACCTCGCCGCCAGCGCCCTCAACCCCTCCCTCGACTCCTGGGACCAAGCCCCCGCCGCCTCCACCCTGGAAACCATCGTCAGCCGCAAACTCGCCCACGAAATCGGCCTCACCGACGCCCTCGTCACCACCGGCGGCACCGAATCCAACCAACTCGCCGTACTCCTCGCCCGCGAAACCCAAGGCAAAAACGTACGACTCATCTGCGGAACCAACGCCCACCACTCACTGCCCCGCGCCGCCTGGCTCCTCGGCCTCCCCGACCCCGTCATCATCCCCACCCCCAACGGCACCCTCGACCCCACCGCCCTCCACCACGCCCTCACCCACCACCCACACCCCCTCCTGGTCGCCGCCACCGCAGGCACCACCGACGCCGGCCTCATCGACCCACTCCCCGAAATCGCCCGCCTCTGCACCACCCACGGCACCCGCCTGCACATCGACGCCGCCTACGGCGGCCCCCTCGTCTTCAGCGAACACCACCGCCACAAACTCACCGGCCTCGAAACCGCCCACACCGTCACCCTCGACCTGCACAAACTCGGCTGGCAACCAGTCGCCGCCGGCCTCCTCGCCCTCGCCCACCCCCACGACCTCACCACACTCCACCACCACACCGACTACCTCAACGCCGACGACGACACCGAAGCCGGCCTCCCCGACCTCCTCCACCGCTCCCTGCGCACCACCCGCCGACCCGACATCCTCAAGATCGCCGTCACCCTCAAAACCCTCGGCCGCACCGGACTCGCCACCCTGATCGACCAGGTCTGCGCCCACGCCCGCGCCCTCGCCGCCCTCCTCCACGACCACCCCGGCTTCGAACTCCACGACCACCCCACCATCAGCACCGTCCTCTTCCGCCCCACCAACACCACCGACACCACCGTCGCCCACATCCGACGCCACCTCCTCCACCAAGGACGCGCCGTCCTCGGCCGAGCCCACCTCGACAACCGCCTCTGGCTCAAAGCCACCCTCCTCAACCCCCACACCCACCCCGACGAACTCGCCCACCTCCTCACACTCGTGGAAGGAACCACCCCCGGATGACCAGCCCCCCGCACGACACCACCGAAGCCCCCCGCGACCTCGTCGGCATCGGCATCGGCCCCTTCAACCTCTCCCTCGCCGCCCTCGCCCACCCACTACCCGAACTCGACACCGTCTTCTACGAACAACGCCCCCACTTCGACTGGCACCCCGGACTCCTCATCGACGGCGCCACCATCCAAGTCCCCTTCCTCGCCGACCTCGTCACCCTCGCCGACCCCACCAGCCACTGGAGCTTCCTCAACTACCTCAGAAACCGGGACCGACTCTTCCCCTTCTACTTCGCCGAACGCTTCCACTCCCACCGCACCGAATACGACGCCTACTGCCGCTGGGTCGCCGACAACCTCCCCGGACTCCACTTCTCCCACCACGTCGACGCCATCCGCTGGAACCCCACCCGCGACACCTTCGAAGTCGACTACACCCGCCTCGACACCGACGGCGGAGCCGAATCCCTCGGCCGCACCCACACCAAGAACATCGTCCTCGCCGTCGGCACCGCCCCCCACGTACCCGACCCACTCAAACCCCTCGTCGACGCACCCGGCGTCCCCGTCCTGCACGCCGCCGACTACCTCCACCACCGCGACACCCTCCTCACCGCCAAACACGTCACCGTCGTCGGCTCCGGACAATCCGGCGCCGAAATCTTCCTCGACCTGCTCCGCCACCGCCCCACCGGCCGCGAACGACTCCACTGGCTCGGCCGCACCGAAGCCTTCGCCCCCATGGAATACAGCAAACTCGGCCTCGAACACTTCACACCCGACTACAGCCGCTACTTCCACCACCTGCCCGAACCCGTCCGCGACCGACTCGTCGCCACCCAATGGCAACTCCACAAAGGCATCGACACCGACACCATCGCCGCCATCCACGACGAGCTGTACCGCCGCACCCTCCACGGCAACTGGCCCGACGCCATCCTCACCCCCGGAGTCCGCGTCCGCACCGCCGGCCGCCTCGCCACCACCCAAGTCGAACTCCACCTCGAACACATCCAACAAAACACCCGCACCCGACTCACCACCGACGCCGTCGTCCTCGCCACCGGCTACCGCGAACGCCCACTGGACCGCATCCTCGCCGGACTCGCCCCCTACATCCGCCGCGACAGCGCCGGCCGCCCCCGCATCGACGAAGCCTTCCGACTCGTCCTCGACCCATCCGTCACCGGAACGGCATACGTCCAGAACGCAGAACGCCACACCCACGGCGTCGGCACACCCGACCTCGGCCTGGCCGCCTGGCGCAGCGCCACCATCCTCAACTCACTGACCCGCAAAAACACCTACCAACTGCCCACCCGGACAGCCTTCACCACCTTCGGCCTCGAACCACCCCAGCACCCACCCGCCACCCGACAGACAAAAATCCCCCCCTCATCGACAACCGGACCTGACCGACCCCACCCAGCCACCCGGACCCGAACGACAGACCCAGAACACCCGCACACCCACCCCGGCCAACCCCCAGCCCACCGAAACAAAGTCCTTCGGGGTCAGCACGCCCCCGCACCCACTCCACGAACCGCGCCCCGACCGCCGACAACACCCACGACCCCGCGACCGAAACCGACATCCCGACCCACCAAGGACATGCCAGAGTGGGACGTATGACCAGCCCCTCACCCGAACAACCCCGCATCACCGTCCGCGGCGAAGCACACCTCGAAGCCAACCCCGAGATCGCCCGCATCTCCGTCACCGTCACCAGCCGCGGACGCGACCGACGCACCACCCTCGACGACCTCACCCACCGCAACACCACCACCCTCGACCTCATCAAAAGCTACGGCGACACCGTCGAACACCTCGAAACCGGCTTCCTCACCATCACCCCCGAACCCTCCCCCCACAGCCGCGGCGAACGCGTACGCACCTACCACGGCACCGTCCATATCACCGCCGAACTCACCGACTTCCCCACACTCGGCGAACTCATCACCCGCCTCGCCGACTTGGAACACACCCGCGTCGACGGCCCCTGGTGGGCCCTGCGTCCCAACTCCCCAGTACACCGACAAGCCCGCCAACAAGCCGTGCACGAAGCCGTCCAACGAGCCCGCGAATACGCCGAAGCACTCGGCACCACACTCACCGCACTCATCGACCTCGCCGACACCGGCACCGAGACAACCGAACCCCACCCCCGCACCGGCGGCCTCCGCAGCCGTACCATCGCCTTCGCAGCCGCGGCACCCGACACCCCACCCCCACCACTCGACCTCGAACCCCAGCGCCAACACGTCTACGCACAGATCGACGCACGCTTCACCATGGCACCCCCACAGCTCTGACCCCCACCCCGAGCAGCACGCACCCGCCCCTCCATGGTGACAGTCAGTAACCGTTCGTGCAACCCCCACGGCCCTCGGTAACCGGCCCGCCACCCCGCCGGACACCCCGTACGCTCATCGGAGCACCCAGTCGCACAATTCAACACTTGTCAACAAACCTTTACCCAAAGGTTGTTGAGTAGACACATACGGCCAATTCCCTACCCGCCGGTAAGCCCTACGCTCGATGCATGCGCCGAGCAAAGATCGTCTGCACACTGGGCCCCGCCACCGACACATACGACCAGATCAAAGCCCTGGTCGACGCCGGAATGGACGTCGCCCGCCTCAACCTCAGCCACGGCGACCACGCCGAGCACGAGCAGCGATACCAGCACGTACGAAAAGCCGCAGACGAAACCGGCCGCAACATCGGCCTCCTCGCCGACCTTCAAGGCCCGAAGATCCGCCTCGGCCACTTCACCGAAGGACCCGTACTCCTCGAACGCGGAGACACCTTCACCATCACCGTCGAACCCGACGCCAAAGGCGACCGCAACCAGTGCGGAACCACCCACACCAGCCTCACCACCGACGTCACACCCGGTGAACGCATCCTCATCGACGACGGCAAAGTCTGCCTCCAAGTCACCACCGTCGACGGCCCCCGCGTCCACACCACCGTGGTCGAAGGCGGCATGATCTCCGACCACAAAGGCATCAACCTCCCCGGCGTCGCCGTCTCCGTCCCCGCCCTCTCCGACAAAGACGAAGCCGACCTCCGCTGGGCCCTCCGCACCGGCTTCGACGCCATCGCCCTCTCCTTCGTCCGCAGCGGCAAAGACATCGAAGACGTCCACCGCATCATGAACGAAGAAGGCCGCCACCTCCCCGTCATCGCCAAAATCGAAAAACCACAAGCCGTCGACAACATCGACGACATCGTCGCCGCCTTCGACGGCATCATGGTTGCCCGCGGCGACCTCGGCGTCGAAATGCCCCTCGAACAAGTACCACTCGTCCAAAAACGCGCCATCAAACTCGCCAAACGCAACGCCAAACCGGTCATCGTCGCCACCCAAATGCTCGACTCCATGATCGAAAACTCCCGACCCACCCGCGCCGAAGCCAGCGACGTCGCCAACGCCATCATCGACGGCACCGACGCCGTCATGCTCTCCGGCGAAACCAGCGTCGGCAAACACCCCACCCAAACCGTCCGCACCATGGCCCGCATCGTCGAAGCCGCCGAAGAAAACCTCCTCGCCAAAGGCCTCCCCCCACTCACCGACCACAACAAACCCCGCACCCAAGGCGGCGCCATCGCCCGCGCCGCCGCCGAAATGGGCGACTTCCTCGGCGCCACACACCTCGTCGCCTTCACCCAATCCGGAGACACCGCCCGCCGGCTCTCCCGCTACCGCTCCCCGATCCCCCTCCTCGCCTTCACCCCCGACCCCGCCACCCGCTCCCAGCTCAGCCTCACCTGGGGCGCAGAAACATTCCTCGTCCCCCACGTGGACTCCACCGACGCCATGGTCGACCAGGTGGACGAACTGCTCCTCCAATACGGCCGCTGCCAACCGGGCGACGTCGTAGTGATCACCGCAGGCTCACCGCCCGGAGTCTCCGGCACCACGAACATGGTCCGCGTACACCGCATCGGCGAGGACGACAGCCCCCGATAACAGCGGACGACACCATCAGTACTTCGGCCCGACATGAACGTCCATCAAGGCCACGGAGGCCCTCCGGGCGACGGAGATGTTGAACGGGTCGCTGCCACGAGCGAGGGTGGTCCATCCGACCCCGACCGCGTCGAGCGTGTCAGTGAAGAGTTTCCGGATGTCATCCGACTTGTTGGTGAAGAAGTATCGCGGGTATTCGTAGCGCTTGCGCTCGCCGCCGACCGTACGGGTGGTCCAGTTGGTGATACGGCAGCCGTCCGAATGAATCAGGCCGCGGACGAACGCCCAGGGGTGGGTGTCGACGATCTCCTGCTGCCAGGGCTCCAGCGCGATCCGGCGCTCGTGTTTCTTGCCGGGGCCGTGTTGGGGGAACATGCAGATCCAGTGCTCTGTATAGGACTTCACCTCAACGCAGCCTTGTGTGTGGCGCTGACTGACGCTGGGTAGTGGCATCACCCGGTGCATTGCCTGTTCAGCGGCGGAGATCAGCCCTGTCTGCGTCGCATTGCAGAAGATGGACAGGTGGTGCTGCTTGCGCTTCGAGATGATGTGACCGTCGCCGAGGTAGAGGCCCAGCAGGTAGGCGTAGGCGGCCTCGTCGAAGTCGTGGGTCGTGCAGCGGGGGCAGTCGGTCGGCCTCACGTATTTTTCACCGCGGGTCCGCCGATCCTCGCTCCGCCACCAGCCGATGGTGCCGCGTGGGATGTTGAGCTGCTCGGCGACTGTACGGTTCGGGACCCCTTGGCGAAGGAGAGCGACCGCGTGAGCCCGAATCGAAGGGCTGTGCTGTTCCATGCAGCCACTCTGGGGTCCTGATCGTGGCGACACGCAACAAAAAACGGATGTTCACGAGAACGTGGACATCCGCTTATAGTGTGACCTTGGAATCGAAGGAAAGTGCCCCGGGTGGGATTCGAACCCACGCTGGCGGTGGTTTGAGCACCGGGCCTCTACCGCTGGGCTACCGGGGCCTCCTGCAAAACAAAGGTCGGCGGTCACCCGCCGTGCCCCTACCTTACCGCAGCTAGGTAGGCTCTTGTCAGCAGTACCCTGCCCTGAACGAGGAGCCCCCGTGACCGCCGCCGAGTCGCCCCAGCCCGTAGACGTGCCCGACGAGGACAAGTCGCACGTGCCGCCGCTGACGACCCGTGTCGTCATCGCCGAGGACGAGGCCCTGATCCGGCTCGATCTGAAAGAGATGCTGGAGGAGGAGGGGTACAGCGTCGTCGGTGAGGCCGGCGACGGGGAGCAGGCCGTGGAGCTGGCTCGTGAGCACCGGCCTGATCTGGTGATCCTGGATGTGAAGATGCCGAAGCTCGATGGCATCTCGGCGGCGGAGCGGATTGCCGAGGAGTCGATCGCTCCGGTGTTGATGCTGACTGCGTTCTCGCAGCGGGATCTGGTGGAGCGTGCTCGTGATGCGGGTGCGATGGCGTATCTGGTGAAGCCGTTCAGCAAGAGTGATGTGGTGCCGGCGATCGAGATGGCGGTGTCTCGTTTCACTGAGTTGCGTCAGTTGGAGCGGGAGGTTGCGGATCTTACTCAGCGGTTGGAGACGCGGAAGCTTGTGGATCGGGCGAAGTCGATTCTTCAGACGGAGTACGGGTTGACGGAGCCGGCTGCTTTTCGGTGGATTCAGAAGACGTCGATGGATCGGCGTTTGTCGATGCAGCAGGTTGCTGAGGCTGTTATTGCGGATAGCGCCGAGAAGAAGTCGAAGCCGGGTCGGGATTGATTTTTGCTGATTGTGGTGAGGCCCGCGCCCTGGGTTTGGGGCGCGGGCCTTTTTTGTTTTGGTGTGTGTGAGGGTTTTAGTCTTCGCCGAGGTATGCCTTGCGGACGGATTCGTCGTGGAGGAGGTCCTGGCCGGTTCCGGAGAGGGCGATGGTGCCGACTTCCATGACGTAGCCTTGGTCGGCGAGGGAGAGTGCTGCTTGTGCGTTTTGTTCGACGAGCAGGATGGTGGTGCCTTGGGTTTTGAGTTCGGCGATGGTGGCCATGATTTTTTGCATCATGATCGGTGAGAGGCCCATGGAGGGTTCGTCGAGCATGAGGAGTTTGGGTCGTGACATGAGTGCGCGGCCCATGGCGAGCATTTGTTGTTCGCCGCCTGAGAGGGTGCCTGCGGGTTGTTTGCGGCGTTCGCCGAGGATGGGGAAGAGGTCGTAGGCGCGTTGGATGTCTTTTTCGATGCCTTCTTTGTCTTTGCGGAGGAAGGCGCCGAGTTGGAGGTTTTCGGTGATGGTGAGGCGGGGGAAGATGTGTCGGCCTTCGGGGGAGTGGGCGAGGCCGAGTGCGACGATTTTGTGGGCGGGGGTGCCGGTGAGTGGTTGGCCGTCGAAGTGGATTTTTCCGGAGGTGGGTTTGAGGAGTCCGGAGAGGGTGCGTAGGGTGGTTGTTTTTCCGGCGCCGTTGGTGCCGATGAGGGTGACGACTTGGCCGGCTTCGACGGTGAATGAGATGCCCTTGACGGCTTCGATTTTGCCGTAGGCGACCCTGAGGTCTTGGACCTCTAGTAGTGCGGTCACTGGGCTTCTCCCTTGGTGGTGCCGGTGTTGCTGTCTGCGGCGGTGTTGTTGTCCGCGGCTTCGGCTTGTCCGGGTTCGCCTTCGAAGGGTTCGCCGAGGTAGGCGGCGATGACGCGTTCGTCTGCCTGGACGACGTCGGAGGTGCCTTCGATGAGTTTTTGGCCTTGTACGAGGACGGCTACGCGGTCGCAGAGGTTGAAGATGAAGCGCATGTCGTGCTCGATGACGAGGACGGCGATGCCTTGGTCGCGGATGGCGAAGACGAGTTCCTCGGTGGTGCGGGTTTCTTGGGGGTTCATGCCCGCGGTGGGTTCGTCGAGGAGTAGTAGTCCGGGTTCGGAGGCGAGTGCTCGTGCGATTTCGAGTTTGCGTTGTTCGCCGTAGGGGAGGTTGCGGGCGAGGTGGTCTCGTTTGTGGGCGAGGCCGATGAATTCGAGGAGTTCGGTGGCGCGTTCTTCGCTTGCTTTTTCGGCTTTTTTGAAGCCGGGGCCGCGTAGGAGTGCTGACCAGAGTCCTTCTTTGGTGCGTGTGTGGCGTCCGACGAGGACGTTTTCGAGGACGGTCATGTTGGCGAAGAGGCGGATGTTTTGGAAGGTGCGGGCGATGCCTGCTTGGGTGACGAGGTGGGGTTTGGGTGGGAGGACGGTGCCTTTGTAGGTGACGGTGCCTTCGGTGGGGATGTAGAGGCCGGTGAGGCAGTTGAAGAAGGTGGTTTTGCCGGCGCCGTTGGGTCCGATGAGGCCGACGATTTCGCCGCTGTTGACGGTGAAGTCCACGGAGCGTACGGCGGTGAGGCCGCCGAAGCGCATGGTGACGTCGTGGGCTTGGAGGACTGGTGTGGTCATGGTGGTGGTCATGCCCCCGCCTTGTTGACGGCCGGTTCGTCGGCGAGTGTGGTTTGTGCTGGTACGTCGAGTTGGCCGGTCTCGTGGAATTCCAGTTGGCGGCGGCGGTTGGCGATGATGCCTTCGGGGCGGAATCGCATGAGGAGGATGAGTGCGATGCCGAAGGCGAGGAGTTCGTAGTTCTGGAGGAATTGGAGTTTTTCGGGGACGAGGTAGAGGACGCTGGCGCCGAGGAGTGGGCCGCTGACGGTGCCCATGCCGCCGAGGACGACGGCGGCGAGGAGGAAGGCGGAGTTGGGCGGGGCGGCGCCGGCGAATTGGTAGGGCTGTGGGTTGACGCTGTAGTTGACGTGGGCCATGACGGTGCCGGCGAGTCCTGCGAGGGAGGCGCCGAGGGCGAAGGCGATGAGTTTGACGCGGAATCCGTTGATGCCCATGGCGGTGGCGGCGGTTTCGTCTTCGCGGATGGCGATCCAGGAGCGGCCGATGCGGGAGTCGGCGGCGCGGGTGAAGACGATGACGACGATGGCCGTGACGACGAGCATGAGGAAGAGGTAGTTGGCGAATCGGCCGAGGGTGAATCCGCCGAGGTCGTGGGGTTCGCCGAGGTTGAATCCGAAGATGTTGAGGTCGGGGATCTGGGTGATGCCGTTGGGGCCGCGGGTGATGTCGGGTCCGGAGTCTCCGTCGAGGTTGTTGACGGCGATGCGGAAGATTTCTCCGAAGCCGAGGGTGACGATGGCGAGGTAGTCGCCGCGGAGTCGGAGGGTGGGTGCTCCGATGAGGACGCCGAAGACGAGGGAGGCGGCCATGCCGGTGAGGGCGGCGGCCCAGAAGGGGAAGTGGACGCCGGAGAATCGGGAGTATTCGGAGCCGGAGACGAGGGCGGCTGCGTAGGCGCCGACGCCGAGGAAGGCGACGTAGCCGAGGTCGAGGAGGCCGGTGAGGCCGACGACGATGTTCAGGCCGAGGGCGACGGTGGCGAAGATGAGGATGTTGACGCCGATGTTGGCGTTGTGGTCGTCGTTCTGGGTGAAGGGGAAGATGGCGGCGGCGATGAAGGCGAGGGTTGCTGCGAAGCCTTTGTGGTGGGCGGAGAGGGTGGCGTAGCGGTCGAGGAGGCCGGCGTGTACGAGTCCCCAGGCGGCGAAGACGACGGCGAGGAGGTAGCCGATGAAGGTTTCGCTGGCGTCGTTGTCGATGCCGATGCCGTAGGTGAAGACGGTGAGGGCTAGTGCGGTGGCGGCGGTGATGATGGCGCGTTCGGTGAGGGGGTTGGTGGTTTTGGGGCGGGGGTGGTCGGGTTTGGTGAGGTAGGCGCGGATGCCGGTTCCGGGGGCGGGGAGGGCGAGGGCGCCGATGATGGGGAGGGCGGAGGTGATGAGGGCGGTGTAGGCGCCGGGTTCGAGGTTGACGAGGCCGCCGAGGTCGACTGCGATGGCGATGGCGGTGAACCAGCAGACGGTGAAGGCGGAGAGGGCGGTGAGGAGGAGAGGGGTGGTGTTTTTGCCGGGGTTGAGCCAGTGGAGTCCTGGGGTGTTCCAGAGGGTGAGGGCGTGGAGGAGGGTGAGTGCGCCGGCGGTGAGGGCGATGATCTGGAGTCCGGCTGGGTAGCCGTAGACGGTGAGGTCGCCGGGGAATTGGGAGGTCCAGGTCCAGCTGAGGAAGGTGCTGGCGATGGTGCCGAGGGCGCCGATGGTGATGAGGAGGCGGGCGGCGGCCTGGGGGAGTGGGATGGGGCCGCGGGTGGTGGTGTGTGTGGTGTTGGTCATGGTGGTCACGCCCTGTCCGTGACGCGTTCGCCGAGTAGGCCTTGTGGTCTGAACAGGAGGACGAGGATGAGGAGGACGAAGGCCCATACGGCGGCCCAGCCTTGTCCGCCGAGTTGTTGCATGCCGGGGATGTCGGCGATGTAGGCGGTGGCCATGGCTTCGGCGAGGCCGAGGACGAGGCCGCCGAGCATGGCGCCGTAGATGTTGCCGATGCCGCCGAGGACGGCGGCGGTGAAGGCTTTGAGTCCGGCGATGAAGCCCATGTCGTAGGCGACGGAGCCGTATTTGAGGCCGTAGGAGAGGCCGGCGACGGCTGCGAAGAGGCCGCCGATGGCGAAGGCGACGACGATGATGCGGTTGGTGTCGATGCCCATGAGTTGGGCGGTGTCAGGGTCTTGGGCGGTGGCTTGCATGGCGCGTCCGGTGCGGGAGAGGCGGACGAAGAAGGCGAGGATGGCCATGCAGAGGGGGGCGGCGATGATGAGGAAGATGTCGCCGCTTTGGATGGTCATGGAGCCGAGGTGGTAGGGCCCGAAGGGGAGTTGGGGGAAGACTCGGGCGGTTTTGGCGTCGGGGTAGAGGTTGAAGACGAGTTGTTGGAGGGCGAGTGAGAGGCCGATGGCGGTGATGAGGGGTGCGAGGCGTGGTGCGCCTCGGAGGGGTCGGTAGGCGAAGCGTTCGGCACCGACGGCGATGAGGACGGCGATGAGTGCGCCGCCGAGGAGCATTGCGGGTAGGGCAATCCACATGGATATGCCGTCCGGAAGGGCGAGGTAGACCGTGAGTGCGCCGAAGCCTCCGGTCATGAAGATCTCGCCGTGGGCGAAGTTGATGAGCTGGACGATCCCGTACACCATTGTGTAGCCGATGGCGATCAGGCCGTACATCGAGCCGAGGAACAGCCCGTTGGCCAGCTGCTGCGGCAGTGTGTTCACCGCATGGCCTCCATGTGGTGGGAGTGTTTGTGGGTAGACAGGGGGGCCGCGCGGTGACGGTGGTCTGTGCCGCGCGGCCCTGGGTGGTGCGGTGTGGTGCTCAGGTCAGTTCTTGGGTTCGAAGGTGCCGCTCTTGACGGACTTCCACTCGCCGTTGGTGACCTGGTAGACGGTCAGCTGCTTGTTGGTGGTGTCGCCGTATTCGTCGAAGGAGATTTTTCCGGAGAGGCCGTCGAAGCTGGTTTTCTGGACGGCGTCGACGACCTGGGTGCGGGCGTCGGAGGGGACTTTGCCGTCCTTCACGACTTGGCCGACGGCTTTGATGATGGCGGTGGCGGCGTCGTAGGAGTAGGCGCCGTAGGTGCCGTAGTCGCCGGGGTACTTCTTGGCCTTGTAGGTGTCGACGAATGTCTTGGCGGCGGGCAGGGTGTCGACGGGGACGCCGATGGAGGTGACGAGGTCGCCTTCGGCGGCTTTGCCTGCGGTTTTGATGTAGGTGGGGGTGAACATTCCGTCGCCGCCGAACAGCGGGATGTTGGCGCCGGCGTCCTTGAGTTGCTTGGTGAGGATCTGGGACTCGTCGTATTGGCCGCCGTAGTAGAGGATGTCGGCGCCCGAGTTCTTGATCTTGGTGACGAGGGTGGAGAAGTCGCGGTCGCCGACGTTGACGTGGTCGGTGCCGATGACCTTGCCGCCCTGCTTGGCGAACTGTTCCTTGAAGATCTTGGCGAGGCCGGCGCCGTAGGTCTGCTTGTCGTCGACGACGTAGGCCTTCTTCTTCTTGAGGCCGTTGGCGGCGTAGTCGGCGGCGAATCCGCCCTGGAGTTCGTCGGTGGTGGCGGTGCGGAAGTAGGTCTTGTAGGGGCGGGTCTTCTTGGTCTGCCAGTTCTTGCCCTGGGTGAGTTCGGGGGCGGTGTTGGCGGGGGAGATCTGGACCAGGTTGGCGGTGGCGAAGACCTGCTGCATCTGCGTCGCGACACCGGAGTTGAGGGGGCCGACGACGCCGAGGACGGTGTCGTCTGCGACGAGTTGGGTGGCGTTCTGCTGGCCGGTGGCGGGCAGTGCCTTGTCGTCCAGGGCCTTGACCTTGAAGGTGACGCCGGGGACGGTCTTGTTCTTGTTGGCGTCGTCGGCGGCGATCTGGGCGCCGTACTGGAGGCCGAGGCCGGTGGCGGAGTTCTGGCCGGTCAGCGGGGCGTCGACGCCGATCACAACGGTGGTGCCGCCGCTGCTGGAGTCCGAGCCGTTGTCGCCGCTGTCGCGCGAGCCGCAGGCGGTGAGTGTGAGTGCTCCCGCTGCCAGGGCGGCGGTGATGGCGATGAGCGAACGTTGACGCACGATCATTCCTTTCGCTGTCACGACCGCATCCCCCTGGAAACGGTCGGTGTCGCGCGCTGGGCCAAAAAGCGATCTGACGGCGCGGTGACTGGCCGTGACTCTAGGCCGGGTGTGTGGAATGGGGAGAGGGTATGGCCAATGCTGTGACGCTCTTGTTATGACACGAGGTAATGCAGAGCGGTACTCGGTGGGGGGAACGCATGAATTAAGGCCGATTCGCCCCGTCCGCATCGCGAGAACCTGCAGGACCGGCCGTGATCGGTTCAGGTGTCTCGGGCTTTTTGGTCATTACATGGTGTGCTTGTTCTGGGGGGCTGGAGCGGTTTCTGTGGGGTGTTGTGTGTATTGCGGCCCCCGGGGAAACCGTCTGCTCGTATTGCGCGCTTATTACGCAGAGTTACTTCTGTGAAAGCTGATCGGACGTCTTTCGGAATTTTTCCGTATTCCCTTACATGCCGTCACATGCATGGTTGTCTGGATCTTACGGTGAGGGCCCGCTTTTGTCCGGAAAGGCGACTGGGGTGATATGGGCGGTGAAAGTCCGGCATATGACTTGACGGTCGCGATGGGAGTCGGTGCCGGCGGGGTGGCGGCGGGCGGGTCGTGTCCCGCGCCGTGTGGACGGGTGCCGCTCGCTGTCGCCACTCGTCCATGATCGCGAATCGGTACGTACTACCGGGCGACGCGGGGCGGAAGTTCACGCTCCGTCAACTCGTCTGCCACGGCCGTTGGTTGAGGTCAATATCAGTGACGGACCATCAGTTGACCTGTGAAGAAAGCTTGTTGGCGGGCTGGGGGAGTGCTGTGGGCATGCCGTCCGATGGGCGGGTGACCGGGGCGGCGGCTGCGGCGGTGTGCTGCGGTCGCGCCGCCGCCGTACGGGCCGCCCCGGTGCCGTGTGGATCATGGGCCCTCGCCGTTCGCGCCCGATGGTCCGGTGGTCGGCTTCCCGTCGTCGTCGAGTGCGGCGTGGGCCTGTTGGGTGGTGCGGGGGCGGGCCCGGCGGCCGGCGTATGGCGCTGGTCCGGCGGCCGGAGTGTGGCAGCGCCATTCCGGCCGACGGCGATGCGGTCGGCGGTGATGCCGCCGGCTCGGGTGCCTCCGCCCCGCCCGGGGATCTCCCGCTGCCCCGGATGCCGAAGCCGAGGCGGACGGGGCGGGAGGCCGTAGGGACGGTGGGCGGCCGGGGTGAGTCGTGGGCGGGTGTCAGCCTTGGGCGGTGCGGGTCTGGGTCGCGTCGTTCGTGTTGCCGTCGCGCAGCAGGCAGGTCAGCCGGGCGCTGCAGACCCGCCGTCCGGCCTCGTCGCTGATCACGATGTCGTACGTCGCGGTGCTGCGCCCCCGGTGCACGGGTGTCGCCACCCCGGTGACCAGCCCGGACCGTACTCCGCGGTGGTGTGTGCAGTTCAGGTCGACGCCCACGGCGATCTTCGAGCTGCCGCCGTGCAGCATGGCGCCGACGGAGCCGAGGGTCTCCGCGAGCACGGCGGACGCGCCTCCGTGCAGCAGGCCGTAGGGCTGGGTGTTTCCCTCCACCGGCATGGTCCCGACGACCCGTTCCGCCGAGGCCTCGGTGAGCCGGACGCCCATCCGCGTCCCGAGGTGGCCCGCGGAGAACAGGGCGTGCAGGTCGATGCCGAGCGCGGCGTACTCGTCGATGATCTCCTGCGGGAACTTCAGGTCCTGCTGCTCGCCCATCGGAACAGGCTCCGTTCGTCGTGGTCAGCTCACTGGGACTGTCCTGAGCAAACGCTCAGGCGGTCGCCGATTGTTCCAGACGCACCACGACGGACTTGCTGGCTGGGGTGTTGCTGGTGTCCGCGGTGGCGTCGAGCGGCACCAGGACGTTGGTCTCGGGGTAGTAGGCCGCCGCGCAGCCGCGCGCCGTCGGGTAGTGCACCACCCGGAATCCGGTGGCCCGCCGCTCGATGCCGTCCTGCCACTCGCTCACCAGGTCGACGTAGGATCCGTCGGCGAGCCGCAGTTCTCGTGCGTCCTCGGGGTTGACGAGTACCACCCGGCGTCCGTTTCTGATGCCGCGGTAGCGGTCGTCGAGGCCGTAGATGGTGGTGTTGTACTGGTCGTGCGAGCGGAGGGTCTGCAGCAGCAGCCGGCCCTGCGGGAGTTTCGGGTACTCGATGGGCGCGGCCGTGAAGTTCGCCTTCCCGGTGGTGGTCGGGAAGCGGCGTTCGTCGCGTGGGGCGTGCGGCAGTGCGAAGCCGCCGGGGCGGGCCACGCGCGCGTTGAAGTCGTCGAATCCGGGGATGACCCGCTCGATGCGGTCCCGGATCGTCGCGTAGTCCTTCTCGAACTCTTCCCAGGGGGTCTGGCTGTCCGGGCCGAGTACTCGGCGTGCCAGCCGGCACACGATCGCCGGTTCGGAGAGCAGGTGCCGGCCGGCCGGTTCCAGCCGGCCCCGGGAGGCGTGCACCATGCCCATGGAGTCCTCGACGGTCACGAACTGCTCGCCGGAGCCCTGAAGGTCCCGCTCGGTGCGGCCCAGGGTGGGCAGGATCAGTGCCCGGGCGCCGGTGACCACGTGCGAACGGTTGAGTTTCGTCGACACGTGCACGGTCAGCCGTGCGCGCCGCACGGCCGCCTCGGTCACCCGGGTGTCGGGGGTGGCGGAGACGAAGTTGCCGCCCATGGCGAAGAAGACCTTGGCGTCGCCGTCGCGCAGGGCGCGGATGGCGCGTACGACGTCGTAGCCGTGCTCGCGTGGCGGGGCGAATCCGAATTCCTTCTCCAGGGCGTCGAGGAAGGTGGCGGCGGGTCGTTCGAAGATGCCCATCGTGCGGTCGCCCTGCACGTTCGAGTGGCCGCGCACCGGGCACACGCCCGCGCCGGGACGTCCGATGCTGCCGCGCAGCAGCAGGAGGTTGACCACCTCGCGGATGGTCGGTACGGAGTGCTTGTGCTGGGTGAGGCCCATGGCCCAGCAGACGATGGTGCGTTCGGAGGCGAGCACCATCGCCAGGGCCCGGTCGATTTCCGCGCGGGTGAGGCCGGTAGCCGTGAGCGTCTCGTCCCAGTCGGCGGCGCGGGCGGCCTCGGTGAACTCCTCGAAGCCATGGGTGTGCTCGCGGACGAACGTGTCGTCGACGGCGCCCTCGGTTTCCAGGATCAGCTTGTTGAGGAGCCGGAACAGGGCCTGGTCGCCGCCGATACGGATCTGGAGGAACAGGTCGGTCAGCGCGGCGCCCTTGAGCATGCCCTGCGCGGTCTGCGGGTTCTTGAACCGCTCCAGGCCCGCTTCGGGCAGCGGGTTGACGCTGATGATCTTCGCGCCGTTGGCCTTGGCCTTCTCCAGGGCCGAGAGCATCCGCGGGTGGTTGGTGCCGGGGTTCTGGCCGGCGACGATGATCAGGTCGGCCTTGTAGAGGTCTTCGAGCAGGACGCTGCCCTTGCCGACGCCGATGGTCTCGGTCAGGGCCGACCCGGACGACTCGTGGCACATGTTCGAGCAGTCGGGCAGGTTGTTCGTGCCCAGTTCGCGGGCGAAGAGCTGGTAGAGGAAGGCGGCTTCGTTGCTGGTGCGGCCCGAGGTGTAGAAGACGGCTTCGTCGGGGGAGGAGAGGGCGGCGATCTCGTCGGCGATGATGTCGAAGGCGCGTTCCCAGGAGACGGGCTCGTAGTGCTCGCCGTCCTCCGGCAGGTACATGGGGTGGGTGAGGCGTCCCTGCTGTCCCAGCCAGTAGCCGCTGCGGTTGGCCAGGTCGGCCACCGGGTGCGCGGTGAAGAACTCCGGGGTGACCCGGCGCAGGGTGGCCTCCTCGGCGACCGCTTTGGCGCCGTTCTCGCAGAATTCCGCCGTGTGCCGGTGGTCCGGTTCCGGCCAGGCGCAGCCCGGGCAGTCGAAGCCGTCCTTCTGGTTGACCCGCAGCAGGGTCAGCGCGGTGCGCTTGACGCCCATCTGCTGCTGGGCGATGCGCAGTGTGTGGCGGATGGCCGGCAGTCCCGCGGCCGCGTGCTGGGGTCCGTCGACCTGCGGGGCGTCCTGTACCGGATCAGACTGCGGCGGCTTCGTCGCCATCGCGCGCTCCCTTCGCCATGCGTCCATGTGCTGTGCATTCGATCCTCGCATGCGGCGGTGACAGTCCTTGGGGCCGGGCGGTCGGACGGCGGTAGGGCTGGGCGGGTGCCGGGGGCGTTTCCGGCAGGCCGTCACCGCTGCCCGGCCGCGGCGGGGCGCGGGGCCGGGCCCGGCTGTCAGTGCGGCGTGGCAGGATCGGGTGCGTGGCAGAGACAGCATCGAAGAAGACCGACAAGACCTCCGGTGGCGGCCGTCCCCGGCTCATGCTCATGGACGGGCACTCGCTGGCCTATCGCGCGTTCTTCGCGCTGCCCGCGGAGAACTTCACGACCGCGGCCGGCCAGCCGACGAACGCGATCTACGGCTTTGCGTCGATGCTGGCCAACACGCTCCGTGACGAGGCGCCCACGCACTTCGCGGTGGCCTTCGACGTGTCCCGCAAGACCTGGCGTTCCCAGGAGTTCACGGAGTACAAGGCGAACCGTTCCAAGACCCCGGACGAGTTCAAGGGCCAGGTCGAGCTGATCGGTGAACTGCTCGACGCGATGCACGCGCCGCGCTTCGCCGTCGAGGGGTACGAGGCGGACGACATCATCGCCACGCTCGCCACCGAGGCCGAGGCCGAGGGCTTCGAGGTGCTGATCGTCACCGGTGACCGTGACTCCTTCCAACTGGTCACCGAGCACACGACGGTGCTGTACCCGACCAAGGGCGTGTCGGAGCTGACCCGATTCACTCCGGAGAAGGTCGTCGAGAAGTACGGGTTGACGCCCGCCCAGTACCCGGACTTCGCCGCGCTGCGCGGCGACCCGTCCGACAACCTGCCGGGGATCCCGGGTGTCGGTGAGAAGACGGCCGCCAAGTGGATCAACCAGTTCGGTTCCTTCGCGGAGCTGGTCGAGCGTGCGGACGAGGTCAAGGGCAAGGCCGGGCAGAACCTCCGCGATCACCTGGAGTCGGTCAAGCTCAACCGCCGGCTCACCGAGCTGGAGCGCCGGGTGGAGCTGCCGGGGACCGTCGCGGGCCTGGAGCGCGCACCGTACGACCGCAAGGGCGTCTCGCTGCTCCTGGACACCTTGGAGATCCGTAATCCGTCCCTGCGTGAGCGGCTGTTCGCCGTTGACCCGGGTGCCGAGGAGGCCGAGACGACCGTGGCCGTGGCGGACGGTGTGGAGCTGGACGGCACCGTGCTCGGCACCGGTGAGCTGGCTGCCTGGCTTGCCGAGCACGACGGCCGCGACCTGGGTGTCTTCACGGTCGACAGCTGGGCACTCGGCGCCGGCTCGGTCGCCGAGGTGGCGCTCGCCGCGGCCGACGGCAGCGCCGCCTGGTTCGACCCGGCCGAGCTGGACGAGGCCGACGAGAAGGCGTTCGCGGCGTGGCTGGCGGACGGTGAACGGACCAAGGTCCTGCACAACGCGAAAAGCGCCATGCGGGTCTTCGCCGAGCACGGCTGGAGCATCGACGGCGTCAGCATGGACACGGCACTCGCCGCGTACCTGGTCAAGCCGGGCCGCCGCTCCTTCGACCTGGACGCGCTGTCCCTGGAGTATCTGGGCCGTGAGCTGGCGCCCGCCGCAGCGGCCGACGGTCAGCTCGCCTTCGGTGTGGACGACGGCGCCGAGGCCGAGGCGCTCATGATCCAGGCCCGGGCGGTCCTCGACCTCGGCGAGGTCTTCGAGGGCCGGCTGCGCGAGGTCGGTGCGGCGGACCTGCTGCGGGACGTCGAGTTGCCGACCTCGGTGCTGCTGGCCCGCATGGAGCGGCACGGCATCGCCGCGGACCGGGCGCACCTGGAGGCCATGGAGCAGACCTTCGCGAGCGCGGTGCAGCAGGCGGTGAAGGAGGCCCACGCGGCTGCCGGGCACGAGTTCAACCTGGGCTCGCCCAAGCAGCTTCAGGAGGTCCTCTTCGGTGAGCTGGCGCTGCCCAGGACGAAGAAGACCAAGACGGGTTACACCACCGACGCCGACGCCCTGGCCTGGCTCGCCACCCAGACCGAGAACGAACTCCCGGTGATCATGCTCCGCCATCGTGAGCAGGCGAAGCTGCGCGTCACCGTCGAGGGTCTGATCAAGACGATCGCGGGCGACGGGCGGATCCACACCACCTACAACCAGACCGTGGCGGCCACCGGCCGGCTCTCCTCCACCGACCCGAACCTGCAGAACATCCCGGTGCGTACGGACGAGGGCCGGGCGATCCGCCGTGGGTTCGTCGTCGGAGAGGGCTTCGAATCCCTGCTGACCGCCGACTACAGCCAGATCGAGCTGCGGGTGATGGCCCACCTGTCCGAGGACGCGGGCCTGATCGAGGCGTTCACCTCGGGTGAGGACCTGCACAGCACGGTCGCCTCGCAGGTGTTCTCGGTCGACCGGACCGGGGTGGACGCGGAGATGCGCCGCAAGATCAAGGCGATGTCGTACGGCCTGGCGTACGGGCTGTCGGCCTTCGGTCTCTCCCAGCAGCTGAACATCGACGCGGCCGAGGCGCGTGCCCTGATGGACACGTACTTCGAGCGTTTCGGCGGTGTGCGGGACTATCTGCGCCGGGTGGTGGACGAGGCACGCGCGACGGGCTACACGGAGACCTTGTTCGGCCGCCGCCGCTATCTGCCGGACCTCAACAGTGACAACCGGCAGCGCCGTGAGATGGCGGAGCGCATGGCCCTGAACGCGCCGATCCAGGGCACGGCCGCCGACATCGTCAAGATCGCCATGCTCCATGTCGACCGGGCGCTGCGTGAGGCGGGCCTCGCGTCCCGCATGCTGCTCCAGGTCCACGACGAAATCGTCCTGGAAGTCGCTCCTGGTGAGCGTGAGGCCACGGAGGAGATCGTCCGCCGTGAGATGGCGGCGGCGGTCCATCTGAGGGCTCCGCTGGACGTCTCGATCGGGGCGGGCCCGGACTGGGAATCTGCGGCCCACTGAGCACCGCGCCGGCGGAGCGGGCGCCCCCCACCCCGCCCGCTCCGCCGGCACCCGTCCCAGCGGCCCCCTGCCGGACAATGGGCCGCTCCACCCCCACCGGCCCGCCTTTGTCCCACCGTGACGGCGCTCAGCCCCGCGCCGCACTCCGGCACTCCGGCGGTTGCCGGACCCACCTCACCCCCGCCGGACCGCCGGCCCCGCCCATGCCCCGTCGCGACGGCGGGCCCCGAAAACCCGCCCGGACGGCGCCGAACCCGTCTCCACCCCACCTCTCCACACCGGCCACCCCGCACGATCCCCGCCCGGGCCCCGCGGGGAACCGTCACTCACGTGGCCCCCGCCAAAACGCCCCCGCCCCGCCCGCCAGCAAGGATGCGGGCATGGGTATACGCATGCTCCACCGCCGGACGGCACAGGCGCGGATCATGGCCAGGGCGGACGCCGCCATGGCCCCGTCCCCGCAGTCCCCGCTGGTCCCGGCCCTCGCGGCTGACGCAAGCACCGCCCGCATTCCCACCGCCCCGGCGACGACGGTGCGCAACGCCGTGACGGACCTCGGGCGTCGGCTCGCCGGGCACGCCCTGCGCCCCGATCCGGGCCGCCGCTGGCGCCACTGCAACGAGCTGGCCCGCAGCTATCTCGCGCTGCTCCTCACCCTGCTGCCACGCCCGCGGCCACGGCCGTCCCGCACCATCACCGTGTTCGTAGCGACCGTCACGGAGCGGCCGTCCGGGTCCGCTGCGCATCGTGCCCACCGGGAGCGGCGGGAACCAGGGCCGGACGCCACACCCTGACACCCACCGCGTACGCCACCAGCCCGGGAACCAGCCCCGCGCCCGCCCCGAAGCACACCGCGGGCAGCAGGTCCCAGGGGTGCGCCGTGGCGCCCCAGGACGTCCACCAGCGGGCCGCCCGTTCGACGGCTCCGATCGCCGCGCAGCCGCCGAGCACCGCACCGGCCCGCCACCGGTCCCGTACGGACAGGACCGGCACGCCCACCGGTTCGCGCGCCGTGGCATGTCGCAGCGCGCGCACCGTGAACGCGGTGATCACGAGCGCGGCGAGGGCGGAACCGGCGTACTGCAGGTACCAGTACAGCGGTGCGCCCGCCAGGTCCCGGTCCAGTACCGGGAGCAGCCGTGTGCCCCAGCGGCCGTGGTGGGTGAAGGCGTCCCACACGACGTGCGTCAGCGCGCCGAGGACCGCGCAGACGTACCACCACGCCACGGTGGCGGGCCGTACGCGCGCGTGGGGTGCCCCGCACCGCAGCAGGGCCGCGGGCCGCCCCTGGCGGGCCCGTGGCAACAGCGCCACCAACGGTTCGCGGACCAGGAGCCACAGCGCGACCAGAGCGAAGGCGGTCAGCACGTCGATGCCGAGGACGCCGCCGGGCGAGTGGGTGACGGTGCCGTACTCCATCGCGCCGGGCAGGACGCTCGCCGCGTAGAACGTCATGTCGGGGGCGAAGGAGCCCGCGACGAGCACCGCGGGTACCAGCCGGCCTCGCCCGGTCCCGTCCGGGCGCATCGCGGGCAGGACGGCGGCGGCGTGGCTGAGAGTGAACGGCAACGAAAGCTCCCCTGAAGCGGTCGTCGGCCGCTGCGCCGACCCGGTGAACGCTTTCGTCAAGTATGAGGGACCTCTTCCAGCACAACGGCATATGGCCAACCGGTAAAAACCGGGCGGCAACGGGTGCCCGCGCAAAGAAAGTTGCCGTAGGGTCACCTGGGTTGCCGCCTGGGACATGCGGCCGAACGGGTCACCGTGCGTACTCGGCCGGCGTAACGGGGCAACCACTGCACCGGATCAATCGTCGAAACAGAGCGAGCAGGCAGTCGGAAGACGGGCGCTGGACGTCCACGGGAGGGGTTCACCTTATGGCGGCGCATTTCGGCAGGAGGCTGCGCAAGGGGGCGGCGACGACCGCGGTGGCCGCGGCGGCGGTCGCGGCTCTCTCCGCGTCCCAGGCGCCGGGCCTGACGGCAGCCGGCCAGGACGACCGGGCCGCCGCCGGCAGCAGCAGCGCTCCTGGACCGGAGGAGGGTTCCCAAGAGAACGCCACCGGTAACTCGCCGTACTACACGGACCTGCCGCCCCTCAACAGTCCCAACCCCAGCCCCAGCCCCAGCCCGTCGTCTCCCGTCGGCACCCCGGTCGGCCAGGGCGAAGCGGAGGCCGGCATACCGGCCACTGTCCTGGACGCGTACAAGAGGGCCGAGGCGGATCTGCGCACCGCCAAGCCGGGCTGCAACCTGCCCTGGGAACTCCTCGCGGCCATCGGCAAGGTCGAATCCGGTCAGGCCCGCGGCGGCCGGGTCGACGCGGACGGCAACACCCTGGGCAAGATCCTCGGCCCGCAGCTCGACGGCAACGGCTTCGCGCTGATCCAGGACACGGACAACGGCCAGTACGACGGCAACAGCCAGTACGACCAGGCCGTCGGTCCCATGCAGTTCATCCCGTCCACCTGGGCCTGGGCGGGCCGTGACGGCAACGGCGACGGCGTCAAGGACCCGAACAACGTCTACGACGCCGCACTCGCGGCCGGCTACTACCTGTGCCGCTACGACTGGGACCTGTCGACGCAGGCCGAACTCGACCGGGCGATCCTCAGTTACAACAACTCGCAGGACTACCTCGACACCGTCCTGTCGTGGCTGGAGTACTACCGCAAGGGCACCCACTCGGTCCCCGACGGCACCGGTCACGTGCCTTCGCACCGCAGCGACGAACCGGCCGGCCCGAAGCCGTCGTCGACGCCCGGGAAGCCGGCCGGGTCGAAGCCGAAGCCGGGCAAGCCGTCCGGCACCCCGCAGCCCACCCCGCCCGCGTCGGGTACGCCGTCGCCGCCGGCGACCCCGCCGGCCACGTCGCCGACGCCCACCGACACGGTGGACCATCTGGCGAACGCGGGCACCGGCACGCTCTCGACGATGGCGGGCGACGCCTTCAGCGGGAAGATCAGTGCGCGGGCCGAGACCAAGACGGGCAAGTCCGTCGGGAAGGTGCGCGTCCGGTTCACCCTGGTCGGGGACACCGACGCCACGTTCGCCGGCGGGGAGAGCGTCGCCACGGTCACCACCGGCACCGGCGGCGTCGCCGTCGCGCCGGCGCTCACGGCGGGCGAGAAGACCGGCGACTTCACGGTCCGGGCCACCGTGGTGGGCCGGACGGCGGTCAAGGCCCTCGACTACTCCGCGACGGTCACTGAGCGCGCCGCCGACGCCCTCGCCGACGCCAGCACCGACGCGGCGCTGACCTGCACGGCGGGCGGCGAGTTCGCCGACCCGGTCACGGTGAAGGCCACGTACAAGGGCGCGGCGGCGGACGGCGTCGCGGCCACCGCCACCGTGGTCAAGTCGCTGCTCGACGACAGCGCGAATGACAAGGGCCCGTACTTCAAGAACGACGACGGCGACCCCGTACGCACCCTGACCGGCCTGGTCACCGACGAGAAGGGGCAGCTGAAACTGCCCAAGCTGTACGCGGACGACACCACGGGCACGTTCCTGCTCAAGATCACCACCACCGGCGGTGCGACGCTGACCGTCAGGCTGACGGTGACCGAGGCCGACCCGTCGGGCTCGCCGTCGCCGAGTCCCTCCGCGTCGTCGTAACGGCCGCGGGCAGCACGCTCCCTGACGAGGGCGCCCCTCCGCTTCTGCGGACGGGCGCCCTCGTCCGTGTGCGACCTGTTCTCATCTCGGCCTCCCGTTGCTACCGTGCCGGAGCTGACGAACCATCAGTTCGCTGTCGGTTCGCGACCGCCGCGGACAGATGCCCGGCTGTTCCCGACCGTTTGGGGAGGCTTCGTATGCGCGCCCTGATCGCCGCCGTGGCGGGTCTCGCCGTCGCGGTCGCCCTGGTCCTCGCCATCACGGCCGTCGGCCTGCCGGACGGCAGGACATCCCCGAAGCCGCTGCTGACGACCGTGCCCGCACACCCGTGACCGCCCGCCCGGGAGGGAGGCCGAGATGCGCCGCAAGGCCGGCCTGATCCTGCTCGCCCTCGCCGTGTTCTTCGCGGCGCTGTCCCCGCTGCTGCGCTGGTATGCCTTCCCGCGCCTGGCCAAGATCCCCCCGAACCAGTACCAGGACATGGTCCTGGAGGCGAAGGACGCCACCCTCCTCGACTACGGCACGATGCAGGCGCGCAAGGTCCCCAAGGTCACCATCGTGCAGACCCTCAAGGGCAACGTGGAGGCCGCGAACAAGGTCGAGCGGACGGCGGGCCGGGACGTGGTCGTCTGGGACGGCATGTCCTACGTCCAGGGACCCGACGGCAAAATGGTCTCCCGGATCCCCGAGCGCTACATCTTCGACGCGCACTCCCAGGAACCCGTGCACGCCACCGGTGAGATGGTCGACGGCGACCCGGTCCGGCGCGACGGCATCGAGTACAAGTGGCCCTTCCTCACCGAGAAGCGGGACTACGAGTACTTCGACGCACAGAGCCGTACCACCAGCCCCATCCACTACAAGGGCACCCAGAAGTTCCGCGGTGTGACGGTCTACTACTTCGAGCAGACCGTCCCCTGGACCAAGGTCCCCTTCCCCAAGGCCATGCCCGTCGAGGGCATCACCCCCGAGTCCGTCGCCAAGACCGGTACGACCCGCTGGTACAGCACGGTCCGCAAGTTCTGGGTGGAGCCCGTCACCGGTGCGCCCGTGTACGGCGAGGAGCTGCACAAGGAGGAACTGCGCGGCGGCACCCTGCTCGGCGGGCGGGACAAGGTGACCGCGTTCGCCGGCGATGTGAAGATGCGCGAGGACTATATCGAGAGCACCGTGTCCATGGTCGAGAAGAACCGGACCGTCGTCCTGCTGCTGACGTCCTATCTGCCCTGGGGCTGCCTGACCCTCGGCGCCGTGCTGCTGGTCCTCGCCCTCTGGCTGGAGGCACGCGGCCGACGACCGGGGGAACCCGCGCCGGCGGACGTGGCCGAACCCGCACCGGTCGGCGCGTGAACCCGGCCGCCTGGCCCGGCGGTTCGCGAGCCGGTCAGCGCCCGAGCCGGGCGTTGGTGTGCCGGGTGGGTTCGGCCGCGGCCGGGTCCTCGGGCCACGGATGCTTCGGGTACCGGCCGCGCAACTCCGCCCGCACACCCCGGTAGCCGTCCTTCCAGAAGGAGGCGAGGTCGGCGGTGACCGCGGCGGGCCGGCCGGCGGGGGAGAGCAGGTGCACGAGCAGCGGCACGCCCGCGACGGCCGGTGACTCGTGCAGCCCGAACATCTCCTGCAGCTTCACCGCGAGAACGGGCTGTTCGGGATTGCCGTAGTCGATCCGGATCCGGGAGCCGCTCGGCACGGTGATCCGTTCCGGGGCCAGTTCGTCGAGACGCGCGGCCGTTCCGTCCGCCCACGGCAGCAGCCGCCCGAGCGCCTGCCCGGCGCCGATCCGCGCGAGGTCCGCCCGGCGCCGGGCCCGTCCCAGCTCCGGCTCCAGCCAGTCGTCCACGCGCGCGTACAGCGCATCGTCCGACACGTCCGGCCAGGGCGCACCGAGATGCAGCCGCAGGAAGGCCAGCCGCTGCCGCAGCACGCCCGCCTCCGCCGACCACCGCAGCAGCCCCAGCCCCTCCTGCCGCAGCCCGTCGAGCAGTGCCTCGCGTACGAGACCGGGCGCCGCGTCCGGCAGTGCCCGTACCGCCAGTTCGACGGACCCCAGCCGCTCCACCCTGCGGGCTGTGACGTCGCCCTCGCCCCAGCGCACCTCGTCCCCTTCGGAGAGCAGTGCCCCGGCTGCGAGCCGGGCCACGTCCTCGTCCACGACGGCCCCGAGCCGCACGCGCGCGTGGCCCCTGCCCACGGGCCGGTCGGCGGCGGCGACGGCGAGCCACTCGCAGCCGCGCAGCACCGACCCCTCCGCGGCCTCGGCCCGTGTCCCCGACACCATCAGCCAGGACCCGCCGCCCCATTTCCCCAGCCGTTCGGGGAACGCGAGCGCCGCGACGACACCGGCCGCCCGGTCCGCCGCTCCGACAACCACCGGGCCACCCGGACCGGCCGGCGCCGGCACCCGCGCGGGGACACCGGCGTCGGCGCCGACGGACTCGGCGGCGGCCCGCAGCCGCCGTACCTCCGCCCGCCACCGTCCCGCGTACCCGTCACCACCGCGCCCGGCCGTGCGCACCGCGCCCGCGAGATCGTCGCCGTACGCCCGCGGCGCCTCCTCGCTCAGCAGCGCCACCACCTCCGCCGCCCGCTCCACACCCACCAGGGGCGCCGCGTCGAGCAGCGCCCGCCCCAGCCGGGGGTGCAGCCCCAGCCGGGCCAGCCGCAGCCCTCGGGGTGTCGCCCGGCCCGCGCGGTCCACCGCGCCGATCGCCGCAAGCACCTCGCGCGCCGCCGCCATCGCCCCGCCCGGAGGCGGATCCAGCAGCGCGAGACCGGATGTGTCCGGATCGCCCCAGCAGGCCGACTGAAGGGCGAACGCCGTCAGATCGGCCACCTTGATCTCCGGCGCGGGGAACCGCGGCAGACGTCCGTCCTCGGCCTCCGTCCAGCACCGGTACACCACACCCGGCCCCTCACGTCCGGCCCGGCCCGCCCGCTGCCGTCCGGCCGCCTGCGACGCCCGTACCGTCGTCAGCGCGCTCAGCCCGCGCGCGTGGTCCACCCGCGGCTCCCGCGCGAGCCCCGAGTCGACCACCACCCGTACTCCGGGAACCGTCAGCGAGGACTCCGCCACCGACGTGGCCAGCACCACCCGGCGCCGCGCCCCGGGTGCCAGCACCGCGTCCTGTACCGCCGCCGGAGCCCGCCCGTGCACCTGGAGCACGTCGACGTCACCGAACGCGCCCGAATCCCCCAACTGCCCGGCCACCCGCGCGATCTCGCCGACCCCCGGCACAAAGCACAGCACGTCCCCGGACCGCTCGGCCAACGCCCGCCGCACCACCGACGCCACGTGTGCCGTCAGCGCCGGATCCACCCACAGCCCGTGCGGCGGCCGCACGGGACGGGCCGGCGGCGCCCACACCACCTCGACCTCGTACGCCGCGCCCCGCGCCGTCACCACCGGCGCCCCGCCCAGCAGCCGCGCCCACCCCAGCGCGTCCGTGGTCGCCGACGCCGCCACCAGCCGCAACTCCGGACGCAGCGTCTCGCGCACGTCCCACAGGAACGCCGCCGCCGTGTCCGCGTCCAGCTGCCGCTCATGGCACTCGTCGAGCACCACGACATCGACCCCGGACAGTTCCTGGTCCCGCTGGAGCCGCTGGAGCAGCACGCCGGTCGTGACCACCTCCACGCGCGCGTGGCGCCCCACCACCCGCTCGCCGCGCACGGTGTAGCCGACGCTGCGCCCGACTTCTTCGCCCAGCAGCCACGCCATCCGGCGGGCCGCGGCGCGCACCGCGATCCGCCGCGGCTCGGCCACCACCACCCGCTGCTGCGGTCCCTCGCCCAGCAGCCCGGCCAGCGCGAGCGGCACCAGCGTCGTCTTGCCGGTGCCGGGCGGCGCCACCAGGACGGCGGTACCGTGCCCCGCCAGGGCGTCGTCCAGCGCGGGCAGGGCACCGCGTACGGGCAGGGCGTCCAGTGCGTCGTAACGGATCACGCCCCCAGTGTCGTACGCCCAAGGGACCGCCCCGCACGCGCGCGTGCGGGGCGGTCCGGCCGGCGTCGGTCCGCTTCGCGGACCCTCCGCCTCAGTCCCGTTCGCAGACGAAGATCGCCGTCCCCGGGAGCAGGCCGCCGCGCAGCGGGGACCAGCCGCCCCACTCCGACGTGTTCCACTCCGGCCACTCCGGCTCGGCCAGGTCCACCAGCCGGAAACCCGAGGAGGCGATGTCCCGGACGCGGTCACCGAGCGTCCTGTGGTGCTCGACGTACACCGCCCGGCCCTGCTCGTCCTGCTCGACGTACGGGGTGCGGTCGAAGTACGACGCCGAGACGGTCAGCCCCTCCGGCCCCGCCTCGTCCGGGAACGCCCAGCGGACCGGGTGCGTGACGGAGAAGACGAACCGGCCGCCCGGCCGCAGCACCCGGCGCACCTCCCGCAGCACCAGCCGCGGATCCGCCACGAACGGCAGCGCCCCGTACGCCGAGCACGCCAGGTCGAACGAGGCGTCCGCGAACGGCAGCGCGGCGGCGTCGGCACACACCAAAGGAAACGATCCGCCGATGCGCAGCGCGTGCTGCAACTGGCGGTGCGAGAGGTCCAGCGCCACCGGACGCGCCCCCTGCGCGGCCAGCCAGCGCGCGCACTGGGCAGCGCCCGCGCCGATCTCCAGGACGTCCTTGCCCTTCAGCTCGTCCGGCGGGCCGAGCAACTCCGCCTCCACCTCGTCGAGGCCCTCGGGACCCCATACGAAACGGTCGTCCCCGAGGAACGTGCCGTGCTCGGTCTGGTACTCGTCCGCATTCCGGTCCCACCAGCCGCGATTGGCGCGGGCGCTCTCCGCGGCACCGGCCGCACGCCGGGTGGCCTCCGGTTCGGACGCTTCGGACTCTTGGATGATCGGCTCCCTCGTCGTGCTCTTCCACGTTCGTGCAGCCCTCTGGGCGGGTCACGGAAGGCGTACCGAGGCGGACCAAGACAGACCCTGCGGACCGGCGTGGCCTGGCGGGACGTATTTTGTGCCGGGTATGCGGCAATTCGCCCCGGCTGTGCACCTTCGTACGTTGACCCTGTCCGGCTGCCCCCGTATGCTACAAGTTGCGCTGCGGGCCTGCGCTCCTCAGACGTAGCAGGCTGCGCTCGCATCTGTTGTATGTCCCTCGGTTGTCGAGGCGCCGTCGCCGGATTTCCCGGTGGGGCGCTTCCTTGGCTGTCCGGCTTCTGCAGAGCGAAACGGGCTCCCGGCGTAAGCAGTACCTACGACTTCAATGTCCGTACCGGAGCCCTTTCCCACATGACGAGCAGCACCGAGACCACCGCCACCACCCCGCAGGTAGCGGTCAACGACATCGGTAACGAGGAAGCCTTCCTCGCCGCGATCGACGAGACGATCAAGTACTTCAACGACGGCGACATCGTCGACGGCGTCATCGTGAAGGTCGACCGGGACGAGGTCCTGCTCGACATCGGTTACAAGACCGAAGGTGTCATCCCGAGCCGCGAGCTCTCGATCAAGCACGACGTCGACCCCAACGAGGTCGTCGCCGTCGGTGACGAGATCGAGGCCCTCGTCCTCCAGAAGGAGGACAAGGAAGGCCGCCTGATCCTCTCGAAGAAGCGCGCCCAGTACGAGCGTGCCTGGGGCACCATCGAGAAGATCAAGGAAGAGGACGGCATCGTCACCGGTACCGTCATCGAGGTCGTCAAGGGTGGTCTCATCCTCGACATCGGCCTCCGCGGCTTCCTCCCGGCCTCCCTGGTCGAGATGCGCCGCGTGCGCGACCTCCAGCCGTACGTCGGCAAGGAGCTCGAAGCCAAGATCATCGAGCTGGACAAGAACCGCAACAACGTGGTCCTGTCCCGCCGTGCTTGGTTGGAGCAGACCCAGTCCGAGGTCCGCCAGACGTTCCTCACGACCCTGCAGAAGGGTCAGGTCCGCTCCGGTGTGGTCTCCTCGATCGTCAACTTCGGTGCCTTCGTGGACCTGGGTGGCGTCGACGGTCTGGTCCACGTCTCCGAGCTGTCCTGGAAGCACATCGACCACCCGTCCGAGGTCGTCGAGGTCGGCCAGGAAGTCACCGTCGAGGTACTCGACGTCGACATGGACCGCGAGCGTGTCTCCCTGTCGCTGAAGGCGACCCAGGAAGACCCGTGGCAGCAGTTCGCCCGCACCCACCAGATCGGTCAGGTCGTCCCGGGCAAGGTCACCAAGCTGGTTCCGTTCGGTGCGTTCGTCCGCGTCGACGAGGGCATCGAGGGCCTGGTCCACATCTCCGAGCTGGCCGAGCGCCACGTGGAGATCCCGGAGCAGGTCGTCCAGGTCAACGACGAGATCTTCGTCAAGGTCATCGACATCGACCTGGAGCGTCGCCGGATCTCGCTGTCCCTCAAGCAGGCCAACGAGTCCTTCGGTGCCGACCCGGCCTCGGTCGAGTTCGACCCGACGCTGTACGGCATGGCCGCGTCCTACGACGACCAGGGCAACTACATCTACCCCGAGGGCTTCGACCCCGAGACCAACGACTGGCTCGAGGGGTACGAGAAGCAGCGTGAGGAGTGGGAGCGCCAGTACGCCGAGGCGCAGACCCGCTTCGAGCAGCACCAGCAGCAGGTCATCAAGTCCCGCGAGGCCGACGCCGCCGCTGCCGCCGAGGGCGGCGAGGCCGCCGCTCCGGCCGCGTCCGGTGGCGGTTCGTACTCCTCCGAGGGCCCGGACAACTCCGGTGCACTGGCCTCGGACGAGGCGCTGGCCGCGCTGCGCGAGAAGCTCGCCGGCGGCCAGAGCTGAACGGTCCCCGAGGGGACTGATTCCAGTCGGCTGCTGAAGCCAGGCAAGTGACCGAGGGGTCGCATCCTTACGGGTGCGGCCCCTCAGTCGTGCCGGCGTGCGGCCGGCTTTCCCGGCCGCAGGCGGCTTCACCGGAGGCGGCTTTCGCCAGGGACGGCCTTCGCCGGAGGCGGCTTCTCCGACCGGAGACGCGCTCACGTCTGAGAGCGCCTCACGTCTGAGACTGCCTCATGCTGTGAGGCTTTCTATCGGAGGCCAGTCCTCCGCGGGACCGGTCATCTGCGGGACTTGTCGTCCATGGGGCCGGTCGTCTGCTGGACCGGTCCTCTGTGGTTCTTTTGCCAGCCCTCTGCGCGCCGCCCAGGGCCAGGAGGCCGGCTGGTCATCAGCGGATCGCGGCGCGGCGGCGGGCCCTGCGCGTGTCCGCTCGCGGCTGGTCGCGGGCCGCAGCGCAGGCCCCCCCATGGTTCTCCTCGACATCCGCGACATCCGCGACATGCGCAGCACATGAGGCACTTGAGGGCGCGCTCGTACGGGAGTTGGCGCTTGCCCGAGTACTGCGGGGAAGGACCGCAGGGCAGGACCGAGGGGTGAGGCGGGAATGCCCGCGTCCCCCGGGGCGTTGACGCCTGGGGAACAGAGGAGGAGCGGTCACAGTGCTTGATCCGCAGGGTTTGTACGCATGGGAGCCGAAGGGGCTGGCCGTGGTCGACATGGCGCTCGCCCAGGAGTCGGCCGGTCTTGTCATGCTCTACCACTTCGACGGATACATCGACGCGGGCGAGACCGGCGACCAGATCGTCGACCGGCTTCTCGACTCGCTGCCCCACCAGGTCGTGGCCCGCTTCGACCACGACCGGCTCGTCGACTACCGGGCCCGCCGCCCGCTGCTGACGTTCAAGCGGGACCGCTGGATCGACTACGAGGAGCCGGCCATCGAGGTCCGCATGGTCCAGGACGCCACCGGAGCGCCCTTCCTGCTGCTGTCCGGACCGGAACCGGACGTCGAGTGGGAGCGCTTCGCCATGGCCGTACGGCAGGTCGTCGAACGGCTCGGCGTCCGCCTCTCCGTGAACTTCCACGGCATCCCCATGGGCGTCCCGCACACCCGTCCCGTGGGCGTCACCCCGCACGGCAACCGCACCGACCTCGTCCCGGGCCGCAGCCCCTTCGACGAGGCCCAGGTGCCCGGCAGCGCCGAGGCGTTGCTGGAGTACCGCCTCATGGAGGCCGGACACGACGTCCTGGGCGTCGCCGCGCACGTCCCGCACTACATCGCGCGCTCTCCGTACCCGGACGCGGCCCTGACCGTCCTTGAGGCCATCACGGCGGCCACCGGTCTCGTGCTGCCCGGCATCGCACACTCGCTGCGCACGGACGCGCACCGCACGCAGACCGAGATCGACCGGCAGGTCCAGGAGGGCGACGAGGAGCTGACGGCCCTCGTCCAGGGCCTTGAGCACCAGTACGACGCCGCCGCGGGCGCCGAGACCCGGGGCAACATGCTCGCCGAACCGGTCGAGATCCCGTCCGCCGACGAGATCGGACAGGAGTTCGAGCGATTTCTCGCGGAGCGGGAGGGTGAGGCCTGACCGGGCGCGACAGCGACACCGACACCGATAGCGCCACCGACAGCGACACTGACGCGGAGCGCGTGCGATGCGCGGAAGGCGCCTGATACGCGGAATGCGTGCGAAGCATGGACGCATCTGATGGACGCACGGCACGCAATATGTGGAGCGCACGGAGTGCAGGGGGCCGACCTCCGCGGTCGGCCCGCACCGCCCCCTCCGCCCGCCGAGCGGAGCGTCTACGCTTTCGCCCATGCTGAAAGTTGGCCTGACCGGAGGGATCGGCGCCGGCAAGAGCGAGGTGTCGCGGCTGCTCGTCGACCATGGAGCCGTACTGATCGACGCGGACCGCATCGCGCGGGAGGTCGTCGCGCCCGGTACGCCGGGGCTCGCTGCGGTGGTCCGAGCCTTCGGCGAGCAGATCCTCACCGCCGACGGCAGCCTGGACCGGCCCGGACTCGGCGCGATCGTCTTCGGCAACCCCGACAAGCTGGCCGTCCTGAACTCGATCGTGCACCCCCTGGTGGGCGCCCGCTCGCAAGAACTGGAGACCACGGCCGCCCCCGATGCCGTCGTCGTCCACGACGTCCCGCTCCTCGCCGAGAACAGCCTCGCACCGCTCTACGACATCGTGGTCGTCGTCGACACGAGCCCCGAGACCCAGCTCGACCGGCTCGTACGACAGCGCGGCATGACCGAGGAGGACGCACGCGCGCGTATGGCCGCGCAGGCGACCCGCGAAAAGCGCCTGGAGATCGCGGACGTCGTCATCGACAACGACGTATCCCTGGAGGCTCTGCGACGCCGTGTCGCCGAGGTCTGGACCGACCTGGTCCGCAGGGAGCAGGCCCGTCGCGCCGGCTCCCAGCGGGCGTCGGAGGAATAGCCCGCACGCGCGCGGGCGTTGAATTTCGTCTGTGAGGGAAGGACTGTGCCGTGCCTGAGACCAGCGGAACGCCCGGACGTACCCCGGAAACGCACGTCATCGACTTCCGTGCCGCCGAGCAACTGCTCAACGCGCGGGATCCGCGAGGCGCGGTGAAGCTGCTCGACCCAGTCATCGCCGCGCACCCCGAGAACACGGCCGCCCGTCTGCTACGCGCGCGTGCCTTCTTCGCCTCCGCACAACTGAGGCCCGCCGAGCTGGAGTTCACCATCGTCCTGGAACGCGAACCGGACAACGCGTTCGCACACTTCGCGCTCGCCCGTACCTATGAGCGCCAGGGCCGCCGTGACCAGGCAAAACGCCACTTCCGGCTGGCCGCCGCACTCGACCCGAACCCGCAGTACCTGAAGGCGGCGCAATTCGATTCCTGACCCGGCGTGCGCCAGGCGCGCGGACGGGCAGGTACGCCCTAGGGGTGGCGGTGCTGTGGCGGACGACCGTAGGGCGGACGGCCCTGCGGCAGCCGACGGTACGGGGGCGGGTTGTCCGGCGGTGAGTACGGCGGCACGTCACGGCCCGGCTGATAGTGCGGGCCCTGCCGGATGTGCCGGAGGATCACGGCCATGTCGACGGTGGCCACCAGCCACAGCACCCCGCAGGCGGCGGCCCAGCCCGGCCGCCCGACCACGGCGAACGCCGCCGTGCCGAAGATGGCCCAGGCCAGCCCCCATACGCTCAGCCAGAACCGTGCCCGCAGCGCACTGCGCGCGGTCGTCGGTTCACTGCCCGTACGCATCGGATCACCACTCCTGATTGCAACGTACTCTTCGACCCGGACATCGACCAAGGCGCACCCGTCCACTGAGATCTCCCGGCGAGACGTAGACGTGTGCTGGGACATCGACGTCCGCTGAGACGTAGACGTAGATATCGACCAAGACGTACACATTGACCGAGCCGTACACATCGATCAGGACGAGACGCGAACGTCGTCCGAGAAGGGGAACCGCGTGGTGCTGCCCGCCGCCGAGGATCTGCCCGAGCTGCTGCTCGACCTGAGCGTGCCCCACGAGGACATCAACGAACTGGTACGTCTGCACCGCACCGTCACCGGTGACGCCGGCGTGCTGCGGCTTCTGGAGGAGTGCGTCGAGGATCTGGTCCGGGACATCGGTCTCCCCGGCCGTCCGGTGCGGCCTGCGGAGCGACTTGCCGAGGCGCCGGCCCACGCGGGCGCCTACTTCCTGGCCTACGTCTTCCTCGGAGCCGTCCCGCACGTGCGCGCGTACCACCGCGACCGCGGCATCCCGGCCGACGTCTCCCGGCACACCCTCGCCGACCTCGGCCGGGCCATGGCCGTCTACCGCAGGCAGCACGGCCACGGCGGGGTACAGGCGTCCGACTGGCTCGTCCGTCACTTCCGCGGCACGCTGTACCAGCTGGGCCGGCTCCAGTTCGAGCGGACGGCGCTCGGGGACCAGGCGGCATGCTGGATCACGGAGAGCGGCCACCCCGTCTCGCCCGGCGACCCCGTCCTCGCCCTCCACGTCCCCGACTTCTCGGGACCGCTGACCCCGGCCGCGTGCGACCGCTCCCTGGCGCGGGCACGGGAGTTCTTCGCCCGGTACTTCGCCGAGGAACGGCACCGGATCGCGGTCTGCCACTCCTGGCTGCTCGACCCGCAGCTGAGGCGGTATCTTCCCGCCGACTCCAACATCGTCCGCTTCCAGCAGCGGTTCCGCCCCACCCACGAGGACACGGAACCGTCGGACGCAGACCCCGTCCGGTTCGTGTTCGGCGACCCTGACCTGCCGGTCGACGACCTCCCCCGACGCACATCCGTCGAGCGGGCCGTGGTCGACCATCTGCGGGCGGGCGGCCACTGGTACCTCGGGCACGGATGGTGCGCGCTGAACGCGGGACCGCCCCTCGCGTAGTTCCAGACGCCTCCGCTGTAGTTCCTGACCGGGCCGGAACTACTCGAACGAGTGAACTAGCGCACCGCGGGAACGGCTGTGCGATGCCAGCCCGTTGTTCGGGCATGACGGTTGAAATGCGAGACGGATATCAGGGAACAGGGCCCGGTGCGATCACTCCGGACGGCTGCGCGGTGGAGCTGTATTCACGCCTGCCGGTGCAGAACGAGCCCGACGTCATCACCGCGGCTGTGCCCACCGGAGCGCACATCCTGGAGCTGGGCAGCGGCGTGGGACGCGTGACTCACGCCCTGCTGGAGCGCGGGTTCACGGTCACCGCGGTGGACGAGTCCGCCGAGATGCTCGAACGCGTTCAAGGGGCGCGCACGATATGCAGCCCGATCGAGGACCTCGACCTGGGCGAGACGTTCGACGTGGTGATGCTCGCGTCGTTCCTGGTGCACGCCGGGGACATCGGAGTGCGGCGGGGCCTGTTGCGTACCTGCGCCCGGCACGTGGCGGAGGGTGGCAGCGTGCTCATCCAGCGGGAGGGCGAGGACTACCACACGAATCTGCCCCGGGAGCGGGTCGACCCCAGCGGCTTCACCGTCCGCATGGTCTCGGCCCAGCCGGTCGGTGACGGGGTGAACTCGGTGCTCGCGGAGTATGTGTTCCCGGACGCGGTCTGGACACAGACGTTCCTGGCGCGGCCGCTGACGAAGGAGCAGTTCGAGGCCGCGCTGGCGGAGGCCGGACTGGCGGTGGCCGAGTATCTGACGCCGGACCGGGTGTGGGTGCGGGCGGTCCGGACGGCACAGTGAGCTGACCACATGGCTTCAACGGCTCACCCGGGACTTTTGCGGAACGCCCCGGCGTGCATGCCGGGGGGAATGCATCTCAGGTTTGCTTTGACATGCACGTCAGAGCGGATGTCTTTGCTGCTCGACGTACCGGCGGACGATCGACGGTGGTACTCCGCGACATGATGCGGAGAAGTGCAAGCGCGACCACAGGTGCCCGTCGATGATGGCGCGGTTGATCCGGCAGGTGAACCCTCCCTCAGCCTTCAGCTGGGAGGTGTCTTCAGCCTTCGGCCGAGAGAGGGGTCTCCAGATGTATCCAGCGAGCGGCCCACAGGGGAGGTCAGCGCGTCCCCGGGGGTCGGTTCCCCAGTCCCCGCAGGGCCCGTAGCCGTTCCAGCTCGCGGCGGTCCCGTTTGGTGGGGCGGCCGGTTCCGGGATCGCGCAGGCCCGCGGGGGCGACGGCCTCGCGGGGCGGGGGAGGGGGTGAATTGTCGACATAGCACTGAATTGCCACGGGTGCGCCGACCCGCTTGCGGATCAGACGCTTGACGATGACGATCCGCTCCCGGCCGTCCTGCCGCAGCCGCACCTCGTCGCCGACGCGCACCGAGTACGCGGGCTTCACGCGCTCACCGTTGACGTGGACGTGCCCACCACGGCAGGCGGCGGCGCCCGAGGAACGGGTCTTGATCAGGCGCACCGCCCAGATCCAGCTGTCGATGCGGACGGTTTCGCCCCTGCCGGGACCAGCCGCGTCGGCGGCTGCGACCGCGGCGGCCAGCTTGGGATCCAGAGTGTCGCCGGAGCCGGGCGCCTCAGCAGCGTCATCGGGATCGGCGTCGGCACTCGGACCGGGACCCTCGGCGGAGTGGTCAGCAGCGTCGTAGTCCGGGGCGCTCGCGCGCGTGTACTGTCCGGCGTCCGTGGGGTTGACGGGCTGGTGTCCGCCGACGCGGGCTCCGTCGGGCGCCCGGTCCCGATGGGCACCGGATCGCCCGCTCGCCGCCGGAGCGCCGGTCCTGCCTGCCCCGTGGTTCCTGTTCTCGTCCGCGTCCTCGGAAACCATGCCCCGACCTTAGCTCCCGGGACCGGGGGACACCGCGGCGTTTTCCGCGCCCGCCGCCCGCCGGTCGGTCCTCTCGGCCGCGCACCCCTCTGATCTGTGTGTTCGTGGTGCTGGGGGGTGATTCCTCGGCAGGCATACCGTAGGAGGATGGACAGCAGCGGTCCCGACAACCTCGACAACTACGGCGATCCCGGTGGTCCCGACAGGATCGACGATCTCGGTGGTCTCGACCGCCGTATCGCCGATTGCCGGGCCTGCCCGCGGCTGGTCGCCTGGCGGGAGGAGGTGGCCCGTACCAAGCGCGCCGCCTTCAACGACTGGACGTACTGGGGGCGCCCGGTGCCAGGGTACGGACCGCCCGACGCCCGGCTGCTGATCGTAGGACTGGCTCCCGCCGCGCACGGTGGCAACCGGACCGGTCGCATGTTCACCGGCGACCGTTCGGGAGACGTGTTGTACCAGGCGCTGTACGACATCGGGCTGACCTCCCAGCCCACCTCGGTGAGCGCGGGCGACGGTCTGGAACTGTACGGCGTACGCGTTACCTCACCCGTGCACTGCGCCCCGCCCGCCAACAAGCCGACCCCTGCGGAACGCGACACCTGCCGCCCCTGGCTGGTCCGGGAGCTGACGCTGCTGCGGCCGACGGTGCGGGCCGCGGTCGTGCTGGGGGCGTTCGGCTGGCAGGCCGCGTTGCCCGCGTTCGCCGAGGCGGGCTGGACCGTCCCCCGCCCCCGGCCGGCTTTCGCGCACGGCACTCGGGTGTCGCTCGGCGGTCTGGACCTCTTCGGCTGCTATCACGTGAGCCAGCAGAACACGTTCACCGGCCGGCTCACCCCCGACATGCTGCGGGAGGTACTGCGCGCGGCGGCCGACGCGGCCGGGCTGCCCGGCAGGAAATGAGGGGACGCATCCGTCGAGGGACGGTTACGGTGCCCGGATGGCTCTCTATCCGGAGATCGAACCGTACGACCACGGCATGCTCGACGTCGGCGACGGCAACCTCGTCTACTGGGAGACCTGCGGAAACCCGCACGGCAAGCCCGCGCTCATGCTGCACGGCGGGCCGGGCTCCGGCTGCACGCCCGCCTTCCGCCGCTACTGCGACCCGGCCGCCTATCGCATCGTGCTGGTCGACCAGCGTGGCAGCGGGCGTTCGACACCTCGCGCGAGTACGTACGGCACCGACATGAGCCTCAACACGACGGCCCATCTGATCGCCGACCTGGAACTGCTGCGTCGGCATCTCGGGATCGACCGGTGGCTGGTGTGGGGCATGTCGTGGGGGTCGGCGCTGGGACTGCGGTATGCGCAGACGCATCCGGAAGCCGTGTCGGAACTGGTGCTGGTCGGCGTGGCGACGGGCTCCGACGCCGAAGTGGCGCTGCTGACCAGGGGATTGGGAAAGATCTTCCCCGAGGCGTTCGAGCAGTTCCTGGCCGTGCTGCCCGAGGGGGAACGGGACGGGAATCTCGCCGCCGCGTACAACAGACTGCTGGAGTCCGCCGACCGGGCCGTGCGGGAGCGGGCCGCCCGCGCCTGGACCGACTGGGAGACGGCGATCGCCCCCGCGCCGCCGCGGTCGATCGAGCGGTACGAAGATCCGGAGTTCCGGATGGGTTTCGCCCGCACGGTGACCCACTACTGGGGAAACGACCACTTTTTCGGCGAGGGCAACGACGAGGGCGTCGTCCTGCGTGACGTGCATCTGCTGGAGAAGATCCCCGGGACCCTCGTCCAGGGCAGCCTCGACTTCGGCAACCTCCTCGGCATCGTATGGCGGCTCCATCACGCGTGGCCCGGCAGCGAGTTGGTGGTGGTGGACGAGGCCGGCCACACCATGGGTGCGCTGGGTGTGGTGGACGCGCTGGTCGCGGCCACGGACAAGTACGCGGCTCACTAGAGCGTGCGGCGGATCCGGGACGGGCGCCGGGCCCTCCGGGGGCAGCGCCGGGCCCTCCGGGGGAAAGCATCGGGGGCGCCGAGCTGTCTGGGGCAGAGGCGTCGGGTCGCCGGGAGTCAGGAGTGACGGTGCGGGCGGTGGTGCGCGGCCGTCGCCGGAGCCCAGCGCACAGGGGCGGTCCAGGCGCTGATCAGGCTGCTCACGGCTGCCACACATAGCGAACGTCCGGTTCCCGCTCCTCGTTCCCGCTGCCGTCCGTGAACTCGACGGCGGCGAAGCCGTGCCGCTCGTAGAAGCGGTGGGCGGGCTTGTTGACCTGGAAGGCCCACAGAGTGAGGCCCCCGGGGCTGCGTTCCTTGGCCAGGCCGACGAACCGGTCGCCGATGCCGCGGCCCCGCCAGCCGGGGTCCAGATAGAGCTGGGAGAGCAACCCGCCGTTGAGCACCATCACCCCCACGATCCCGCCCCCGGCGGCCACCTCGGCGACCCAGGCCTCCCTGAGCGGCACGACGACGTTCCGGAAGTAGTTCCGGACATCGTCGTCGGAGCGTGGACGCACGACCGTCGGCAACGCGGCGTCGTAGGAACGCAGCCAGACGTCCGCGGCGGCGAGCGCGTCCGATGCCACGGCCCGCCGCAGGACGACGCCGGTCGCGTCGGCCCCGGCGCTCACGCCGGCATTCCCCTTCGATCGTGCTTCGTGCCGGTTTCGCCGACGACGGAGGCACGGCCGTGCCCGGGCGGCGGGAAGGGAGCGGGGACGGTGACGCGCTGGATCACGGCGGCTCCTGGCACGGGCGTCGGTGGAAGACGTTCCGCCGATCATCCAGGACGTATCCCGCTTCCGCATCCGAATTATCCGGCTCGCACGGCATTATCCGGCTCGCACGTCCGATTCACCGTACATAGGCTTCCTGCGATCCCCATCGCCCCGCCCGGATCTGGCCGTACCGCATCTCACCGCGACACAGGCCAGCACCTTCGCACCGAACCACCCGCCACGCTCCACCCGGCCTCACCTCGTCGCAGACCACACGGAACCGCGGCGTACGTCACCTTCGCCCCAACCGCCGGAGCCGCCTCCATGCCGTCCCAGCCCGAGCAGCCTGATCTGGCTCAGTAGTCCGGCCAGCCTGATAGGTCCGGACGGTCGGACCAGCCGGCCCGGACCGATCAACCCGACCATCCCGATAGGACCTTCCTGGACACCACCGCCGGCCGTCTCGCCGCGCTCGCCGGTGTGCGGGCCGTGGCCCTCGGTGGCTCACGGGTCCAGGGAACCCACCGTCGCGACAGCGACCGGGACCTCGCCATTTACTACTGAGGTCACTTGGAGCCGCTGCTCTTTCACCTCGCCGGGATCCCCAGCTACCTGGTCGCCGCCGAACTGGCGGTCGACACGGTGCTGCGAGGTGAACTGCCGCGCCTCGGGGCCTACCCGCCGAAACTGCGTCGTACGGCTTCCGAACACTGGTACGGCACCGCCCGCGCCGTCCTCGGCTGTGCCAAGGCCAACCACGCACCGCACGGCCGCCTCACCGAGGTCACAGGCGCGCTCCGACGGCGCCGCCTCCAACAACTCCCTCGACGTCTGGGAGGCGATGGCCCTGACCTCGCTGATCCAGAAGTCCAGTACGGGCGATCCGCGATGGCTGACCTCGCGTCAGGCGCTGCATCACGCCACATTGCAGAGTGCCCGGGCCGTCGGCCTCGGGGAGCACGTGGGCAGCCTCGCGCCCGGCCGCCGGGCCGACCTCGTCCTCGTCGGCCTCACCGGCCCGCACACCCAGCCCGTCCACGACCTCCCCGCCACGCTCGTGCACAGCGCACGCTCCTCCGACGTCGCCGCGGTGGCGGACGAGCTGACGGCCCGGCTGTCCGCGCTCGTCGACCGGAGCCACGGCCGCCGTATCCAGGAGTACGACACCTGAGCACGTAGGCACGCGAACGCGGACCCGCGCGCACATCAAGCAACCGCACATCCATACACACCCCCACCCCTGTACCGCTGTACCACCGCACCTCTGCGTCAGCGCATCCGGGTACTCGGATGCATGACCACCGGGTTCCACTGCCTAGGCTGGACTGCATGGATCTCGCGGACGGCCTGCTCGACCACCCCTACGATGTGTACCGCCGACTGCGCGACAGCGCGCCGGTCCACCGCATCACCGGCCCCGACGGTACCCCCGCCTGGCTCGTCACCCGCTACGACGACGTGCGGAGCGCCCTCGCCGACCCCCGGTTCTCGCTCGACAAACAGCACGCCACAGCGGGCACCTACAAGGGTTTCTCCCTGCCGCCCGCGCTGGATGCCAATCTCCTCAACATGGATCCGCCCGACCACACGCGCGTGCGCCGTCTGGTCGGCCGGGCCTTCACGCCGCGCCGTGTTGAGCAGTTGCGCGTTCCGATCCGGCGCACCGCCGACGGGTTGCTGGACACGCTCGGCCCGCACGGCAGCACCGATCTCGTCGCCGCATACGCCGCGCCCCTGCCGATCACCATCATCTGTGATCTGCTCGGCATCCCCGCCGAGCACCGGTTGGACTTCAGGGCCTGGACCGACGTCCTCGTCGCGCCTGATCCGGGCCGGCCCCAGGCCGGCAAGGAGGCGGTGGTGGCGATGCTGGAGTACTTCACCCGGCTGCTCGGCGACAAACGCGCGGACCCCGGCGACGACCTGCTCTCCGACCTGATCGCCGTGCGTGAGGCGGGCGACCGGCTGAGCGAGGACGAGCTGATGTCCCTCGCCTTCCTCATCCTCTTCGCCGGATACGAGAACACGGTGCAGCTCATCGGCAACTCGGTGCTCGCCCTCCTCACCCACCCCGCCCAACTCGCCGAACTGCGCCGGGATCCCGGCCGGCTGCCGGGTGCCGTCGAGGAGTTCGCCCGCTACGAGGGACCCGCACTGTTCTCGATCCGCCGCTTCCCGGTCGAGGACGTGACGATCGCCGGGGTGACCGTGCCCGCGGGCGAGACGGTGTGGCTGTCGCTGGCCGCCGCCAACCGCGACCCCGCCCGTTTTCCGGACCCCGACCGCCTCGACCTCGGCCGCGACGCCACCGGTCACCTCGCTCTCGGCCAGGGCATCCACTACTGCATCGGCGCGCCGCTGGCCCGCGTGGAGACCGAGATCGCCCTGGCCGCGCTGCTGGAACGGTTCCCGGATCTCGCCCTCGGCGACGGTGAGTTGCGCTGGCGCCGGTCGCTTCGCGCGCGTGGCCTGGTTGCGCTCCCCGTGACCTACTGACCTGCGGGAATACGGGCCGCGAAAAAAATTTCCCGCGCGGCGATGAGTTCCGCCCTGCCCGTCGGTCACCACTGGGAACGCAGTGTCGTGGCCGTCGTACAGGAGGGGTCCATGCGGTTACCGGAGGTCGTCTCGCGCGAGCAGTGGCGCGCGGCGCGGGCGGATCTGCTCGCCAAGGAGGAGGCGGTCACCCGAGCGCGTGACGTGCTCAACGCGGAGCGGCGCGCGCTGCCCGTGGTCGAGATCGACTCGGACTACGTCTTCGAGGGCGGCGACGGCAAGGCGACGCTGCTGGACCTCTTCGAGGGACGGCGCCAGCTCATCGTGTACCACTTCATGTTCGCGCCCGAATGGGACGCGGGCTGCCCCAACTGCTCGGCGTTCCTCGACCAGGTCGGGCACCTGGCGCACCTCCACGCGCGCGGGACGTCGTTCGCGGCCGTGTCCCGGGCGCCGTTCACCCGGATCCTGCCGTTCAAGGCACGGATGGGCTGGACGCTGCCCTGGCTGTCGTCGTACGACAACGACTTCAACCGTGATTTCGAGGTGACCTTCGAGCAGGACGGGCAGCTCGTCGAACGGCCGGGGGTCAGCTGCTTCCTGCGGGAGTACGACCGGGTCTTCCACACCTACTCGGCGTACGAAGACGGGCTGGACGGACTCGGCTCCGTTCCCAGCCTGCTGGACCTGACGGCGCTCGGCCGCACGCCCGAGGGCAGCGACCGAGTCCGCTACCACGACGAGTACGACCACTGAACCGGGACGTGAGCCGCTGACCCCGGGACGTGAGCCGCCGGCCCCGGGACGTGAGCCACTGAAGGGTGACAGGACAGCGGACTTCTGACCCGGGACAGGACGGTGGGCTACTGGCCCGGGACGGTGGGCGTGGGCAGTTTCGTCGTGAACTGCTCCGCCTGGAGCCCGTACAGCTCGGCGTAGACCCCGCCGAGGGCAAGCAGTTCGTCCGGGGTGCCGGACTCCACGAGCCGGCCGTGTTCGAGGACGTGCACCAGGTCCGCGTGGCGCACCGACGCCAGCCGGTGGGTGATCAGGACGACCGTCTGGCCACTGCCTGCCAGCGCCCGGATCTTCTCGAAGACCTCCAGTTCGGCGCGGGCGTCCAGGGCGGCCGTCGGTTCGTCCACGATCAGGATGCGCCCGCGCCGGTAGGCTGCCCGGGCGATGCCGAGCCGCTGCCACTGGCCACCGGACAGTTCGTGCCCGCCGCTGAAGTTCCGGGCCAGCAGCGTGTCCAGGCCGTGCGGCAGATCGGCGACCACCTCCTCCGCGCCCGCCTCGGCGACCGACGCGGCGAGCCGTTCCTCGGTCAGGGGCGCCGAGGAACGCCCGACGGCCACATTGACCCGGGCCGTGAACGGCCACCGCTTGAAGTCCTGCGCCACCATCGCGATCCGCTCGGCCAGGTCGTGCCGGTCGGCGGTCGCCGCGTCCACCCCGTCCCACAGGATCTGGCCCTCGTCCGGTGTGTACAGGCCCGCGAGCAGCTTGACCAGGGTCGTCTTGCCGGAGCCGTTCTCGCCGACCAGCGCCACGATCCTGCCGAGCGGCAGGGCGAGCGTGACGTCGTCGAGGGCGGGCCGGGCGGCGTCGCCGGGGTAGCTGAACGTGACGTTCTCGAAGCGGACCTCCTTCGGGTCCTCGGGCAGCGGCTGACCGCCGACCGGGATCGCCCGCTCGGCGGCCTCGACGTACAAACGCTGCAGATCGCCGACGAACAGGGCCTCCTCGTGCAGTTGGTTGATCTCCAGGACGAGGGTGTCGAGGCTCGCGGAACCCGTGCGGATCGCGATCACCGCGGTGCCCGCCACGGACAGTGCCATCGCGCCGGTCAGCAGCAGCCCGCCGAGCGTCGCGTACGTCGCCACGGTCGCAAGGCCCGTCCAGGCCGCCGCGATCAGACCCGTGCGCGCCGCCAGCCGGGCCAGCCGCTCCTGTTCCGCCTCCGCGGTCTCCGACATGGCCCGGAAGTGCCGTAGCAGGAACGGGCCGACACCGTGTACGCGGATCTCGGGCGCGGCCTCCGGCTCGGTGAGCAGATTGGCGATGAGATGTCCGGCGCGGGCGTGCTGCACCCAGGTGTGGAAGGACTCGTAGCGGCGTCGGGCGTTGGTCAGCGCGCCCCACGCGCTGGGCAGGGTCATGGTGATCAGCAGCGGCAGCAGCGCCGGGTGCAGCACGGTCAGCACGCCGGCCGCGGCGATCAGCGAGATCACGGCGTTCACCACCCGCGTCCCGTACATGATCATGCGGCGGGCGGACTGGGCGCCGTACTGCGCGGTGTCCAGCAGTTTGTGGAAGGCGTGGTCCTCGATGGCGGACAGTTCCACGGCTGCCGCCCGCTCCAGGTAGAGCTCGGTCGCCACCCGTTCCACCTTGGGTTCCAGGCGGCCGGTCGCATACGTCGACGCGGCCCGCAGCAGCGCGGCCACCAGCGTCACCGCGGCCATGGCGATCAGGGCCGGCAGGGCGCCGCGCAGCCGTTCCTCGATCGGACCCGTGCCGATCAGCCGTCCCAGCACGCTGTTGACGGCCAGCAGGCTCACCGCCTGCGCCGCGCCCCGGGCCGTCTCGGCGGCGAGCACCGTCCGCGCGGCGCGCGGATCGGCCCGCCTGGCCAGCCGGAAGCTGGACGCCAGCATTCCGGGCAGGCGGGTCACCATGGCCCGGAAGTCCAGTTCCAGGAAGGCGTCCCGGTGCTGGTTCCATCCCATGTCGTAGCGCAGCGGCCCCCCGAACAGCAGTCGCTCCGAATCGGACACCTCCGGCGTGATCCGATCGCGCGTCTTTCTCACCGACGACCTCCCCCGGACGCGGACGGACGGCCACTATCGCGGGACCGTCCGTCGCCGGGCAGAGCGCGGACAGGGAGACAGGGAGCACACGGGCGTACGCCGCCGCGGGCACACCGCGGCCCAGGTCCTGGGCGGGGTCGCGGAGTCGGGGCGGGCGCGCGTCCGGCGGATCGCGGCGGCCGGCGTCCGGATCCGGAGCCGGACCTGGGGTTACGCGCTGAGCCGGCGGGACCAGTCCGGGGTGGTCCCCGTCACCCGGCACAGGGCCAGGTAGAGCGGAATCGGCGGGGTGTACGGGACGGTGTCGTCCGGCCGGTGGATGAGGCGGGTGGCGGAGGGGAGGCGCGCGCCCGGCGCATAGTGCACGGGGGCCGGCCACACCAGCGCGTAGTCGGAGTCCGACGGCACGATCCACCACCAGTGCGACCCGTCGGCGTACACACAGCCGAGCCGCGGCAGCCGCGGGACGACGAGAGGACCGAACCGGGCGGGCACCGCGACCGCGTCGCAGCCCAGCGGCGTCGTCATGCCCTCGGGCAGCACGAGCGGCCCGCTCGCACCGGCCGTACCCGGTGAGCGCTGCTCACGCTGCAGGCGCACGAGGGTGTCGAGGCCGCGTACCTGACCGGGTTGGCAGCGCACCGCACCGGACTGGCCGCCTACGTGACCAGATTGGCTGCTTGCATGACCTGCTTGGCCTACAGGACCTACTTGACCTTGTTGGCCGCCTACATGACTGGACTGGCTGTTCGCTTGACCGGATACGCCGTACACAGGGCCGGACTGGCCGCGTACCTGGCCGGGTTGGGGGACACCGCTCACAGCCATTCGCGCCTCACAGACTGTCGTGTCTCCGGCTCGGACGTCCTGCGGTACTGCTTGCGCACCCGCTCCTCCTCACCGGGGCTCCGGGCGGTGCCCGGTTGCGGGCGGGCGCCCCAGCCCAGGTCGTTGCGCGGATCGTCCGTGTCCAGGGTGGTGTCCGCCTGACACGCCAGCTCGGCCCAGACCAGCAGGCCCGGCCCGTGCTCCTGGGCGCCCCAGGCCCGGCACATGGCCTCGACGAGGAGCAATCCCCGCCCGTGCTCCTCTTCTGCCTGCCGGGGGGACGGGTGGGGCGTACCGGGCGCGCAGCCCTCGTCACGCACCGCTATGCGCAGCACGTCGTCGTGGTCGTGCAGCTCGCAGACCACCAGGCGGCTTGCCGTGTGCACGATCGCGTTGGTGACCAGCTCGGATATCACCAGGACTGCGGTATCGCAGGTGTCCGCGCTCACCGACCAGCCGGACAGCCGGTCCCGCGTCAGGCGTCTCGCCTGGGCGGGGGAGCCCGGATGTGCGGCAAGCTCGAACCGGAACCGGCGCTCGGCAGCGGCCTGACCTGCGGCTGCTCCGGCGTCGGCGCTAAGACCCGGTGGGTCTGCGGCGGCCTCTGCTCCTAAGGGCACGGACGGAATCACGCTTGCCACTATCGCCCCGCCGTGAACACTTGGCAAGTGTCACTATGAAAATTGCAGAGTGCTGTATGACTCGGCCGAGGGCCGTGGCACACTGCTCGCAACAGCACGGCCGACGGCGCCAGTTCGGATCATCGGTGATTGAGTGGATCACCGATCGCTTCTTCGAATGGCGCCGTAGAACTGTCCGGATTCATACGTGTGCAGACGTGGAGGTCGAACGTGAGCGAACCGCGGTCCGCGCCGACCGTGGGCCAGGTGGTTCTTGGTCGGCGCCTGCTGGACCTGCGGGAACGCGCCGGTCTCAAGCGCGACGAGGCCGCTCACATTCTCCGGGTGGCTCCTGCCACCGTCCGTCGCATGGAGATGGCCGAAGTCACCTTCAAGATCCCCTACCTCCAGCTCCTGCTGAAGGCGTACGGGGTCACCGACGGCGAGGCCGAGCAGTTCATGCTGCTGGCCGAGGAGGCCAACAAGCCCGGCTGGTGGCAGCGGTTCCACGACATCCTGCCGGGCTGGTTCTCGATGCACGTGAGCCTCGAAGGCGCGGCCGGCCTGATCCGCTCGTACGAGCCGCACTTCGTGCCCGGCCTGCTGCAGACCGAGGACTACGCGCGCGGTGTCCTGGTGGCCGGGGCCATAGGCCAGGCTCAGCCCGAGGACATCGAGGGCCACGTCGCGCTGCGCATGCAGCGTCAGGACCTGCTCACCCGTACCGATGCGCCCCGTTTCTGGGCGGTGATGGACGAGACCGCCCTGGTGCGTCCGGTCGGCGGTCCCGGGGTGATGCGCGCGCAGATCGAAAAGCTGCTGGAGGCCGCCGAGCTCCCCAACGTGACCCTCCAGATCGCCCCGCATGCCAACGGGCCGCATCCGGGCACATTCGGGCCGTTCGTGCTGTTCCGATTCGCTATGTCGGAATTGCCGGACATGGTTTACAGCGAGTACCTGACCGGCGCCGTCTACCTGGACGCGCGCTCTGAGGTGGCGACCCACCTTGAGGTCATGGACCGCATGGCGGCGCAGGCCGCCACAGCACATCGCACCAAGGAGATCCTCCGGGATCTTCGCAAGGAGTTGTAATGGAACGTTTCAAGCCCCAGTCCAAGTCGCTGCTGCGTGGGCAGTGGATCTACAACGGCATGCCTGCGCGCGAACTGGGCAGCGAGGGCTGGCGCAAGCCGTGGAGCGGCGGCAACGGAGGCAACTGCCTGGAAGCCATGAAGCTCGCCGACGGCCGGATAGCCGTCCGTCAGTCGACCGACCCGGACGGGCCGGCGCTCATCTACACCTCGGACGAGATGACCGCCTTCATCGAGGGCGCGAAGGCAGGAGAGGCGGACTTCCTACTGTCCTGAAACCGGCTCGTTGATTTTTATCTGACCCGACTTCCCCTTCTTTGGCACGGACTTGGTACGGACTTGATCATTCACCGCGTCAGACACTTATGGAGTGCCGTATGACCGGGCAGGACCGCACGGCCGCCGAGATCGACACCAGCAGGCCACACCCCGCACGGATGTACGACTGGTACCTCGGGGGTAAGGACAACTACCCCGTCGACGAGGAGATGGGCCGGCAGATGCTGGCACTCGAACCCCGGGTGCCGGTGATGGCCCGGGTCAACCGCGCGTTCATGCACCGGGCCACCCGCTGGCTGACCCGGCAGGGCGTACGGCAGTTCCTGGACATCGGCACCGGCATACCCACCGAGCCGAACCTGCACCAGGTCGCCCAGGCGATCACGCCCGACGCCCGCGTCGTGTACTGCGACAACGACCCGATCGTGCTGGCCCACGCGGCGGCTCTGCTGCGCAGCACACGGGAGGGCGTCACCGAGTACCTCCAGGCCGACGTGCGTGATCCGGCCGCGATCATCGAGGGAGCCAGGCAGATCCTGGACCTCGGCCGTCCCGTGGCGCTGTCGCTCGTCGCGCTGCTGCACTTCGTCTCCGACGAGGACGGCGCGCACGAACTGGTCGGCCGGCTGCTGTCGGAACTCCCTTCCGGCAGCTACCTGATGATGACCCACGCCACCGCCGACTTCACCCCGGAGGAGTCGGCGGCGGCCACCGAGAAGCTCAAGGGAGCGGGCGTGACACTCGCGCTGCGCTCCCGCGAGGAGTTCAGCGCCTTCTTCGGCGGCCTTGACCTGGTGGAACCCGGGGTCGAGATCGTCCACAAGTGGCACCCCGAACTGGGCGAACCGGTCGCCGGTCAGGACGACGGCGTCATCCCCGGATACGGTGCGGTGGGTCGCAAGCGCTGACGGCCACCGACGGTCGCTGACGGCCATGGGTCACCATCGACGGCCGTTGGTGACCGCCGACGGTCATCGGCGACCATCGATGGTCATCGGCAACCGTCGACGGTTGTTGATGGCCAGTGCCGGGCACCGACGACCTCCGGCACTTTCTGACCAGCTCCGACGAGCGCCGGCGGGCTCTGACGGAACGGCCGCATCGGTCGCGGTCCGGCGGCCACCCTCGGCCGCCGGACCGCTCGCCTCGCCCGGGCACCCAAGCACCACGTACTCCCCAGACCTCACGCGGTCATCGGCCGGTCGTACGCGGATATCGGCGCCGGCAGCTGCGAACTCCCCGTCAGATACCGGTCGACCGCCGCCGCCACCGCCCGCCCCTCCGCGATGGCCCACACGATCAACGACTGCCCGCGCGCGGCGTCCCCCGCGGCGAACACGCCGGGAATGTTGGTCGTGAAACCGGCATCCCGGGCGATCGTCCCCCGTGGCGACATCGCCAACCCCAGCTGATCGACGAGCCCGTCCGTCCGATCGGGCCCGGAGAAGCCGAGCGCGAGCAGCACGAGGTCGGCCGGCAACGTCCGCTCGGTACCCGGCTGCGGACGTCGTGCCGTGTCCACCTCCATCAGCTGCAGCGCCCGCACATGTCCGCTGCTGTCCCCGATGAAGTGCAACGTCGATGCGGCGAACAGCCGCGCGTCCGCGTCCGCCGCCGGTGCCGTCACCAGATCGCGCGCCTCCTCGTGCGCAGCCGACAGCCGGTAGATCTTCGGATATATCGGCCAGGGCTCGATGTCCTCGTCCCGCTCGGCGCCGGGCTGGGCATAGATGTCCAGCTGGGTCACGGACGCGGCACCGTCCCGTACCGCGGTGCCCAGGCAGTCGGCCCCGGTGTCGCCGCCCCCCACGATGACGACGTGCTTCCCCGCCGCGGACAGCGGCGAGACCGGCAGGTCGCCTTCGCCCACCCGGTTGGACAGCGGAAGGTACTCCATCGCCTGGTGGATCCCCGCCAGCTCCCGCCCCGCCACCGGCAGTTCCCGCCACGCCGTGGCCCCCGTCGCGACCACCACCGCGTCGTACCGTGCCCGCAACTCGTCCGCTCCGACATCCCGCCCGACCACCGTGGAGGTGCGGAACCTGGTCCCCTCGGCCCGCATCTGCTCCAGCCGCCGTTCCAGATGCCGCTTCTCCATCTTGAAGGAGGGGATGCCGTACCGCAGCAGCCCGCCGATCCGGTCGTCCCGTTCGTACACCGCGACCGTGTGTCCGGCCCGGGTCAGCTGCTGTGCCGCGGCGAGTCCCGTCGGGCCCGACCCGATCACCGCCACCGTCCGACCGGACAGCCGGTCCGGCGGCCGGGGCGGTGCGAAGCCCTCCTCCCAGGCCCGGTCGGCGATGGCGCACTCGACGTTCTTGATGGTCACCGCCGGCTGGTTGATCGCGAGCACGCACCCCGCCTCGCACGGCGCCGGACACAACCGCCCCGTGAACTCAGGGAAGTTGTTCGTGGCGTGCAGCCGGTCGCCGGCTGCCCGCCAGTCCTCGCGCGACACCAGATCGTTCCACTCGGGTATGAGGTTCCCCAGCGGACAGGCGTCGTGGCAGAACGGTATGCCGCAGTCCATGCACCGGTCGGCCTGCCTGCTGATGATGGGCAGCAGCGCACCCGGGACATACACCTCGGCCCAGTCCCGGACCCGCTCCTCGACAGGCCGACGTGGCCACTCCTCGCGCGGCGTGGTCATGAAACCCTTGGGATCGGCCATGGTCGTCTTCCTTGCCTGCACGTACGACGGGCCATGCGTCGTCAGGTGGCGCCCTTCCGGCCACGATACGTCTCCCCAGCCGCCCGCGCAGAGCTGCCGACAGCATCTTTCCCGGGCCCTGACTCACCTCCCTTCCCGACTGCATCCAGCTCTCTGACCTGCTAAGAAGCCCGCCGTGAGACGCTCAGCTGAGCGCCAGTAGATACACCAGCGCGGCGGCGGCCGAGGCGACCGTACGGACGTGATTCCACAAGGTCCACTCGCGCACGTACGTCGGCCAGTAGGCGGCGGCCTCCGGAGTGCCCGGCTCCAGTCTGGCCAGGGCGTCGTTGCGCGGCACGTTGGCGACCAGCGTCAGCCCGAACGAACCGAACAGGAACAGCGCGCTGCCCAGGAGCAACTCCACCTTGCCCTCGTCCGGCCAGAGCACGAACGTCACCACGGCGATCATCGCGCACAGCACCGCGGTGCCCGCGAACACCAGCATGAAGGCGGGGGTCACGGCGGCCACGTTGATCGCGTTCATCGCGGCGACCCCCTGCCCGGGCGGCAGCGCGGCCAGCCCGCGCATGACGAACGTCGAGAACCCACAGAACACCCCGGCCACCATGCCGGTGCCCAGTACCCCCACCACGACCAGTACGAAGTACGGTCCATCGATCAGGTACACAACGCTCCCCCCTTGTACCGGGCTCAGCCGGCACCCTCCGTCACCTCAGTGCATGCCCCCGGCAGAACCGCGATCATCTCCCGAAGCGTGAACCGCGATCCCCCCGACTTGGGAGAGCCCTCGCGAGTACCCGCGCAAGAGCCAGGCCCGTCTGCCGTTCCCGTCTGCCGACTCGGTCCGTCGGCCCGGTCTGTCGTACCCGTCTACTGACCCTGTCTGCGATCCCGTCTGCCGGCCCGGTCTGCAGAGCTGTTCTGGTCGGCCTCACCCCACGTCCTTCGCTGCCTCCCGCCATCCGCACAGCACCATTTCCACGGCCGGTGTGATCCGCCGTCGCGCCTCATGCCGGGGCACGCCGCTCATCAGCAGCCGGTCGTACGGCGTGTCCAGATGCCGCACGGCCGCCACGACCGCCGACACCACAGCCCCCTCGGACAACGCCCGTCCCGCCGCGCTGCGCCCCACCCGGCCGCTGCCCCGCACCGACGCGTGCGCTGCGATCGCCTCCGCCCGGTGGGCCGGGCACCCGGGAAGCAGCCGCCGGATCTCCGCCGCGAACGCTTCGGCGAACCGCGCGTCCTGGACCACCCGGCGCCGTGCGTCCCGTGCCCGGCGCCGCCGCCGCGCCTCCGTGTCGGCAAGGCAGCGCTCCTCCGCCCGGGCGAAGCCACTTCCTCTACCAGGACGCCCTGCCGCTCGTACCGGCTCCTGCGCCGGTTGAACCGCACCACCACCGCCGACAGCCCGCTCTCCTCCCTCGATCTGCGCGTCAGCGCCGTGTCGCCGCGCGGCAGAAACACCAGATGGCCCAGGTCGGCACAGTCGAGGCAGCGCGGCGCCCCGTCCTCGAAGACGAGCAGCGACAACGGCCCGCGACGGCATGCGCCGCACTGCTTCTGCCGTAGCGGTTGGATGACCACAAGTCCGGTGTGGGACAAGTGGGTTGAGGGACGCGCCATACCTCGTACCTTCCCCGCGCGACCTCCGTTCTCCCGTCTGCAGCTGCCGGCCCGCGGCCGGGCGGCAATCGAACACTGCCCGACCGTCCGCCCGGCCCGCGGCCCCTGCGGCCACCGCAGTCCTCCTGTCCCCCGTAGCCGTGGCGAGGGTGTCGCCCGACTGGCTGGAGCCACGGATATCGGCGGGCGGCGGCGTGGGGCGATGGGCGTGCTGTGGCGTCGGCCGCTCCGTCGGGGCGGCCCGGGGGCCGCGGACCTCAGTGGCGCGGGTGCACTGGTCGGGAATGGCGCCCGCCGGCCCCGGACAGCCCCGGTCGGCGGGTCGGCCCTGGACCGCTTGACCGGCGGATCGATCCTGGAGCGCCCGACCGGCGAGCATGCTCCGGACGGCCCCGCGTCCGTGCACTCGGTGCCGCGCGGCATCATGGGGCCGTGCGACTCGAAGCGATCACGTGGGACCGGCTCGGCGAGCTGCTGGCTGACCGGTTGCTTGAGGTGCAGCCTGCGGACGGCGGCTCCGTGCCCCGTGTCGCCTTCGACGGTGCCCCGGCCGCCCGCCCGGGCGACCTCGCGGAGCGGGTTGCGCAGGCGCTGCAGGTGCGCGGGCGTCCCTCGCTCGTCGTGGGCGCGGAAGGGTTTCTGCGTCCGGCCTCGCTCCGGCTGGAGCACGGCCGCCGGGACGTGGAGTCGTACTACAGCGGCTGGTTCGACATCGCCGCACTGTGGCGCGAGGTCTTCGGCCCGCTCGAACCCGGCGGCGACGGCCGTGTCCTGCCCGACCTGTGGGACCCCGCCAGCGACCGCGCGACCCGCAGTTCCTACGTCCAACTCCCGCCCGGCGGAATACTGTTGCTCCACGGTCCCCTCCTCCTGCGGCACTGGTTTCCTTTCGACCTGACCGTTCACCTGCTCCTCTCGCCGGGCGCCCTGCGCCGCCGCACCCCCGAGGCTGAGCACTGGACGCTGCCCGCCTTCGACCGGTATGTGGACGAAACCGACCCCGCCACGACGGCCGACATCCTGGTACGCGCCGACGACCCCCTGCGCCCGGCCTGGAACGGCTGACCCCGCTGCCCTCCGGGTAGGTGTCCACACCACGCGTGGCGACCCGTGGTCCGCACCGCCTGCGGGTGCGGACACCGTCCCGCGCGCGGGACAATGAAATCGCCGGGACCCAGCGGTGTTTCCCGCGCCGCGCCGGCCCATCCGGTACCGGGAGGTGCACCATGACCACCGCCGGAGACATCATGCACCGTGGCGCCCAGTGGATACCCGCCCATGAGACCCTGGACCGCGCCGCCCAGTTGATGCGCGAGCTGAACGTAGGAGCGTTGCCCATCAGCGATGAGAACGATCGACTCTGCGGCATCCTCACCGACCGCGACATCGTGGTCGGCTGCGTGGCCATGGGCCACGACCCCGCCAAGATCACCGCAGGGGAGCTGGCCCACGGCACACCCCGCTGGATCGAGGCGAGCGCCGATGTCACCGAGGTGCTCCAGGAGATGCGGGAGCACCAGATCCGTCGCCTGCCTGTCATCGAGAACAAGCGCCTCGTCGGCATGATCAGCGAGGCCGACCTCGCCGAGCATCTGGAGGACGACCAGATCGCCGCCTTCACCGAGAGCGTCTACGCCCGGACCTCGCCGCCCCTCCACTGACCCCCCGTGATGCCCATCGCCGGGCGGGTCACAGCCAGCCGTTGCGCCTGAACCCGCGGTACAACGCCAGACACGCGATCGATATCACCCCGATGACCAGCGGATAGCCGTATCGCCACTCCAGTTCCGGCATGTGCTTGAAGTTCATGCCGTATACGCCGCACACCATGGTCGGTACGGCGACGATCGCCGCCCAGGCCGTGATCTTCCGCATGTCCGAGTTCTGCGCGACGGTCACCTGTGCCAGATGGGCTTGCAGGATCGAGTTGAGCAGTTCGTCGAAGGAGGCGATCTGTTCCCTGGCCCGTGTCAAGTGGTCGAGGACATCCCTGAAGTACGCCTGTATCTCCGGGTCGACCACCCGGATCGGGCGTGTGGCGAGGTCCTCGACCGGGCGGGCGAGCGGTACCACAGCCCGCTTCAGTTCCAGGAGTTCACGCTTGAGCTGGTAGATCCGCCCGGGGTCGGCCCGCGCCCCGTTCTCCGTGAACACATCCGTCTCGACCTGGTCGATGTCGGACTGCACGGCGTCCGTGACGTTCAGATACTCGTCCACCACGTGGTCCGCGATCGCGTGCAGTACGGTCGCCGGGCCCTTGGCCAGTTGCCGCGGCTCCGACTCCAGCTCCTCACGCAGCGGCCCCAGCGAGCCGTGCCGGCCGTGCCGGACCGTGATCACGAAGTCCTGGCCGAGGAACACCATGATCTCGCCCGTGTCGACCACCTCGCTGGTCGCCGTCAGCTCCTCGTGCTCCACGTAGCAGACCGTCTTGAACACCGCGAACAGCGTCTCCCCGTACCGCTCCAGCTTCGGGCGCTGATGGGCCTCCACTGCGTCCTCGACCGCCAGCGGGTGCAGGTCGAACAGCTCGGCGATGCCCGCGAACTCGTCGTCCGTCGGCTCGTGCAGCCCGAGCCAGACGAACCCGTCCCCGGTCTTGCGCACCCGCTCCACCGTGTCGACCAGGTCGCCGCAGCCAGGGACCCGGATGCCGTCCCGGTATGTGACGCAGTTGACCACCGAGGAGCCCAGGGGCGAGCGGGCGGGATGGCTCAGGTCGACGCGCGGGCGGCGCTGGGCCAGCCGTGCCACCTTGCGCAGACCCCCGACCCTGCTCAGGTCCTTGACCTTGCGCAGATTCCCTGCCATGGACATGCAGATCCCCCCTGCGTGGAACTTCTCGCGTCGTGCTGCCGTGCCTTGGTCAGAGAGTCTGCCAGCCCGGCGCAATGTGCGGGCAAGCCTGTGGGAACGAACTGTTCCGTTTGGTTCCCGGCTGTGGACAAGTCGGTTCCCGGCTGTGAACCGGCCGTCCGCCCGCCACGCTGCGGACCGCTCGTCAAGCCGGAGCGTCGCCCGTCCCCGGCAGACGGTACAACTGGGATGATCGCGGCATGACGCGATCCGACGGGTATCTCCTCGACAACCAGCAGACCGAGGCGGGGCAGCGTTTCGACGCCTTCGCCGCCCTCTTCGACCCCACCACCTTCCGGCACCTGGCAGGTTTCGGGCTGGGAGCCGGCTGGCGCTGCTGGGAGGTCGGCGCCGGCGGTACCTCCGTGGTGTCCTGGCTGGCCAAGAAGGTCGGCCCGACCGGCACGGTCGTCGCGACCGACATCGACACCTCGCTGCTCACCGAGGTCTCCCGCGCGCCGGTCGAGGTGCGCGTGCACGATGTCGGCGCGGAGGAGCCGCCCGGAGACGGCTTCGACCTGGTGCACGCCCGGCTGGTCCTGGTGCACGTCCCGGACCGGGAGCGGGCGCTGCGCTCGATGATCCAGGCGCTGCGGCCCGGTGGGCGGCTTCTGATCGAGGACGCCGATCCGGCCCTCCAGCCGCTCATCTGCCCGGACGAGTCCGGCCCCGAGCAGCAACTGGCCAACCGGCTGCGGAAGGGGTTCCGCAGCCTGCTCGCCGAGCGCGGCGCGGATCTGTCCTACGGCCGCAGGCTGCCACGCCTGCTGCGCGAGGCCGGCCTGCACGATGTGCAGGCCGACGCGTACTTCCCGCTCACCTCGCCCGCCTGCGCAGCCCTGGAGTCCGCCACCGTGCGGCAGATCCGGGACCGTCTCGTCACCGCGAAACTGGCCACCGACGAGGAGATCGATCAGCACCTCGCCAACGTCGCCGCCGACGGCATGGATCTGGCGACGGCACCGATGATCTCGGCATGGGGGCGCAAAGTGTAAGCAGAGGTACGTCCCCTTGGCGCGGTCATTTCCGTGCCGGCGGCCGGCCGCCTGTCAGCTCCACCGCCCGGGCGCCCGCCCGGCATCCCTGCGCCGCCGCGTCCTCGACGCCCGCGCCTGCGACGAGAGCGGCCAGGAACGCGCCGGTGAACGCGTCGCCCGCGCCCGTCGTGTCCCGGGGCGTCGCGGGTACGGCGGGTACGCGGGCGAGGACATCGCCGGACCGGGCCAGCAGCGCCCCGTCGGCGCCCAGCTTGGCGACCACCAGCGGAACGAAGCGGCTCAGCGCGGCCGCGGCGTCCGCCGGATCGGGCAGCCCGGCCAGCAGACACGCCTCGTCCCGGCTGGGCAGCAGGACGTCCAGCCCCTCGGCGAATGCCAGGAAGCGTTCCGTCCCCAGGGCCCGGAGGAATCCCGTCGACGCCGGGTCCAGGCTCACCGGCACGCCCCGTGCGCGAGCCGCCCGCAACGCCACCGCCGCCAGCGCCCGGCTCGACTCCGAGAACAGCAGATAGCCGGACAGATGAAGCCGGGCGACCCCGTCGAGCAGGGTGTCCGACCAGTCGGCGGGTTCGAGCCGCAGCGCGGCACCGCTGTCCGTGAGGAAGGTGCGTTCGGCCGCGGCGTCCATGTCCACCAGGCAGATCACCGTCGCGGTCGCCACCTCGGCGTCGAGCACGAGCCGCGGGCGCACTCCGGCCGCCACCAGCTCCCGTCTCTGCCACTGGGCGGTGTCCGCCCCCACCCGGCCCAGCAGCCGCACGTCGCAGCAGCCCGCGTGGGCGGCCCAACAGGCCACGTTGGCGCCCGCGCCGCCGGGCAGCGTCCGGATCACGGCCGCTGTGTCGGTGCCGGGTGCGAGCGGTCCCCGGTGCCGTGCGACGACATCGGTGACGACGTCCCCGACGACCAGCAGCGCTCCCGTCCGGTCAGCGGTCACCCCCGGGCCCAGGCCGCGGCGATCCTCGCGGCGAGCCGCACATTGCCACGGACGGCCGCCAGGTTGGCGCTCAGCGAGGCACCGTCGGTGTGCCGGACCAGGTAGTCCAGCAGGAAGGGCGTGACCGCCTGGCCCGTGATCCCCTCCGCCTCGCAGGCGCCCAGCGCCTCATCGAGCACGCGCGCGTGCAGCGCGGGATCAAGTTGCTCCTCCTCGGGCACGGGGTTCGCGACGATCAACGCCGACTCCGGTCCGTCCAGCGAGTCCTGGGCCCGCATGACCCCGGCCACCTCTTGCGGGCTGTGCAACGTCCAGTCGACAGGATGTCCGGAATCGGACAGGTAGAAGCCGGGGAAACGGTCCGTGCCGTACCCGGCGACCGCTACCCCCAGCGTCTCCAGACGCTGCAAGGTGGCCGGAACGTCCAGGATCGACTTCACCCCTGCGCACACCACCGTGATCCGCGTCCGTGCCAGCAGGCCCAGGTCCGCGGACTCGTCCTGCGTCACCGTCCACTGCCGGTGCACGCCGCCGAGCCCGCCCGTCGCGAACACCCGGACGCCGGCCAGGGCCGCCAGCAGCGCGGTCGCCGACACCGTGGTCGCCCCGCTCGCCCCGGCTGCCACGGCGAGCGGCAGGTCGCGATGGCCCAGTTTGCGGATCCCCTCCTCGCTCGCGATCCGCTCCAACTGCTCCTTGGCAAGGCCCACATGCGGCCGCCCGTCCAGCACGGCGATGGTCGCGGGCACGGCTCCCTCCCGCCGGACCGCCTCCTCCAACTCCTGCGCCACCCGCAGATTGCGCGGACGCGGCAACCCGTGCGCGATGATCGTGGACTCCAGGGCCACCACGGCGCGACGCGCGTCGATCGCCTCCCGCACTTCCTGCGACACCACCAGCACCACGCGTCAGCCTCCTGTCACTCGCTCTCCCCTCATACCTGGCGTTCCGCGTCCCGGGACAAACGCATGCGGGCCCGGGCACCCCGAACCGCGGCCGGGACCCGCCAAAGAACGCTCAGAACAGGGGCTCGGGCAGCACGCCCTCCAGAGCAAGCAGCTTCCGCTTGGTCTCCAGACCGCCCCCGAAGCCGCCGATGCCGCCGTCGCTCTCCACGACACGGTGACAGGGCACGACGACGGGCAGCGGATTCGAGCCCATGGCCACGCCCACCGCCTGCGCTGCGCCCGCCTGGCCGGCCCGCCCGGCCAGGTCGCCGTACCCGACGACCGTGCCGTACGGGACGCCGGACGCCAGCTCGCGCAGCACCTGCCGGTTGAACCCGGAGACCAGCGACCAGTCCAGCGGCAGCCGGAAGTCGTGCCGCTTCCCCGCGAAGTAGCCATCTACCTGGCGTATCGCCTCGGTCAGCAGCGGTGAGCCGGGATCTTCGACGGGCTCGGTGCCCAACCGGGTCGCGAGCCGCTCCAGTGCCCGGTCGCGCACGGTGCCGGTGGCGTGGAAGACGACGTTGACCAGGCCGTCGCGGGTCGCCGCCAGCAGCAACGGACCGATGTCGGTCGTCACGACGGCCCACACGACCCGCTGCTCGTACTGCCCATGGCTGTCCATGCGCCAACCGTACGACCCGTCACTGACAACGCCATGGCGCCGGTCCGCCGGGCCCGTTCCGCGGCCGGGGGCCAGCACCCGGGCTCAGGGCGTGCTCAGTGCCTCCCGCACCAGGTCCGGTCTGTTGGTGATGACGCCGTCCACGCCGTAGGAAGCCGCCTTCCGCGCGGTGGGCGCGTCGTCCACGGTCCAGGTGAAGACCCCGAGCGGCCTGCCGTGCGGCCCGTCACAGGCGTGGACTGCGGCGACGTAGTCGCTGGAAACGGACCGATAGTCGGGGTTGATCAGGTCCGTGAAGTTCGCGTACGCGTGCAGATCGGCCACCGGTGGCGCACCGAGGTAACCCGTCGTGAGGCCCGGCTTCAGGCCGTGCACGATCCGCAGGCTGTCCGCGTCGAAGCTCTGCACGACGAGCCGGCCGACGTGCCGCGGGTCGAGCCAGCCCTGGTCGCCCAGGAGCTTGAGGATCTCCCGCTCGATGCCCGGGTACAGTTCGGGGCTCTTGATCTCCAGGAGGAGTCTTTCGTGGTCGTGCTCGACCCGGTGCATGTATTCCTTGAGCGTCGGCACGCGCGTGCCCGCGTAGGAGGTCCGGAACCAGCTGCCCGCGTCCAGGCGGGCGATCTCGGCCGTGGTGAAGTCCTTCACCTTCCAGGGGGCACGGCCGGGGAACACCTCCTTGACGTTCGTGGTGCGCGTCAGGCTGTCGTCGTGGATGACGACCAGTTCGCCGTCCTTGGTCCGCTGCACGTCGTTCTCGACCCACGTGAAGCCCCTTCGGGCCGCCTCGTCGACGGCGGGCAGGGTGTTCTCCGGTGCGTAAGCGGAGGCTCCCCGGTGGGCGACGACCGTGACCCGTCCGCCGACCGCGCCGGCCTGTGCGTCGACGTCGCCGGCCCGTGCGCCGAGGGCGAGGGCGGCCAGTGCGGCGGCCGCCAGAAGCGCGGTGGTCGTGGCGGCAATGGCACGCACGCGCATGCGTACTCCTCACGTCCTGCGAAGTCGGGTGAATGCGGATGAGCACGGACGGCGTCCGAGTACGGAAAGCATCGGACGGACAGCAGAGAGTAGGTGATGGCGGGGTACGGGATGAGCACAGTTTGAACGGAGTTGCCCGCGGCCGCTCACTGATGCCGCACAAGTGGGGCAAGGGCGTGTTTCTTTGCCGGAAAATCGTTCGACCGTTCCGATGGGGGTCATACTCTCTGCGAAACCCTGACCGCCCGAGCGGTCCTGGGGCGGGGGCACGGTTCAGGTAATCCGGGACTTGAGAGGGCGGGAGGGCAGCCGGGCATGCAGGGCACGGTCGAGGAATTCAGTTACGGGGCCGTCACCCCGTTGGTGGGCTTCGTGATGGCCTGCCTCGGGGCTGCCCTCGGACTGCGCTGCACCGCCAGATCCCTGCTGGTGTCGCACTCCAGACGGCCGGCCTGGCTCGCCCTGGGTTCGGCCGCCATCGGCTCCGGCATATGGACCATGCACTTCGTCGCCATGATGGGGTTCACCGTCGCGGAGTCACCGGTCGACTTCGACATCCCGATCACCTTCGCGAGCCTCGGCATCGCCATCGTCATGGTGGGCGTCGGGATCTTCATCGTCGGCTACCGCGGGGCCACCGGAACGGCACTGTTCACCGGTGGAACGATCACCGGGTTGGGCGTCGCCTCGATGCACTACCTCGGCATGGCGGGCATCCGCCTGGACGGACGGCTGACGTACAACACCTTCACCGTCGCCGCCTCCGTGGTGATAGCGGTCGTGGCCGCCACGGCCGCCCTGTGGGCGGCGGGGCAGATCCGCGGCTTCCTGTGGAGCGTGGGCGCGAGCCTCGTCATGGGGCTCGCGGTCAGCGGCATGCACTACACCGGAATGGCCGCCCTCACCGTCCACCTGCACGGCGCCGAGGCCGCCACCGGCGACTCCACGGCCGCCGCCACGCTCGCGCCCATGCTGATCGGCCCCCTCGTCTTCCTCCTCCTCGCCGGTGCCGTCGTGATCTTCGACCCGCTGATGATCGCGGGCAGGCCCGTCCAGGTCCCGCAGGAGCGCAAACCAGGCATTCCGGCCGCCGCCGTCATCCCGCACCCGCACCGCCGCCCCGAGGTCACGGCCGGCCCGCCGCGGATCGGCCAGGGGGCTCATCCGGCATCCCACCACGGCTCACGCACCCCGCAGAACCGGTGAGCGGAGTCCGTTGTCAGTGCGGGGTCGTACGGTGGATGACATGCGGCCCGTTTCCCACATCGAACGCACGGTGGCGCCTTTCGAGGTCGTCAGCCCCTACCGGCCCAGCGGCGACCAGCCGACGGCCATCGCCGAGCTGGCCAAGCGCATCGAGGCAGGTGAGAAGGACGTCGTCCTGCTGGGCGCGACCGGCACCGGCAAGTCCGCCACCACGGCGTGGATGATCGAGCAGCTCCAGCGCCCCACACTGGTGATGGCACCGAACAAGACACTGGCCGCCCAGCTGGCCAACGAGTTCCGTGAGCTGCTCCCGAACAACGCGGTCGAGTACTTCGTCTCGTACTACGACTACTACCAGCCCGAGGCCTACGTCCCGCAGTCGGACACCTACATCGAGAAGGACTCCTCGATCAACGAGGAGGTGGAGCGCCTGCGGCACTCCGCCACGAACTCGCTGCTCACCCGGCGTGACGTCGTCGTGGTCGCCTCGGTCTCCTGCATCTACGGCCTCGGTACGCCACAGGAGTACGTGGACCGGATGGTCCCCCTCAAGGTGGGCGACGAGATCGACCGCGACGAGCTGCTGCGCCGCTTCGTGGACATCCAGTACACGCGTAACGACCTGGCCTTCACCCGCGGCACCTTCCGCGTCCGCGGCGACACCATCGAGATCTTCCCGGTGTACGAGGAACTGGCCGTCCGCATCGAGATGTTCGGTGACGAGATCGAGGCGCTGTCCACGCTCCACCCCCTCACGGGCGAGATCATCAGCGACGACGAGCAGCTGTACGTCTTCCCGGCGTCCCACTACATCGCAGGGCCCGAGCGCCTGGAGCGGGCCGTCAACGACATCGAGCAGGAACTGGCCGAGCGCCTCGCCGAGCTGGAGAAGCAGGGCAAGCTGCTGGAAGCCCAGCGCCTGCGGATGCGCACCGGGTACGACATCGAGATGCTCCGCCAGATCGGCAGCTGCTCCGGCGTGGAGAACTACTCGATGCACTTCGACGGCCGCCTGCCCGGCTCGCCGCCCAACACCCTGCTCGACTACTTCCCGGACGACTTCCTCCTCGTCATCGACGAGTCCCACAGCACCGTCCCGCAGATCGGCGCCATGTACGAGGGCGACGCCTCCCGCAAGCGCACCCTCGTCGACCACGGCTTCCGGCTGCCGTCCGCCCTGGACAACCGTCCCCTGAAGTGGGAGGAGTTCCAGGAGCGGATCGACCAGACCGTCTACCTGTCCGCCACGCCGGGCAAGTACGAGCTGTCGCGTGCCGACAGAGTCGTCGAACAGATCATCCGCCCCACCGGCCTCATCGACCCGGAGGTCGTCGTCAAGCCCACCGAGGGCCAGATCGACGACCTGGTGCACGAGATCCGCCGGCGCACCGAGAAGGACGAACGCGTCCTGGTCACCACACTCACCAAGAAGATGGCCGAGGACCTCACGGACTACTTCCTGGAACTCGGCATTCAGGTCCGCTACCTGCACAGTGACGTCGACACGCTGCGCCGCGTGGAACTGCTGCGCGAGCTGCGATCCGGCGAGTTCGACGTCCTGGTCGGCATCAACCTGCTGCGTGAGGGGCTCGACCTGCCCGAGGTGTCCCTCGTGGCGATCCTCGACGCGGACAAGGAGGGCTTCCTGCGCTCCGGTACGTCGCTGATCCAGACCATCGGCCGCGCGGCACGCAATGTCTCCGGCCAGGTCCATATGTACGCCGACAAGGTCACCCCGGCGATGGAGCGGGCCATCGACGAGACCAACAGGCGCCGGGAGAAGCAGATCGCCTACAACACGGCCAACGGCATCGACCCGCAGCCACTGCGCAAGAAGATCAACGACATCGTCGCGCAGATCGCCCGGGAAGAGGTCGACACCGAGCAGCTGCTCGGTTCCGGCTACCGCAAGGCGAAGGACGGCAGAGGTGCCAAGGCCCCGGTCCCCTCGCTCGGCGACAAGGCGGCCAAGGGCACCAAGTCCGCCAAGGGCAAGGCCAAGGACACGGTGCCGACGGACCGCCCCGCCGCGGAACTCGCCGAGCAGATCGAGGAGATGACGGAACGCATGCGTGCCGCCGCCGCGGACCTGCAGTTCGAGATCGCGGCCCGGCTGCGTGACGAGGTCTCCGAGATGAAGAAGGAACTGCGCCAGATGCGGGAGGCGGGGCTGGCCTGAGCCCCGAGACGGGTCCCGAACCCCGGTATGGGTGCAGAGTGTTGCAACACCGACACAAAGCGCGGACTGGGGTTCGGCACTGTCAGTGGCGCTGCGTAGGGTTCTGGTCAACCGCGGGTACCGCGGCAGCAGGGGAACGCCGAGAGGGGAAACAGCCGTGACCGTCAACTTGAGCAAGGGACAGGCCATCAGCCTGGAGAAGAAGGACGGGGGCACTCTCGCGGCGGTGCGGATGGGGCTGGGCTGGCAGGCGGCCCCGCGGCGTGGCCTGTTCGGATCGCGCACCCGGGAGATCGACCTGGACGCCTCCGCGGTGCTGTTCGCCGGAAAAGAGCCCGTCGACGTCGTCTTCTTCCGCCACTTGGTGAGCGACGACGGTTCGGTGCGGCACACCGGCGACAACCTCGTCGGCGGTGCCGGCCAGGGCGGCGACGACGAGTCGATCCTAGTCGACCTGCAGCGTGTGCCCGTTCACATCGATCAGATCGTCTTCACCGTGAACTCCTTCACGGGCCAGACCTTCCAGGAAGTGCAGAACGCCTTCTGCCGCCTCGTCGACGAGGCCAACGGCCAGGAACTCGCCCGCTACACGCTGGCCGGCGGTGGCGCCTACACCGCGCAGATCATGGCCAAGGTGCACCGTTCCGGCGGGGGCTGGACGATGACCGCCCTCGGCACCCCGGCCAATGGCCGTACTTTCCAGGACCTGATGCCGTCGATCCAGACGCATCTGTAGGACGACCGGGGCACCGGAGAGCGACGCACGACACCAGGACACAGGGGGAAGGCGATGACGGCCGAACTGGTGCGGGGGCAGAACCACCCGCTGTCCCGGGCCCGGTTCGGGATCCGGATCTCGGCCGGGGCGCCGGTCGTGGCGGGCGCCGTGCTCGGCAACGTGGACGGCCGGGCGCCCGGCGACGAGGGGGTCGCACACCCGGGCGCGCCCACGCTGCCGGGTATCGAGGTGTCCAGGCAGGCTGCCGCCGATCACCGGCTCGCCGTGGACCTGGCGGCCGTCCCCGAGGCCGTGCACCGGGTCAGCGTGCTGCTCGCCCTGCCGTCCGGCGCGGGCGGGCCGCTCCGCTTCGGCGGCCTCACCGCCCCGGCAGCGGCGGTCACCGGCCTCGACGGCACGGAGATCGCCCGCTACACCCTGACCGGCCTGGACACCGAGTCGGCCGTCGTCGCGCTGGAGCTGTACCGCAGACAGGACGCCTGGAAGGTGCGCGCCGTCGGACAGGGGTACGCGGGTGGTCTCGCCGAACTCTTCACGGACCTGGGCGTGCCCCGGGCCGACGAACTCGCGGGCGGCATCCAGGAGGCGGTGGCCCGGGGGGCGGCCCGGTCGGTCGCGGCGCCGCCGCGACCGGCGGACGGCGACCGCATCCGCCGGGCACCGGCACCCGCGGCCGGCACCGACCAGCCGGGCCCCGTGTCCCGAGCCGTCACCGAACCGGCCGCGCCGCGATCCGCCCATCCGTACGAGGCACCCAGCCCCGGCCCGGCACCGGTGTCCGGCGGACCGGGGGAGTACCCGAACGAGGGCGGAACGACAGGCGCGGTGCAGCCACCTGCGGACGGCAGCGGCCCGATCGACTACACCCACCCGAACCGCAGACACGCGATGCCGCCACCGCCTCCGCCGCAGGCGCCACCCGTTCCGCCGGGCTCGCCCGCACCTCCGATCGCCGGCGACGCGGCCGGTTGGTCCCTGAACGAGCGGCTGTACAACCAGGTCTGGGGCATGTTCGAGGACCTGGCCCGGACGACGGCCGCCTACCGCAGCGCGGTCGACTTCGCGGACTCCCGCATGGAGAAGGAACTGGACCAGATCCTCGCCGACCCGCGCAGCAGACTCGGCTCGGTGGGCGACGCCGCGCGGGAGGCGGCCCGTGCCGAACGTGCTCAGCTCGTCGACCAGGCCGCGGCGGCCCTCGACCGTGACCTGGTCCAGCTCACCGCCGAGGCCGAGGTCGTCGAACCCGCGCTCCCGCCTGCGTACGCCCGCTGGGACAACCCCGTCTGGCACGGCTACCGGGTACCGACCGAGCCTCCGATGGCCCTGCGGTTGGGCGACCTCCACCTGCCGGAGCGCCCGGCGCTGCGCATACCGTTGCTGGTCCGGTTGCCCCTGGAGCGGGGCATGTGGATCGACAGCGGGGCCGAGCCGGGGGGTGGCTTCTTCCTGGACGCCACCGATATGCGGCAGCGGGCGATGGAGACGGCAGTGGCGGTCGCGGCCCGGATGCTCGCCGCGCATCCGGCGGGTGAGGTCGCCGTCCACGTGATCGATCCGGCGGGTTCGGCGGCCCGGCCCCTCGCTCCGCTGGTTCGGGCCGGTGTACTGGCCGATCCGCCCGCCGCCGGTGCGGCGGGCGTGAGACAGATCCTGGGGCAACTCGCCCAGCGCGTCGACCTGGTGCAGATGGCGCTGCGCGGCGGTGCCGCCGATGCGCTGCCGCCGGACCTCGACACCGCCCAGCACCTGCTCATCGTCAACGACTTCCCGCACGGATTCGACGACCGGGCCGTCACAGCGTTGCGTTACCTCGCGGATGAGGGTCCGTCCGTCGGGGTGCACCTGCTGATGGTTGCGGCCCGTCAGGACGCCACCGCCTACGGACCTTTGCTGCATCCGCTGTGGCGTTCGCTCATGCGACTCACGCCGGTTCCCGACGACCATCTCGCCGACCCGTGGGTCGGTCATGCCTGGACGTACGAGCCATCGCTCGTCCCACCCGGCAGCCAGGTGCTCGACCATGTGCTCACTCAGGTGGTCAGCGCCCGAACCAAGATCAGGTAAAGGCCTCTGACCAGGTCATTTGATCAAATTTTTGCCAATTGCTTTACCTTTACTTGGTGATTGGGGTACTGTCTTCCGTACGGAGGGGAGTACTCCCTGTCTGCTGCGGCGTACCCGTCAATACGGATCGGACCAGATCCCGGGGCGTCGGCCCAACCCGGGTGGAAGAGACCTCCGACAGCGACCACGCCGACTCTTTGCCGTTCACGTATCGGAGGCGCAGTGGATGTATCCGTGGCCCTGTGGGTCCTGACCATCGCGGGGCTCGCCGCCCTGATCTCGGTCGACTTCTTCATCGGCCGCAAACCCCACGACGTGTCGATCAAGGAAGCGGGCATCTGGACGGTGGTCTGGATCGCCCTGGCCGGACTCTTCGGGCTCGGCCTGCTGGTCTTCGCCGGTGGTCAGCCGGCCGGCGAGTTCTTCGCGGGCTTCATCACCGAGAAATCGCTGAGCGTCGACAACCTCTTCGTCTTCGTCCTGATCATGGCGAAGTTCGCGGTGCCCTCGCGGTACCAGCAACGGGTGCTGCTCGTCGGTGTCCTCATAGCCCTGGTCCTGCGGGCGGTCTTCATTGCGGCCGGAGCCGCGATCATCGCGAGCTTCTCCTGGGTCTTCTACCTCTTCGGTGCCTTCCTGATCTGGACCGCCTGGAAGCTGATCCAGGAGGCCATGGCGGGCGAGGAAGAGGAGGAGTACGAGGAGAACAAGCTGCTCAAGGCCGTCGAGCGCAGATTCGGCGTGGCCGACCACTACCACGACACCAAGCTGTGGATCCGGCAGAACGGCAAGCGCGTCATGACGCCGATGCTCGTCGTGATGCTCGCGATCGGTACGACCGACGTGCTGTTCGCGCTGGACTCCATCCCCGCGATCTTCGGTCTGACGCAGGACCCGTACATCGTCTTCACCGCCAACGCCTTCGCCCTGATGGGTCTTCGCCAGCTGTACTTCCTCATCGGCGGACTGCTGAGGAAGCTGGTTCACCTCTCCTACGGCCTGTCCGTCATCCTCGGCTTCATCGGCGTCAAGCTGGTACTGCACGCCCTGCACGAGTCCGGGGTGCACGTCCCGGAGATCAGCATTCCGGTCTCGCTCGCCGTGATCTGCGGTGTCCTGATCGTCACCACGGTCACCAGCCTGATGGCCACCAGGAGACAGGCTGCGGCCGAAGCGGCGAAATCGCCCGGCGAAGGCTCGAAGAACAGCGTCGACGCATGACCGGGGCGAACGCCGACCTCTGACCGCGACGAACGCCGTAAGAGCCGGAGGCGGGGGCGGTGCGTCTCGCAGGACCGCCCCCGCCGCCAGAGCCGCGCGTGGCGGTGGGGCTCCCCGCCCGACCGTGGGAGACCGGGCGGATTCAGACCACCGCGCCGGACACCCCGAAAACCGAACACCCTGAGTCGCGCCCCGCCCCGTACCGACTTGGCTATGCGCGGAAAAAGACCGGAATGCGAACCATGTAAGCCTCTGCAACGATCACCGCATGATCTCTCGGCTCAGGCCGCTCACTCAGTGGACGTTCCTCGTGCCGGTGCTCGCGGTCGTCCTGCTCGTCTTCACCTGGGGCCGCAGTCTGCCCGGCGCGCTCGTCGCGCTGATGACCGTGGTCCTCGCCGGGTCCGTCCTGGCAGCCGTGCACCACGCCGAGGTGGTCGCCCACCGGGTGGGCGAACCGTTCGGTTCCCTCGTCCTCGCCGTCGCCGTCACGATCATCGAGGTCGCCCTGATCGTCACCCTCATGGTCGACGGCGGTGACAAGAGTTCAACGCTTGCCCGAGACACCGTCTTCGCCGCGGTGATGATCACCTGTAACGGAGTGGTGGGCCTCTCCCTCCTCGTCGGTTCCCTGCGCCATGGCACCGCCGTCTTCAACCCGGAGGGCACGGGAGCCGCCCTCGCCACGGTTGCGACCCTGGCGACCCTCAGCCTGGTGCTGCCGACCTTCACCACCAGCAAACCGGGCCCCGAGTTCTCCGGGGTGCAACTGACCTTCGCGGCGCTTTCCTCGCTGATTCTCTACGGACTGTTCGTGGCCACGCAGACCGTCCGGCACCGTGACTACTTCCTGCCGATCACCCGCCACGGCGAGGTGATCTCAGCGGAAGACCACGCGGTGGCGCCCTCCGCGCGCACGGCCTTTACCAGCCTCAGCTTTCTGGGTCTGGCCCTGGTCGGCGTGGTCGGTCTCGCCAAGGGCGTGTCGCCGACCATCGAGTCCGGTGTGGCGGCCGCGGGCCTGCACCACGCCGTCGTCGGCGTGATCATCGCGCTGCTCGTGCTGCTTCCCGAGACCATCGCCGCGCTCCGCTCCGCCCGTCGTGACCGTGTGCAGACCAGCCTCAACCTCGCCCTCGGCTCGGCGATGGCAAGCATCGGGCTGACCATCCCGGCCGTCGCCCTTGCTTCCATCTGGCTCTCCGGACCGCTGGTGCTCGGCCTCGGTGCCACGCACATGCTGCTGCTCGCCCTGACCGTGGTCGTCAGCTCCCTGACCGTAGTGCCGGGCCGGGCCACGCCCCTGCAGGGCGGGGTGCACCTGGTGCTGTTCGCGGCGTATCTGGAACTGGCGATCAACCCGTGACCGGCTCGGTCGCCACCGCGGGCACCGGCCGGGTCTCCGGCAGCAGGGCGAAGCACCCGAGGCTGAGCAGCGCAACCCCGGTCAGGTAGGCGCCCACGCCCCAGGGCACACGTCCCGAGTTCTCGGCGAGCGCCGTGGCCACGATCGGCGTGAGCGCGCCCCCGAGGACGCCGCCGAGGTTGTAGCCCACCGCGGCGCCGGTGCAGCGCAGCCGGGCCTCGTACAACTCCGGCAGGTACGCGGCGATCACCGCGAACATGGTGATGAACGCGATCAGCGCGCCGAGGAAGGCGAGGAAGATGAGCAGCGGCTCGCCGGTGGCCAGGAGCGCGACCATGGGGAACATCCACAGGGCGGCGGCCGCGCACCCGGTCAGGCACATGGACCGCCGTCCGTAGCGATCGCCGAGCAGGGCCATCAGGGGTGTCAGCGCCCCCTTGACCACCACGGCGGCCATGACACAGGTCAGCATGACGGTGCTGCTCACTCCGAGCCGCTCCGTCCCGTAGGCGAGGGACCACGTGGTCACGGCGTAGAACACGGCGTACCCCACCGAGAGCGCCCCCGCCGTCAGCAGGACCAGCCGCCAGTGGTGCCGGAAGACGTCGAGGAGCGGTACGCGCGCGTGCTCCTCGATGTCCAGGAACCGGGGGCTCTCGGCGAGCGACGACCGCAGCCACAGTCCCCCCAGGGCGAGCAGCCCGGCACTCCAGAACGGCACGCGCCAGCCCCACTGCGCGAACTGGGCATCGGACAGTGACGTCGACAGGGCGAGCATCACGCCGTTGGCGAGTGTGAAGCCCAGTGAGGGGCCCACCTGGGGAAAACTCGACCACAGGACGCGCCGCTCGGGGGGTGCGTGCTCCGCGGTCAGCAGGACCGCCCCGCCCCACTCCCCGCCGAGCCCCAGCCCCTGCAGGAAGCGCAGCAGGAGCAGCAGCACCGGAGCGGCCACCCCGATCGTCGAGTACGTCGGCAGACATCCCACCCCGACCGTCGACACGCCGGTGAGCAGCAGCGAGAGGATGAGGACCGGTCGCCGGCCGCGACGGTCTCCCATGTGCCCGAACAGGACGGAACCCAGTGGCCGGGCCACGAACCCGACGCCGAACGTCGCGAACGCCGCCAGGGTGCCCGCCAGTGGCGAGAACGTCGGGAAGAACAGCGGGCCGAGGACGAGGGCCGCCGCGGTCCCGTAGACGAAGAAGTCGTAGAACTCGATCGCGCTCCCGACGAGTGAGGCGGCAGCGAGCCGCAGCATGGAAGGTGCCCTGACGGTGTGTACATCGTGCATGCCGCGTCAACTACCCACAGTGACGGGCAGTTACGGGGGCGCGCGGAGGTGAGGCGTGCGTCAGTAGGTGACTGTGATGCGCCGGGCCGGGCCGTCGACGCGAATCGTTCCTCCATAGGGGAGCACGAGCTGAGGGTCGGTGTGGCCGAAGTCGACGTCGAAGACGACGGGCATGTCCGGGGCGTACGCCCGCAGCGCGCGGCACACGGCCTCGCGCTGCTCCGCGACATGACGCGCCGCCTCCTGCGGGCTGTTGGGCCGCTGGAGCGACCATGCCTTGGCACGGCCCATCAGCAGGGCGGAGAACCGTTGCAGCAGACCGCGCTCGCCGAAGTTCCGCAGGGCGCGGAACACCTCCGTGCCGCTGGGCAGGTCCTCGGAGGTCTCCAGGAACAGCACTCCGCCGTCGTACTCCGAGAGGTCGTGTGCGATCTCCCGGTCGGCCATCAGCAGCCAGCCGAGGATCTCCAGGTTCCCGCCCCAGCCGCGGCCCTCGACCACCTGGCCGGTGTTCAGCCACGTCCATCCGGTGCCGGGACGGCTGGCCGGCTCCGCGCCGAAGGTGGCCGGGTCGGCCCAGTCGCCGTTGACATCCGTCCAGTGCTCGGCGGGCCGCAACTCGTAGGCCCCGGACGTGAACAGTGCGGCTCTCAGGGACTTCGCGGTCTGCGGGTGCATGGTGCCCGGCCGGCCCAGTTCGCACATCACCGACGCTCCGTGGTAACCGACGATCCCGGTGTTGTACAGGAACGCGAGCAGGTTCGTGTTGTCGCTCATCCCGAAGAACGGCTTCGGGTGAGCCCGGATCAGTTCCCGGTCCAGCAGCGGCAGCACGGTGATCTGGTCGTCCCCGCCGATCGAGGCGATGACCGCCCGGACGTCCGGGTCGGCGAAGGCGGCGTGGATGTCGTCGGCCCGCTCCTGAGGCGTTGCGCCCATCTTCCGGGTCGTCGGATACTCGACCGGCACAAGTCCATAGTCCTCACGCAGCCGTTCCAACCCCAGTTCGTACGGGCGCGGGAAGAGTTCTGGCAGGCCGGCCGAGGGCGAGACCACCGCGATGCGGTCGCCGGGCGAGGGCTTCGGGGGGTACGCGATCGTGGGCATGCCGCGAGAGTAGGGCCGGCCGCGGCGCCGGCGCACCGTGATAAACCGGGTCCGAGCGGCGGTCGCCGTCGTACCGCCCACCCCGACGGACCGGAGGAACCGTGCCCCGCACCCTGGCCAACGCCCCGATCATGATCCTCAACGGGCCCAACCTGAACCTGCTCGGCCGACGCCAGCCCGAGATCTACGGCTCCGACACACTCGCCGACATCGAGGCCCTGTGCGCCAAGGCCGCGGGAGCGCACGGCGGCACGGTGGACTTCCGGCAGTCCAACCACGAGGGCGAGCTGGTCGACTGGATCCACGAGGCCCGGCTCGACCACTGCGGGATCGTCATCAACCCGGGTGCCTACTCGCACACGTCCATCGCGATCCTGGACGCGCTCAACGCCTGCGACGGGCTGCCCGTGCTGGAGGTCCACATCTCCAACATCCACAAGCGTGAATCGTTCCGTCACCACTCGTACGTCTCCCTGCGTGCGGACGGCGTCATCGCGGGATGCGGAGTACAGGGGTACGTGTTCGGTGTGGAGAGGGTCGTCGCGCTGGCCGGTGCGGCACAGGCCGACGCATAGGTTTGAAAGCCGGCCGACGTCTTAATGCGGTCGATGACTCGGACGGTGTCCTTCTTGGAGGACACCGACTGCCGTTCCGAAGCCGTCCCTCAAGGCGACCGGTGTCCTGAGGGCGACCGAAGGGTCAAAGGCGGCCTGCCTCCACGATCCGCCGCAGGAAGCGCCGGGTGCGCTCCTGGCGGGGGTCCTCGAAGACCTGCTCGGCGGTGCCCCGTTCCAGCACGACACCTTCGTCCAGAAAACAGACCTGGTCGGCCACGTCCCGGGCGAAGCCCATCTCGTGCGTCGCGAGCACCATCGTCATCCCGTCGTCCTTCAAATCCCGGACCACGGTGAGCACCTCGCCCACCAGCTCGGGATCGAGAGCCGCGGTGATCTCGTCGAGCAGCAGCAGCCGCGGACGCACCGCCAGAGCGCGCACGATCGCCACGCGCTGCTGCTGGCCGCCGCTCAGCCGGTCCGGGTACGCCCGGGCCTTGTCGCCCAGACCGAGCCGCTCCAGCAGCTCAACGGCGCGCTCCTGGGCCGCCGCGCGCGACACGCCGTGCACCCGGCGTGGTGCGAGCGTGATGTTGTCCAGCACCGTCATGTGCGGAAAGAGGTTGTACGCCTGGAAGACCACGCCGATCCGGCGTCGTACCGCGTCCTGGTCGGTCCGGGGGGCGGTGATCTCCTCGCCGTCCAGCCAGATCGCCCCGTCGTCGATCTCCTCCAGGAGGTTGGCGCAGCGCAGCAGCGTGGACTTGCCGGAGCCGGAGGCGCCGATCAGCGCCGTCACGGTGTGCGGGGCGACCTCCAGATCGACGTCCCGCAGGACGACCGAGCCTCCGAAGGTCTTGCGGACGGACTCCATCCGCAGCACGGGGGAGCCGTCGGCCTGTGGGGTGCTCATGTCGTGCCTCCCTGGGTCCGCTGCTGGTCCATCCGTGCCGTCACCCAGTCCGTGAAGCGGGTCATCGGGATGGTCAGCGCGACGAACAGCAGCCCCGCGACGATGTACGGCGTGTAGTTCAGACTGCGGCCCACGATGATGTCGGCGGCCCGCACGGCGTCCACCGCGCCGCCGATGGAGACGAGACCGGTGTCCTTCTGGAGCGACACGAGATCGTTGAGCAGCGGCGGCACCTGGCGGCGCACGGCCTGCGGCAGCACCACGTGGCGCAGCGCCTGCCGGTTGGTCAGGCCGAGCGAACGGGCGGCGGCCCGCTGCGAGGGGTGCACGGACTCGATGCCGGCGCGGAACACCTCGGCGACGTACGCCGCATACGTCAGTGTCAGCGCCGTGCCGCCCAGCAGCACGGGGTCGACCGTCACGCCCTGGAGGCGCAGCGCCGGGACGCCGAGCACCACGATCATCAGATTGATGATCAGCGGCAGTCCGCGGAAGAAGTCGGTGTACGCGGCGGCCAGTACCCGCAGTGGGAAGAACACCGGTCCGCGCAGCGTACGCGCGACGGCGATCAGCATGCCGAGGACCAGGACGGCCACGCCGCAGACGAGCAGCAGCCGGACGTTCAGCCACAGCCCTTCGAGGATCTTGGGGAACGCCTCGCGCGCGTACTGCCCGTCGAAGAACGTTTCCCTGGTACGCGGCCAGCCGGGCGCGTTGACGACGACCAGATACAGGACGACACCCGTGGCCAGTGTCGACAGCGCCGCGACGGCCGTGGCGCGTCGCGCCCGGACCCGCTTGTGGCGCTCACGGTCGAGCCGCCGCCACGACGGGACGTAGACGTCGCCTGCCTGCGTGCCGCCACCGGAGAGGTCGCCCTCGCCGTACGCGTCCTCCCGGCCGGACTGGTCCTTTGCCACGGTCACTTGAGCACCGGGGCGTCGACCGCGTCCGACAGCCACTGCTTCTCGATGCCGGCGAGCGTGCCGTTCTCACGCAGCGCGTCGACGGCCTGGGTGACACATGGGGTGAGTGCGCTGCCCTTGTCGAGGACCAGGCCGAACTGCTCGGGCGTGCCGCCCTGGTTCTCGAACTGGCCGACTGTCTCGGCGTTCGTGATCTCGGCGGCGGTGATGTAGAAGGCGGTGGGCAGGTCGGTGACGACGGCGTCGACCTGGCCGTTCTTCAGGGCGGACTTGGCCTGGTCGTTCTTGGCGTACACGGCCGGTTCCTGCGTCGGCCGCACCAGGTCGGTGATGTAGTCGAGGCTGGTGGAACCCACCTGGGCGCCCAGCTTCAGGCCCCTCAGACCGGCGATGCCGGTCGTCCTCGCGGCCTTCGAGCCCTTGAGCGCGATGACGGCCTGGCGCACGTCGTAGTAGCCGGAGGAGAAGTCCACGGCCTTGGTGCGCTCGGTGCTGACGGACACCTGGTTGATGTCGAAGTCGAAGGTCTTGACCCCGGGCGCGAATGCCTTGTTGAAGGGGACCCTCTGCCAGACGACGGAATTCCTGTCGTACCCGAGTTGTCGCGCCACGGCGTAGGCGACCGCCGACTCGAAGCCCTTCCCGTTGGCGGGCTCGTCGTCCTTGAACCATGGCTCGTAGGCGGGTTCGTCCGTCGCGACGGTCAGTCTGCCGGGTTTCTTGGTGTCCAACCCGCCCTTGGCGCAGGCGGCTCCGGAAGAACCGGACGGCGTGGTGGCCGCCTCGTCCTCCGGCTGCGGAGCGCAGCCGACGGCGGTGACCAGCAGGGCTAAGGCGGCGGCGACGGCGCCGTACAGCGCACGGGGGGCAAGGTACATGGCGGGAGAGTGGCAGCGAACGGCACGTTTGTCGAGGTCATGACGGTCCTTGTCCGCATGCTGGGAACGGGTGTTGCCGGTGTGTGAACGCCGCGCGTGACCCGCCCGCTGCCCGGGCTCCCTGCCGTCCGGGCCGCCCGCCGCCTGGGCCGCCGGCCGAGGGCGGGATGGAAGTGGCCGACGGCCCGTACCGCTCAGGAGCCGTCATCCTGCGCGGGGCTGCTTCCAGTTGACTGCGCATCGGCGCGCTCCGGGAGCGCGCAGAGGGAGTCGGCGTGTGTGAAGGGTTCACACGGGGCGCGCACCGTGAACTCGCGCGGGGCGTGCGTGCCGGGTGCGCGCCGGATGCAGGGCAAGGGATCGCGCGCTGTGTGCTCGTGGCAGGCGCGTGCGCGGGGCATGACTAGCGTCGAGCTCGCGCCGGTCGTGCGCCTCCGCGCTTCCCGCGGGCCTCCCCGCGCGCGGCCGAGTCTCCGGCGAGGTGGTCGGCCGCGGCGGAGAAGACCGTCGGCCTCCCCACGCGCGGGTCTCCGCCGATCCGGCCCTGCCGATCCGCGGTCGATTCCGGTTGCTCCTGAGGCGGGATTTCTCTCATCCCGCCCGGCCGATCACCACCCGCGCGCGTGCCACTCCGGAAGATGCGGCCGTTCCGCACCCAGCGTGGTGCAGTTGCCGTGGCCCGGGTAGACCCAGGTCTCGTCCGGCAGCGCGTCGAAGATCTTCGTCTCGACGTCGTGGATCAGGCTCGCGAACGCCTCGGGGTCCTTGCGCGTGTTGCCCACGCCGCCCCGGGAAGGCCGGGGGAGCGAGCCGGGCCCACCGAGCTGATCGGCCTGTTGGCCGCGGCGGTGGCGCTGGTTATGCGCGGCCGGGGCCCAAGTGCGACCCTGGCGCCTCGCCCTGCCGAAAGGCGATGCGGGGATGCCGGGTCAACGCCGGGGAGCAGGCTCCGGGTCCACGAGCACGCAGCGGGTGCCGCTGTAGATGGTGGGCATGCAGCGGTTGCAGTGGACGCACAGGGACGTGCTGCTGGTTCCGGCCGTGTAGCGGTTGACCAGGTCTGGCTCGCGCAGCAGGGCGCGGCCCATGGCCACGAAGTCGAAGCCCTCGGACATGGCCCGCCATGCGGTGTCGAGGTCGGCGATGCCGCCGAGCAGGATCAGCGGCAGGTCGAGTGCAGCGCGGAACTGGCGGGCCGACTCCAGCAGGTACGCCTCCTGGTAGGGGTACTCGATCAGGAAGCGTCTGCCGAACGCCTGCACCCCGAGCCGCTGCGGCTGCGGGAAGGCGGCGGCGAAATGGCGTACTGGCGCTTTGCCACGGAAGAGGTACATCGGATTGAGCAGGGAGCTGCCTGCGGTGAGCTGCAGCGCGTCGACCGTACCGTCGTCCTGGAGCCACCGTGCGACCTGCAGACTCTCGTCCAGCCAGATGCCCCCGGGGACGCCGTCGTCCATGTTCAGCTTGGCGGTGATGGCGAGCCGGTCGCCGACCGCGTCGCGCACCGCGCGGGCGGCCCCGCGCGCCACCGCGGCCCGGTTGGCGAGGCTGCCGCCGTACCGGTCCCGGCGCCGGTTGAGTTTGGGGCTGAGGAACGCGCTGGCGAAGTAGTTGTGCCCGAGATGGATCTCCACGGCGTCGAAGCCGGAAGCGACGGCGACCTTCGCGGCCTCACCGTGCGCCCGGATGATCCGGGAGATGTCGGCCTCGGTGGCGGCCCTGGTCGTCCTCATGCTCAGTGGACTGAACCGGCGTGTGGGGCCGAGCGCCGGGGCGCGGTTGGAAGCGGCGTCGGCGACCGGTCCGGCGTGGCCGATCTGGGCCGACACCGCGGCGCCTTCGGCGTGCACAGCGCCTGTCAGGCGGCGCAGGCCGGGGACGGCTTCGGGGCGCATCCAGATCTGGCGACGCTCGGTGCGGCCCTCCGGGGCCACCGCCAGATAGGCGACGGTGGTCATGCCCACTCCGCCGGCTGCGGGTCTGCGGTGGTACTCGATCAGCCGGTCGGTGACCAGCGCGTCCGGGGTGGCGCCCTCGAAGGTCGCAGCTTTGACAATGCGGTTGCGCAGAGTCAGCGGCCCGAGCCGCGCCGGGGCGAGGACATCGGGGACATCACGAGGAGCCGATGTGACCATCAGTCAGACATCCTTTCTGCGCGCACAGACGACGGAACGGATCCCGCACCAGCAGCGCAATGACGGCATATCAGTTCGGGTCGTTCGGAGCTCCGACTGCCGAAGACTGGTCCGTGCCAGGCCGGGCAGTCGCGCCCCGCAGGAGACCACAGTCTTCGTGCACTTTCAATAACGAGTCGGGATGTGCAGACGCCGAACCGCACGGCAGCCTGGGAGCTGGGCAGCGGAGCGGTGCGGGTGCGGCCGATCGGTGAGGTCTGTTCTGGTTCCCTGCCTGAAACCGGTAGTGGTAAGTGCGGGCAGCACGTAAGCCGTTCACGTCGATGTGCACTGTGTGGTCGCGGTCGGCATCGGTTCGGACCGTGCCGGTTCGTACGGTGCGCTGGAAGGCAGGGTCTTCGGAGACCTTCCATTTCACGTCGGTGGCTGGTCCGCTGTTGTGGCCGGGCATGCTCGCCGGCGTAGGGGTGACGCGCGTCCAGATGATCACGCGATCGTGCATCGGGTCTCCGGAAGCGACGCCGTGCGCGAACATCTGCGGCGTCGCGGCGGTTCAGGCCGGGGGCGGGCTCGGCGGCTGAAGCTTCGGACGCGTGGGGCGCGCCGATGGCGGCGGCGCCCGAAGCGGCGGTCACGAGGCGAATAAACACACGGCGGCGCAGTGGAAGAGCCGGCATGCCGAGAAACGTAGCCTCAAAGATCAATTACAAGGCGATCGGCGGGAAAACTCTCTGGAAGTTGTAAGCCATTCTCAAGAAGTCATAAGGGAGTGGTGCCAACCGGATTGGTGAACGATCACCGGACAACACCGGTGCCGATCTCACCTCCGTGCACTGGCGAGATACTCGGTGAACTTCCTGTGAATTACGGCATGGTGATTGCGACCATGCCTGCGATGCCGCCGCCTCGGTTGTGCGGTGACGGCCGGATCTCTCAGGAAGCTCCCAGAATCTCTGAGGATGTGGTCAGGGAGGGCTGACAGCGTCGGTGCCTGTTCCGATGAGCCTCGATCTGACTTGGAGCTCTTGCTTTGGCCACGTTCCTTTCCAGACTGGGCCGGTTCTCCTACCGGAGGCGCTGGCTGGTCGCGTTGCTGTGGGTGGTACTGCTCGTGGGGGCGGGGGTGCTGGCCGGGCGGGCTCCCGCCGCCCCGCCGAACGACTTCTCGATGCCGGGTACGGAGGCGCCGCCGCGGCCGGTACGGTCGTCGTCGCGGTGCTGATCGCCGTCACCCTGGTCCCTGCGCTGCTCGGGATCTGCGGCCGCCGGATCGGTCCGGCCCGCCCGAGGCGCCGAGGGAAGGACAAGGAGGGCCCGCCGCGACCGAGCATGGGCGTGCGCTGGGCCCGGTTCGTCGTCAAGCGGCCCGTTGCTGTCCTCCTGGGCGGTGTCGCCCTGCTCGGCGTGATCGCGGTTCCGGCGGCTTCCCTGAAGATGGGCCTGCCGGGCGACGACAGCAAGCCCGTCTCGACGACACAGCGCCGAGCCTACGACCTGGTCGCCGAAGGCTTCGGCCCAGGCTTCAACGGCCCGCTGACGGCGGTCGTCCAGGCCGACGACGGCGGCAGCGCCCAGGCTGCAGCCAAGAGCGTCGCCAAGCAGATCGACGGCAGGAAGGATGTCGCCGCGGTGGGGCAGCCGCAACTGAGCAAATCCGGCGACACCGCAGTAGTGACCATCGTCCCAGCGGCGTCGCCGGCCGGCTCGGAGACGGCCGACCTCGTGCACGCGCTGCGCGCCCGGCGCTCGCGAGCGGGAGCGATGCCCGCGTGCTGGTCGCCGGTACGACGGCGATGAACGTCGACGTCTCGCAGAAACTGTCCGACGCCCTGATCCCGTACCTCGCACTCGTGGTCGGTCTGGCGTTCCTGCTCCTCATCGCCGTCTTCCGGCCGCTCCTCGTCCCGCTCAAGGCGGCCCTGGGATTCCTGCTCTCGGTCCTGGCCGGCCTCGGCGCGGTGGTTGCGGTCTTCCAGTGGGGCTGGCTGGCCGCTGCCTTCGGCGTTGCGGAACCGGGACCGGTGATGTCGATGATGCCGATCTTCATGGTGGGCGTCGTCTTCGGCCTCGCCATGGACTACGAGGTGTTCCTGGTGACCAGGATGCGCGAGGCGTACGTGCACGGGCAGTCGCCGTCGGACTCCGTGATCAGCGGATTCGAGCACAGTGCGCGCGTGGTGACCGCCGCTGCTGTGATCATGATCTCGGTGTTCGCCTCGTTCATGGGCTCCGACGAGCAGATGCTCAAGACCATCGGCTTCGGTCTCGCGGTCGCTGTCCTCTTCGACGCGTTCGTCGTCCGCATGGCGCTTGTACCGGCCGTCCTGGCCCTGCTCGGCCGAGGCCCTGGCGCCTGCCCAGATGGCTGGACCGACTTGTGCCCGACCTGGATGTCGAGGGCGAGCGGCTCGAACGAGAACCTGGCAAGCCCACGGCGACGGACCTCGAAGCGCTGTACGGCGGAGGACCGGACTCCGTCGTCGAAACCGCGGGAAGCGGATTCGGGCCCGGCTCCGGCAGCTGAGCCCGCCCTCCGCCAGGGCCCGTACGCCCGCACCGAGGCTCATGCGTCTCGATCCCGCGTCCGCGTCCACGGGGCGGCGGCCCCCTCCCGCCGCCCCGTACTCCCTCCCGAACCCGCTACACAGGAGCTTGCCCATGTCCTCCGCCCCGCCGTACTCCGCTCCTCCCGGTTCGCCCTGGCGCCACGCCCTCGAAGGAGCCCTCTCCGTCGCGATCGCCGTCGTGGCCATGGCCGCCGTCGCGTGGGCGGCGGTGACCCTGCTCGGTGCCGACGCAGTCGCACCGGTCTCCCGCCTGGTGCCGATGACGGTGAGCATGGCCGTCGGCGGCGGCGTCGTTGTGGAGTCGGCTCCCCCCGCCGAGTCCGCCCACGGCGGAGGGCTGGGCGGCGGCGGCCTCGGGGGGGCTGCTCGGAGGACTCGGCGGACGTGGCGGCATGAGTCTCGGGCTGACCGGTGAGGCCGCGCTGACCCCGCTGACCCTGACCTTCCTGGGCATGGCCGTCCTGACGATCGCCTTCTTCCGGCCCCTGCGCCGGCGGCAGAGGACCGCCCCTGCGCTGCTGTGGGCCCGGTGCGGCGGGGCACTGGCGACCACGGCGGTGGCCTTCCCGGTCGTTGCCGCGATGGCCCAGGGCACGGCTCGGCTGCCCGAGAGCGTGACTGAACGGTTCGGCAAGGGTGCGTCGTCCGGAGCGCTCAGCCGGTTCACCGGTGGCGGTGGCGGTGGCGGGGGTCTCACCAAGGGACTGTCCTCGGTGATGTTCGAGACCGATGCCGTGGCGACCGCCTTCCTCGGCCTGCTGTGGGTGGGCGTCGTCCTCGCCGTCGGCTGCGTCGCGGCCCGCCGTACGACACTGCCCCGCCCTCTCGCCCTGAGCCGGATGCGGCTGAAGTGGAACGCCGTCACCTCCACTCTGACCGGGACCGCCGCAGTGCTGTGCTGCTCGACCCTCGCTGTCGCGGTTCTGGCCGGGGCCGTTGCCCTGACCGGCCGGGACCAGGCGGCGAAGGCGGCGGGCCTGTTGCTGCTCGTCGGCCCCAACCTGATCGCCGTATTGCTCACCACCGGCCTCGGCAAGTTCTGGGAGGCGGGCATGCACCGCCTGCAGTCCGACGGCGGAGGGATGCTCGGCATGCTCGGCGGCGGAGCCCAGGGCGACACGGCGGGCACGGACAGGTCCGTCGACGTCAGCGGATGGTCAGGTGCCGGCGTGCCGCTGTGGCTGATCGCCGTGGTCCTCATGCTGTTCCTCCTGACGATCGCCGGGTACGTGGCCGCCGCCCGCACCCCGGCGCGCACACCCCGGGAGGACTCCGAGGCCCTGCTCGACCGGCACGTGGAGATCGCCCTGCGCATGGGCATCGTGGTCGGCATCGCTGCCCTGGCGCTCCCGTGCACCGCGCAGCAGCTCCCGGACGGTGGGCTCGTCGTCGACGACGAGCAGGCGGTCGGGGCGACCCGAGGAGTGCGAGGGAGGCATGGGTGCCGCCATGGTGTGGATCGCCGCCTTCACGGACACGGGACTGGGCTGACAAGGTCTTCGTCGGCATCAAGGGCTACACCGACCTCTACCGCATGGGAGCACTGCCCACCCGCGAGGACATCGACCAGACCATGACACGGATCGCCGCGGAGTCCGAACGCCTCACCCGGCTCGTCGAGGAGATGTTCCTCCTCGCCCGCCTGGACGAGGACATTCACCTGCCGGCCACCTACACCGGCCGGGAACCGGCCTTCGCTCTCGACCTAGCCCCCATGGACCTGCGCACCCTCGCCGCCGACGCCCTCCACGACGTACGCGCCCTGGACACCACCCGCCCGGTCACCCTCACCGGCCCCGGCGGCGGCAAGCCCGTCACCGCTCCCGCCATCGCCGACGAGGCCCGGCTCCGCCAGGTCGTCCCCCACCTCATCGGCAACGCCGTCACCCACACCCCGCCCGGCACCCCCATCCGCATCTGTGTCGGCACCGTCGGCCCCCACGCCGTCCTAGAAGTCGCCGACCAGGGCCCCGGCCTCACCCCCGCCGAACGCGAACGGGTATTCGGCCGCTTCTACCGCACCGACGACTCCCGCACCCGCACCACCGGCGGCTCCGGACTCGGCCTCTCCATCGCTCACGCACTCGTCACCGCCCACGGCGGCCGCATCAGCCTCGACACCGCACCCGGGCAAGGCTGCACCTTCCGCATCACGCTGCCCCTGCCCGACCCGTCACATCACGGGATCGCCGACGAGATGACATGAGACAAGACGCTGGGGCAGGCCTCTTTCAGAGTGAGGGCGGGTATCCGACGTGCGCCTTCGAGCGTGACGCTCGTTTGACGCACTCAATACCGCCGCGGAACCGGTGCGGGTGCGGGTGCGGGTGCGGGAACACCAAAGCGGGGCCAGCCCTTTTCAGGGCAGCCCCGCTTGTACGAGGTTCCGGTTCACCAGCCTCGGGCTCTCCACTCCGCCAGGTGCGGGCGTTCGGCACCGAGCGTGGTGTCGTGACCGTGGCCCGGGTAGACCCATGTCTCGTCTGGCAGCTGGTCGAAGAGCTTGGTCTCGATGCCGTTCATCAGCGACTCGAAATCTTCCGGAAGCGTTGTCCTCCCAGGACCGCCCGGGAAGAGGCAGTCCCCGGTGAAGACGTGCGGGTGACCGTGCGGATCGTCGTAGACCAGTGCGATCGAACCCGGGGTGTGCCCCACCAGATGGCGCGCGGTCAGCTCGACCTGCCCCACCCTGATGACATCGCCGTCGTCGACGAGGACGTCGGTCGGTACCGGGATGCCGGAGGCGTCCTCGCGGCCAGCGAACGTACGCGCGCCGGTGGCCGTCACGACCCGGCCGAGGGCCTGCCAGTGGTCACCGTGCCGGTGCGTGGTGACGACGGACGCGATGCCGTCGTCACCGATCATGCCGAGCAGTGTCTCCGCGTCGTTGGCGGCGTCGATCAGCAACTGCTCGTCCGTGGCCCGGCAGCGCAGCAGGTAGGCGTTGTTGTCCATCGGCCCGACCGCGATCTTGGTGATCATCAGGTCCTTGAGCTCGTGCACGTCCGCCGGTCCGCCGACCGTCACCTCTCCCCTGTACATCATGGCCGTCAGCCTATAGCGGTCAGGCCGCCCGAGAACCCCGCCCGGGCTACAGCGGAGGCAGCGCGGGCAGCGGACCGCCCTCGGTCCTGAGCGCGGCGCCGTCGCGCCGGCCGGCGAGCCAGCCGAGCAGGTCGGCGGCCGGACCCTCGACGGCGACCGGACCGCCGCCGGCGCCGCCGCCGGTGGTCCAGATCCGGCCCGCGCCGTCGCCGAGGCGGGTGGCGGGCACGTCCGGGTGACCGCGGAAGCGCTCCGTGAGGAAGTCGATCTCACGGGCCGTGAACTCCGCCGGAACGTCCTCCAGCTCGTACCCGATCCCGAGGTCCACGTGGTGCAGCTCGACCTCGGCCCAGCGCCGGAACGGCACCCGGGACGCCGAGTCGACGACCCCGTTGCGCAGCTCCACCGTCCGCGACCAGTCCGCGGGCACGGCACCCGCGTCCTGGAAGCGGGCCGCGCTCTTGCCGAGATCGGCGAGCTGGGCGTCGAGGGGACGAGGGGCGTCGCGCTCGATGTCGGCGTCGCGGACCTCGGCGGAGAGGTACATGGGCCGCCCCTCCAGGACGTTCACGAGCGCGTCCGCGTTGCGGGCGAGGTGGGCCAGGAGGTGGCCGCGGGTCCAGCCGGGCAGCCGTGACGACTCGCTTACGGCCGCGTTGTCAAGAGCGGCGGCTGCGGTGAGCAGCCGCTCGGACGCGGTACGTACAGACACCAGGTCGTGGACGTGATCAGTCATGGTGCCGACCCTAGTCCGGCCACTCCTTCGGGTGAAGGTTGTGAGCTGGTACCGCAAATCGAATGTGCGTGCTATATCGTCGGGGCTGGCGTCGGGCATGCTGGATGGCCGGGGATTGTTATGCAACCTGGAATCCGACCGGCGTTGTCAGTGGCTCCCCCTAGTCTGAAGAAGCACGGGGGCTCCGCCCCTGTCACTTCTCCGAAGAAAGGTGCGGACCGGCGTGGCCGACCGTCTCATCGTCCGTGGCGCGCGCGAGCACAACCTGAAGAATGTCTCGCTCGACCTGCCGCGTGACTCGCTCATCGTCTTCACGGGCCTGTCGGGGTCGGGCAAGTCCTCGCTGGCCTTCGACACCATCTTCGCCGAGGGGCAGCGGCGCTACGTGGAGTCGCTGTCCTCGTACGCCCGGCAGTTCCTCGGGCAGATGGACAAGCCGGACGTCGACTTCATCGAGGGCCTCTCGCCGGCGGTCTCGATCGACCAGAAGTCGACCTCGCGCAACCCTCGCTCCACGGTCGGCACCATCACCGAGGTCTACGACTACCTGCGGCTCCTCTTCGCCCGCATCGGCAAGCCGCACTGCCCCGAGTGCGGCCGCCCCATCTCGCGTCAGTCGCCGCAGGCCATCGTCGACAAGGTCCTGGAGCTGCCGGAGGGGAGCCGTTTCCAGGTGCTCTCGCCCCTGGTGCGCGAGCGCAAGGGGGAATTCGTCGACCTCTTCGCCGATCTCCAGACCAAGGGCTACAGCCGCGCGCGCGTGGACGGCGATACCATCCAGCTCTCCGACCCGCCGACGCTGAAGAAGCAGGAGAAGCACACCATCGAGGTGGTCGTCGACCGCCTGACGGTGAAGGACTCCGCCAAGCGCCGCCTCACCGACTCCGTGGAGACCGCCCTCGGCCTGGCCGGCGGCATGGTGGTGCTCGACTTCGTCGACCTCCCCGAGGGCGACCCGGAGCGCGAGCGCATGTACTCGGAGCACCTGTACTGCCCGTACGACGACCTGTCCTTCGAGGAACTGGAGCCCCGCTCCTTCTCCTTCAACTCGCCCTTCGGCGCGTGCCCCGAATGCACCGGCATCGGCACGCGCATGGAGGTCGACCCGGAACTGATCGTTCCGGACGAGGACAAGTCCCTCGACGAGGGCGCCATCCACCCCTGGTCGCACGGGCACACCAAGGACTACTTCGGCCGCCTGGTCGGCGCTCTGGCGGATGCGCTGGGGTTCCGCACGGACATCCCCTTCGCCGGCCTCCCGCAGCGCGCGCGCAAGGCCCTGCTGCACGGCCACAAGACGCAGATCGAGGTGCGCTACCGGAACCGATACGGGCGCGAGCGCGTGTACACCACGCCCTTCGAGGGGGCCGTCCCCTTCGTCAAGCGCCGGCACAGCGAGGCCGAGAGCGACGCGAGCCGGGAGCGCTTCGAGGGCTACATGCGTGAGGTGCCCTGCCCGACCTGTGAGGGCACGCGCCTCAAGCCGATCGTCCTCGCGGTCACGGTCATGGGGAAGTCGATCGCCGAGGTCTCCGCGATGTCGATCAGCGACTGCGCGGACTTCCTGGGCGAGCTGACGCTGAGCGCCCGCGACAAGAAGATCGCCGAGCGAGTGCTGAAGGAGGTCAACGAACGACTGCGGTTCCTGGTCGACGTCGGCCTGGACTACCTCTCGCTGAACCGCGCGGCAGGCACGCTCTCCGGCGGCGAGGCCCAGCGCATCCGCCTGGCCACCCAGATCGGCTCCGGACTGGTCGGCGTCCTGTACGTCCTCGACGAACCGTCGATCGGCCTGCACCAGCGCGACAACCACCGGCTGATCGAGACCCTGGTCCGGCTGCGCGACATGGGCAACACGCTGATCGTCGTCGAGCACGACGAGGACACCATCAAGGTCGCAGACTGGGTCGTCGACATCGGCCCCGGCGCGGGCGAGCACGGCGGCAAGGTCGTGCACAGCGGCTCACTGAAGGAACTGCTCGCCAACGAGGAGTCGCAGACCGGTCAGTACCTGGCGGGCAGGAAGTCCATCCCGCTGCCCGATGTCCGGCGCCCGCAGGACCCGTCCCGCCGTCTCACGGTGCACGGTGCCCGGGAGAACAACCTCCAGGACATCGACGTGTCCTTCCCGCTGGGCGTGTTCACCGCCGTCACGGGCGTGTCCGGCTCCGGCAAGTCGACCCTGGTCAACGACATCCTCTACACCCACCTGGCCCGTGAGCTGAACGGCGCGCGCAGCGTGCCGGGCCGGCACACGCGTGTGGACGGCGACGACCTCGTCGACAAGGTCGTTCATGTCGACCAGTCGCCCATCGGCCGTACCCCGCGGTCCAACCCGGCGACCTACACCGGCGTCTTCGACCACGTCCGCAAGCTGTTCGCCGAGACGACCGAGGCGAAGGTCCGCGGCTACCTGCCCGGCCGCTTCTCCTTCAACGTCAAGGGCGGCCGCTGCGAGAACTGCGCGGGCGACGGCACGATCAAGATCGAGATGAACTTCCTCCCGGACGTGTACGTGCCGTGCGAGGTCTGCCACGGCGCCCGGTACAACCGGGAGACCTTGGAGGTCCACTACAAGGGCAAGTCCATCGCCGAGGTCCTGAACATGCCGATCGAGGAGGCCCTCGACTTCTTCGAGGCGGTCCCCGCGATCGCCCGCCACCTCAGAACCCTGCACGACGTCGGTCTCGGCTACGTCCGGCTGGGTCAGTCCGCGACCACCCTGTCCGGCGGTGAGGCGCAGCGCGTCAAGCTCGCCAGCGAACTCCAGCGCCGCTCCACCGGCCGCACGGTCTACGTCCTGGACGAACCGACCACCGGTCTGCACTTCGAGGACATCAGCAAGCTGCTCAAGGTCCTGTCCGGCCTGGTCGACAAGGGCAACACGGTCATCGTCATCGAGCACAACCTCGACGTGATCAAGACTGCTGACTGGGTCGTCGACATGGGCCCCGAGGGTGGTGCCGGCGGTGGACTCGTCGTCGCCGAAGGCACGCCGGAGGCGGTCGCCGGGGTGCCCGCGAGCCACACCGGCAAGTTCCTGCGCGAGACCCTCGGCGCGGACCGCATCAGCGACGCGGCCCCGCTTCCGGCACCGCGGCGGGCCGCGGCCAAGAAGACCGTCGCGGCCAAGGCGACCGCGAAGAAGACGGCCACGGCCAGGACGGTGAAGTCCGCCAACAACACGGCGACGAAGAAGGCCGCCGGAGTCACCAAGAAGAAGGCGGCCGGAGTCACCAAGAAGGCGGCACCCGCGAAGAAGGCGACCCGGACGCGCGACGAATGACCATGCGTCCGGCCGTTGCCCAGGTGGCGGCCGGATCCTGACAAGTCCTCAGAAAGCGGTGCCCCGCGGGAACTTCCCGCGGGGCACCGCTCGTTCCATCAACAACCAGCCTGGCTCTGTGGCTTCACCGATGACATGAACCCCAGCACCGGCCGATCCTTGACAACAACACAGAGAAAACAGCCCTTGACGGCACATGTGCTCCCTGCCCCCGCCGCGCCTACAGCTCCCCCAGTTCGGCGGCGTACGGCGGTTCCGCCCCCGCACGCGAGCACGTGATCGCCGCCGCACGCGCCGCCAGCCGCAGCAGCCGCGTCCAGCCGTCCGCCTCCAGACCGGCCAGCCCCTCGGGAGAGAGGGCGTCCTGTGCGGACAGGCCGTGCAACAGGGCGGCGTTCACCGTGTCACCCGCACCGATCGTGTCCACGACGTCGACCTTCTCACCCGGCACGGAGTACTCCGCGCCGTCCCGGGTGAAGGCGGTGAGCCCGTCGCCGCCCCGGGTGATCACCACCGCCGACGGCCCCGCGGCCAGCCACTCCTGCGGGCCGCCGCCCAGCCAACCGGCGTCCTCCTCCGAGAGCTTCAGCAGCGTCACGTGAGGCAGCCAGCTCCGAAAGCGGGCCCGGTAGGCATCCGGGTCCGCGATCAGGCCGGTACGGATGTTCGGGTCGAGCGTGGTGAACAGTCCCTGTCCGGAAGCGGACCGCATCAGTTCCTCATAGGCACTCGCCCCCGGTTCCAGGACGAGTGAACAGGTACCGAAGGACAGGGCACGTGCCCCGGCCGGGAGGGCGGTCGGCGCCGCGAAGAAGCGGTCGGCGGTGCCCTCGACGTAGAACGAATAGGAGGCCGACCCGCTCCCGTCGACGGTGGCGACCGCGAGCGTCGTCGGCTCCGTGCCGCGCTGTACGCCCGAGACGTCCACGCCGGCCCCGCGCAACCCGTCGAGCAGGGCCTCGCCGAACGCGTCGTACGAGGTGCGGGAGCAGAAGGCGGTCGGGGAGCCGAGACGGCCGAGGGCCACGGCCGTGTTGTAGGGGCCGCCGCCTAGCGCCGGCTTCAGGTCCGCCAGGGCTCCCGCACCCTGCGGTACCAAGTCGATCAGGGCCTCACCGGCGACGACGATCACGAGGCGCTTCCTTTCCGAGGCTGCTCGGGGTGATCCGATTGCTGGGACTGCTGTGATGGCTGTGGTCTCTGAGGGGGCTCCAGCGGCCACGGCCTCCTGGAAGGCTCCGGGCAGCCGCACGACGTACGGTGCACCACGGTGCAGGGGAGCCGGATCGTCCGTGCGGGACGGTCCGGTGCGGCCAGGCGGTCCAGCAGCACTCGGATGGCCCGCGCACCGATCTCCCTGCTGGGCTGGGCGATCGCGGTGAGCCGGGGCGAGAACAGGTCGGCCCAGGCGAAGTCGTCGAAGCAGCACAGGGCGAGGTCGTCCGGCACCCGCAGGCCGCGATTGCGGAGGGTCTGCAGGGCGCCGATGGTCATCGCGTTGTTGGCGGTGACCAGTGCCGTGGGCGGAGCGGCGAGGGCCAGCAGCGTCGCCGTCGCGCGCTCGGCGCCGGCCGACTCGGAGTTGCCGTGCACCACAAGGCGTTCGTCATGGGGCAGACCGGCCGCGGCGAGGCCGTGCCGGTAGCCGGTGATTCGCTCGCCGGTGGTGCTGAGCCCGGGCAGGCCGGCGACCAGGCCGATTCGTCGATGGCCGAGTCCGGCAAGGTGGGCGACGACCTGGGCCACGGGCTCCGAGTTCTCGGCGCAGACCTGGTCGAAGGGCGGCACGCCGACGGAGGAATCGTCGAGGGGCTCGTCGATCAGCCGGTCCAGGAACACGGTGGGTACGGCGTGACGGCCCAGGTAGGCGACGAGGTCGCGTGGCTCGGCGGACGGGGCGACGATCACGCCGTCGACGCGCCGCTCGTGAAGCAACCGGACGGCATCGAGTTCGTGCCGTGGGTCGTCGTGGGGGTCGGCGATCAGCAGGCCGTAGCCCTCCGCCAGGGCACCGGCCTCGACGCCCTGCAGGATCTCTGTGAAATAGGGGTTGCTGATCGCCGACACCGCGATCCCGACGGAGCGGGTCCGGGAGGTCACCAGGGAGCGGGCGAGCGTGTTGGGCGTGTAGCCGAGCAGGTCGATCGCGTCCAGCACCGCCTGACGGGTGTGCGGCAGCACCGGGCGCGTGCCGTTCAGCACATGGGAGACGGTGGCCACGGAGACTCCGGCGCTCCGTGCCACGTCGGCCATCGTGGGCATCGCGCTTCCTTCCTGGCGCCGCGGCGGACCTTCTGGCGGGGAAGGTATCTCATTCGGCGGTGCGCGTAAACGCTTGCGTAAGCGTTTACGCGGGGCAACCTTCGGCTGGTGGCTGGTGGCTGGTGGCTGGTGGCTGGTGGCTGGTGGCTGGTGGCTGGTGGCTGGTGGCTGGTGGCTGGTGGCTGGTGGCTGGGTTGCGGGTCCCGGGGCCCGCAACCCGGAGTGCGGTCCGGGGGATCACGCCGGATAGGGTCGACCCCGCACCCCCCTCTGATCCAGTGGAGATCCCCATGGCCGACCAACCCTCCGCGAGCCGACGTACCGTCCTTCGAGGTGCAGCAGTCCTTCCGGTCGCCGGGCTCGGGCTCGCCGCCTGTTCGGTCTCCGGTGCGGGGACGACGGACGCGGAGCCCACCGCTCCGGTCGAAGTCGGCGCCGAGAGCGAGGTCGCCGAGGGCGGCGCCCGGCTGTACCTGGATCACAACGTCGTGGTCAGCAAGGACGCGCAGGGAAAGTACAAGGCCCACAGCGTGATCTGTACGCATGGGCAGTGCCCCATCAACAAGCTGGAGGGGACGAAATTGATCTGCCCCTGCCACGGGAGCGAGTTCGACGCCCTGACGGGCAAGGTGCTGCATTCGCCGGCCACCGAGCCGCTCCCCGAACTGCCGGTGAAGGTGTCCGGCGGCAAGCTCATCGTGGGGCCCGGCGCCTGATCAAGGGACCGCCCCACCGGGGCGCAGCGGCGCGCTCATTCCCAGTCCCAGCCGATCCCGACGATGCCCGGCCGTGTCCGTGGCTCGACCAGGTGCACCGAGTGGTGCACCCCGCTGAGTGGCAAGTCCTGGCGGCCGCTGCGCGGCGCCGCGGCGGAGTGCTGGGTGAAGCGGTGGCAGTGGGTCGGGAGGGATTCCGCGTCGAACCGTACCTGGAGGGCGTACTGGCCGCCGGGGAAGGCGAAATCACCCGTGTACTCGTGCGAGGTCCCGGCGGTTCCGTCCTCGACGCCGTACCGGAAGAGGAAGGTGTCGCCGGACCGCAACCGGGTGCCGAAGAGGAGTTCGGCGACCAGGACGCCGGTCTCATGGTCCCAACGGACGCGTCCCGTACGGCAGTTCTCCAGGGCGTGCACGGTCATCCGGCCGGGCACGCAGCCGGGATCGCCGTGGTGGACGGCCACGAAGCGGTCGACTCCGTCCCTGTGTGCCCGCACGATGTGGTGCGACTCGCGGGCCGCCAGTTCGCGGCGAGCACCGACCCGGACCCGGTCGTGGTGGCCCAGGGCGTGCAGCCCGCCGTCCAGGGTCCAGCCCAGTTCGTTACGGAGGCGGTCCAAGACGCCGGATGCCTCGATCTGGGAGCGGTACGAGCGGGCCGCGGGGCGTCCGGCGGCCGAACCGTCATCGGTCTGGGCGAGCAGCCGGATCAAAGACTCCTCCGGCAGTTTGAGTATCTCCTCCAGCGCGCGCACGGCGCGTAGCGACTCCGGGCGCTGGGGGCGTCGGGCGCCCTGCTGCCAGTAACTCAGGCTCGTCACACCGACCTTGACCCCGTGCCGCGACAAGTGGTGCTGGACGCGCTGGAGCGGCAGGCCGCGGGCGGCGATCGCGGCGCGCAGCGCGACATGGAAGGGGCCGCCCCGCAGGGCCGTGTCCAACTCCTCGCTGGGGAGGTCCGCGTGCTGTGTGCCGTGCAGCATGCACAGGGGCCTTTCTGTGAAGGTTCGCTACGGCTGGTCAGACCGTTACACGTGGGTCTTCAGGGTCTTCGGGGTCACCGGGGCGGGCGCCGGGGCGCCCATGTAGCCGTACGCCGATCCGTACGCCGTCGTTCACGCCCCCGAGTTCCACCGCATTGAAGCGTGTTGACCAATCCCCGACAACCACTTGGCAACACCTGGGCGTCGGCGTGGGGGCAACCGCGGCCCGCGTACCGCGGCCCGGATCGCGTACGTTTCGTTCGGACGGCGGCCCCGACTGCACGTCGTCCTGTTCGATCGGCGGTGCTGAGCGCGCCGTCCGAGTGCCAGGATCAGCCGAAGCCGAAGCCGAAGCCGAAGCCGAAGCCGAAGCCGAAGCCGAAGCCGAAGCCGAAGCCGAAGCCGAAGCCGAAGCCGAAGCCGAAGCCGAAGCGCGCTCGCCCCCTCGGCCGACGGCGCTGAGTGGGCGATAGTGGGGTCGCTCGGACCGGGAGAGGCGCCCGGAGGCGTACGGGGGCGCCGCCGCCGCAGGGCACGTCCGTCGATCCGATACGGGCCCCGGCCGGCGGTACGAGCACAGACTCGGCCGGTGTGGCGACCGGCGGCTCCGCTCACCGCCCGCGGGCGGGTAGGGCGGTCGACGCGTGCCCCAGCCGGGACGCCATGCCCCTGACCGGAGTCTTCCGGATCACCCGTGGGCGGACCGTCGGGTGCCGCATGCGGGCTTCCAGGTGGGCCATGGGCGGCCGGGGCGGGGACAGAGCGCGGTTGTCCACAGCCTCGCCTGGCTGTCACCGCACGACAGTAGGGTGTGAGACATGGCCGACCCCTCCAGCTACCGTCCCAAGCCGGGAGAGATTCCGGACTCTCCCGGGGTGTACAGGTTCCGGGATGAGCACCGCCGGGTGATCTACGTCGGAAAGGCCAAGAGCCTGCGCCAGCGCCTGGCGAACTACTTCCAGGACCTGGCGAACCTCCACCCGCGTACCCGGACGATGGTGACCACGGCCGCGTCCGTGGAGTGGACCGTCGTGTCCACGGAGGTCGAGGCGCTGCAGCTGGAGTACTCCTGGATCAAGGAGTACGACCCTCGGTTCAACGTCAAGTACCGCGACGACAAGAGCTACCCCTACCTCGCGGTGACGATGAACGAGGAATTCCCGCGCGTTCAGGTGATGCGCGGTCACAAGAAGAAGGGCGTACGGTACTTCGGGCCGTACGGGCACGCCTGGGCCATCCGTGACACGGTCGACCTGCTGCTGCGGGTCTTCCCGGTGCGTACCTGCTCGGCCGGTGTCTTCAAGAATGCCGCCCGCACCGGACGCCCCTGCCTGCTCGGCTACATCGGCAAGTGCTCCGCCCCCTGCGTCGGCCGGATCGACGCGGAGGACCACCGGGAACTGGCCGACGAGTTCTGCGATTTCATGGCCGGCCGTACGGGCACGTACCTGCGCCGCCTGGAGAAGCAGATGATGGAGGCGGCCGAGGAGATGGAGTACGAGCGGGCCGCCCGGCTGCGTGACGACGTAGAGGCCCTGAAGAAGGCCATGGAGAAGAGCGCGGTCGTGCTCGCCGACGCGACCGACGCCGACCTGATCGCCGTCGCCGAGGACGAGTTGGAGGCGGCTCTGCAGATCTTCCACGTCCGTGGCGGACGGGTGCGCGGCCAGCGCGGCTGGGTGACCGACAAGGTCGAGGAGGTCACCACCGCCGCCCTCGTCGAACACGCGCTTCAGCAGCTCTACGGAGAGGAACGGGGGGACGCCGTGCCCAAGGAGGTCCTGGTCCCCGCGTTGCCTGAGCCGGTCGAACCGGTGCAGCAATGGCTCGCCGAGCGCCGTGGGTCCAACGTCTCCCTGCGCATCCCGCAGCGCGGCGACAAGAAGGCCCTGATGGAGACGGTGCAGCGCAACGCTCAGCATTCGCTCGCCCTGCACAAGACCAAGCGCGCCTCCGACCTCACCACGCGCTCGCGCGCCCTGGAGGAGATCGCCGAGGCCCTCGACCTGGACAGCGCCCCCCTCAGGATCGAGTGCTACGACATCTCGCACCTCCAGGGTGACGACGTGGTGGCCTCCATGGTCGTCTTCGAGGACGGGCTCCAGCGCAAGAGCGAGTACCGGCGCTTCCAGATCAAGGGCTTCGAGGGCCAGGACGACGTCCGCTCCATGCACGAAGTGATCACCCGGCGCTTCAAGCGCTACCTCGCCGACAAGGAGAAGACCGGCGAGTGGGTGGACGAGGACGGGGAAGGCGGCCTCAAGGACGAGGACGGGCGCCCCAGGAAGTTCGCCTATCCGCCGCAGCTCGTCGTCGTCGATGGTGGCCCGCCGCAGGTCGCGGCCGCCAAGCGGGCCTTGGACGAACTGGGTATCGACGACATCGCCGTCGCCGGCCTCGCCAAACGGCTGGAGGAGGTCTGGCTGCCGGACGACCAGGACCCGGTGGTCCTGCCCCGGACCAGCGAGGGCCTCTACCTGCTCCAGCGTGTCCGTGACGAGGCGCACCGTTTCGCCATCACCTACCAGCGCACCAAGCGCGCCAAGCGGTTCCGCGCGAGCCCCCTGGACGACGTGCCGGGCCTCGGCGAGACCCGCAAACAGGCACTGCTCAAGCATTTCGGCTCGGTGAAGAAGTTGCGGTCCGCCACAATCGACCAGATCCAGGAGGTGCCGGGCATCGGCCGGAAGACGGCCGAGACCATTGCCGCGGCATTCGCCCGGGCGGCCCCGCCCGTACCCGCCGTGAACACGGCGACAGGAGAGATCATTGATGACGAGGAACCCGATACGACGGGGGGTTCCTCGGGGGAGCCCGTGGCCGCGGGCGCCCCGGACGAACGACGGGGGCAGGAGAGATGACTGAGCACGACGCACAACACACAGGCGAACGAGATCAGACGCACAACGAAGCGAGCGAGCATCAGCCGCGGCACGCGGTCCAGGAAAGCGAAGCTGCAGTGAGTACGGACATCACGTCGGCCGGGGTCCCAGAGTCGGCCATCCCCGAGCTGGTGATCATCTCCGGCATGTCCGGAGCGGGCCGGTCGACGGCCGCGAAATGCCTGGAGGACCTCGGCTGGTTCGTCGTCGACAACCTTCCGCCCGCCCTGATCCCCACCATGGTCGAGCTGGGCGCCCGCTCCCAGGGCAACGTGGCCCGGATCGCGGTCGTCGTCGACGTACGAGGACGTCGCTTCTTCGACAACCTGCGCGAATCCCTCGCCGACCTCGACACCCGGGGTGTCACCCGGCGCATCGTCTTCCTGGAGTCCTCCGACGACGCCCTGGTGCGCCGCTTCGAGTCGGTGCGCCGCCCGCATCCCCTCCAGGGCGACGGCCGTATCGTCGACGGGATCGCCGCCGAGCGTGAGCTGCTGCGCGAGCTGCGCGGTGACGCCGATCTCGTGATCGACACCTCCAGCCTCAACGTGCACGAACTGCGCGCGAAGATGGACGCGCAGTTCGCCGGCGAGGAGGAGCCCGAGCTGCGGGCCACCGTGATGTCCTTCGGGTTCAAGTACGGCCTTCCGGTCGACGCCGACCTGGTCGCGGACATGCGCTTTCTGCCCAACCCGCACTGGGTACCGGAGCTGCGTCCGTACAGCGGGCTCAACGAGGAGGTCGCCGCGTACGTCTTCAACCAGCCCGGCGCCAAGGAGTTCCTCGACCGGTACGCCGAACTGCTGCGCCTCATCGCGGCCGGCTACCGCCGCGAGGGCAAGCGCTATGTGACCATCGCCATCGGCTGCACCGGCGGCAAGCACCGCTCGGTGGCCATGTCGGAGAAGCTCGCCGCGCGGCTCGCGGCCGAGGGCGTGGAGACGGTCGTCGTGCACCGGGACATGGGCCGGGAATGACACCACGGACTCCGCGGCTGAGCAGGCTGCGTCTGGCGGTCCCCGAGACACGTGCGGGCCGCCCCACCGAGGCCCGTGGCGCCCGCCCGCGGCGCCGGGGCGCCCAGCCCAAGGTGATCGCCCTCGGCGGCGGCATGGGCCTGTCCGCCTCGCTCGCCGCACTGCGCCGGATCACCGGCGACCTCACGGCCGTCGTGACCGTGGCCGACGACGGCGGTTCCAGCGGGCGGCTGCGCGACGAATTGGGAGTGCTGCCGCCCGGCGACCTGCGCAAGGCGCTGGCCGCGCTGTGCGGGGACGACGACTGGGGCCAGACCTGGGCCAGGGTCATCCAGCACCGCTTCCACTCCCAGGGCGACCTGCACGACCACGCGGTCGGCAACCTGCTGATCGTCGCCCTGTGGGAGCAGCTCGGCGACCATGTCCAGGCGCTGGACCTGGTCGGCAAGCTGCTCGGCGCGCACGGCCGGGTGTTGCCCATGTCTGCGGTGCCGCTGGAGCTCCAGGCCCTGGTCAAGGGGCATGACCCGGCCCGGCCGGAGGACGTCGAGACGGTGCGTGGGCAGGCGACGGTGGCGCTCACCCCGGGCGAGGTGCAGTCGGTGCACGTCGTGCCGAACGATCCGCCCGCCGTACCCGAGGCCGTCGCGGCGGTCCTGGACGCGGACTGGGTGGTGCTGGGTCCCGGCTCCTGGTTTTCCTCGGTCATCCCGCACCTTCTCGTGCCCGAGCTGCTGGAGGCCCTGACCAAGACCAAGGCACGCCGGGTCCTGTCCTTGAACCTCGCTCCACAGCCGGGAGAAACAGAGGGCTTTTCCCCGCAGCGTCATTTGGAGGTTTTGGGGCGACACGCCCCTAAACTCGCCCTGGACGTGGTGCTGGCCGACGAGGCCGCCGTGCCCGACCGGGACTCGCTCACCGAGGCTGCCAAGCGGCTCGGAGCCGCGGTCGAGCTGGCGCCGGTGGCCCGGACCGACGGTTCTCCCCGGCATGACCCGGAGCTGTTGGCCGCCGCGTACGACCGTATTTTTCGGATGCATGGAAGGATCGGCCCATGGCGATGACGGCAGCGGTGAAGGACGAGATCTCCCGGCTTCCCGTCACCCGGACCTGCTGCAGAAAGGCGGAGGTCTCCGCCATTCTGCGGTTCGCCGGCGGCCTTCACCTGGTGAGCGGGCGCATCGTGATCGAGGCGGAGCTGGACACCGCGATGGCCGCCCGGCGACTCAAGCGGGACATCCTGGAGATCTTCGGCCACAGCTCCGAGCTGATCGTGATGGCACCCGGCGGGTTGCGCCGCGGGTCGCGTTACGTCGTACGGGTGGTCGCCGGCGGTGACCAGCTGGCGCGGCAGACGGGCCTCGTCGACGGCCGGGGCCGTCCGATCCGGGGCCTGCCCCCGCAGGTGGTCTCGGGGGCCACCTGCGATGCGGAGGCGGCCTGGCGCGGCGCCTTCCTCGCGCACGGCTCGCTGACCGAGCCCGGCCGGTCCTCCTCCCTGGAGGTGACCTGCCCCGGCCCGGAGGCCGCGCTCGCCCTGGTCGGCGCCGCCCGTCGGCTCTCGATCGCAGCGAAGGCCCGCGAGGTGCGCGGTGTGGACCGGGTGGTGGTGCGCGACGGCGACGCCATCGGCGCTCTGCTCACCCGCCTCGGCGCCCATGAGTCCGTGCTGGCTTGGGAGGAACGGCGGATGCGCCGCGAGGTCCGTGCCACGGCCAACCGGCTCGCCAACTTCGACGATGCCAATCTGCGGCGCTCGGCTCGGGCGGCCGTCGCCGCGGGTGCCCGGGTCCAGCGGGCCCTGGAGATCCTCGGCGAAGAGGTCCCGGAGCATCTCGCCGCCGCCGGACGCCTGCGTATGGAGCACAAGCAGGCGTCCCTGGAGGAACTGGGCGCGCTCGCCGACCCGCCGCTGACCAAGGACGCCGTGGCCGGCCGGATCCGCCGCCTGCTCGCCATGGCCGACAAGCGCGCCTCCGATCTGGGCATCCCGGGTACCGAGGCCAACCTGACCGAGGAGATGGCGGACAACCTGGTGGGTTGATCGGTCCGGTCCGGTTCGGCGCGACCGGCCCCGGCATCGGCATCGGTACCGGTACCGGTATCTGTACCGGCTTCGCGGGTGGCGCAGGTAGGCGGCCCGCCCCGCCGAGTGGATGGCGGACAACCGGGCGCGTCGACCGGTCCACTGGGCCGCAGCCGCAGCCGCAGCCGCAGCCGCAGCCGCAGCCGACACGAGACGCGGCCACCTCCCACGTGCCACCAGCTGCCCGCGGCCGGTCTGTACGGGGGCCTGGCCACTGCGGCAGCCCGCACCGGACGCAGTACCGCGTCTGCACGGGACGCGGTCACCGTGTCCGTCCGTATCGGAGGCCATATCGGACGCGGCGATCGGCAGCCGACCTGCCTGGAATTCGGCAGGCCGACAGGGAGCGAGAGACGGCGGGCGGCTGACGCCAGGGCGAGTGCGCCCGCCTGACGGGTGGTCGCGTCGAGGAGCCGCGCGGGCGGCGGGGAGGGGCCGGGTCACGATCCGGGCGCCGAACCGGGAGAGGGCTGTCCGAACCGGACGCAACACAAACCGGCGCAACGCGTGACCCCGCGCCGAACACCACACCGCAGCCGATGACTCACGCGCGAGCCGAGCGCTGGTCGCCCCGCGTGTCCGGCAGTTGTGTGCTCGCCGCCCGCGCTCCTGGCGTCCGTGCTCCGGTGCCCATGAGCCTCTTGCTCACGGCTCCCGGCATCCAAACGCCTGCCGTCCACGTGCCCACACCGCCCCAACAACCCGCCACCGCCCACACTTTCGAGCACCCTGCCCAGGGCCCAGGGCCCAGGGGCCAGGAGCCCGGGCCCGCATAGCTCGAACCAGTGATATCCGCGGAATCAGCAAATTCAGTGAAATGCGTGAAATCGCCAAAATCGGTTGCACGGTGCCCCGGTCCCGTCAGTCAGTGCGTCCGGTCAGTCGCGAAATGAGCAAGGGGAGGGGCACGGGGGAGGGGTACGGGGAAGGGCCACAGCGAAGAGGCAAAGTGAAGGGCAAGGTGGGGGCGAGGCCGGAGGTGAGACGCGGGCGTGGTGCGGGTGGCCCGTGCCCTTACTGGCGGGTACGAGCCGTCGTGTCGTGTATGGGGCGTCTCGATGCCACGACTGGGGCATCGGGAGGGTAGGGTCGGGGGTGGTCGGGGACATCCCATACAGCTCGCCGGCATACGAAGGCCGGCGTACCAACGAGGAGATCGGTTCGTGACGATCCGCGTAGGCATCAACGGCTTTGGCCGCATCGGTCGTAACTACTTCCGCGCGCTGCTGGAGCAGGGTGCAGACATCGAGATCGTGGCTGTCAACGACCTGGGTGACACCGCGACCACCGCTCACCTGCTGAAGTACGACACCATCCTGGGCCGCCTCAAGCAGGAGGTCACCCACACCGCCGACACGATCACGGTTGGCGGCCACACCATCAAGGTGCTCTCCGAGCGCGACCCCGCCAACATCCCGTGGGGCGAGCTGGGCGTCGACATCGTCATCGAGTCGACCGGTATCTTCACCAAGCGCGAGGACGCGGCCAAGCACCTCGCGGGCGGCGCCAAGAAGGTCATCATCTCGGCTCCGGCCAAGGATGAGGACATCACCATCGTGATGGGCGTCAACCAGGAGAAGTACGACGCCGCCAACCACCACGTCATCTCCAACGCCTCCTGCACCACCAACTGTGTGGCGCCGATGGCGAAGGTCCTGGACGAGAACTTCGGCATCGTCAAGGGCCTGATGACGACGGTGCACGCGTACACGAACGACCAGCGCATCCTGGACTTCCCGCACAAGGACCTGCGCCGCGCCCGGGCCGCTGCGGAGAACATCATCCCGACCACCACCGGTGCCGCCAAGGCCACCGCCCTGGTGCTGCCGCAGCTCAAGGGCAAGCTGGACGGCATCGCGATGCGCGTCCCGGTCCCGACCGGCTCCGTCACCGACCTGGTCGTCGAGCTGGGCCGCGAGGTCACGAAGGAAGAGGTCAACGCCGCCTTCCAGAAGGCCGCCGAAGGCGAGCTGAAGGGTCTGCTCGACTACACCGAGGACCAGATCGTCTCCTCCGACATCGTCAACGCCCCGGCGTCCTGCACCTTCGACTCCTCCCTGACCATGGTCCAGGAGGGCAAGAACGTGAAGATCATCGGTTGGTACGACAACGAGTGGGGCTACTCCAACCGCCTCGTGGACCTGACGGTCTTCGTCGGCGACCAGCTCTGATCGGCCACCGCAGGCACCTGATGCGATGAAACAGGGCTCGGGCAGCGCGCCACCGCACTGCCCGAGCCCTGACGCGCGTCCAGGCCGACCCCGGCCGACCTGCGAAGCAACAGCCCTCGTAGGATCAAGAGCCTCCTCAGGAGCCCCACTCATGAAGACCATCGACGAACTTCTCAGCGCGGGCGTGGACGGCAAGCGGGTCTTCGTCCGCGCCGACCTCAACGTCCCGCTGGCGGACGGCGTCATCACCGACGACGGCCGCATCCGTGCCGTCCTGCCCACGATCAAGGCCCTCGCCGAGGCGGGCGCCAAAGTGGTCGTCGCCTCCCACCTGGGCCGCCCCAAGGGCGCCCCGGACCCCGCCTTCTCGCTGCTGCCCGCAGCCGAGCGGCTCGGTGAACTCCTCGGTGCGCCGATCGCGTTCGCCCAGGACACCACCGGCCCCGCCGCTCACGACGCCGTCGACGGCCTGCAGCCCGGCCAGGTCGCGGTCATCGAGAACCTGCGCTTCAACCCCGGTGAAACGTCCAAGGACGACACCGAGCGCGGTGAGTTCGCCGACCGGCTGGCCGCTCTCGCGGACGCCTACGTCGGCGACGGTTTCGGCGCCGTGCACCGCAAGCACGCGTCCGTCTTCGACCTGCCGGCCCGGCTGCCGCACTACGCCGGATATCTCATCGCCACCGAGGTCGGCGTCCTGAAGAAGCTCACCGAGGACGTCAAGCGCCCCTACGCCGTCGCGCTGGGCGGCGCCAAGGTCTCCGACAAGCTCGCCGTCATCGACGAACTGCTCGGCAAGGCCGACCGTCTCCTCATCGGCGGCGGCATGGCCTACACCTTCCTCAAGGCGAAGGGCTACGAGATCGGCAGCTCGCTCGTCCAGGAGGACCAGATCCCGGCGGTAGCCGAGTACCTGGAGCGCGCCGAGAAGCTGGGCGTCGAGCTGGTGCTCCCGGTCGACGTCGTGGTCGCCCCCGCGTTCCCGGACCTGAAGACCAAGGCGGCCACCGAGCACTCCGTGGTCGACGCGGACAAGATCCCCGCCGGACAGATGGGCCTGGACATCGGCCCGCGGTCCGGCGACCTGTACGCCGCGAAGCTCGCCGACGCCGCGACCGTCTTCTGGAACGGTCCCATGGGCGTCTTCGAGCACCCCGACTACGCCGAGGGCACCAGGGTCGTCGCCCAGGCCCTCGTCGACTCGGACGGCTTCACCGTCGTCGGCGGCGGAGACTCCGCCGCGGCCGTGCGCACGCTCGGCTTCGACGAGACCGCATTCGGCCACATCTCGACCGGCGGCGGCGCTTCCCTCGAATACCTTGAGGGCAAGACGCTCCCCGGCCTCGCCGCACTGGAGGACTGACCAAGCATGAGCACGCGCACGCCGCTGATGGCGGGGAACTGGAAGATGAACCTCAACCACCTTGAGGCCATCGCGCACGTCCAGAAACTCGCCTTCGCCCTGGCCGACAAGGACTACGAGGCCGTCGAGGTCGCCGTCCTGCCGCCCTTCACCGACCTGCGCTCCGTGCAGACCTTGGTCGACGGCGACAAGCTCAAGATCAAGTACGGTGCCCAGGACGTCTCGGCGCACGACTCGGGCGCCTATACCGGTGAGATCTCCGGACCGATGCTGGCCAAGCTGAAGTGCACGTACGTGGTCATCGGCCACTCCGAGCGCCGCCAGTACCACCAGGAGACCGACGAGCAGGTCAACGCCAAGGCCAAGGCCGCCTACAAGCACGGCCTGACCCCGATCCTGTGCGTCGGCGAGGAACTGGACGTCCGCGAGGCGGGCAACCACGTCTCCCACACCCTCGCCCAGGTCGAAGGGGGTCTGAAGGACCTCACCGCCGAGCAGGCCGAGACCATCGTGATCGCCTACGAGCCCGTGTGGGCCATCGGCACGGGCAAGGTCTGCGGTGCCGCGGACGCCCAGGAGGTCTGCGCCGCCGTCCGCGCCAAGATCGCTGAGCTGTACTCACAGGACGTGGCCGACAAGGTACGCATCCAGTACGGCGGCTCCGTGAAGTCGGGCAACGTCGCCGAGATCATGGCGCAGGCCGACATCGACGGTGCCCTGGTGGGCGGCGCTTCGCTGGACTCCGACGAATTCGTCAAGATCGTCCGTTTCCGCGATCAGTGAGCAACCGGGGGGCGCCGCGCCGGTGCGGTGCGCCCCCGGGGCGACCTGGCAGAACCGTGAGTAGGCGGCAGCCGGGATCCGTCGTACCCTTGCGGGGGCCGGCAGGTGGCTGCCGGCCCCCGTCGTCCATCCGAATCCGAGGAAGTTGGTCCAGCCGTGGTTTTGGGGTTCTCGATCGCCCTGATCGTCTTCAGCCTGCTGCTGATGCTGCTGGTGCTGATGCACAAGGGGAAGGGCGGCGGTCTCTCCGACATGTTCGGTGGCGGCATGCAGTCCTCTGTCGGCGGCTCGTCGGTCGCCGAGCGCAACCTCGACCGGATCACCCTGGTGATCGGTCTGCTGTGGTTCGCGTGCATCGTCGTCCTCGGCCTCGTCCTGAAGACGAGCTGAATGACGCAATACGTGGCAAACGTGAAGCCCCATGGTCGGTACGCGCCCCGGAGCGCGGCCTATCATGGGGCTTGCGTCTGGTTGAGGGGGACGGTAACTCCAATCACCGGACGCGCGTTGGGCCTTACGTAGACTGTGGCGCTCGCAGCGAAGCGGAACGCCGACTCGCTTCGCGGCACCATCACGCAGGGAGTTACGACCGTGGCAAGTGGCAACGCGATCCGAGGAAGCCGGGTCGGGGCGGGGCCGATGGGCGAGGCCGAGCGGGGAGAATCCGCCCCGCGTCTGCGCATCTCCTTCTGGTGCTCCAACGGGCACGAGACGCAGCCCAGCTTCGCCAGCGACGCGCAGGTACCCGAAACCTGGGACTGCCCGCGTTGCGGATTCCCGGCCGGACAGGACCGGGACAACCCGCCGGACCCGCCGCGTACCGAGCCGTACAAGACGCACCTCGCGTACGTACGGGAGCGGCGCAGCGACGCGGACGGTGAGGCGATTCTCGCCGAGGCGCTCGCCAAACTGCGGGGCGAAATCTAGGAGTTGCGGACCGGCCGGACGCCCTCGGGCGTCTGGCCGGAGCTGTTTCGCACCTCCGCCGCCCGGCGACCGCGGACCGATTGTCAGTGGTGCCCTCTACGGTGTCCTCATCGGCGCATCGTGAGGGGGGAGCAGTGGCGGCGGTCGACGCGGCGGGCAGGAACACGCCCGCATGGCGCGGAGGTTTCGGACGGCTGTGGACGGCCGCGGTGGTCTCCCGGTTCGGGGACGCGCTGCGGACCACCGCGCTGCCCTTGCTCGCCGTGCGCCTGACCGACAACCCCCTCGTCATCGCGTCCGTGACCGCCTGCGGCTACGTTCCGTGGCTGCTGTTCGGACTGCTCGGCGGCGCCGTGGCGGACCGGGTGGACCAGCGGCGGGCGATGTGGGCCGTGGACACGGTACGAGGTCTGCTCGTCGCCGCCTTCGCGCTCGCCGTGGGGCTCGGCCGTGCCTCGATCCCATTGCTGCTCGCGCTCGCCTTCGCGCTGACCACGCTCCAGACACTGTTCGACAACGCCGCCACGGCCCTGCTGCCGTCCCTGGTGGAGCGCGGGGCGCTGGGCGGTGCCAATGCCCGGCTGATGACCGGACAGCGGGTGGCGGGCGGGCTGCTGGCGGGTCCGTTCGTGCCGCTGATGCTGCTGGCCGGGGCCTTCGTGCCGTTCACGGCCGACGCGGTCACGTTCCTGGTGGCCGCGGCGCTGGTGGCGTCGCTGCGGATCCCGCCGTCGCGGCGGGAGCCGCGCCCGGCCGGGAGCACGCTGCGCGCGGAGATCGGTGCGGGGCTGCGCGTGCTGTGGCGGGACCCGACTCTGCGGGCGACCTGCGTGGCCACGCTGCTGTGCAACATCGGCATGGGCGCCCTGATCGGCACGCTGGTGCTGCACGTCACCCGCTGGCTGCACGCGGGCAGTGGGGGATACGCGGCCGCGATGACGGCGTACTCGGTCGGCAGCATCACCGGCGGCTTCCTCACCCAGCGGATCGCGCGGCGCGCCGGGCGGGCGGGGGCGCTGCTGGTGGCGGGCGGCGTCCAGACGGCGTCCCTGCTGCTCATCGGGTCCGTGCGGCACCTGGCCGCCCTCCTCGTCGGCATGGCGCTGCTCGGCGTCATGTCCATGGTGTGGAACGTCAACCAGGTCACACTGATGCAGCAACGCAGCCCCGAGACGTTGACCGGCCGCGTCGCCTCCGCGTTCCGTACCGCCTCGACCTCCGGCGCACCGCTCGGCGCCCTCTTCGGTGGCATCGCGACCAGCGCGTTCGGTCTCAACGGCCCCGCCCTGTGCGCCGCCGTCCTCTTCGCCTTCGCCGTCATCTCGCTGATACCGGTGCGCACGGCGGACCTGCCCGTTGCCCTACCGGACGACGGCGGCGCGGCCGGTCATGCCAGACCCTGATCATTTAGGTTGGGACCGGCAGCAGGGCAAGCCGCACGCAGCAGGGACAGGCAGGAAAGAAGGCTGAAGTCGGATATGAACGCAGACGGCCGTACCAGGCTCAACCAGATGCCCGAGTGGACCGCGCTGGCCGAGCACCGTGAGCAGCTCGGCGCCACCCACCTGCGGGAACTGTTCGCCGCCGACCCGGGGCGCGGCGCCGGCTACACGCTCCAGGTCGGTGACCTGTACATCGACTATTCGAAGCATCTCGTCACCGATGAGACGTTGGCGTTGCTGCGGGAGCTGGCGGTGGCGACGGATGTGTTCG
>NZ_JBIAIE010000010.1:0-242174 GCF_042871185.1 Streptomyces sp. NPDC006012
CCCGGACGCCCTGGCAGCCTTCGCCGGCGTCGCCCCCGCACCCCGCGACTCGGGCAAGGTCAGCGGCAACCTCCACCGGCCAATCGCCTACCACCGAAGACTCCAGCGCGTCTTCTACACCTCCGCACTCGTCAGCGTCCGCTACGACCCGAACTCCCGAAAGTTCTACGACCGCAAACGTGCCGAGGGGAAGAAGCACGTCCAAGCCGTGCTCGCCCTCGCCCGCCGACGCGTCAACGTCCTGTGGGCTCTGATCCGTGACCGGCGGTGCTACGAAGTCACACCGCCAGTGACTACGACCGCTTGACAACAGCATTAGGAAGCGTCGGACGTCAGCCGCAGCTCGCGGCCCGGCCAGCGCTTCCGCAGCCAGCGGTCGTGGCTGGCCAGGACGATGGCCCCGGGACCGGTGCCCAGAGCTTCCTCCAGTTCGTCGCACAACCGTGGCGACAGGTGGTTGGTGGGTTCGTCGAGCAGCAGCAACTGCGGCGGGCGGGCCACCAGGAGGGCCAGCGCGAGCCGGCGCCGCTGGCCGACGGAGAGGTGCCCCACCGGTTTGTCCAGGTCGGCCTCGTGCAACAGCCCCAGCGTGGACAACGGGACCGCCTCCGCCCGTTCGGCGCCGAGCGAACCCTCATAGGTCTCCCGCACGGTGCGCTCGGGCCGGTCGAAGACGGTGTCCTGCCGCAGCAGCCCCACGGTCAGACCGGGCCGCCGCCGCACCTCGCCGTCGGAGCCCAGCCGTCCGGCGAGTACGGCCAGCAGGGTCGACTTGCCCGCCCCGTTGTCCCCGGTGACCAACAGCCGTTCGGCCGCCGCCACGTCGACCCGGCGCACGGCGAGCCGGCCCGGCACCCGGACGTCGCGCAGCGACACGAGGGTGCCCTCGACCGGTTCGTCCGCACGTACCGGATACCGCAGGCGCAATGGTTGCGGCGGCTCCGCGACCTGGGTGCGTTCCCGTTCGCCGAGCCGCCGCGCGGCATTGCGCACCCGGCGTGAGACCTGGCTCTGCACCCGGCCGCTCCGGTGGCCGTAGCCCATCTTCTCGTTGTCGCGCGGCCCCCGGTCCGGCGCGACGCGATGCGCGGTGACCCCGGCCGAGTGGCGCAGGGCCGCCAACTCCTCCTGTTCCTCGGCGTATCGCCGCTCCCAGCGTTCCCGTTCGGCCTGTTTCTCGGTCAGATAGGCGCTGTAGTTGCCGCCGTAGCGGACCGGGCCCTCCGGCGCGGGATCGAGGTCGATCAGGTCCGTGCACACGGCGTCGAGGAACGCCCGGTCGTGACTGGCCACCACGACCACCCCGGGCAGGCCGCGCACCTGTTCCTCCAGGAAGGCGGCGGCGCCGTCGTCGAGATGGTTGGTCGGCTCGTCCAGCAGCAGTGCCGTGGGCCGCCGGAGAAGCAGCGCGGCGAGGGCCAGCCGGCCGCGCTGCCCGCCGGAGAGCGAGCCGAGCGTGCGGCCGTGCGGGACCTCGCCCAGGCCGAGCCCGCCGAGCACGATCGCGGCACGCCGGTCCGCGTCCCAGGAGTCCCGTTCCTGCGCCTGTTCCAGCTGCCGGCCGTACTCCTGGAGCAGACCGGTGTGGTCGGGGTGGGACTCCGGGGTGTCGGCGAGCCGCTCGGCGAGGTGGTCGAGCCGCGCGAGATCGTCCCGCGCCTCGCGCAGGGCGTCGTCGAGCACGTCAGCGATCGTCGACGCGGCGTCGTACGGCATCTCCTGGTGCAGATGGCCGAGGTCGGCGGGGCGTACGACGCTGCCGGAGTCGGGTTGGTCGACTCCGGCGAGCAGGCCGAGCAGGGTCGACTTGCCGACACCGTTCTCCCCGATCAGACCGATGCGGTGACCGGGGGAGGCGGTGAGGGAGACGCCGTCGAGCACTCGGCGGGTGCCGAGGGTGCGGACGAGGTCGTGGGCGAGCAGCGCGGGCTGCACAGACATGGGGGTCCACCGGAGGTGTGAGGGGTGAGCAAGGCCCGCCGGGCTGGTGCCTCGGGCGCGGGCACGGCCGACGAGCCGGCGCTCACACCTCGGGCGCCCCCGCCTCCACCAGCGCCCCGCCCTCCAGCCGCAACCGGCGGTTCACGCCGATCTCGGCGAGGAACCGCTCGTCGTGGCTGACGACCACGAAAGCACCCTGGTAGGAACCGAGCGCACTCTCCAGCTGGCCGATGCTGACCAGGTCGAGATTGTTCGTCGGCTCGTCCAGGAGCAGCAGGTGGGGGGCCGGCTCGGCGCACAGCACGCAGGCCAGGGTGGCCCGCAACAGTTCCCCGCCGGACAGTGCCGCCACGGACAGATGGGCCCGCGCGCCGCGGAACAGGAAGCGCGCCAGCAGGTTCATCCGCTCGGCCTCCGTGCGGTGCGGCGCGTACGCGGCGAAGTTCTGGGCCACGGTCCGGTCGGTGTCCAGCAGGTCGAGGCGCTGCGAGAGGTACGCGATGCTGCCGTCGGCCCGCTTGATCAGTTCCGTCTCCCCGTCGAGATCGCCGCTGATCAGGCGGAGCAGGGTCGACTTGCCCACGCCGTTCGCTCCGGTCAGCGCGATCCGTTCGGGGCCGCGGATCGTGAGGTCGACGCCGTTTCCGGCGAACAGCTCCCGGTCGCCGTGCCGGACCTTGAGGCCCTCGCCGAGGAAGAGGGTGCGCCCCGCCGGGACGCCGGTGTCGGGCAGGTCCAAAGTGATGCGCTGCTCGTCGCGCACGGCACGCCCGGCCTCGTCCAGCCGGGCCCTGGCCTCGCTGACCCGGGACGCGTGCAGCTGACCCGAGCGGCCCGCGGACTCCTGCGCGCTGCGCTTCAGGTTTCCGGCGACGATGCGGGCCAGGCCGGCGTTCTTGAGGTTGCGGGCGGCGTTGCTCGCCCGCCGCTCGGCGCGCTCGCGGGCCTGCTGCATCTCCCGCTTCTCCCGCTTCAGCTCCTGTTCGGCGTTGCGTACGTTCTTCTCGGCGACCTCCTGCTCGGCCTTCACGGCTTCTTCGTACGCGGTGAAGTCACCGCCGTAGAGACGCAGCTCACCGTGGTCGAGTTCGGCGATGCGCTGCAGGCGGTCCAGCAGCGCACGGTCGTGGCTGACCACCAGCAGGCAGCCGGTGAAGTCGTCCAGCACGTCGTAGAGCTTGAGCCGGGCCTCCAGGTCCAGGTTGTTGGTGGGCTCGTCGAGCAGCAGCACATCGGGGCGCCTGAGCAGCTGGGCGGCGAGGCCCAGCGAGACGACCTGGCCGCCGCTGAGGGTGCCCAGGCGCCGGTCCAGGGCGACACCGCTCAGGCCGAGCCGGTCCAGCTGCGCCCGGGTGCGTTCCTCGATGTCCCAGTCGTCGCCGATGGTCGTGAAGTGTTTCTCGTCCACGTCTCCGGACTCGACGGCGTCCAGGGCCCGGATCACCTCGGCGACGCCCAGCACCTCGGCCACCGTCAGGCCGCTGGTGAGCGGAAGGTTCTGCGGCAGGTAACCGAGCGTGCCGGAGACGGTCGCCGATCCGGAGGTCGGACGCAGCTCGCCGGCGATCAGCCTGAGCAGAGTGCTCTTGCCGGAGCCGTTGGGCGCGACCAGGCCGGTGCGGCCGGCGTCCACGGTGAAGGACAGGTCCTGGAAGACGGGGGTGTCGTCGGGCCAGGAGAAGGACAGGTGCGAGCAGACGACGGAAGCGTCGGACATGAGGAACCTCGGGGGAGGAGGGGCAGGCAAGGGACACTGCCCGGAGCAGACAAGGGAAGAAGGCGACGACAAGCCGACCACGTCGGCGGCGCTCGACTGCGCCGACCGGTGGCCGATCAGATCCGGGAATCACCCGGAGATGTCGTCGTCACCCGCCATGTCTGGTCTCCTCAGGAAGATCAAGGTGTCACCGAGTGTAGCAGCACGACGAGGCAGGTTCGGTGGAATTTAAGTTCGTCACCCTTTCGGGAGGTGATGAGATGGGCCCAGAAGCGCGTCACCGGTCGGACTGGTGAGCGAGCTTCGCCCGATGGTGCGGCCCAGGTGGGAATATCCTTCGAAGCGCCGGTGGTTCGCAGGGACGGCCACGGCGGACGCCGGGAACCGCGCGTGGGCGGGGCCGGTGAGGGCGGTGCGCCGGAGTTCCGGACACGGAAGAAGGGTGACGTGTGATGAGCGACAACGAGCAGAAGGCACTGCTGGCCGGTGGCTGCTTCTGGGGCATGCAGGAACTGATCCGCAAGCAGCCGGGAGTCCTGAAGACCCGGGTGGGCTACAGCGGCGGTGAGATCGCGCATCCGACCTACCGCGATCACGGCAACCACGCCGAGTCGATCGAGATCACCTTCGATCCCGCCGTGACCGACTACCGCGCCGTCCTGGAGTTCTTCTTCCAGATCCACGACCCGACCACGAAGGGCCGGCAGGGCAACGACCTGGGCGCCAGCTACCGCTCTGCCATCTTCTACCTCGACGACGAGCAGCGGCGCATCGCCGAGGACACCATCGCCGACGTCGACGCGTCCGGGCTGTGGCCCGGCCCGGTGGTCACCGAGGTCGTCCCGGCCGGCCCGTTCTGGGAGGCCGAACCGGAGCACCAGGACTATCTGCAGCGCTATCCGAACGGCTACACCTGCCACTTCCCGCGCCCCAACTGGCGGCTGCCCAAGCGCGCGGCGTGACACCCGTGGGCGCGTCATGGGCGCCGTAGTACGAACCCATAGCGCGGAGGTAGTAAGGACGGGGCATCGCCACGGGTCGCCGTAAGGTCCGGCGACCGTCGCCGCCCCCGTCCGGGCGCTGGCGCCCGGACACTCTGGTGCTGCTCTGCTGGAGTCCGCTGCATGCGGCCGGGAAGCGGACTGGCGGTTTCAGGGGGGCCAGTGGTGCCCGTGGGGGCGGGTGCGTGGCGGTCGGGTACGGGAACCGGTGGCCGGGGAACCGTCTGACGGGGCAAAAGCGTGTCCGGGCATGAGGTGCCCGGTCCGCTCGCGTGCGGCTGCGGGGCGCGGCGGGGGAGGGGGCGCGATGGCTTGGGGGACTCGGCCGGACGCGGCCGGCCGGGAGGCGTTGGCCCGGGCGCTGGGGGCGGCCGGGCGGCACGGCCTGGGCGAGCACTCATGACCCAGGATCTGGGCAGCCGGATCACGGGTCTCGGGTGTGCGTCGGCGATGGTCGCCATCGTCCTGCTGCTGCCGGGCATCGGCCTGCTGGCCGGCCCGTACGGCGGGCCGGCGACGGCGGTCGCGGCGGCACTCGTCGTGCTGGCGGTCGGCCTTCCCGTCGTCGCGATCAGGGTCGAGGGCCGGCTCACCCACCGGGACACCCGGCTGCACGTCTTCGGCGGGGGTCTCGTCGTCACCGGCCCCGAGCGCGCCGTGCCGTGCGGCTGGCCGGACCTCCGGATCGACGAGCGCGTCGAACACGGCTCCTACGGCAGCGCGGGGCACCGCTTCACCGCGCACCGGCTGCACCTGTCCGCGCACGGCGCCCCCCTGTGCCGGCTGAACGCGAACAGCCCCGCCGCCCGGCACCTACCGCCCACAACTGCGGAGCCGCAGGGGCACTCCTGGCCACGGCGCTCCAGGCGGCCGGCGCACGCGGCGGCGCCGCCTCCCTGGGACGGGGAGACGGCGCCGCTGTGCGCTTCTGGGGACGCGCCGGACGTCAGACCAGCCAGCCGATGAAGTGGACGAGGCCGGCGAGGACGTCGGTGAGAAGGTTCATGATCGTGCTGCTCCTTGCGATGTGACTGTCATGTGGGACCTGTGCGTCAACTACGGTCTGCAGCCCGTGCTTGCACACCGTAAGTATCGTTCCGTCACGAGCGCCTCGGCGGTCTCCTGAGCGACGATCACCTGTTCCAGGGAACAACTGATCCCCTGTTCGGTTCGCGGTCCGGTTCCCGTCCCCGGCCGCGGCATCCTGTCGCCCCGTCCGTCGCAGGTGGGCCTGTCGTGCACTCGGATTCCGTCGAACACCCAAGAGCTAGCGGCCCATTACGGTCGCCACGGTTGGCCGGCCGTGCGGTCCACTCCATGATTGTCATGCTCCTGTCGCACGCGCGCGGCGGCAGCTTCCCTGAGGAGTGGAATGCATCGCAGACTCGCCACCGGCCTCGCCGCATCGGCGCTCGCCCTGATCGCCGTCACCGTCACCGCCACGGCGGCCGACGCCGCACCCGCGGACAAGCCCCAGGTGCTCACCAGTTGGACGCAGGCCAGCGCGTCGAGCTTCAACCAGTGGGCCGCGGCCCGTGCGCATCAGGCGGCCTGGTCCGCGTACGGGTTCGACTGGTCCACCGACTACTGCTCGTCCTCCCGGACAACCCCCTCGGCTTCCCCTTCTCCACGTCCTGCGCCCGGCACGACTTCGGCTACCGCAACTACCAGGCGGCCGGCGCGTTCGCCGCCAACAAGTCCCGCCTCGACAGTGCCTTCTGCGAGGATCTCAAGCGCGTCTGCGCCGGCTGCGCCGGTGCGACCAAGGCCGCCTGCGACGGCACGGCCTGGACCTACTACCAGGCGGTCAAGGCCCTCGGCTGAACTGCCGACGGTCCGGACGGGCGGGGTGCGGGCCCTTGGCGCGGAGCGGCACCCCGCCCCGTTCGGAACTCATCATTCCGCCATGTGAGTGTCATGAACCTTCTAAGTGGGTGTCGCGTGCGGCACCTGCAATGCATCCGGCAACCCTTCCGGCACGGAGGTCCGGATGACACCCGCAACGCGCCTGTCACAGTCCGCTCATGAACTCCGCGCCACAGCCCGCCACTTCGGTCGTCGCCGGTTCCTGACCGGCACCGCCGCCGCTGCCGCACTGACGTTCGCCTGGAACCTGCCCACGGCCGGCACCGCCGGTGCCGCCGAACTCGACGCCGCACGCCTCGCCGACGACCCGTTCACCCTCGGCGTCGCCACCGGCGACCCGCGCCCCGGCCCGGTGCTGCTGTGGACCAGGCTCGCTCCGGCGCCGCACCAGCCGGACGGCGGACTCCCGGCCCAGCGCATCGCCGTCGACTGGGAGGTCGCGACCGACGAAGGCTTCCGCCACGTCGTACGGCGGGGCACCGCCACCGCCCATCCCGAGTTCAACCACGCCGTCCACATGTAGGTCGACGGACTGGCGGACAACCGCGTCCACCACTACCGCTTCAGGACCGGCGTGGCGTACGGCGACGGATGGCAGTACTCCGGCGCCGAGTCCGAGGACCCGGCGCGTACGCTCACCGGCGACGCCCAGGAACGGTGGCTCATCGACGGCTGGCGCCGCTCCCGGGCGCTGTGGCACGTCCTGCCCCAGCAGGTCACCTTCTCCCGCCGGTACACCACCACGACCCTGCCGTCCAAGGTCTCCATGGACTCCTGGGACAGCTATCCGGCGTCGCGGGAACGCGTCCTCGCCGGCGCCGAGGTGGCGGGTGGGGACAACCTGATGGTCCTCACCGGCGACGTGCACGTGCACTACGGCTTCGACCTCAAGCGGGACTTCGCCGACCCGGGCTCGCCCACGGTGGGGACGGAGATCGTCACGACGTCGATCACCAGCGGCGGCAACGGTTCGGCGCGGCCGGCGAACTGGGCCGCCTACCTGGCAGCCAATCCGCACATGAAGTTCTGCAACGGGCAGCGCGGCTACGCGACCGGCGCCCTGACACAGGACCGGGCGCACATCGACTTCAAGACGGTCTCCCAGGTCACCGTCCAGGGGGCGCCCCTCACCACCGCCGCGTCCTTCGTGACGGAGGTGGGCGACCAGGGGCTGAAGCCGGCGTAGGCGCTGCGCCGACCGGGCCGCGAGGGCCGGGAGCGATTTCGTCCACAGCATGCGGTGGCCGGCCGCGCGGTTCCCCGTGCCCCTGCGGGGTGCTGCCGGTGCTCGACGGCGGGGGTTGTCGCTCCCTTACGTTTCCTGTGCGGATCAACGGGCTTATTACGCACAGCAGTTGACCTCAGTGGAACGACTCGTCCGACATCATGCACATGTACGGCGTCGTCGACGCCTGCCACACCACCCGCCAGGCGTTCCGGATCACCGAGACCGGCGGCTTCTTCGGCATGGAGGCGTACCCGCACTCCGGGCAGCACGTCGACAGCCGGGGCCAGTGCCCGTCGTACGGCTCGGGGCGTGGTGGTGGGAGAGCGACGTGAGGTGACCGCCGCAGCCTGACCGCCGTGGGCGCCGGTCCCCCCGCACGGGGTGGGTCCGCGCCGTGCGTTTCGGCGGCCGAGGGGAGTCACGGCGGGGTCCCGCGGGCCGGGGCGAGCCGCCGCGCAGACCGCCATCCGGGTGATCTACGGCTGGCCCCGGCAGCCCGTGTCGCCAGGAAACGCCAGGTCAGCTCGGGTCGCCGGGGCGGCGTGGGGCCTCAGGCGGAGTGGCAGCCCGACGGTGGCCGACCGAAACTGACAGAGCGGTTCGTGATCAGACAAGTGCGCAGGGAAACGTCCTCCAGGAGGTCGATGGTGGAGCAGTCCGCCGACGTCTATATATCCGGGCCGGACGAAGTACCCGTTTCCGGGGGTACTGCCGACAGCCCGGCTCAGACGGAAACCGAGAGAAAACTCGCCGAAGTCCTGGCCGACCTGGTGAAAGCGGAAAGCGTCCCGGTCGACAGCCACTTCTTCAACGACCTCGGCGCCAATTCGCTGGTCATGGCTCAATTCTGTGCACGGATCAGAAAGCGCACGGATCTGCCATCCGCGTCGATGAAGGACATCTACCGCAGCCCGACCGTCCGGAGCCTCGCGGCGGCGCTCGCGCAGACCGCGCCGGCCCCGGCCGCAGCGGTCCTCCAGAAATCTCCTGCGCCGTCCGAGCCGGCGACGGCGACGCCGACGGGCCAGGCGAACCATGTCCTGTGCGGCACCTTGCAACTGCTCATCTTCCTGGCCTACTCGTTCGCCGCCGGGCTGGTCACTGCCCGGGGTTTCGAATGGGTCGCAGCCGCCTCCGGCTTCGTCGACACCTATCTTCGGTCGCTGGTCTTCGGCGGCATCGGCTTCACGGCCCTCTGTGTGTTCCCGGTCATTGCCAAGTGGCTTCTGGTGGGCCGCTGGAAGCCCCAGGAATTCCCGGTCTGGAGCCTTTCCTATCTACGCTTCTGGTTCGTCAAGGTACTGCTGCACGCCAACCCGATGATCCTGTTCATCGGCAATCCGTTGTACGTGCTCTACCTGCGGGCCCTCGGCGCCCGCATAGGCAAGGGCGTCACGATCCTCTCGCACGCCGTGCCGGTCTGCACCGACCTGCTGACGATCGGCGACGGCGTGGTCATCCGCAAGGACTCCTACTTCCTCTGCTACCGCGCGCACGCCGGACGCATCCAGACCGGCCGGGTCACCTTCGGCCGGGACGCCTTCGTCGGTGAGAAGGCCGTGCTGGACATCGACACGGAGATGGGCGACGGGACCCAGCTCGGCCACGCGTCCGCCCTGTACCGGGGCCAGCGGATCCCGGACGGCGAACGCTGGCACGGTTCCCCGGCGCAGCCCACGCAGACCGACTACCTGCGGGTCCCTGCGGCACCTTGCGGCCGCCTGCGCCGGATCTGGTTCGGTCTCGGCGCCCTGCTCCAGTTGTACTTCCTCTACCTGCCGCTCGGCCTGGGCGGAACGTACATATTGTTCACCAACGTCCCGGCGATCGGGAACCGGCTGAAGGCGGATGCCGCCGGACTCTCCTCGTCGGCGCTGTTCGCCGACGCGCTGGCGCTCTCCCTCCTGCTGTTCTTCGGCTTCACCGCGGTCGGTCTCGTGGTGCTGTTCATCGTGCCGCGGCTGCTGAGCCTGGCCGTCCGGCCCGACCGGGTCTACCCGCTTTACGGATTCCACTACGTGGTGCACCGCGCGGTGGCCCGGATGACCAACATCAAGTTCTTCGCCTGGCTGTTCGGCGACAGCTCCTACGTCGTGTACTACCTCCGCGGGCTCGGATACCACCTGAACCAGGTGGACCAGACCGGCTCGAACTTCGGCTCGGAGTTCCAGCACGAGACGCCGTTCCTCGTCTCCATCGGCAGCGGGACCATGGTGGCCGACGGGCTGTCCGTGCTGAACGCGGAGTACTCCAGCACGTCCTTCCGGGTGTCGCTGGCGTCGATCGGCCCGCGCAACTTCCTCGGCAACAACATCGCCTATCCCGCGGGTGGCAGGACGGGAGACAACTGCCTGCTCGCGACGAAGGTGATGGTGCCCCTCGACGGCGAGATCCGCGAGGGCGTGGGGCTCCTCGGCTCGCCGTGCTTCGAGATCCCCCGGTCGGTGGAGCGCGACTCACGCTTCGACGACCTGAGGACCGGCGAGACCAAACGACGCCGGCTCGCGGCGAAGAACCGGCACAACCTCGGCACGATGGTCCTGATGCTGGGCGTCCGCTGGCTGCACTCGTTCGTGCTCACGGCCATCGGCCTGGCCGCCGTCCAGCTGTACGGCGTCATCGGGCACATGGTGATCGCCGGATACCTGGCGCTCTCGCTCGCCGTCACCACACTCCACTACGTCCTGGCGGAGCGCTTCATCACCCGGTTCCGCCCGCTGAAGCCCCAGTTGTGCTCCATCTACGACCCGTACTTCTGGTGGCACGAACGGCTGTGGAAGGTGCCGGACCAGTACCTCGAAATCTTCAACGGAACGCCCTTCAAAGCCCTGGTGTGGCGGATGCTCGGCGTACGCATGGGCCGCGCGGTCTTCGACGACGGCTGCTTCATCACGGAGCGGACGCTCGCCGCCATCGGCGACGGATGCACCCTGAACCACGGGTCCAAGATCCAGTGCCACTCGCAGGAGGACGGCACGTTCAAGTCCGACCGTACGGCACTCGGTGCCGGCTGCACGCTGGGCGTCTCCGCCCATGTGCACTACGGCGTGACCATGGGCGACGGCGCGCTGCTGGCGCCCGACTCCTTCCTCATGAAGGGCGAAGAAGTCCCCGCCCACGCGCAGTGGGGCGGGAACCCCGCAGCCGACCTGCCCGACGCCCCCGAGCTTCCCTCGGGATCCGGCGTGCCGGCGGCGGTTAGGACAACGGCGACGCCACCCGCGGGCGGCTCGGCGACGTCGGTGAGTTGAGGAAGGTCAGGCGATGGGAGCGCAGGTGGAATCGGACCGGGAGTACTGGAGCCGTGTGCTGAGCGCCGGCGGGTGCACCGCGGTGCCGCGGTGGGTCGGCGAGCCTGTGCCGGGCGTGGCCGCGTACGAGACGGTGGTACCGGACGACTTGGCGGCACAGGTGCGCGAGCTCGCACGGCAGCTGGGGGTGCCGCTGAGCGCAGTGCTGCTCGCCGCGCACGCCAAGGTGCTGGCCGCGCTCTCCGCCGAGCAGGACGTGGTCACGGGCTATGTCGCCGGGGCAGGGCGCAAGCCGCTGCCGTGCCGGCTGCCCGTCGAGCCCGCGACCTGGCGCGCTCTGGTGTCCGCCGCGCACCGCGTCGAGTCCGAACTGCTCGCGCACCAGGACTTCCCGGTCGACGGGCTGTGGCGGGAACTGCGGGTGGCGGGGCCGTCGTACGAGGTCGTGTTCGACCCGGCCGGGGCCGAGGGCGGGCTCGTGGACGACGCCGTACTGGGAGTCGGCTGGTGCGAGCGGGGCGGCCGGCTGGCCCTGCGGCTGCGCTACCGCACCCAGGTGCTCGACGCCGGATACGTGGCCCGGATCGGCGGCTACCACCTGACCGCACTGCGGTTGATGGCGGCCGGACCGGACGCGGAACACGCGGGGCAGAGCCTGGTGTCGGCCGACGAGGTGCACGAGCAGCTCGAAGGGCTGGCCGGACCCCAACGGGCCCTGCCGCAGGCGAGGATGCACGAGCTGTTCGAGCAGCGGGCGCGCGAGCACCCGGACGCGGTGGCCGCGGTGCAGGGCGACCGTTCGTGGACGTACGGCGAGCTGAACGCCCGCGCGAACCGCCTGGCACGGGCCCTCCTGGCCCGCGGGCCAGGACACGAGGGCGTCGTCGCCGTGGTCACCGAGCGCAACCTCGACTGGCTCGCCTCAGTCCTAGCGGTGTTCAAGGCCGGCTGCGTGTACCTGCCGATCGAACCGCACTTCCCCGCCGGACGCGTCCTGGCAACGTTGTCGCGTGCCGGATGCCGCCTGGTGCTGACCGAGTCAGGCAGCACCACCACCCTCGACGAGGCCCTGACCGACCTGCCGGACGTGGAGAAACTGCTGGTCGAGGCGGCGTACGAGGAGGAGCACGCCGACGGTGACGTCGGGGTGCGGGTCTCGGCCGGTCACCTGGCCTACATCTACTTCACCTCCGGCTCCACGGGTGAGCCGAAGGGCGCGATGTGCGAGCACGCGGGCATGCTCAACCACCTCTACGCCAAGATCGACGACCTGGGCATCACCCAGGGGCGGGTGGTGGCGCAGACCGCCCCGCAGTGCTTCGACATCTCGCTGTGGCAGCTGGTGTCCGCCCTGCTGGTGGGCGGCCGGACGCTGCTGGTCGGTCAGGATGTCGTGGTGGACGTGGAACGGTTCGTCGACACCCTCGTCGAAGGCCGGGTCGGCGTCGTGCAGGTCGTGCCCTCCTACCTGGAGGTCGTGGTCTCCTACCTGGAGCAGCACCCGCGCGAACTGCCGGACCTGCGGTGCGTGTCGGTGACCGGCGAGGCACTGAAACGGGAACTGGTCCAGCGCTGGTTCGCCAACCAGCCGCGCATCAAACTCGTCAACGCCTACGGCCTCACCGAGACGTCGGACGACACCAACCACGAGGTCATGGACAAGGTGCCCGAGCGGGTGCTGCTCGGCCACGCCGTCAACAACGTACGGGTCCACGTCGTCGACGAACAGCTGTCCCTGGTTCCGCTGGGCGCCCCCGGGCTGATCGCGTTCTCCGGGGTCTGCGTGGGCCGCGGCTACGTCAACGACCCCGAGCGGACCGCCGAGGCGTACCGCGAGGACCCCTACCGGCCGGGCGAGCGGCTCTACCTGGCGGGGGACTGGGGGCGCTGGCACCCCGGCGGAAAGCTGGAGTTCCTCGGCCGCCGGGACAGCCAGGTCAAGATCCGCGGCTTCCGCATCGAGATCGGCGAGATCGAGAACACCCTGCTCGCAGTGGACGGCGTACGGGATGGCGCGGTCGTCGTCGCCGAACGGGCCGGCGGCAGCAAGCACCTGATCGCCTTCCACACCGGCCGGCGGCTGCCCACGGACGAACTGCGCGAGGAACTCGCCGCCGTGCTGCCCGGCTACATGGTCCCCTCGGCCTTCCACTGGCAGGACGCCCTCCCGCTGACCGCCAATGGCAAGATCGACAAGAAGGCGCTGACCGCGCTGGCCGAACAGGCGGCCGCGCCCGCCGACGAGGACACCGCGGCGGAGCCCGGCCGCGCCCCGCGCACCCCCGCCGAGCGGAGGCTGGCAGCCGCCTGGGCGGAGTTGCTGGGCGTCCCCGAACCGCAGGTCGGCCGCCGGGACCACTTCTTCGACTCCGGTGGCACCTCGCTGTCGGCCGTGAAGCTCACCATCGCCCTGGACCGCGCGGTCTCCCTCAAGGACATCACCCGCAACCCGGTGCTCGCGGACCTCGCCGCGCTGCTCGGCGGCGCCACCTGCGACCGCACCGACCTGCTCCAGCCACTGGCGGAAGCGGCCGGCACCCCGGAGTGCACCCTGGTCTGCTTCCCCTACGCGGGCGGCAACGCCGTCAACTACCAGCCGATGGCCGGCGCGCTGGCGGGCGGCGGAACGGCTGTCCACGCCGTGGAACTGCCCGGCCACGACCTCGCCGCCCACGACGAGCCGTTCGCGCCGCTCGCCCGGGTGGCCCGGCGGGTCGCCGACGAGATCGCCGCCCGCGGGCCGAGCAGGGTCATGCTGTGGGGTCACTCCGCGGGCGCCGCCGCGGCGGTGGCGACGGCCCGGCTGCTCGAAGAACGCGGCGTGGACGTCGCACGGGTGTTCCTCGGCGCTCAGCTGCCCGGCACCGCCGCCGAACGGCGTGCCGCGGCCGGGGAGCTGTCGGACCTGAGCGACGCCGAGATCGCCAAGCGGCTGACCGAGGACAGCGGTTACCCCGAACTCGCCGAGCTGAACGCCCGGCACGCCGAACGCGTGGGCGCCGCCTACCGCCACGACTGCGTGAGCGCGCACCACTACTTCGCCGACGCCCTGGAGACCCCGCCGGTGCGCAAGCTGGCCGCGCCGGTGACCGTGGTCATGGCCGCCGACGACCCCAACACGGCCGGCGAACCCGATCGCCACCGCGCCTGGCAGCTGCTGGCCGAACAGGTGGAGCTGCACGAACTCCCCGACGGCGGCCACCACTTCCTGCGAACCCGGCCGGCCGAAGCGGCTCGGGCCGTCCTCGGTGCCACCGCACCACTGGCCTCTTCCTGAGCCCCCACCGCCCCCACCGGGGCAAGCGAAAGGAAACCGAGATGTCGTCCTCCCCCCTGGCACCACCGCTCGACGTGGAGCTGGCGCCGGACAGCCCTCCGCTCCTGAACATCGGCACCCCCACGGATCCGTTGGGCTGGGCGGCCGAGTACCGCGACGCGCTGCGGGCGCAGGTCTCCGAGCACGGTGCGCTGATGGTCCGCGGCCTCGGCCTGCGCACACCGGACCAGGTCGGCACCGTCTTCGCGGGCCTGGCCGGCGGTCTGATGACCGAGCGGGAGGCATTCGCCCCCCGGGAGACGTACAGCCCGGGGCTGTACTCCTCCTCGACCTGGCCGGCCAACCAGCCGATGTGCATGCACCACGAGCTGAGCTACACGCTGGAGGTCCCCGGCCTGATGCTGTTCGCGTGCCTGATCCCGCCCGGTGAGGGCGGAGCGACCGCGGTGGCCGACGCCGAACAGGTCCTCCAGGCGCTCCCCAAGGAACTCAGCGAGCGTTTCGAACGCGAGGGCTGGCTGCTCACCCGCAGCTACAACGACGAGATCGGGGCGTCCCTCGCGGAGTCCTTCGGCACCGACGACCGCGCCGCCGTCGAACGCTACTGCCGCGCCCACGCCGTCGACTTCACCTGGCAGCCGGACGGCTCCCTGCACACCCGGCAGCTGCGCAGCGCCGTGGTCCGCCACCCGGTCACCGGACGGCGCTGCTGGTTCAACCAGATCGCCTTCCTCAACGAGTGGACGCTCGCCCCCGAGGTGCGCGAGTACCTGGTGGACGAGTACGGCGCGGACGGGCTGCCGTTCAACACCCGCTACGGCGACGGCTCCGCCATCGGCGAGGACGTCGTGCAACAGCTCAACAGCACCTACGAGCAGCTGACCCGGCGCCAGCCCTGGCAGGCCGGCGACGTGCTGCTCGTGGACAACATACGCACCGCGCACAGCAGGGAGCCGTACACCGGAGAACGCCAGGTGCTGGTCTCCATGGCCGAGCCGCGGCGGCTGACCGACTGCGTCCCGACTTCGGAAGCGAGCAGGCGATGACGAACCTCCTGTCCCCCGACGAGCGGCGGGCCGGCACCCCGACGGCGCACGTTCCGGGCTTCGCGGTGATCTCCGGAGCCCAGGTGCAGCAGGCCCTCGCCGGGCGCGAGAAGGAGATCGTGGAACTGGTCGAGCAGACCTACCGGCTGCACGGATCCGGGGACACGGTCAACCCGCCGTCGTACTTCCTGCGCTTCCCGGACCGGCCCTCCGCGCGCATCATCGCGCTGCCGGCCTCGGTCGGCGGACCGGACCAGGTGGACGGCCTGAAGTGGATCTCCAGCTTCCCGGAGAACGTGGCGTCGGGGCTGCCCCGGGCCTCCGCGGTCCTCATCCTCAACGACCACGACACGGGCTACCCGTTCGCCTGCCTGGAGAGCTCCATCATCAGCGCGACCAGGACCGCGGCGTCGGCCGCGCTGGCGGCCGACCGGCTCAGCCTGGGCCGGGCCCGGCCCACCCGCATCGGGTTCTTCGGCACGGGACTGATCGCCCGCTACATCCACACCTTCCTCGCGGGCACCGGCTGGAACTTCGAGTCGGTCGGTGTGCACGACGTGTCCGCCGACAGCGCCGCCGGGTTCTGCGGCTACCTGAAGCAGTCCGGCGCCACCGGGGAGATCACCGTCCACGAGCGTCCCGAGGACCTGATCCGCTCCAGCGACCTGGTCGTCTTCGCCACCGTGGCCGGCACCCCGCACGTCACCGACCAGGGCCTGTTCGCACACCACCCGCTGGTCCTGCACGTGTCGCTGCGCGACCTCGCCCCCGAGATCCTGCTCGGCGCGGCGAACTTCGTCGACGACGTCGACCACTGCCTGAAGGCCGACACGTCCCCGCACCTGGCCGAACAGCTCACCGGAAGCCGCGACTTCCTGAACGGCACCCTCGACGACGTCATGTGCAAGCGGGTCCTCCCGCCGGCCGACCGCACGGTGATCTTCTCGCCGTTCGGCCTCGGCGTCCTCGACCTCGCCGTCGGCAAGTTCGTCTACGACCAGGCAGCCAAGGCGGGTCACCTCCGCCGCATCGACGACTTCTTCCACGACCTGCGCCGGTACGGCTGACGCACTTCCCCTCAGCCCTGGCACCAGGAGGTCAACCGTGCCCGTCATATCCGCTCCCCACGCCTTCAACGAAGGCCAGCTCTACGTCGATCTGCAGCCGACCCTCGGGCGTTCCCTCTACCTGAAGTGCGAGGGCTTCAACTTCGCGGGCTCGATCAAGTTGAAGGCCGCGGTGGAGATGGTGGAGGCCGCCGAGCGTGACGGCATCCTGATGCCGGACTCGACGCTGGTCGAGTCCTCGTCGGGAAACCTCGGCGTGGCCCTCAGCATCATCGCCGCCAGCAAGGGTTACCGGTTCCTGTGCGTGACGGACTCCCGCTGCAACCTCTCCACCCGGCTCCTGATGGAGGCGCTGGGCAGCGAGGTGCACGTCATCGCGGACACCGACGCCAACGGCGGTTTCCTCGGCGCCCGGATCGACTACGTCCGTGCGCTGTGCGCCTCCGACGACCGCTACGTATGGCTCAGCCAGTACACCAACCCGGGCAACTGGCGGGCGCACTTCCACCGTACGGCGCCGGAGATCGCCTGTCAGTTCCCGCGGCTCGACGTGCTGTTCGTCGGCGCGGGCACCACCGGAACCCTGATGGGCTGCGCCCGTTACTTCCGGCGCTGGCACCGTCCCGTACGGATCGTCGCCGTGGACAGCGCGGGCTCGGTGGCCTTCGGCGGCAAGCCCGGCCGCCGGATGATCCCCGGCCTGGGAATGAGCATGCGCCCGCCGCTGCTCGACGAGTCCCTGGTGGACGAGGTCATCTGGGTCGAGGAGGCGGATACCATCCGCACCTGCCACCGGCTGGCCCGCCGCGGCTTCCTGTTCGGCGGCTCCACCGGCACGGTCGTCAGCGGCGCGTCGGACTGGCTGGACGAACACGGCACGCCCGACCTCACCGCGGTCGCCATCGCCCCGGACCTCGGTGAGCGCTACCTCGACACCATCTACCAGACCAACTGGCTCCAGGACCTCTACGGAGACCAGATCCTCGACCCCGAGCAGGTGGCCGCGGGTCCCCGGCGGGCCAAGCCGGTCCCGCCCACCTCGGAGCGCCGGCAGCGGCCCTGACCGGGACCGGACCGGCCCCGTGCCGTGCCGGACCCCCGGCCAGGCACGGGGCCGGTCCCCTCTTGCCCGACACACGTGTGGCGCGCACCGGCCCCGGTGCGCGCCACACACTGTCGCGGTCCGAACGGCGCCGAACCCCCGCTCGACATGGGAGTCCCTACTTGATCCGGACCACCTGCGGGTCGTGGTCGCTGCTCTGGTCGGCGAACTCGGCGTTGATGTGGACGACCTCGTAGTCCGGCCGTTTGACGGCCGGCGAGACCAGGATGTGGTCCAGGGTCTGCGAGTTGCCGTCGTACACGTAGCTGTACCGCTCGTCGGCGGGCAGCGTGTTGATCAGGTCCTTGAGGACGCCGCCGGAGGTCAGCGTGGCCAGCGGCTCGGAGAACTGGTAGTCGTTCAGATCGCCCAGAACCACGACCCTGGCCTTCCTGTCCTTGGCGAGGATGCTGCGGACGAAGGTGTTGACCTCCTGCGCCTGGGCGGTGCGCTGGGTCTCGGAGCCGAGGACCGGCGGCTGGACGACGCCGTGCACCGGCTGGTCGCCGCCCTTGGAATTGAAGTGGTTGCCGATCACGAAGACCTGCTTGCCGCGGAAGACGAACTCGCCGGCCAGCGGCTTGCGGCTGCTCTTCCAGGCGTCGGAGGCGGGGTCGATCCGGCCCGGCGACGTGGAGAGCCGCACGCCCTTCTTGCCGTCGCCGACGGCCTGGACGCCGGTGGTGGAGTCACCGCCCGGCCGGTCGACGAAGCTGACGCGCTCCGGGTTGAACAGGAAGACGTTGCGGATGTTGCCGCCGGGCTCGCCGCCGTCCTGGCCGTCGACCGGGTCGATGGAGCGCCAGGCGTACGTCGGGCCGCCGGCCTTCTCGACGGCCTCGATGAACCGGGCCATCGTCCTGCCCGCCGAGACCGTGCCGTCGTCCTTGGCGCCGTTGTCGTCCTGGATCTCCTCCAGGCTCACGATGTCCGGGGCGGCCAGGTTCTTGACGACGCCCTCGGCGAGCCGGTCGAACTTGCTCTGCGGGTCCGTCGGGTCGAGGTTCTCCACGTTGTACGTGGCGACCGACAGCTCGTTCGGCTTGCCCTTCGCCGCCACGTCCGGCTCGATGCCGCCGTCCTTGACGGTGCCGACCTGCGTCGCCTGGAGGCTGTAGCCGCCGTGGGTGCCGTAGTCCACCGGGCCCGCGGTCGTCCCGGCCAGCGTGTCGCCGACGTCGGCGTGCAGCGGGTCGCCAGCGAGCGGGGCGACCAGCAGACGTCCGGAGTTGGGCTGGTCGTACCCCTGGTAGACGGTGCCGCCGCGCGGAGTCGGGTTCTCGGCGGGCTTCGTGGTGATCCAGGTCTCGTTGTACGCGTTGGACGCACCCACCACCCGGGAGTCGCCGATCCGCACCAGCATGCCCTCACGGGACTCCAGCCAGTCCAGCGCGTATGCGGCGGGCGCGAGCTGCTCCGGCTCGATGTTGCCGCCGGGGACCTCGGGGGCGTAGGTCTCGGGGACGGTGCCCGCGTCGACGGCCTCCGCCGCCGGCAGCCCGGCGCCGGTGGCGAGCACGATCGCGCTCGGGCCGGTCAGTTCGGTCACGGACTGGGCGCCGCTGCTGCGGCCGCCGGGGTAGTACTCGCTCACCTTGCCGGACACCAGCACCGAGTCGCCGACCTTGACGGGCGGGGTGGCGGAGCCGGTGTAGACGAAGACGCCCTCGCTGGTGGCGGGGTTCTGGTCGGGCGCGGGGTCCTGGATCCAGTAGCCCTTCGAGCCGGTGCCGCGCACGCCGGTCACCACGCCGGGCACGTGGGTGACGGACCTGCCGTTCTGCGGGGAGATCCGGGTGGTGCCCTGGATGTCGTGGATGCGCAGGCTGCCCGGGGTGGTGTCGGTGGGCGACGGGGTGGGCGTCGGGTCGCCGCTGCCGCTGCCGCTGCCGCCGTCGCCGGCGGAGTTGCGGGGGCTCGGCGTGCCGCCGGTGAAGTCCGCCGAGTTGTCGTCCGTGTCGGTGAGGGCGGCACCGCGCGCGACGGAGGCGGTGTTGCTCGCGCCGGTGGCGGGGCTGCCCTCGCGGACCACCGCGGTGCCGAAGCCGGCCAGGTCCTTCACCGTGGCGTCGGCCGCGCAGTCGGCGGCGGTCAGACAGGTCAGCGCGGTGGTCGAGCCCACCAGCGCGACCGTGCCGCTGGTCGCCGACATGGGGATGGTGCCGGTGGCGTCCGGAGCGGGCAGGGCGGTGTCGCCCGCCGCTCCCTTCGCCTCCTGGACCAGGTAGCCGCCGCCCGCGGGGACGGCCCCCGTCAGAGGGGTGACCTGCCACTTGCTGCCGGCGGAGGGCGAGCCGCTCAGATACTGCACGGACCAGCCGTTCAGGTCGAACGGCGCGGAACCGGCGTTGCCCAGCTCGACGAAGTCGTGGGTGAGGGACGCACCGGAGTTGCCGCCGCCGCCGTAGACCTCGGAGATGACGACGTCCGGCGACGGCGCCGCCTGGGCGGTGAGGGGGAGGACGATCAGCGATCCGGCGAGGCCGAGGGGAAGGGCGATGAGGCCGGCCTTGGCGCCTCTGCCGCGCAGACTCAACGGTATGTGTGCAGACACGTGGGCTCTTTCGGGCAGGAGTCGGAAAGGTCGCGACTGAACTTGGGGAGGTGGCGGACGAGTTGTGGACCGGCACAAAAGATACGCGCGTAGACAAGGGGCAACAAGACGCCGTCAGACCCAAGTGCCAAGGGTTTCCCGAACCGTTCGCCCGAAGTAACCGAAGCAACCCCGATGGCCTCCTCGTCGCTTCTCCGCCGCTCCCCCGCCCGCCGTCGGCGGCGCACCCACCCTGCTCTCCCGTCCTCTCGTCGCCCCGGCCCGGATGTGCCCCGACCCGCAGGCACCCCGGTCCCGCCACGGCGCCACACCGGTGCGCGCGCTTCTCCGCCGTGCGGCAGTCGCCGCTCTCCCGCCCCGACCAGGCGAAACAGCCCTGGGCGTGCTCGCCGGAGGCCGCACTCGGTGACCGGCGCCGCAGCCGTAATCCGAAAGGCGAGGCATTGTAGAGATGTGATCGTGCTCGCCGTGGCCTGTGCCGTAGTGGGGGCCGCCAGCAACGCCGTGGGTACGGCGTTCCAGCGCAAGGCCGCCTCGGCGGTGTCGCGGGGCGGCGGGCTCGGCCTGATGATCGCCCTCGTGCGCCGCCCCGCCTGGTCGATCGGCCTCGCCGGTGTCGCGGGTGCCGCGATCTTCCAGGCCCTGGCTCTGGTCAACGGCCCGCTGGCGCTGGTCCAGCCGCTGTTCATCCTGGAACTGCCGTTCGCCCTGCTCGTCGCGGCCCGGCTGATGCACCGCCGGCTGTCCGCCGCGGGGTGGTGGGCGGTCGCCGGCATGGTCGGCGGGCTCGCCCTCGTCCTGGTCGCGGCGGCGCCCTCGGGCGCACGCGACCAAGCGTCCATGGTGCGCTGGCTGCCGGTGCTGGCCCTGACCCTGGGGGCCATCGCCGTGGCCGTCGTGCTCGCCCGGTCGACGCGTTCCTCCCTGTTCCGTGCGGCGACGCTCGCCCTGGCCGCCGCGATCGGCAACGCGCTGACCGCCGCGCTGATGAAGTCGGCCACCGGGGTGCTGGCCCATGCCGGGTTCCCCGCCTTCCTGCGGACCTGGCAGACCTACGGCTTCGCGCTGGCCGGGGTCGGCGCGCTGCTGCTGCTGGAGAACTCCCTCCAGGCCGGCGCACTGATCGCCTCGCAGCCCGCACTGACCATCGGCGACGCGTCCACGAGCCTGTTCCTCGGGGTGGCGCTGTTCGGCGAGAACGTCCGTACCGGCTGGTGGCTGCTGCCGGAGCTGGCGGGGGCCCTGCTGATCCTGTGGGGCGTGCTGAGGCTCGCCCGGGTCGTGCCCCATCTCATCGATCCCGGCCGCTGAGGGCTGCGCCGGCGGAGCCATGGCGCGATGCCTGCTCCGGGCGTGATCAGCGGGGGCGGTTGGCGTGCTGCGCGGGAGCCGCAGGGGAGGCCGCGTCTCAGCATGTGTCAGTGGCATTTGACATTAGATCCTCTTATGGAAGATAAAGGGCATGCTTTGGCCACTCATTCGCGCGGCGTGTGTCCGCGGTGTGCGGCCGCCGTCCGTGCTACCCGAGTGAGTCCCGCCGTGTCCCATACCGCACCCGACCAGCCCGACACCGATGCCGTCGCACGGTGGGACGCCTGGCGCGACGAGCGCCGCCGGGGCCTCACCGCGCCGACCGGGAACCTGGCGCTCGTCGAGACCCGCTGGCTCCCGGCCGGCGAACGCCCCGACGCGGAGCGGGCCCGGGCCGGCCGGCCGGACACCGTGACGGTGACCACACTCCAGCGGACCGACCTCGTCACCGGCGAGCCCGAGCACGGCCTGCGCTTCTGGGACGCCGACTCCCCGGCCGTCCGCCACTTCGACCGGGTCGACACCTTCCCGTACGACCCCGCCTGGGTGCTGCACGCCACCTACACCCCCGTGCCCGGCGCCCGTCGGGTGCCCTTCGAGCACCTCCGGGACAATGGCGGCACCCGCGACCTCGTCGTCCCCGGCGACATCACCCTCACCGTCGACGGCCGCGAGTACACCCTGAGCGCCTTCGACGACGACGGCACCCTGCTGCTCGTCTTCGGCGACCGCACCAACGGGGACACCACCTACGGCGCCGGCCGGTTCCTCTTCGTGCAGCGGACCGGGGACGACCACCGCGTCCTGCTCGACTTCAACCGCGCCTTCGTGCCGCCCTGCGGATTCTCCGATCAGTACAACTGTCCGATGCCGCCGCCGCAGAACCGCTTCCACCTGCCCGTCGAGGCCGGTGAGCGGCAGCCCGTCTTCCGCGACGGCTTCCCCGCACAGCACTGACCCCGCATCCCGCCCGCATCGCCGTCCGAAGGCCCACACACCGTGAACATCAAGAAGACCTCCCTGTACGCCACCGCGACCGCGGCCGGTCTCGCCCTGACCCTGACCGCGTGCGGCGGCTCAGGCTCCGGCGGCAGCGCCTCCGGCGGCTCCTGGAACAAGAACGCAGTCGTCAACATCGGCTCGCTCTACGAGCCGCAGAACCTCGACAACACCGCGGGCGGCGGCCAGGGCGTGACCGAAGCGCTCAACGGCAACGTCTACGAAGGGCTGTTCAAGCTCACCGACGACGGCAAGGCGGACAAGCTCCTCGCCAAGGACTACCAGGTCAGCCCCGACGGACTCACCTACACCTTCACCCTGCGCGACGGCGTGAAGTTCCACAGCGGCAAGCAGCTGACCAGCGACGACGTCAAGTACAGCCTGGAGAAGGTGATCGCGCCGGACTCCCAGTCCGCCCGCAAGAGCGACCTCGCGGTGATCAAGGACATCGCCACCCCCGACGCCCGCACCGTCAAGGTCACGCTGTCGCAGAAGTCGATCTCCTTCGTCTACAACCTCAGCTACGTCTGGATCATCGACTCCCAGGCGAAGAACCTGAAGACGACCGAGGACGGCACCGGCCCCTACACGCTGGACAAGTGGACCCGGGGCTCCGCGCTGAGCCTGAAGCGGTTCACCGGCTACTGGGGCTCCGCAGCCGCCAACCAGGAGGCCGTCTTCCACTACTACAAGGACGCCACGGCCCTCAACAACGCCCTGCAGACCAACGCCGTCGACGTCGTCACCAGCGAGCAGTCGCCGGACTCCCTCGACCAGTTCAAGAACAACCAGAACTACAAGGTCAACGACGGGAACTCCACCACCAAGCTGCTGCTCGCCTTCAACGACAAGGCCAAGCCGTTCACGGACGTCAAGGTCCGCCAGGCCGTCACCGACGCCATCGACAAGAAGAAGCTCCTGCAGTCGGTCTGGGGCGACTACGGCAAGCTGATCGGCTCGATGGTGCCGCCGACCGACCCCTGGTACGAGGACCTGACCAAGGTCAACGCCTACGACCCGGCCCACGCCAGGCAACTGCTCGCCGCCGCCGGTTACACCAAGGGCTTCTCCTTCACCCTGGACACCCCGAACTACGACCCGCACCCCACCGCCGCGACCTTCATCAAGTCCGAACTCGCCAAGGTCGGCATCACCGTCAAGATCAACATCATCACGCCGGACGAGTGGTACACGAAGGTCTACCAGAACCACGACTTCACAGCGACGCTCCAGGAACACGTCAACGACCGCGACCTCGTCTGGTACGGCAACCCCGACTTCTACTGGGGCTACGACAACAAGCAGGTCCAGCAGTGGGTGAAGCAGGCCGAGCAGGCCGACACCACCGCGCAGCAGACCGAGATCCTGAAGAGGGTCAACCGCCAGACCGCCGACGACGCGGCCAGCGACTGGCTGTACCTGTACCCGCAGATCGTCGTGGCGAACAGCACGTTGTCCGGCTACCCGCTCAACGGCCTCAACTCCCAGTTCTACGCCTACGACATCAAGAAGAAGGGCTGATGGCGCGCTACCTCCTGCGCCGCCTGGTCTTCCTCGTGGTGTCCCTGGCCCTGGCGAGCGTCGTGCTGTTCGTGCTGCTGCGCCTGCTGCCCGGCGACCCGGCCAACGCGCTCACCTCGGTGGGCGCGAGCCCCGAGCAGATCGCCGCGGCCCGGCACGCCATCGGGTCCGACAAGCCGCTGCCCGAACAGTTCACCCACTGGCTCGGGCAGCTGGCGAGCGGCGACCTCGGCACCTCCTTCGTCAGCTCGCTCCCCGTCGGACCCGAGGTCACCGGCCGGCTGAACGTCACCGTGCCGCTGACCCTCGCCGCCTTCGTCCTGGCCGTCCTGATCGCCGTACCCGCCGGATTCGTCGCCGCCCACAAACGGCACACCTGGTACGGCGCGCTGCTCAGCGGCGTCTCCCAACTGGGCATCGCCGTCCCGGTGTTCTGGCTCGGCATCATCTTCATCGCCGTGTTCGCGCTGAACGCGGGCTGGCTGCCGGCCGGCGGCTTCCCGCAGGACGGCTGGTCCGCCCCCGCCGACGCCCTCCGCGCGCTGGTGCTGCCGGTCGTCACCATCGCCCTGGTGATGAGCGCGTCCCTGATCCGCTACGTCCGCTCCGCCACCCTCGACGTGCTGGGCAGCGACCACCTGCGCACCGCCCGCGCCCTCGGCTCCTCCTACGCGGGCGCGATGTGGCGGCACGGACTGCGCAACGCCTCCGTGCCGGTGATCTCCGTGCTCGGCATCGAACTCGCCTCCACCCTGCTCGGCGCGGTCGTCGTGGAGTCCGTGTACGCGCTGCCCGGCCTCGGCTCGATGCTCGCCACCGGCATCGCCCAGCACGACTACCCGGTCATCCAGGGCGTGCTGTTCGTCTCCACCCTCGCCGTGCTGCTCATCGGTTTCGCGGCCGACCTGGTCCAGCGGATCATCGACCCCCGGCTGCGCGGACGACTGACGGGAGCCGCCCGATGACCGGGACCGACCTGCTCGAACCGGCGCGGGCCAGGAAGGCTTCGCGGACCGGGCGGCAGCGGCGCCGCTCCGCCACGCTTGTCGTCGGCTGCGTCCTGGCGGGCGCCATCGCCCTGCTCGCCGTCGTCTCCCTGTTCTGGCTGCCCTACCCGTCCGACGACACCTCGGGCGGGCGCCTGGCCGCCCCCGGCGCGGGTCATCTGCTGGGCACGGACAAACTCGGCCGGGACCTGTTCACCCAGGTGATGACCGGGTCCCGGATCGCCGTCGAGGCGGGGCTCGGCTCGGTGCTGATCGCCACCCTGATCGGCGTCACCCTCGGGGTGCTCGCCGCGTTCGCGCAGGGCTGGCTCGACGACACGCTCTCCGCGTTCCTCGACATCCTGATCGCGTTCCCCACCCTGCTGCTCGCCATGCTCATCGTGGCCGCACGCTCGGCGACCCTCTCGTCCGCGGTCCTCGCGATCGGCCTGGCGCAGAGCGCCGTCGTCGCCCGGCTGGTGCGCATCCTCGTCAAACGGGTCCTCGCACAGGACTACATCATCGCCGCCCGCACCTCCGGGACCTCCTGGCCGCGTACGGTGCTCGGCCACGTCCTGCCCAACATCTGGCCCACCCTCGTGGTCAACCTCGCCCTGCAGTTCGGCCTCGCCGTGCTCGCCGAGGCCGGACTGTCCTACCTGGGCCTGGGCGCCCCGCCGCCCAACGCCTCGTGGGGACGCATGCTCCAGGAGGCGCAGGCCACCTTCACCACCGCCCCGGCCGGCGCCCTGGCCCCCGGCATCCTGCTCGTCCTGCTGGCGATCGGGGTCAACCTCGTCGCCGACGGACTGCGCGACACCCTCGACCCGGCGACCCGCCGGAGGCGCACATGACCCTCCTCGACGTCCGCGGCCTGACCGTCCGCACCGCCGACGGCCGGACCCTGGTCGACGACCTGTCCTTCCGCGTGGCGAGCGGGGAACGGCTGGGCCTCATCGGCGAGTCCGGCTCCGGCAAGTCGCTCACCACCCTCGCGGTGCTCGGCCTGCTGCCCGACGGCATGACCGCCACCGGCAGCGTGGAACTCGCCGGCACCCAGATCGTCGGCGCGCGCGAGAAGCAACTGACCGCCGTGCGCGGCCGGGACGCGGCCGTCGTCTTCCAGGAACCGCTCACCGCCCTCGACCCGCTGATGCGGGTGGGCCGCCAGGTCGCCGGACCGCTGGGCCGGCGCACCGGCCTGAAGGGTGCCGCCCTGCGCGACGCGGTACGCGAGGCGCTGGCACAGGTCCGGCTGCCCGAACCCGAGCGCGTCGCCCGCGCCTTCCCGCACGAGATCTCCGGTGGACAGCGCCAGCGCGTCGCCCTGGCCATGGCACTGGCCTGCGCGCCCCGGCTGCTGATCGCCGACGAGCCGACCACCGCCCTGGACGTGTCCGTGCAGGCGGAGATGCTGAACCTGATCGACACCCTGGTCCGCGAGCGGGAGATGGCGGTCCTCTTCGTCAGCCACGACCTGGCCGTGGTGGCCCGGGTGACCGACCGGGCCCTGGTGCTGAAGGACGGCCGGGCCGTCGAGGACGGCACGGTGCACGACCTCGTCCGCAACCCGCGCGAGCAGTACACCAGGGACCTGGTGGCCAGCGCCCGCACACTGGAGTCCGCCCTGGACCTGAGGAGCCCGCGGTGACACCCGTACTGGAGCTGAAGGACGTGGCGCTGCGCCACCGGGGGAGCGCCGCCAGCGCGGTTCAGGACGTCTCCCTCACCGTCGAGACCGGGCAAAGCCTCGCCCTCGTGGGCGAATCCGGGGCGGGCAAGACGACGCTGTTGCGTCTGCTGCTCGGCCTGTCCCGGCCCACCGCCGGCGCCGTACGTTTCGACGGCGCCGAGCTGTCCCCGCGCGACCGGGCGCAACTGCGCCGGTTCCGGCGCAGCGTGCAGTGCGTCTTCCAGGACCCCTACTCCTCCCTGGACCCGCGCCGGCGCGTCGCCGCGATCGTCGCCGAGCCGCTGCGCTCCCTGGGCATCGACAACCGAGCCGGCGCCGCCCCGAAGGTCGCCCGGGCCCTGGAGCGGGTGGGCCTGCCCGCCGACGCGGCGGCCCGCTATCCGCACGAGTTCTCCGGCGGACAGCGCCAGCGGATCGCCATCGCCCGGGCCACGGTGTGCGAGCCACGGGTGCTGCTCGCCGACGAACCCGTCAGCGCGCTCGACGTCACCACCCGGGTCAAGGTCGTCGACCTGCTCGCCGAGCTGAAGCGGGAACAGGGGCTGACACTCGTCATGGTCTCCCACGACCTGTCGGTCGTCGCCTCCCTGTGCGAACGCACCGCCGTGCTGGAACACGGCCGGATCGTCGAGCAGGGCGAAACCGCCCAGGTGCTCGGCGAGCCGGCCCACCCCTACACCCGCAGGCTGATCGAGAGCGTGCCGCGCCTGCCGGTCTGACCGGGCGGCTCACTCGGCGCGGTCGCCGCCCCGCAGATGCAGCGAACGCAGCGCCGCCTCCAGGGCGAAGCGGTGGTCGGGATCGGCGAGCCGGGCCCCGAGGCGCCTGTCCAGGTTCCGCAGGCGGTAGCGCACGGTCTGCGCGTGGACACCCAGCATCTCGCCGACCTGCTCCGCGGGCGCCCGGGTGGAGATGTGCAGGCGCAGGGTCTCCATCAGCCGGCTGCGGCGGCCCGTCGGCAACTCGTCGAGCGGTGCCAGCTCCCGGGCCGCCAGATGGGACACCAGAGGCGGATCGGACAGCAGCCACAGTGTCACCAGATGGTCCTCGCAGCGGACCAGCGGGGCGTCGGCCACGACCCCCTCGTCGACGAGTTGGAGTGCGCGGCGTGCCCAGCGGATGGAGTCGGCCGCCTGGGCGAGCGGCACGGTCAGGCCCGCGACGGCGTGCGTACCGCCCAGCGCCGCGTCCAGCATCACCAGCCGGTCCGTGCTCAGCGCCCCCGGAATGAGCAGATGGGGCTGCGGAATGTCCAGGTCCGCGAGGACGTCGCCGGCCAGCCCCGCCTCCAGATGCTCGGGTGCGGGCGAGCGCAGCGCGAGGAGCGTCACCTCGGAGGGCAGCGGCCAGGCGGCTGCCTCGCACAGCCCGGAGACGGTCGCCTGGGGCAGCGGCGGCGCGGCGAGGATCAGGTGCAGCAACTGTCTTCGCACCGCCGAGACTTCGGACGAGGCCCGCGACTGCACCTCCGTGTAGCCCTCGCGGGAGAGCGCCTCCAACTCCTCGACGTAGGCGAACAGCGCGTCGGCGAAGGCGAGGATCACGGTGGGGGAGAGGTTGTACTGCCGTCCGACCGCCTTGGCGCGGCGCAGGGCGATGCGCGCGCCCAGCCGGTAGGCCCCCTGAAGGGTGTCCAGCTCCCGGCCCTCGTACGCCTCCACCCGCCCGAACTTGCGTAAGAGTTCGTCACGCAGTGCCGAGTTCGTGCCCGGTTCGGCCACCCGGTCCACGAACGCGGACAGGGCCTGCTCGACGCCCTGCCGGATGGCGTCGGCGTTCGGACCGTTGAGCAGGCGCCCGTACACCGGGTAGGCGCGGGTGACCTCGATGCGTATTTCCTTCATGAGGCCGGGCAACTCCGGTCGCATGAAGGCCGCGAACTCCCGGGGAAGGGGATCGAGCGGTTCTCCGACCTGCGGCGACCGTACGGTTGAAGGCATGGCTGGTCGTCCCTTGCTCTCCGACGCGCCCGGTGGGGGGAGACCGGCCCGGGTGCCCTCTCCGGCGGAGGGGGACACCCGGCCGGCCATCAGGTGCATACCTGTCTGGGCTGCTGAAGCTAAATCATGTTTCATGCTTCGTACACAAGTCGTGCACGGTTTGCTGCAGCGAGACGGGATCGGACTGCCGGGACGGCTGATAATCGACTTTCCGCGCCCGTTACTTGACGGCCGACTTCCAGTTGCGCGAGAGGATCTGACCGGCGTCGGGAGCGGCGGTCCCGGGCGCGGTCAGACCGGCGAGATAGGTCTGCGCGTTGTTGAGCGTCAGGCTGTTGTTCCCGGCCGCGGAGGGCAGCCCGGTCTTCAGGTTGACCGCCGCGTTGATCAGCCCGACGTTCAGGCCGCACCCGCTGGCCCCGGGCACCGCGAAACTGCTGTCGTTCTGGGCGGCGCCGGTGAGGGCGACCCGGCTCATCTCGCCGCCGTCCGCGACGGTGCCGTCGCCGTTGAAGAACGACAGCCCGAACTCGGGGTTGGTGACGTTCTGCGGCTTCAGCACGATCGGGCTGGACTTCGTACCGATGTAGCAGTTGGAGCCGAGGAACGGGTTCTCCAGGTGGATACGGACCGGCAGGGTGACGATCGGCTTGCCGGTGACGATGCCCGCGGTCTGGTCGAAGTCGCGGGGTGCGCCGACGGACTCCACAGTCGCCGTGATCTTGTTGAGGGTGCTGTTGGTGAGCTGTTCGCAGATGGCCGTGACCCCGGGGATGTTGCTCGGACACATCAGACCGAGCAGCCCGCCGGGCACGGTCGCGGAGTCGGCGATGATCGCGCCGTCGGCCGGTGCCGCCACGGAGCTGGTGCCGTCGGAGTTCTGCACGATCCCCATCTGGAGATCGGTCCGGCCCGTCACCACGGTGGTGTTGCCCAGCTTGATGGAACCGCTCGGCGCCGTCGAGACCACGCACTGCGGTGTCTGGGCCAGGCCGTCCGCGGCGAGCATCGCCGGTGCGTCCACCGGGCAGCGGGTGAACGGTGCCCACTCGCCGTTGAGCTGGGCGGTCGCGGCGGTCGCCGTGCCCATCGAGGCGAAGGCGCCGAGTGCGGTGCCGAGCGCCGTGACGGTCGTGACGAGTCTGGCGCGGTGCGAGAGCCGGTTCATGTCGTGGCCTTCCGTGAGGGGTCCTGGCGGAGCGGGGCTCAGCGTTCGGGAACGGGGATCTTGAGGGGTTGCAGGTCCGTGGTGCACTCGTCCGGGTTGGGCGTCTCGGCGGACACGAAGCAGGTCTGGCCCTGTATCTGCTTGAGGTAGTTGCCGGAGCCCGAGACCGAGGCCGTCAGGAGGCGGTCGATGTTCTCACCGCCGGCTCCGCAGCCGGTGAAGGCGGGGATGCTCACCTCGCCGGTCAGCGGGCCGCCGGAGGTCAGCAGATAGCCGGTGGCCGGCTCGCCCGTGACCTGTTCTCCCCGGCCGTAGAGCACCAGATGGTCGCCGGGGTGGTTCGCCGGATCCGGTTCGGGGGAGGCGAGGGGTTTCCCGGTCCGGCAGTTCGGACCCACGGCCAGCGGTGTCCCGTTGACCGTGAGCGAGGTGACCTTGAGCACGAGCGGCACCCGGACCCAGGTGTCCGTGCTGGTGAACACGAAGTTGGTCGCCCCGAGCGAGTCGATGGTCACCGGGCCGGTCTGCTCCAGCACCATGGTGGCCGTCGTCGGGGTGAAGCCGAACGTCAGGAACGTGGCCGTGATCGGTTGCGACGCCTTGCGGCCGCCGTTGTAAAGGTCGCCCGTGGAATGCTGCTTGATGGTGCCGCCGCTCCAGTCCGGATAGGGGATGAACTCCGGCGGACCCTGCTCGATCAGCGTGCAGGTCAGCGGGATCAGGGCGGCGCCCTTCAGCTTCTTTACGTTCGAGTACCCGGTGATGTACGCGTTCAGCGACTGCGGGCGGGCCGGGTAGCCGGCGTCGTACTTGCACGGCGGCGCGTCGGGGCGGTCGCCGGTGCCGCCGGGCGTGTCACCGGTGACCTTGGGGGCCCGTTCGCCCTGCCGGTCCGCCGGGTCCCCGCCCTGACCGCCGGGCGAGGCGGAGGCGGAGGCCGACGGCGATGCCGATGCCGACGGTGAGCCGGACCCGGACGGGTCCGCACCGACCATGACGCCGGCCAGCAGACCGGAGTCGGGCGCGTTTGCGGCGAGGGAGCACTCGGCGGTGAACGCGGTGGGAGCGCCGGTGGCGCCGTCGGCCGCGCTCGGTGTGATGTCCACCGCCAAGTGCGCCGCGGACAGCGTGAGTTCACCGGCGCTCTGCCCGGTCACCGTCGGGACGTCACCCGTCGCGGTCAGCGTCAGCGGTCCGCTCGGCGGGAGGACCACGGGCTGCGCGGTGCCGCGCCAGGTCGCCTGCGCCCGGGCGTCGTTCTGTGCGACGGCTACGGTCAGGCGGGTCTCGGCCTGGACGCCGGCCGCTCCGGACGCGGCGAGGTCGGCCACCGCCTCCGCCGGGAACTCGACGGCCGTGGTGACGTCCGCGGGCCGGATCGGCTCGCCCGCCGCCACCCGGTCCGGAAAGGCCGCCGAGACCCGCACCGTCACCGGCCGCTGCCCGGACGGCAGCGTGCAGACGTAGGGGAGTTCGACAGCGGCCTGCCGGGGGCCCGCGGCGACGGCCACGGCCGGGACCATGGCGGCCAGCACGACGAACGCGGCGATGGCCGCGCCGCGGGCGCGGACCCGGGACGGCCGCCGGACGGCGGCACGGGGACCTCTCATCTGTTGCTCCGCTCGGATCGTTCGGTGCTCCGGGGTACGGCGACGGCGGCGGCAGGCGCGCTCGGCAGTTCCGCGCGGCGCGCACGGGTCGGGCAGTGCTCCGCGCGCGGCGCGGGGAAACCGTGCGAGCGGCCACGACGCCACCGCGGGCGGACGACGGGCCACGGCGCCGAACGGCCCCTGCGGCCATGCCGCCTGCACGTGCGCCCGGCCGGTGACTCCGGCCGGGCGGACGCGCGGGACCTGCCTTACGGGTTGGAGCCGACGATGGTCGGGATGGTGCTGGTGCCGGTCACCTTGACGGCGTAGTTGCCCTTGAAGGTGGGCTTCGTGGACGTCGTGACCACCGTGCCGCAGCCGGCGGACGCCGTGGCGACGCTCAGGTCGCCGGACGCGCTGTTGACCGCCAGGATTCCGGTGGAGTTGGTGTACGTGGCGGAGGCCTTGCCCGTCACGGTGAACACACAGGCGCCCGCGGTCACCGTGGCCTTGACGTTGCCGATGTAGCCCGTGGTGACGCCGGCGTTGTAGTCCACGGCGACGACCGACCAGGGGGGTGTCGCCACGGTCGTGACGTTGCCGAGGACACTGGTGCACGGCGAAGTGCTGCTGCCGAAGGTGACGGCGGATATGGAGGCGACGGTCGCCGGGTTGCCGTTGGCGCTCTGCATGGTGCCCGACGCGGCCGACGTCGTACATGTCATCGGGATGTTGGCGGTCAGCACGATGTTGCCGCTGTTGGTCGCCGTGAAATTGGCCGGGGTCGGGTTCACGGTCCACACCGTGGAGGGCACCGCGGAGGCGGGGGCGACGGCCATGCCGAACGCGGCCGCGGCGGCACCCAGAACGACGGCGGTGCTCCGTATGGGTTTCTTCATGACGCTGGGACGCTCCTTGTGGATTGACCGACAGAGGAGGGCCGCTACGGCACCGACGGAGAGGGGGACCGGGCGACCCGCGGTTCGGAAAACCTCGACCGCGGGCACCGACGTTACTTGCCGGAAACTTGGCCGAACAATGCCAGTGGCCATGATTCTTTGGCGAAGGGAATTATCTGTCCACCGGGTGAGTACCGCACCGCGCGGCTTAGTCATCCGGTGCTAAGGACGGCCCGGTGGGGCAGTCGTGCCCTGACACGCACCGGATGCTCACCGGATGACAAGAACGGGGGTCCGATTTAGCGCCGCCCTGATAGTTTCCGGGCGGTCACCTCGAATATCACGCAAAACTCGGGACCCGCTATTGCCCGCCGAGGTTACTGGGCCGTAACGTGCCGGGTACGGCGCCGATCTCCAGGTGGGTGGCCCCCAGCCGACCGGAGGAACGGCGGAAGATGTCCGGCCCTCGCCCGCCTTCCGGGGCGGACATCCACCGGCAGGGTCCCGCGGATCCCCACCCTCCGCAGGCGCGTGGCCCCGCCCTGTCTCCCCGAGACAAGTGCGGGACCGGTCTTTGTCTGCGCGGTGACAAAGTCCGGGGGAGCCTCGGGAAGCCGGTGTCCCACCTATTGCCAGTCAACCGTGCAGGGATTTAACGTGCGCTTCCGCAGTGCACACCGAATCGTTCGTGCGGGAGGTGATATGGGAATCGAAGTGGTCGTCGAGGGCCTGACCAAGTCCTTCGGCAAGCAGAACATCTGGCAGGATGTGAGCCTCACCCTGCCGGCCGGAGAAGTCAGCGTCATGCTCGGCCCGTCCGGCACCGGAAAGACCGTCTTCCTGAAGTCGCTCATCGGTCTGCTCAAACCGGAACAAGGCCGTGTCCTCATCAACGGGGTGGACATGGTGAACAGCCCGGAACGCGACATTTTCGAGACCCGGAAACTCTTCGGGCTCATGTTCCAGGACGGCGCCCTTTTCGGTTCGATGTCCCTCTTCGACAACATCGCCTTTCCGCTGCGTGAGCACACCCGTAAGAAAGAGTCCGAAATCCGGCGCATCGTCATGGAGCGGATCGAGGTCGTCGGTCTGCTCGGTGCCGAGGGCAAACTGCCGGGCGAGATCAGCGGCGGCATGCGCAAACGGGCCGGCCTGGCCCGCGCCCTCGTGCTCGACCCGCAGATCATCCTGTGCGACGAACCCGACTCCGGACTCGACCCCGTACGCACCGCCTACATATCCCAGCTGCTGATCGACCTGAACGCGCAGCTCGACGCAACGATGCTGATCGTCACCCACAACCTCGACATCGCTGCCGCGGTCCCCGACAACATGGGCATGCTGTTCCTGCGCAAGCTCGTCACCTTCGGGCCCCGCGAGGTGCTGCTCACCAGCGAGGAACCCGCCGTCGCCCAGTTCCTCGGCGGCCGGCGCGAGGGCCCCATCGGGATGTCGGAGGAGAAGGACGCCGCCGCGCTCGCCGCGGAGGCCGCGGGCACCCGCGCCGAGCGGCCGGCCCCGCCCCGCGAGATCGTCCCGCAACTGGAGCCGTCCCCCGGCCTCCCGCCGCGCCGCGCCGTCGCCCGCCGCCGCGAGCGTGTCCTCGGCATGCTCGACCAACTGCCGCCCGCCGCCCGCAGCGCCATCGAGCGCACCTACGCCGCCGGTGCCACCGCCCCCGCCCCCGCCGCCGGGGGCGGCGCATGATCCTCGGCGCGCTGCGGCAGACCGGACGGCTTTTCGCACTCGCCGCCGAGGTCGGCCGGGCCATCTTCAGACGGCCGTTCCAGTTCCGGGAGTTCATCGAGCAGTTCTGGTTCATCGCCAGCGTCACCATCCTGCCCGCCGCCCTGGTCTCGATCCCGTTCGGCGCCGTGATCGCCCTTCAGGTCGGCTCGCTCACCCAGCAGTTGGGCGCCCAGTCCTTCACCGGCGGGGCCAGCGTCCTCGCCGTGGTGCAGCAGGCGAGCCCACTCATCGTGGCGCTGCTGATCTCCGGCGCCGGCGGCTCCGCCATCTGCGCCGACCTCGGCTCCCGGGCCATCCGCGAGGAACTGGACGCGATGCGGGTCATGGGCGTCTCGCCGGTGCAGCGCCTGGTCGTACCCCGGGTGCTCGCCGCGATGGGCGTGGCCGTCCTGCTCAACGGCCTGGTCTCGGTGGTCGGCATCCTCGGCGGCTACTTCTTCAACGTCTTCCTGCAGGACGGCACCCCGGGCGCGTACCTGTCGAGCTTCTCCGCCCTCGCCCAGCTGCCCGACCTCTACATCAGCGAACTCAAGGCCCTCGTCTTCGGTTTCATCGCGGGCATCGTCGCCGCCTACCGCGGGCTGAACCCGCGCGGCGGCCCGAAGGGCGTCGGGGACGCCGTCAACCAGTCCGTCGTCATCACCTTCCTGCTGCTGTTCTTCGTCAACATGGTGATGACCGGCGTCTACCTCCAACTCGTTCCGCCGAAGGGAGGCTGAGGCCGGTGGCCTCCCCGCTCGTCTGGCTCGACCGCTCCGGCGACCAGCTGATCTTCTACGTCCGCTCCCTGCTCTGGGTCCCGCGCACCCTGCGCCGCTACCTGAAGGAAGTGCAGCGGCTGCTCGCCGAGGTCGTCTTCGGCACCGGCGGCCTCGGCGTGATCGGCGGCACCATCGGCGTGATGATCGCGATGACCCTGTTCACCGGGACCGTCGTGGGCCTGCAGGGATACGCGGCACTGGACCAGATCGGCACCGCCGCGTTCACCGGGTTCGTCTCCGCGTACTTCAACACGCGTGAGATCGCCCCGCTCGTCGCCGGACTCGCCCTGTCCGCGACCGTCGGCGCCGGTTTCACCGCACAGCTCGGGGCCATGCGCATCAACGAGGAGGTCGACGCCCTGGAGGGCATGGGCATCCGCTCGCTGCCCTACCTGGTCACCACCCGCATCATCGCCGGCGTGGTCGCGATCGTCCCGCTGTACGCGGTCGGGCTGCTCTCCTCCTACCTGGCCTCGCGCTACGTCACCGTCCTGTTCAACGGCCAGTCCCGGGGCACCTACGACCACTACTTCAACCTGTTCCTGTCACCCACGGACGTGCTGCTCTCCGTCCTCAAGGTACTCATCTTCAGCGTGATGGTGATCGTCGCCCACTGCTACTACGGCTACCGCGCGTCCGGCGGCCCGGCCGGCGTCGGGGTCGCCGTGGGCCGCTCGGTGCGCAACGCCATCGTGCTGATCAGCCTCACCGACTTCTTCCTGTCGCTCGCCCTGTGGGGAGCCACCACGACCGTGAAGGTGGCGGGGTGACATGAGCAGCCCACGAGGCCGGTCCCTGCGCCACCGGCTCGCCGGAGTGGTCTTCCTGGTGGTGCCCGTCCTGCTGATCTGGCTGGCCGTCGCCGTCTACGACAAGGAGTTCACCGACTCCGACCCGGTGGTCGTCGAGACCGGCACCGTCGGCAACGAGATGCACCTGGGCGCCGAGGTGAAACTGCGCGGCGTCGTCGTCGGCGAGGTCCGCCACATCGAGTCCACCGGCGACGGAGCCCGGCTCACCCTCGCCCTGCGGCCCGGCACCCTCGCCGACATCCCCTCCGACGTCAGCGCGCAGATGCTGCCGACGACCCTGTTCGGCGAGCGGTTCGTGGCCCTCGTCCCGCCGGCGCACCCCTCCGGCCGGCCGCTTCCCGCCGGGGCCGTCATCCCCCAGGACCGCTCCGCGAACGCCGTCGAACTGCAACGGGTCCTCGACGACGTGCTGCCGATGCTCACCGCGGTCCAGCCGCAGAAGCTCTCCGCCACGCTGTCCGCCGTCTCCCGGGCACTGGAGGGACGCGGCGAGCAGATCGGCCAGACCCTGGGCCGACTCGACACGTATCTGCGCAAGTTCAACCCCGACCTGCCCACCCTCAACCGCGACCTGAAAGAACTCGTGAAGGTCAGCAACGTCTACGCCGACGCCGCACCCGACATCGTCACCGCACTCACCGACTTCACCACCACCAGCGGCACCCTCGCCGAGAAGTCCGGTGACCTGGCCGCCACCCTCGGCGCCACCACCGGCGCGGCCGACGACCTGACCGCCTTCCTGCGCGGCAACAAGGACACCATCATCCGGCTCAGCGCCGACTCCCGGGCCACCCTGGAACTGCTCGCCGAGTACTCCCCGTCCTTCCCGTGCACCCTGCGCACCCTCGCCGACTTCGTCCCGGAGATGGACAAGGCGCTCGGCAAGGGCACCGACCGGCCGGGAATCAGAGTCGACGTCACCACCGTGCGGTCCCGCGGCGCCTACGTCGCCGGCCGCGACACCCCGTCCTACGACGCCGGGGGCGGCCCCCGCTGCTACCCCGTGCCCTACCTCGGCGTGCCCGTGAAACCGGCCGCACAAGTGCGCGCGTCCGCCGACCAGGACCTCGGGCCCGCCAATTCCCCGCAGGAGAACGACCTCGTCAACGAACTGCTCGCACCGGCCACCGGCAATCGGCCCGCCGACCTCCCGGACTGGAGCAGCCTGCTCGCCGGACCGGCGCTGCGCGGCACGGAGGTGACCCTGCGATGAGCACTCCCCGCCCCGCGCACACCCGGCGCCGCCCGCTCACCGGCCCCGTGCTGAAGTCCGTGGCCTTCCTGGTGGTCACCGCGCTGGCCACGACCGTACTCGGACTGAGCGTCGCCAACACCGGGGTGGGCTCGGACACCCGCACCTACAAGGCGCTGTTCACCGACGTCACCGGACTCGTCGACGGCGACGGCGTGCGCATCTCCGGGGTGAAGGTCGGCGAGGTCACCGATGTCCGCGTCGTCGACCGGCGCACCGCACAGGTCACCTTCACCGTCCGCGACGACCGCACCCTGCCCCGCTCGACGACCGCGGCCGTCAAATACCTCAACATGGTCGGGCAGCGTTATGTCGCCCTCGACCGGGGCAGCGGGGACCTCACCGGCACCCTGGCGGGCGGCGACACCATCCCGCTCGACCGCACCTCGCCCGCCCTCGACCTGACGCTGCTGTTCAACGGTTTCAAGCCGCTGTTCGAGGGGCTCTCACCGAAGGACGTCAACGAACTCGCCGGCTCCATCGTGCAGGTGCTGCAGGGCGAGGGAACCACCGTCGACAGCCTCGTCCAGCACATCGGCTCGCTCAGCACCACGGTGGCCGCGAAGGACGAAGTCATCGGCGCGGTCGTGAAGAACCTCAACACGATCCTGACCACCCTCAACGACCGCGAGGCCGACTTCGACAACCTCGTCGCCACCCTCCGCCGGCTCATCTCCGGCTTCAACGAGGACCGCAAGCCCCTGGGCCGGGCCGTCGCCGCCATGGGCGACCTGACCACGGTGACCGCGGACCTCCTGAACGACGGGCGCGCACCCCTCGCACAGGACATCCGCGAACTGGGCCGGCTCTCCGGCAACCTGGGCGACGCCGCCCCCGAGATCGAGAACTTCCTTGCCAAGACCCCAGCCAAGATGACCGCCCTGGGCCGGCTGTCGTCCTACGGATCGTGGTTCAACCTCTACCTCTGCGAGGCACGTGTGAGCGGAGTGACCACCACCGACGGCTTCGAACCGCCCACCGGTATCGCCGTCACGGAACCGAGGTGCGGCGCATGAGCCCGCTCACCCGGACCGGCCGCCGCGCGGGCGACGGCGGCACCGACGCCGCCACCCGCACCGGACGGCGCCGCGCCCCCTGGCTGAAGCCCGTCAAGGACCGCAACCCGGTGGCGGTCGCCCTCGTCGGCCTGCTCCTGCTGGCCCTGCTCACCGTCTTCGCCTACAACGCCGACCGGCTGCCGCTGATCGGCGGCGGCACCGCCTACAGTGCCGACTTCAGCGAGTCGGCCGGCCTCGAAAAAGGCGACGAGGTGCGCGTCGCAGGTGTCAAGGTCGGCCGGGTCACCGAGGTGTCCCTCGACGGCGGCAAGGTGAAGGTCGGCTTCGAGGTCGACGGCGCCTGGATCGGCGACCGGACCACCGCGGCCATCGCCATCAAGACGCTGCTCGGCGAGAAGTACCTGGCCCTGGATCCGCTGGGCAACGCGCGCCAGGACCCCGGCAGCCGCATCCCGCTGGCCCGCACCACCTCGCCGTACGACGTGACCCAGGCGTTCCAGGACCTCAGCAGCACCGTCGACGACATCGACACCGAGCAACTCGCCAAGAGCTTCGAGACGATCTCCGAGACCTTCCGGGACTCACCGCCCGACGTACGCAAGGCCGCCACCGGTCTGTCCGCGCTGTCCAGGTCCGTCTCCAAGCGGGACGCGGAACTCGCCGAACTGCTCGGCGGCAGCGCCCGGTTCACCAAGACGCTCAAGGACCAGAAGTCCAGTTTCGAGACCCTCATCGAGGACGGCGGCTCCCTGCTCGGCGAGTTGCAGGACCGCCGCACCGCCATCAGTGCCCTGCTCAAGGGCAGCCGGTCCCTGTCGACGCAGCTGAGCGGACTCGTCGCGGACAACGAGAAGCAACTCGGCCCCACCCTCACCGCACTCGGCCGGGTCACCACCGTCCTGGAGAAGAACCGCACCCAGCTCGACCGCACGCTCGCGCTCGTCGGCCCCTACTACCGGCTCGTCGGCAACACCCTCGGCAACGGCCGCTGGTTCGACAGCTATTTGTGCGGAGTCGTGCCCCGCGACTACCTGCCCGACCCGTCCCAGACCGAGCCGTGCAAGCCGCCGGAACAGTCCGCGCAGACCCAGGGGAGCGGTGAGTGATGACCAGGCGCAGCAGACTCCTTGCAGCCGGCGTCGTCCTGGTGGTGGTCGCCGCCGGGCTGGGCGTCGCCCGGGTCCTGGACTCCACCGGCACCCGGCTGACCGCATACTTCGACCGCGCCGTCGGCGTCTACGCCGGTTCCGACCTGCGCATCCTGGGCGTCCGGGTGGGCGAGGTGGCGTCGGTCAGGCCGCAGGGCACCCAGGTGCGGGTGGAACTCGCCCTCGACGACGGCGTACGGGTTCCGCAGGGCGCCCGCGCCGTGATCGTGGCGCCGAGCGTCGTCGCCGACCGCTATGTGCAGCTCACCCCCGCCTACCGCACCGGGCCCGCGCTCGCGGCGGGCGCCGTGCTGCCCGCCTCCCGCAACGCGACGCCCGTCGAGATCGACCAGCTCTACGCCTCGATCACCGACCTCGGCAAGGCGCTCGGCCCCGACGGCGCCAACGCCTCCGGGGCCCTGTCCGACCTGCTGACCACCGGCGCCGCCAACCTCGACGGCAACGGCAAGGCGATCGGCGAGGCCATCGAGCAGTTCGGCAAGGCGGCCAAGACCCTCAGCGGCAGCAGCGACGACCTGTTCACCACGCTCAGCCAACTCCAGTCGTTCACCGGCATGCTCAAGGAGAAGGACTCCGGCGTGCGCACCGCCCAGGAGCGCCTGGACACGGTCGTCAGCTTCTTCGCCGACAACAAGGACGACCTCACCGGAGCGCTGCGGGAACTCGGCACCGCACTCGCTCAGGTCAAGCGGTTCATCGAGGACAACCGCGGCGAACTGAAGAAGAACGTCGACCGGCTGGTGCCGATCACCCGGACCCTCGTCGAACAGCGGGCCTCCCTGGCCGAGGCCCTGGACGTCGCGCCGCTGGCCGCGGACAACGTCGTGTCCGCCTACAACACCGACACCCGCACCCTCGACGGCCGCGCGAACCTCAACGAGATCAGCATGGGGGGACCGCTGCTGCCGCTCCCGGCGACCGGCGGCTCCGCCTCCTCGGGGGAGGGGAAGCGGTGAGACGCGGCATACGCAGACGCAAGGGCGCGGCAGCCGGGGCGGAGCCCGCCGCCCGCCACCAGGACGGCCAGGAGACGGGGGAACAGCCGGAGAGGCGGGGGCAGCAGGAGGACCGGGCCGGCCAGGACGGGCAGCGTAACCCGGCGGACCCGGACGACCGGACGGACCCGGACGGCGAGGGGCGCCGGACCGGCCCGGACGGCGAATCGGACACGGCCGCCGCCTCGGTCGGGCGCGGCATGCTCACCGGTGGTGTGGCCGTGGGCGCCGGCCTGGGCGGACTGCTCGCCCTGGCCCTGGGCTTCACACTGGCGGTCGGCGCGTTCTCCGTCCCCCTGCCGCGGTTCGACGGCATCGAGGACCTGCCACTGCCCGGCGGCGCCGACCTCGGCCCCCACCCCTACACCGTCACCGCGGAACTCGGTGACGTACTCAGCCTCGTCCCGCAGGCCGCAGTCAAGGTCAACGACGTCGCCGTCGGCAGGGTCACCGCCATCGACCTCGACCACGACGGCTGGGCGGCCCGCGTCACCATGAAGATCAACGGCGCCGTGCGGCTGCCCGCCGACGCCGGAGCCCAACTGGAACAGTCCAGCCTGCTCGGCGAGAAGTACATCCAACTCGTCGCGCCCGGCAAGCCGACCACCGCCGACCGGCTCGGCGACGGCAGCGTCATCCCGCTCGCCCGCACCGGCCGCAACACCGAGGTCGAGGAGGTGTTCGGCGCACTGTCCCTGCTGCTCAACGGCGGCGGCGTCAACCAGCTCAAGACCATCACCAGGGAACTGAACGCGGCGCTCGGCGGACGCGAGGACGAGGTCCGCTCGATGCTCGACCGGGTCAACACCCTGGTGACCGACCTCGACGAGCACCGCAGCGACATCACCGACGCCCTCGACGGCGTCAACCGGCTCGCCGCCACCCTCGCCGGCCGCAGGGACGACGTACGCACGGTTCTCACCGACCTCTCGCCCGGCCTGCGGACCCTGGAGGAGCAGCGCGGCTCACTGCTGACCATGCTGCGCTCCCTCGACGCCCTGTCCGGCGTCGCCGTCTCCACCGTCAACGCGAGCAAGGACGACATGGTCGCCGATCTCAAGGCCCTCGCGCCCACCCTGCGGGCACTCGCGGGCGCGGGTACCGACCTGCCCGACTCGCTCCAGGTACTGCTGACCTATCCGTTCACCGACGAGGTGCTGCAGGGCGTCAAGGGCGACTACCTCAATGCGTACCTGAGCATGGTCGCCGCCCCCGGCACCGAGGTCATCGAGCCGCTGGTACCGCGGAGCACCCCCTCGCCGTCCGCCTCCGCCACCGCGCAGGGCGCCCCGGACAAGGCCCGCAAGGGCACCGCCGCCACCTTGAACCCGACGTCGGCACCGCTGCCGCTGCCGTCCGTCACCACGCCCGCCCCGGACGGAGGTGCCACGCGGTGATCACCCTCGCGGTACGCCTGAAGAACCTCGCCTTCCTGATCATCGCCGTCCTGGTGCTCGGCTTCGTCGGCATCCGCTACGCCGACCTCGGCCGCTACCTGGGCGTCGCCGACTACTACACCGTGGACGTCCAACTTCCGCGCACCGGTGGCCTGTTCACCCACTCCGACGTCACCTACCGCGGCGTGTCGGTGGGCCGGGTCGGACCGATCGGACTCACCGCGGACGGCGTCGTCGCCGAACTGCGCATCAAGAAGTCCGCACCGCGCATCCCCGCCGACACCCGCGCCGTGGTGGCCGGACTGTCCGCGGTCGGCGAGCAGTACATCGACCTGCGGCCGGCCGCCGACGGCGGGCCCTATCTCGCGGACGGCGCCCGGATCGAGCAGGGCGACACCGAGGTGCCCGCGCCCGTCACCGACGTCCTCTCCAGCGTCGACGGCCTCGCCCGGTCCGTCCCGCTGGACGATCTGCGCACGGTCGTCGACGAGTTCGGCAAGGCATTCGAGGGGCACGGCGACGACCTTCAGGTGCTCCTGGACAACGGCAGCGCCTTCGTCGAGGCCGCGGACCGCGCCCTGCCGTCCACCAGCCTGCTGATCGACGACAGCGAGACCGTCCTGCGCACCCAGTCCGAGGAAGCACGCGCCATCCGCGACTTCGCCACCGGGGCCGAGCGACTCGCCCGCTCCCTCAAGGGTTCCGACACCGACCTGCGCCGGCTGCTGACCGTCGCCCCCGATGCCGCCACCCAGGTCAGCGGCCTCCTGCGGGACCTGGACCCGAGCCTCGGCGTCGTCCTCGCCAACCTGCTGACGACCTCCGAGATCGCCGTCACCCGGCAGCGCGGCATCGAGGAACTGCTCGTGAAGTACCCGGCGGCCGTGTCCGCCGGCGCCACCGCCGTCGACGGAGGAAAGGTGAACTTCGGCATGGCCGTCACCTTCTTCAAGCCCCTGCCCTGCACCGCCGGTTACGGCGGCACGCGTTACCGCGATGGACTCGACCTCGGCACCGCGCCCCCGCTCAACACCGACGCCTCGTGCACCGCCCCGGCCGCGAGCGGGAAGAACGTACGCGGCTCGGCGCACGCCCCCCGGGGCGGGCCGGTACCCGACCCGGTCGAGCCGCCCTCGCTGCCCCCGGGCAGCGGCACGCCGGCCGCCGCCGAACGGTTGCCGGGCGCGCTCGCCCTGCCGGGCGTGGGCGCGGACGCCCCGACGGACCTGGCCGGTCTCCTCGGTCCGGACGCGGAGAACGCCCGATGAGGCCCGTCCGGATCGCGGCCGCCGCGGGGTTCGCCCTGGCGCTGGCGTTCTGCGGCACGGGCGCGTGGACGTATGCGCAGGCCCGCGGCGACGACTCGCTGGCCTACGGCCGGGAGCGGGACGCGGCGCTCGCCGACGGCCGCCGGGCCGTCGCCGTGCTCACCACGCTCGACGCCTCCACCAAGGAGCGGTCGCGGGCGGGCATCCGGGCCTGGCAGGCGGCGTCCACCGGCCCGCTCCGGGACGAACTGGGCCGCACCGAGCCCCGTACCGGCCCCTCGGCCCGCGGCACGGTCACCGAGGCGGCGGTCACCGCGCTGGACGCCCGTGCCGGTACGGCCAAGCTCATCGCGGCCGTACGCGTCGAGGTCACGCGCGGCGGGACGAAGTCACCGAGCACGGACCGCAAACGGCTGGAGGCGGTCCTCGCCCGCACGGGCCCGGGGGAGTGGAAGGTCCAGGCACTGAACGCGGTACCGCTCGCGCGGACGGCGGAGGAGGACGACGGATGACGCGGCTGCTGCGCGGTGACGGGACGCGGGAGAGCGCCGGGCCGGCCGGCGAACCGGCCCCGCCGGGGCCGGAGACCGGGCCGGCGGAGGGCACGGCCGTGCGCGCGGTACCGGTGGCCCCGGCGGAATCTGCCGAGGACACCGCCGGGGCGGCCCGCCGGGAGGCCGGGGAAGCGACGGCGGACGGGGTACCGGGCGCGCCGCGCACCGAACCGGAGGAGGCGGCGGGGAAGGCCCGGGCCGCCGGACCGGAGGAGGAGGCGGCCCAGGCACCGGAGCCCGCCCGGACGGCCGAGGAGCCTGAGGACGCCGCGGATCCTGAGGGCGTCGCGGATCCTGAGGGCGTCGCGGTCCCGGGGAGCGAGGCGCCCACCCGGCGTCACCTGAGCGACCGGCTGCGGCGGATCACGGGCGCCGTCCTCGCCGCGGTCCTCGTCCTGGCCGGCGGCGGCTTCTTCTACGGCGCCCATCAGCTGAGGTCCACCGCCTCGGCCCACAACCGCGCCCTGACCGACACCGAAGCCACCACGCGGGTCGCGGGCGACGTCGGGAACGCGCTCGGCCGGGTCTTCTCGTACACCCCGGACGGTCTCGCCGCCGCCGAACGCTCCGCACGTTCCGTCCTGGACGGCCGGGCCGCCCGCCAGTACACCGAACTCCTCGACCGGATCGGCGCGGAGGTCACCAAGCAGCGCGTCACACTGAGCACCCAGGCCGTGCGTATCGGAGTGATCGAACTCGACGGCGACAGCGCCCGGCTGCTGGTCTTCCTGGACCAGGTCTCCCGCCGCGACAAGGCCGCGCCGACCTCGGCGGCGGCCCAGCTCACCGTCACCGCACAGCGGGAGCGGGACCAGTGGCGGATCGTCGACATCAAGACCCGCTGACCATGCGCGGGAGACGGGAGCACCTCATGAAACGCCCGGTCCGCACCCCCGCCGGGGCCCGGACGCTGCCGGCCCTGGCCCTGGCGCTCGTCCTTGTCGCGGGCGGGTTCGCGGCCTGGACCGGCTGGGACTGGTACGCCGCGGCCCACGACGACTCCGCGGCGTACGCCGTGCAGCGCGACGCGGCGCTCGCCGCCGGCGAACAGGCCGTGCAGAACCTGAACACCCTCGACCACCGCGACGTCGACCACGGCCTCGACCTGTGGGAGTCCTCGACGACCGGCGACCTGCACGATCAACTGGCCTCGGGACGCAAGGAGTTCGCCGACCAGGTCGAGAAGGCGAAGACGGTCAGCACCGCCCGGGTGCTGTCCGGCGCGGTGACCGAACTCGACGACCGGGCCGGCCGGGCCCGGATCCTCGTCGCCCTGCGGGTGACCGTGAAGGCGTCCGACGGCAAGAGCACCGACAAGGACAGCCGCATGCTCGGCGAACTCACCCGGACCGGCGGCAGCTGGAAGCTCAGCGCTCTGGGCCAGGCGCCCGTGGGCGGCACGTCAGCCGGCTGACCCGGACCCGCGCCGCGGGAGCCGGCCGCACGAGAGGACGACACAACCGATGTCGACGACCCGTCATCACATCAACCGCCAGCGCCGCCGCCAGGTCCGTGAGGCCCGGCCCACGGTTCAGGAGCCCGGCCCGGCACCGAGCGGCCCGGCCGACGACGCCGTGCCCGCCGCGGCCCCCTCCGGCGCCCCGGCCCGGGCCGGCCTCGCGGTGCTGCCGGTGCGCGCCCCGTCGGCCGCGCCCGCCCGGCGCGGCGCGGCCCCCGGGACCGCGGAGCCGGACGGGGCGGACACGGCGGCCCGCCGGAAACGGCTCCGCCGCCCCTCCCGGGCCGTCGGCCTGACCCTGCTGTGCCTGCTGACGCTCGTCCTCGGCGGCTTCGCCGGCTGGGCGCACGCCCGTGTGGAAACCCTCCGCGACGACCCGGCCGTCCGCAACACCGCCCTGACCGACGCGGCCCGCACCAGCGACATCAAGGGGCAGACGGAGAAGGCGGTCGCCGCCCTCTTCTCCTACGACCACGCCGACCCGGCCCCCTTCGACAAGGCCGCGAAGGAACTGCTCACCGGGAAGGCCGTCGCCCAGCACGCGGACCTGTTCGCCGGCGTCCGGACCCGAGCCGACCGGCAGAAAGCGGTGATCACCACCACCGTCACCGACAGCGCGGTCGAACGCATCGACGGGGACCGGGCCCGCGTCCTCGTCTACGCCGACCAGAGCAGCGTCAGCACCGCCGGGGACAAGAGCGCCGCGGGCGCGAAGGACCAGCGGGCCGCCGGCGGTGGCACCTACGCCGGGGCGATGCTCGCGGTCGACGTGGTGCTGCGCGACGGACGCTGGCTCGTCTCCGGGATCGACACCTTCGGCCGCTGACCGCGCCGGCGCCACCGGGCGGACCCGCCCGCCGGCCGCGGCGCCGACGACACTCCACCGACAAGGGAGCGACAGCCATGCCCGCACGCCGCGTACGCCGCCCGCAGGCCCGGACCCTACGGGGTATGCGGGCCACCGCCGTCGCCGTCGCGGCGGTGGCCGCCCTCACCGCCTCACAGGCACCCGGCCTCGTACCGGGCACCCGGGACGGCTCCGGCAGGCCGGCCGTGGACGACGCGCCCACACCGGCCACGGGGACCCCCTACACGGATCTCACGCCGCCCGGCGACGGCTCGTACCACACCGAACTGCCGCCGCTGACCACCCCGCAGATCCCGCGCAGCCCGAAGGAGATCACCCGGATCGGGACCGAGTCCGGCATCCCCGCCACCGTGCTGCGCGCCTACCGCGCGGCCGAGACGGCCCTCGGCCGGACGGACCCCCGCTGCCGGCTGCCCTGGGAACTGCTCGCCGCCATCGGCAAGGTGGAGTCCGGCCACGCGCGCGGCGGCGCCGTCGGCCCCGACGGCACGACCCTGGGCCGGATCACGGGCCCGCGGCTCGACGGCCAGGGCTTCGCCCTGATCCGGGACACCGACGGCGGGGTGCACGACGGCGACGCGGTGTACGACCGGGCGGTGGGGCCGATGCAGTTCCTGCCCTCGACCTGGGCCCGGTGGGGCGCCGACGGCAACGGTGACGGCCGCGCCGATCCGAACAACGTCTTCGACGCGGCCCTGGCGGCCGGGCACTACCTGTGCGCGGGGGGCCGGGACCTGGCGCGGGCCGCGGACGTCGACCGCGCGATCCTCAGCTACAACTACTCCCGCACCTATCTGAACCTGGTCCGGGAGTGGCTGGACTTCTACCGGCGGGGCGTGCACAGCGTGCCCGACGGCGAGGGCGTCGTCCCGCACTCCCCGGGCGCCGGCGGCGACACCCAGGCGACGCGGCCCGTGGACGGGGAGGGCGGCACGGGGGGCGGGATCATCATCGGCCCCGACCCCGGCGGCCCCAAGCCCACGCGCACCCCGTCGCCCTCACCCTCGCACTCGCAGAGCCCCGGTCCGTCGCCGTCCTCGACGGGCCCGGACCCGTCGCCCTCGCCGGACGAGCCGCCGGGACCGGATCCGTCCGACTCCCCGACCGGGGGCGGCTCGGCCACGCCGGACCCCACCGACTCCGCCACGCCGTCCCCGGACCCGTCGGACCAGCCGTCCTGCCCGGAGCCTTCCCCGACCGCTTCCCCCGGCGACCCGGCGGCCTCCGGCCCGGCCACCGCGGACGACGCCCCGGCCTGCCCGTCGCCCACGCCGACGGCCTGACGCCGCGTCACGGCGGCCGAGCGGAGGACGGAGGACGGAGAGCAGCGCGAGCGAATCCGCAACGGGTGCGTCATCCCGCCCCGGGAGGCGGACGATTCCGCGGCGCCGCCCGCACCCCCCCCGTACGGCCGCCGTGGCGTGGTGGTCAGGCCGTCCCGGGTCCGCGCCCGGCGGTGCCGCGCGCCCGGTCATGCCCTTCGTGCGCCCGGCCTGTTCGGGTGAACCGCCGCGTGGCCGGGGCGGGGACCGGGGAGGGAACGCTGCGGCGTCGCAGCCCCGGTGACGCCGTCACCCACGCCGTACGAGGGACCTCCCTCGTGCTCGACACAGGAGTGATCCCCGGTGCCCGTTCCCTCGACCCTGGACCACCGTTCCCGCAGCTACAGCCTCGATCTGGCCTACTGGCTGGCCCTCGCGTCCGACCTCGCCTACAAGGACGAGGCCACCGTCGGGGAACGAGCCTGCGCCTGGGGCTTCGACCGGGTGCGGCACCACCTGACCCGGTTCACACCGCCGTTCCCGCTGGAGGACACCCAGGCGTACACCGTCGCCAGCGACGACATGATCGTCACGGCGTTCCGCGGCACCGAACCCGCCCAGATCCGCGACTGGCTCTCGGACGCCACCACCCCGCCCTGGCCGGGACCGGCCCGGACCGGATACGTCCACCACGGCTTCGCCCAGGCGCTGGACTCGGTCTTCCCGGCCGTGCGTGCCGCCATCGAGGAGTACCGGACGAACGGGCAGGGCCTGTTCTTCACCGGACACAGCCTCGGTGGCGCCCTGGCCATGCTCGCCGCCGCCCGCCTCTACCTGGAGGACCCGAAACTCCTCGCCGACGGCGTCTACACCTACGGCCAGCCCCGCACCTGCGACCGGCTTCTCGCCGCGGCCTGCGACAAGGGTTTCAAGGAGCGCCTGTTCCGGTTCGTGAACAACAACGACATCGTCCCGCAACTGCCGCCCGAGCCGGCCTTCACCCATGTCCAGGCACTGCGCTACTTCGACTCGAACGGCAGGCTCCGCGAATCGATGTCCCTCCTCGGCGGCCTGACCGACCGGGCCAGGGGCCTGACCGCCGACGCCTTCGCCCCTGCCGCCGACGGCGTCCGCGACCACTTCATCCACAACTACATCGCCGTGCTGGAGAAGAACCTCGCCTGACGGCCAGGCCGGAGGATGCGGCCGGTGTCAGCCCGGGAGCGAACCGTACAGGCCCGCGCCCACGGGCGCGAAGACGGCGCTCGCCCACCCCGGCCGGGCGCGTCCGCGCCGCCGCGAGAGGTGGGCAGGCGGGGGTGCACGGCTACCTTCGTGGCGGGCGGTTCGTACGGACTATCGACACGGACGCCCCTGACCGCCACGGGCGCCGCGGCGGTCAGGGGCGTGCTGTCGGTCAGAAGTTGCCGCGCTTGGCCTGTTCGCGTTCGATGGCCTCGAACAGGGCCTTGAAGTTGCCCTTGCCGAAGCCGAGGGAGCCGTGGCGCTCGATGAGTTCGAAGAAGACCGTCGGCCGGTCACCGGTCGGCTTGGTGAAGATCTGCAGCAGATAGCCGTCCTCGTCGCGGTCGACGAGAATGCCGCGTTTCTGCAACTCCTCGACCGGAACCCGTACTTCACCGATCCGGGCGCGCAGCGCCGGGTCCTCGTAGTACGAGTCGGGAGTGGCGAGGAACTCGACGCCTTCGTCGCGCAGCGTGTCCACGGAGGCGATGATGTCGTTCGTGGCGAGCGCCAGGTGCTGCGGGCCCGGGCCCTGGTAGAACTCCAGGAACTCGTCGATCTGGGACTTCTTCTTGCCCAGCGCCGGCTCGTTGAGCGGGAACTTCACCCGGTGGTTGCCGTTGGCCACGACCTTGCTCATGAGCGCCGAGTACTCGGTGGCGATGTCGTCACCGATGAACTCCGCCATGTTGGTGAAGCCCATGACCCGGTTGTAGAAGTCGACCCACTCGTCCATCTTGCCGAGCTCGACGTTGCCCACCACGTGGTCCAGCGCCTGGAAGATGCGCCGGGGGGCGCCGGGGCGCTTCACGTGCGAGGACGTCCGGGCCTCGTAACCGGGCAGATAGGGGCCGTCGTACCGGGAGCGGTCGACGAGCGAGTGCCGGGTCGTGCCGTAGGCGGCGATGGCGGCACGGCGCACCGTACCGTGCTCGTCGGTCACGTCGTGCGGCTCCTCCACCACGGTCGCCCCCTGGGCCCGCGCATGCGCCACGCACCGGTCCACGTCCGGTACCTCCAGCGCGATGTCGACGACTCCGTCGCCGTGCCGGCGGTGCGCGTCCGCGACGGGGCTCGCCGGGTCGACCGCGCCCTGGAGCACGAAGCGGATCGCCCCGCTGCGCAGGACGTACGACTTGTGGTCGCGGTTGCCGGTCTCGGGACCGGAGTAGGCGATCAGCTCCATGCCGTAGGCCGACTGGTAGAAGTGCGCGGCCTGCGTGGCGTTGCCCACCGCCCAGACGACCGAGTCCCAGCCGGTGACCGGGAACGGGTCCGCGTCGGCGTCGTACTCGACCAACCCGACGAGCTGCTTGAGCTGCGGCAGGTCGAGTTCTGCCAGGCGCTCCTGATCGGTGAGGGTCTGCTCGATGCTCATGACGGAGTGCTCCTTCATCCGAGGCCGGCGGTGTACCGGGAGCCGTCCGGCGAACGTCGGCCCCCAGTCATGCAGATAGCACAGCCGTGGAAGTGAAGCTGTGCAAGAGTCACGAAATGCGCTGGACAGACTGTCCTGTCTGCCCAGCGATTACCGTGAATTGCTAAACACATTGTTTAGTTTGAAAGATTGCTGTGCTCGAAGGCGGTGAAGGCGGCCTCCTGGCGCCACTGCACCTGCGCCCTGGGGCTCGCGGACAGCAGCCGGCGGCAGCGCGGACCGGGCGGGCCGCCGCCCGGTGTTCTACTCCGGCAGCCGGCCACCGGGCGGTAGCCGGTGGCCGTCGGATCGCCCTGCCAGATGCTCCCGCCCGGCAGGAAGGCGTACTGCAGCGAGGCCCGGGCCAGGTCCTTCAGCTCCGGGTACGACAGGCCGTAGGTGGCGGCGGCGTACTGGTACTCGTGGCTGATGTCGATGCGGGACACGCCGGGGTCGTCGGTGGCGAGGACGGTCGGCACGCCGTGGGCGCGGTACGTCTCGAAAGGGTGCGCGCGGCCCCTGACGCCGAGGATCTGCGCGTTGCTGGTGAACGCGACCTCGACGGGGGTCCGGTGGGCCGCCATGGTGCGGGCCAGGTCGCGCCAGGCGCGCTCGTGGACCAGATCGACTCCGTGTCCGATGCGCTCGGCGCGGGCGACCCGGACGGCCTCGTCGATGTGGAAGGACAGGTCCACGGGTTCGACCAGGCCGGTCCGCAGTTCGCCGGCGTGCAGGGTCAGACGGGCGTGCGGGTACAGGGTGCGCAGGTGGGCGAGCATGCGCATGTGCAGGCGGTAGTCGCGCAGGGCGCGGGGCCGGTCCTCGGGCTGGACCAGGTTGACGGCGACGAAGCGCGGGTCGCGCTCGGCCAGCCGCATGCCGAGGGCGAGCTGGGTGAAGACCCGTTCGCGTGAACTGTCCCGCAGGGCCTGGTAGATCAGGCGGACGGTCAGCCGGCAGGCAGGGTGAGGGCGGCTGGTGTCACAGCGGGCCGCGGTGCGGAACCGGGCGCCGACGCCGTCGGTCTCCCCGCGCGCCGCGGCGACCAGCCGGTCGAGCCGTCCGCCGGCGAGGAGCTTGCGGTGCAGGCGGGCGAGGTCGCCGTCCCAGCCGACCGCGTCGGCGAGCCGGTCGGTGGCGTCGACGGCGGGCGTGACCATGGTCTCCAGGTAGAACTGGCTGTTCTCGGCCACGCCGTCGGCGACCTCGGCGAGCAACTCGCCCTGGTGGCGCCCGGCGACCAGGGCGAACTTGTCGAAGGCGGCGAAGAAATGGTCGTGGCCGATGCGGTCCGGCGGGAAGTCCTGCATCGACCAGGCCCGCAGGATCGCCCCGCGGAAGGCCGGGTCGGTGCGGGCATCGGCGGCGGGCCGCCCGGTCCGGGCGTCGCAGGGCGGTACGACGGCGGTCATCGTGGCGGTCGCGATGCACAGGCCGTCGTCGGCGGCGAGCTTGATCAGGTACTCGGTCCGGGCCGCGCCTTCGAGGTGGTTGTGCAGGTCACCGCCCTTGGGTAGTCGCCGGAAGAAGTCGCGGGCCCGGGCGGGGTGGTGACGCAGCGAGCGCAGGACGGCGTCCGAGCGGGCCTCGGCGGCGGTGACCGGGCGGGGCGCGGCAGGGACGTCCGGGCGGAGCGGGGCCGGCTCGGACGCGTCGGTCGCCGAGGCGGGCGCTGCCCGGGCACTCGTGGAGCGGGCCGCGGCCGACGTCGCGGACCGGGGCGTCAGCGAGGCGAGCAGGGCGAGCGCCGCGAGGCCGGTGACGAGGAGACCGCGGCATCGGTACGTGGCGAAGCGGGTGCGGCGTCGGCCGTCGGCGCGGCGGAGACGAGAGGTCACCGCCGCATGATCGCGACAGAGCCGGGCGAACGGCCAGGCGCTGCGCGGTGTGTGGGGGACGGTCACCCGGGAGAGGGAATCCCCGGGCACCGGTGGCCTCGCGGCACCTGCAGCACCCGCACCGCACCGTCGCTCGTCACGACGGTGCGGTGCCGGTGGTTCAGCCGGTCAGGGCCCCCTGGGTCTCGGGGCTGCCGCCACGACGGCGCCGCACCCCGAACCCGGCGGCGACGCCCGCTGTCGCGGCGAGCAGGGCGCTGACCCACCCGGCGTCACGGTAGTCACCGGTCGCCCCGGTCACCGCCCCGGCGAGCAGCGGTCCGAGGAACGCACCGGCGTTGAACGCGACCGTCGCGAACGAGCCGCCCAGCGCGGGAGCGCCGGAGGCGACGTGCAGGACCCGGGCGATGAGCGTCGAGCCGATGCCGAACGACAGCCCGCCCAGCACGACGCTCATGAGCAAGAGAGGCACCGCACGGCTGCTGGTCAGGGCGAGCGCCGCCCAGCCGAAGGGCAGCACCCACAGGGCGAGGAGCACACCGCGCCGGAGCCGGCCCCCGGCGGTCCGGCCCGCCGTGTTCACGCCGATGAACGCGCCGGCTCCGAACGCGGCGAGCAGCCCGGGTACCGCACCGGCGGGCAGCCCGGCGACGTCCGTCGCGATGACGGCCAGGTAGGCGAACGTCGCGAAGGTGGCCCCGTTGACCGCGGCACCGAGCGTCAACGCGAGCCGCACCGACGGGGACTTCAGGGTGCGCAGTTCCTGCCTGACCGGTACGTCGGACCGGCCCGCCGCGTCGACGGGCGCCGACCGGAACACCAGCGCCAGCGCGGGCAGGCACAGGGCGGCGACCGCCCAGAAGGCCGAACGCCAGCCGGACCACTCGCCGAGCAGGGCGCCCGCGGGCACACCGACGACACAGGACAGCGTGACCCCCGACATGAGGACCGCGGTCGCCCGGGCCGTCCGGTCCCGTGGTGCCAGCGCGGTCGCGACGCTCATCGCGACCGCCAGGAATCCCGCATTGACGACCGCGGCGAGGACGCGGGTCGCGAACAGCACGGCGAAGTCGGTCGTGACCGCGCCGACGACATGCCCGGCGACGAAGGCCGTGAGGAATCCCGCCAGCGCGCGACGGCGTGGCCAGCGTGCACTGAGAGCGGCCATCAGCGGCGCTCCGACGATCATTCCGACGGCGTAGGCGGAGGTCAGCCCGGCCGCGGCGGCCACGGACACGGACAGATCGCGGGCGATGCCCGGCACCAGACCGGACAGCATGAACTCGGAGGTGCCCTGCGCGAAGACGGCGAGGGCGAGGACATGGACGAAGAAGGGCACGGAGTCGGCTCCAGCGGCGGAATGCGGGCAACGACATCCGCGTGCTGGACGCCTGGGGCCGAAGCCGGTGCCGACAGGGACACGAGGGCTGAGAAGCCAGACAGAGGTGTGAGAACCGGACCAGACACACGGAGCACGTGTCCGGTCACCGGCAGCGGGCCGACCGGGAGATCTCTCGCTCGGCGGTCAGTGGACCGCAGGCCGCCGGGTGACCGGCGGCTCCGCTCTGTCTGCCTCTGGGCTCGTCATCCCGCGGACGTTACCGGTTCCCCCGCGGGGCCATCAACCGCATTACGGGCTTTGCGAGCGACCGCCGCTCGGGTCGCCGTGCCCCCGGCCGGCACAGCTGTGGCTGACCGCTGTGGCCGTCGGCTGTGGCTGTCCGCGCGCGAGGCCGGCGCTCAGGCCGTCGCCTTGCGGATGTGGGCGAGCAGCGTACGCAGTTGGGTGCGGTCCTGCGTGTCCAGCACGGCCGTCGCCTCGGCGAGGGCCAGGCGGTCCACCTCTTCCGCCTCGCGGTGGCAGCGCAGGCCCTCGTCGGTGAGGCGCAGCAGGACGGCCCGCCGGTCGTGCGGATGGGGTACCCGCTCCACCAGACCGTCGCGTTCCAGGCTGTCGACGATGCTGGTCGTGGTCCGCGCCGCGACTCCCGTCAGCTCGCTCAGGTCCCGCATGCGCAGCGGCCGTTCGGCCCGGGCGAGCATGCGCAGGGCGCGCAGCCGGGCAACCGATGCGCCCGATGCACGCAGCCGGACCTCCACGAACCGGCGCAGCTGGTGGGCGGTCTCGTACAACTCGTCGATCAGGATGTCACTGCTGCCCTGCACTGCCATGGCGCTTCCCCGCTTCGTCCGATATCCCATTCTATGAGCACGCACATAATGAGTACGCTCAGCATGTGCTGCTGTTCCGATGCCGTCCCGTCCTGTCCGCCCTCGCCTCGCCCCGTCTCAGCCAGCGGTTGGCCGTCCCGGTCATGTGCGTCTCCGTGACGTTCCTCGCGATCGTCGACGGAGCGATCACCACCGTCGCGCTTCCCTCGATCGCCCGGCAGTTCGGGCTGACCACCGCCGCCCTGGACGGGGTGGTCGTGGTCTACCCGGTCTCTCTGGCCATGGCCATCCCCGCCTCGGCCTGGCTGGTGGAGCGGTTCGGCGGCAAGCGCGTCCTGCTCACCGCGCTCACCGGCTTCCTCGGCTCCTCGGTGCTGTGCGGCGCCGCCGTGGGCCTCGGCCAGCTCGTCGCCTTCCGTGCGCTACAGGGCATGTCCGCCGGAGTGCTGTTCCCGGCCTCAGCGTCCCTGCTGTTCTCCACCTTCGACTCCACGGAGCAGATGCGGATATCCCGCTACATGATCATTCCCCAGCAGGTGGCCCCCGCCGCCGCGCCGGTCCTCGGCGGACTGCTCGTGGACCATCTGTCCTGGCGCTGGGTGTTCTACGTCAACCTGCCGCTCGGCCTGCCCGCCGTCCTGTTCGGCGTGCTGTTCCTGGCCGGGCACCGCGGTCACCGCCCCGGCCGCTTCGACCTGCCCGGTTTGCTGTTGAGCGCGGCTGCCCTCGGCACCCTCATGTTCGGCGTCTGTGAAGGACCCAACCGCGGCTGGTCCTCCACGACCGTGGTTCTCGCCCTGGTGCTCGGCGCGGTGCTGCTCGCCGCGGCCGTCGGCTTCGGGCTGCGGGCCAGGGAACCGCTGCTGAAGCTCCGCCTCTTCGCCGACCGGCTGTTCCGGGACACCAACCTCCTCAATCTGGTGGGGCTGGTGCCGATCATGGGCGCCCTGTACCTCGGCCCGCTCTTTCTCCAGCAGGGGCAGGGCCGCACCGCGCTGGAGTCCGGCACCAGCACCTTTCCGGAGGCGTTCGGTGTCCTGCTGACGGTGCAGGTCGTCGGCGTCTGGTACGCGCGGATCGGCCCGCGGCTCATCACCGGCTGCGCGCTGGCCGGTGTCAGCGCGTCCCTGCTGCTTCTGGCCACCTGCGACCAGGACACCGGACTGTGGACCTTCCGCGGCTACATGTTCCTGCTCGGCGTGGCCATGGGCGGGTTCTTCCTGCCGACCACGGTGGCGTCGCTGGCGACCATCGACAGACGGGACCTGGCCCAGGCCTCCACGCTGAACACCGTCGTACGCCAGACCGGGGGCGCGCTCGCGCCCGCCGCCGTGACCACGGCCCTGGTCCTGGGAACCCCCGCGACCGCCGTGGCCGACCCGCCGATCTCCGCCTACCAGCACGCCTATCTGGCCCTCGCGGTGATCGCCGCGGTGACCGCCGTCTTCGCCTTCACCCTCCCCGACGGCCCGGCGCGCGCCGCGGCGCGCGGCACCACCGCGTCCGGCGGCGCCACCGTGCCGAGCCGCCGCCGGGAGGGCGCCCGCTGAGCGCTCCGCCCGCCGGACGTGGCAACCGCGCTCCCGCGCACCTCTGCGGCTTGCCGGTTGTGCTGTTCGGCGCGAGGGCCCCGGACAAGTTCCCTTCGACCGGCCGCGGGTGACGGTCCGACGGCCCGCCGGACGGCCCCGGTGTGTCATGGCGGTGTGCGCGGCGGCGCGGTGCGCCGGTCCGGACACCGATGTACAAGGAAAGCTGTACAGGAAAAACTGTACAGGCCAAGCTGAATAAATTACCGTCGAGGCATGAGCAACGACCGCAACGAGCCGTCCGCGTCGGCCAGCCGCGCCGCGCAGGACGTCCGAGTGGTGCTCGGGCGCCTGCGCCGCCGGGTGCGCAGCGTCTCCGACGCCGACGACCTCACCTTCTCCCAGGCATCCGTGCTCGCCCGGCTCTCCAAGGACGGTCCCGCCGCCACGAGCGCCCTCGCGTCCGGCGAAGGCGTCCGCCACCAGTCGATGGCCGCCACCGTCGCGGCCCTCGACCGGCTCGGACTGGTCGAACGCCGCCCCGACCCCACCGACGGCCGGCGCCGGCTCGTCGCCCTCACCGACGACGGCCGCGCGCGGGCCGAGGGCGACCGGCAGGCCCGACAGGAGTGGCTGGCCGGAGCGCTTCAGGAACAGTGCTCCGAGGCGGAGCGGCGGACGGTGATCGAGGCGATGGCCGTCCTGGAAAGGCTGATCCAGCCATGACCGACGCCGGTGATCCACGGCGGTCCGCCACTTTGTCCACGCAGGCCGATGAGGGGCGGCAGGGCGAGCGGGGGGAGCGGTTCGACCGCAGGCTGATACCCCCGATGGTCGTCGGCGCGATACTCAACCCGATCAACTCGACCATCGTCGCCGTCGCCCTCGTACCCATCGGTGTGGCCTTCGGAGCGCCTCCCGCACAGACGGCCTGGCTGGTCTCCGGGCTCTATCTCGCGACGGCCCTCGGGCAGCCCGTGGTCGGACGGCTCATCGACCTCTTCGGACCGCGGCGGCTGTTCCTGTTCAGCACCTCGCTGGTCGGCATCGCCGGTCTGGTCGGCACCTTCGCCCCGAACCTGGGCGTGCTGATCGGGGCGCGCGTCCTGCTCGGCTTCGGCACCTGCGCCGGCTATCCGGCCGCGATGTCCCTGCTGCGCAGCGAAGCGGAACGGACCGGTCGGGACAGTCCCAGCGGAATACTGACCACGCTCGTGGTCGCCGGCCAGACCATCGCCGTGGTCGGTCCCTCCCTCGGCGGTCTGCTGATCGGCGTGGGCGGCTGGCGTGCCACGTTCGCCCTCAACGTCCCGCTGGCCGTGGTCGCCGTGCTGCTCGGCGCGCTCCGTCTGCCGAAGCCGGCGGACCGCCGGCCGGGCGACGCCCGGCGCGCGACCGCCGAACTGGACCTCCCCGGCATGGCGCTGTTCGCCGCGATGCTGGTCACGCTGCTGCTGTTCCTGATGAACCCGCACCTGGACACCTGGTACCTGCCCGTGCTCACCGTCGTGGCCGCGGCCGCCTTCGCACAGCGCGAACTGCGTACCGCCGTACCCTTCATCGACCTGCGGGTCCTGCGCGGCAACCTGCCCCTGCTGGCGACCTACGCCCGTGCCCTGGTGGCGTACTCCGTCTCCTACGCCTTCCTGTACGGCTTCACCCAGTGGAGCGAGGAGGGCCGCGGACTGTCCCCGTCCCAGGCCGGACTCGTGCAACTCCCGCTGTTTCTGATGGGCATCGGTGTTTCGGCGCTCACCGGCCGTCGCAAGAGCGTCCTGGGCAAGCTCGCCGTCGGGGCCACGGGACAACTCGCCGCGTGCGCGCTGATCCTCTTCGTGGGCGCCCGCAGCCCGATGTGGCTGCTGCTGGTCATCGCGTTGGTCTTCGGCGTGCCGCAGGGGCTCAACAACCTCGCCCTGCAGAACTCGGTCTACTACCAGGCCGACAGCGAGCGCATGGGCTCGTCCGCCGGGCTGCTGCGTACGTTCGTCTACCTGGGCTCGATGATCGCCTCGGTCGCCACGGCGGCGGCGTTCGGGCAGCACGCCGACACCACGGGACTGCACCACCTGGCGTGGTTCATGCTTGCCGCGGGCGCGCTGTTCCTGCTCCTGACCGTGGGCGACCGCGGCCTGCGCCGCGCCGCCGTCGAGGCGCGCGGGACCGGCGCGGACGACGACCACGGGAACGCGTCCTGACCGCGCCGTCGTGCGCGGAACCACGGGCCGCCGGCACCGGTCACGGCCCGTCGGGACCGGGTACGACCCGTCGGCACCGGGCACGGGTCGCCGAGTGGTCCGTGCGGATCTAGCGTGTGAGGCGTACGGACATCTCTCCGGACGCGGACGGCCTGGGCCCGGGTCCCCGGGACGCTCTGTCCTGCCGACGCGGAGCCGGGACCGTGCGTACCGCCGTGGCCGTGCACCGTGCCCGCGGTCCGGGCCGGGAGGCCGGGCGTCCCGCGTGCCGTGGCGGCGCCGGCTCCAGGAGGAGGAGAACCATGGTCAAGCGTGACGACATAGACATGGAGAAGACGGTCCAGGAATGGACGGACCGCCTCGTCAGCGACCAGCGGGCGGCGATGGACAAGGACCGTGCCCGGCAACTGGTGCGGGACATCTACCGCTCGGCCCAGGACGACCTGCTCAACCGCAACGCCCAGGCGGAGTACGAACGAGAGGAGTGACCCTCGCCGTGCGGGGCGGTTCCAGGGGGCCGGGGTCCGGAACCGCCCGGACCGGTGGTGCGCGCCGGTCGGCGTGGCGCGTCAACCGAGGGGTATCTCCGCTGTGCGCGAGGGTACGGCGTCGAGCGCGGCGAGCGTCGTCTCGTCGAAGGTGATCGATCCGGCCGCGAGGTTCTCCCCCAGGTGCCCGGTGTCACTGGTGCCTGGGATGAGGAGGACGTTCTCGGCGTGCCGGAGCAGCCAGGCCAGGCCGATCTGCGACGGAGTGCGGGCGAGGGAGCGCGCCGCGGCGAGCACGGCCGGCTCGTCGGTCACCTTCGGCATCCCGGCGAAGGCGCCGCCGAGCGGGAAATAGGGAACCCAGGCGATGCCCTCGGCGGCGCAGAGCCGCAGCACCTCCTCGTCGGCGCGGGTCACCAGGCTGTAGGCGTTCTGCACGCACACGATGCCCGCGGGCAGCGCCCGGCGCAGCACGTCGTACGTCACGCTGCTCAGGCCGATCGCACCGATCTTGCCTTCGTCGCGCAGCCCGGTCAGGACCGCGAGCTGGTCGTCGACGTCGACCACTTGGTCGCCCTCGGCGCGCAGTCCCGGGCCGGTGTCGGTGCGCCGCAGGTTCACCACCGGGATCTGCTCCAGGCCCAGGCCGGCGAGGTTGGCCTCGACGCTCGCCCGAAGCTGCTCGGGCCGCTGTGCGAGGCGCAGCGGCAGAGGACCGCCCTGATCGGGTTCGGCTCCCACTTTGCTGACGACGACCACCTGGTCCTGGGGATGGATGGCCTCCCGGATCAGGTCGTTGACGAAGCCGTCGCCGTAGAACTGCGCGGTGTCGATGTGGTCCACGCCCAGCTCGATCGCGCGCCGCAGCAGCGCGACACCGGCCTTGCGGTCGCCGTGCAGCCGCTCCAGTTGCATCGCCCCGTACCCGATGCGGGAAACGGTGCGGCCGGCCAGCCGGCCGGGGCCTCCGGGGCGCGGGGCACCGGCGGACGTGTCCGAGGTGGGGGAAGTACCGGCAGAGGTCATGGGAAATGTGTCTCCGTGCGATGATGGGAGAAACGGAGGATCCTCCGTTCTGTCGACTGTAGCACTACCGGAGGTGCCTCCGTTTTGACTCCGCCGGACCCGGTGCCCACGGGCACCCGAGCCGACCCGCAGGCCGGATCGGACCGTCCCGTGCGCGCCGACGCGCGTCGCAACCGCGACAAACTGATCGCCGTCGCCCGGACCGCCTTCACCACCGGTGGCGACACCGCCACGCTGGAGGGGATTGCGCGCGCCGCCGGCGTCGGCATCGGCACGCTCTACCGCCACTTCCCCACACGTGAGGCGCTCGTGGAGGCCGTCTACGCCGCCGAACTCGACGACGTGACCACGAGCGCGCCCGCCCTGCTCGACGAGTTCCCGCCCGAAGCGGCCCTGCGCGCCTGGATGGACCGCTACGCGGCGTTCTTCGCGGCGAAGCACGGAATGCTCGACGCCCTCCGCGTCAGCTGGGCGTCGGGAAGCGTCACGACCTCCGGTACGCGGGAGCGCATCACCGCCGCCCTCGGCATGATCCTCGCGGCCGGAGCCCGTACGGGCACACTGCGCGGGGACGTGGCCGCCGACGACGTCACCATGCTGCTGCTCGGTGTGTTCCTCTCCCTGGGTGGCGACCGCACGCCGGAGCAGACCGCCCGGCTGCTGGACCTCGTCGTCGACGCCGTGCGCCCGTAACCGGCCGGCGCCGGGCGGGCGGCCGATCGGCTTCCCCGCCCGGCGTGTCCGCCGCGTCCGCTGCCTCGGTCGTACTGGTCGACGCGGCGCGCGTGGGCGGTGTGCCCTGCCGCCGGGCTCGGCGCGGACGAACGGGCCGCCGTCTTCGGCGGCCCGGCCGTGAGGGCGGTGGCCCGGGCAGCCTGCGGCGCGGGGCCGCCCGGCTCAGTGCGCCGCCGTGAGGGTGCCGGCCACCGCGGCGAGCAGGGTGTCGCCGTCGGCGGCGGAGCCGTCCGCGGCCCAGCAGACGTACCCGTCGGGACGGACGAGCAGGGTGGCGGCGCCCAGATCCTCGGCGCACGTGGCGCGGACGAGGTCGACCCGCGGCGGGAGGCGGAGGCCGACCGGGACGGCTCCGGCCAGATCCAGCAGGACGGCGTGGCCCGTACCGAACAGGGCCGACAGCCGGACCGGACCGGCGTCGGTGACCAGGTCGGCGTCCGGCAGGCGCTGTCCGGTGAGCGGATGGTCCCCGGGCAGTTCGTAGCGCAGCGAGAGGCCGGACATCAGTCCGGCGAGATGGCGGTTGGTGTCGGGCAGCCGCAGCAGGTCGGTGACGAGGTCGCGGAGGGCGGCCACGTCCTCGCTCGGGTCGGCGTCCGCCAGGACCCGCTGTGCCGAGGTGTGCCGCAGGACCTGCGCCGCGACCGGATGCCGTTCGTCGTGATAGCTGTCCAACAGGCCGTTCGGCGCCCGGTCCTGGATGGTCGCGGCCAGTTTCCAGCCGAGGTTGAACGCGTCCTGTATGCCGAGGTTGAGACCCTGGCCGCCCAGCGGGGAGTGGATGTGCGCGGCGTCGCCCGCGAACAGGACCCGGCCCACGCGGTAGTGCTCCAGTTGCCGGGTGGCGTCGGAGAAGCGCGAGGAGTTGTCCACGGCGCCGAGGACGGTCTGCTCGCCGTACAGGGCCCGCAGCGCGGTGGTGATCTCCTCCGGAGCGACGGGGGTGTCCCGGGCGGTGTCCCCCTGCTCGGCGTGTCCGAAGGTGATCCGGTACCGGTCGCCGCCGAGCGGGACCAGCATGGCCCAGTGGCCGCCCGCACGGCGGGTCAGGCTGCTCATGTGCCCCATCTGCCGGGGCACCAGCGGTGATACGGCGGACAGCCGGATGTCGGCCAGCACCGCCTGATGCGTCCCGGGCCGGCCGGGAAACGGCAGCCCGAGCAGTTTCCGCACCGTACTGTGGCCGCCGTCGCAGGCCACCAGGTAGCGTGCCCGCACTCGCAGGTCGCCCGCGGTCACGAGCACGCCGTCGGCGTCCGGTCCGACCCCTGAGACGGCGGCGCCGCGCCGTACCCGCGCGCCGGCCGCGACCGCCCGTTCTTCGAGCACTTCCTCGATCTCCCACTGAGGGATCGCGATCGGAAAGGGATGCCTGGTCCGCCAGGGGGTGCAGTCCAAGGGCACGGGCAGGGCCGCGAAATGCCCGCCCACCGGGTCGCGCGGCACGGCCCGCCGCAGCAGCGGCTCCAGCAGCCCGCGCGAGTCGAGCAGTTCGGCGGTACGGGGCTGGATCCCGCCGCCCTTCACCTGCTCGACGCGCTCGGGCAGTTTCTCCAGCAGCAGGGTCTCGACCCCGGCCAGAGCCAGTTCGTACGCCAGGGCCAGTCCGGTCGGACCGGCGCCCACGACGACCACCTCGGTCGTGCTCTCCGTCACTGCCGTCACACCTTCCACTGCCGTCACTCCTTCTCATTTCACTCATCGCTCGCCCAGGGCGAAATATATACCAGGTGCAGAAATCCTCTCGGGGTAGCTGTCTGCTACGGTGGCGCCGTGGACGGCAAGCCAGGGCTACGGGAGCGGAAGAAGCAGCGGACCCACGCGGCGATCTCCGACGCGGCGATCAGACTGTTCCTCGAACACGGCTTCCAGCGGGTCTCGGTGGCCCAGGTGGCCGAGGCGGCCGAAGTGTCCAAACGGACGCTTTTCGCCTACTTCCCCTCCAAGGAAGACCTCGTGGTGCACCGCCTCGCCGACCACGAGACCGAGGCCGCACGCGTCGTACGGGCCCGCCCGCAGCGCACCGCCGCGCTGACTGCGCTGCGCGAGCACTTCCTCGACGGGCTGCGTGAACGGGACCCGATCACCGGGCTCAATGACGCCCCCCAGGTGCGCACGCTCACCCGGATGATCCTCGACACGCCGTCACTGGTGGCCCGGATGGAACGGTTCAAGGCAGGCGCCGAACGCGCACTCGCCGAGGCCCTGCGGGAGACAGCCGGCACCCCGGAACTCACGGCGCGGCTGGCCGCCGTCCAGATCGTCGCGGTCCAGTGGGCCCTGGCGGGGGACAACGCCGAACGCCTCGCCTACGGCGAGTCGGCCGACGCGCGCCACCCGGGTGCCGTGGCCGATGCGGAGCACGCTTTCTCGCTGCTGGAGAACGGATTGCGGCAACCGACCCGGCGGCGGTGACGGGGCCGCCCCCGAACGTGCCGCGGGCGGCTGCCGAGTACCGGTCCGGGATCGCCGACCAGGGGTCGAGGCCGTGCTCGACCGCGTGGCGGGGGACCGGCGGCCGTGTCTCGAAGCGCAGAGGGGTCTGCGCGTCGTGGACGGGGACCCGTTCCCCCTCGAACGGGGCGAGTTGCCCACCGGCCCGACCTGATCAGCTACGGCCTGCACCCCTTGGCGGAGAGCGGTCGTCAGAGCTTGACGTTTAACCTCGCACGTCACCCGACCTGCTGATCTGCGGTTCTTTCCGGGACGGCGGAGGCGGCCGTTCTCCACGCTTCGGGATGTCGAGTCACGAAGTACAAGAGAACGGCCGCTGTGTATGAGTCTGTCTGCCGATGCGCTCGCAGGAGAGGCGTTGGACGTGTTGTCCCGCTTTCGGGTCGAGTTCTACGAATGCCTCTACGCTCGCGCGGATGCGCTCTTCGAGCTCACGGACGCGGTGCTGTGCGCAGACGGGCCGGTGAAGACACTGGTCGAGTTGTCGCTGGCGGCCGAGCACCGGCGCGGGCACGGTGCCCTGTACGCGGCCCTGGACCGGGGCTGGATGGAGCCGACGCGGTTGCGCCGCGCGCTGGCCGGCCTGCCACTGCCGAGGACGGCCGACGGACGGATCGCGCTGGCCGTGGATGTCAGCAACTGGCTCCGCCCGGACGCCCCCACCAGCGACGACCGGCTGTTCTGCCACGTCTATGGACGCGGTGACCGCAAGACGGACCAGCTGGTTCCCGGATGACCGTACTCTTTCGTCGGTGCGCTGGAGACCGGCCGCACCTCCTGGGTCGCGCTGCTGGACACCCTGCGCCTGGGCCCCGCCGACGACGCGACCGCCGTCACCGCCGCCCAACTACGCGATGTCATCAGCCGGTTGACGCAGGCAGGGCACTGGAAGCCGGGCGATCCCGAGATCCTGATCGTGATGGACTCCGGCTACGACGTCGCCTACCTCTCCCACGCCCTGGCGGACCTGCCGGCCGTGCTCGTCGGGCGCCTGCGCTCGGACCGCGTCATGCTCCGCGACCCCGGCCCGGCCCGTTCCGGCCCGAAGGGCGGACGTCCACGACGGCACGGCGGCGTCCTCACCTTCGCCAGGCCCGACAGCTGGCACGAACCCGACGTCACCACGGTCACGGACACCACCCGCTACGGCAAGGCCGAGGCGATCGCCTGGGACCGGATACACCCAAGGCTCACCCACCGCGGCCCCTGGCTGGACCACGCCGAGGAAGAACTGCCCATCCTGCACGGCACATTGATCCGCCTCCAGGTCGAGCACCTGCCGGGCGACCGCGACCCGAAACCCCTCTGGCTGTGGTGCTCCACCACCGCCGCCACACCGGCGGACCTGGACCGCTGGTGGCAGTCCTTCCTCCGCAGATTCGATCTTGAGCACACATTCCGGCTCATGAAGCAGACACTCGGGTGGACCGCCCCGCACATCCGACACGCCGACACCGCCGACCTGTGGACCTGGCTCATCATCGCCGCCCACACCCAGCTCCGCCTCGCCCGTCCCCTCGCCGAAGACCTCCGCCGCCCCTGGGAACGCCGCACCGAACCCCGCCGCCTCACGCCTGCCCGCGTCCGCCGGGGGTTTCGCAACCTCCGGCCGACCACGGCCTGCCCGGCAGCCGCACCGAAACCATCCCGCCCCGGCCCAGGACGACCACCCGGTTCGAAGAACAGACACCGCGCCAAGCGCCACGACGTCGGCACGACCGTCAAACGCGCCGAGACCATCAAGGAACACCAAGCCCGCCGAGGATAAACGTCAAGCAGAGGGGCTGTTGGGAAACCGGACGTTGGCAGACGGCGACTTGGAACTGGTGGCGAGCAGGAGGGGGTGACCCGGCTCGGCCTCAGCCCACTGCTGAAGAATTGGGAGCTGGAAGATCGGTTCCCCGGCCGCCGGCGACCTCCCAGGCAGCCTCGATCATCCGGAAGATTTCGTCCACCGCGGCCTCCGGATCGGCTGCCTCACGCGCCAGCGGATGGGCGTCGATCACGAACCTCGCGATCGTCCGGCAGGCCGTTGTGGACTGTGGCAGGCCGGGATCGGCGGCGATGGCCATGGCCAGCGCCTCTGTGTGGCGCAGCCTCATCGACTCCTCGTACTGCCGCAGGGCAGGCGATTCGTCGATCATGTGCCAGATCGGGGCGGCACTGTCCGACGCGCAATGCCGCACCAGGGCCTGCATCTCGTCGCGCAGCGCGGGGATCAGCGGCTCGTGCGGCGCGCGGCCGGTGACCGCCTGCGTGAGGCGTTGCTCGAAGTCCTTGTCCTGCTCGAACACCAGGGCCTCTTTCGAGGCGAAGTGGGAGAAGATCGTGGTCACGGCCACGTCGGCCTCAGCGGCCACGTCACGTATGCCGACCGCGTCATACCCGCGTTCCAGGAACAGCCGCAGGGCGGTGTCGGCGATCTTCTGGCGGGTCGCGGCCTTCTTGCGCTCACGACGTCCGGGCGGTACGGGCATGACCTGGACACTACCAGGTGCAAAGGAGTAGCAGTTTCAAAAAACTAACCGTTAGTGCTACGGTCGGCCGCATGAAGAAAGTGAGCTTCGCCGAGTTCGGCGGTCCGGACGTCCTGCAACTCATAGACGCCGATGAGCCCCACGCGGGCCCCGGCCAGGTGCGCATCGCTGTGCGGGCGGCTGGCGTGAACCCCGTCGACTGGAGGATCCGCGAAGGCCAGATCCTGAAGGCCCATCCGGTCGAGTTGCCCGCCGGAGTCGGGCTGGACGCCTCCGGGGTGGTGGACGAGGTCGGCGAGGGCGTCGAAGGGGTCGAGGCCGGCGACCCCGTGTTCGGCGAAGGGGCGGACACCTATGCCGAGTTCGCCGTACTGTCGGCCTGGGCCCGCATGCCCGAAGGCCTGACGTTCGAAGAGGCGGCCGGGTACCCCTCCGTGGTGGAGACCGCGCTGCGCATCATCCGCGAGGTCGGTGTGCGGCCCGGGCAGACGCTGCTGGTCAGCGGCGCGTCCGGGGGAGTCGGATCGGCGGTGCTGCAGATCGCCCGGGACCGCGGCATCACGGTGATCGGTACGGCGGGGGCGGCAAACCAGGACTACCTACGCGGCCTGGGTGCCCTCGCCACGACGTACGGCGACGGCCTGGCCGAGCGGGTGCGGCAGCTCGGCCGTGTCGACGCAGCTCTCGATCTGGCCGGCTCGGGCGTGATTCCGCAGCTCGTCGAAGTGACCGGTGATCCGCAGAAGGTGATCTCCATCGCCGATCTCGGTGCGCCTGAGTACGGTGTCCGATTCTCCGGAGTGGCCGGGAGCGTGCCGGAAGCGCTCGCCGAGGCCGTCGGCCTCATCGAGCGGGGGAAGCTCCACATCCCGGTCGAGAAGTCGTACCCGCTCGCCGAGGCCGCGGCGGCGCACATCGACAGCCAGGCCGGTCACACGCGCGGGCGCCGGGTCATGGTCATCTGAGCCGGGGCCTGCGCAGCCGGCCCGCCCGGCAGGATGAATTCCTTGGCGGTGGTGAGCATGCGTTCTTCAAGGCTCACTCCGGGCAAGTTCTTTTGCCGAGGGCACTGTCGAGTGCTCGGCTGCCTCTTCCGGCAGTGCCCGCGCCGAGTCCGCGTAGCGGATGGCGGTCATCTCGTCGATGCCGAAGACAAGCACGAGGCGAAGCGGGAGAACTCCGGTTACCGGGCGCTACGTTGGTGATGAATCACCAGGTAGGGCTGCCGGAGAAGGCCGGTCCATGAACACCACGGGAACTGGTCGGGCCGGACCTGGAGCCGGAGCCGTAGGGCGGGGCGTGGACACGGCCGTCGGTGGGCCCGGTGACCCGCCACTGCTGCTCGTGCTGTCCGGGACCGCTCGCCCCTCTCTCCCTTCCCGTCTTCCCCTGCCTGTTTCCTCTTCTTCGTCCGCGCCGTCCCTGTCTCCGTCCCCTTCGTGGACAGCGTCGTACCGGCGACTCCGCGGCCCCCGGCCGTCAGACCTGGGGGCCGCCAAGGCTCCGGCTCAAGCCGATGCCGACTGCTCGGGGACGGAATCCTCCGGCGGCGGTGTCGGGGGAGGAGGGAAGAGGAGGTCTTCCAGGGCTTGCATCGCGAAGATGAGGAGCATCAGTGCTACGGGGATGAGCAGGGAGAGCAGGATCACGTGGCCTCCCAGAGGAGTAGTGATCAGCCTGTGGCGTGTCCGTGGCACGAACGCTTTCAGCATGCGTCCGGATGGGTGACTGTGCACATCAGTGCGGATGAACCCTGAGCTGTTCGAGTGAAAGACGGCTGCCCGGATGCGTTCTTCGATGTGCTGGGCGACCCTGGCGCCCTTGGGACGACGGCCCTCTCACCCGGATGCGCGGGCTACCGGCGGTGTGCCGGATCGACGACCCGAGCACCTGCCGCGCCACTGAACGATCGCCGACGAGCACACGCCACGCCGCTCGGCGGTTGCCGCAGATCGCCGGTCGTGCCGGCCGCGGCGCTGCCGGTCGGCGGGACCGGACCCGCGCCGCCGGTCCGCACCGCCCCCGGTCTTCGGGAGCCTCAGCTTCCCTGCTGGTGCCGGCGCTGTTCGCCGACCCGGTCCCGGGGCCCGGCAGGGTGCGGTACCCGTTCCCGTACCCAGGTCTTCAGCAGCGGCGAGTGGAGCGCCGGCACCCACAGGTCGGCCCGTCCGGCGTGCGCCCCGTCCGGCCGGCGGCCCACGCCGAGGACCCGCAGCCCCGCACGCCACGCGGACTCGACCCCCGTCAGTGAGTCCTCGACCGCCAGCGCGCGGTGCGCACTGGCGCCGCACAGCCGTGCCGCCGTCGCGTACACGTCGGGCCAGGGCTTAGGGCGAACGGCCGCGGGCGCGAACACCGACGGGTCCCCGCCGGTGGCGTCCGGGGGCATGCCGGACGGGACGACGATGTGCCGGAAGTGCCGGAGCAGCCCTGCCCGGGAGAGGCTCTCCTCCACGACCTCCAGGGGGCAGTTGCTGGCCACCGCGAGCGGCAGCCGGCCGGCGAGCGACTGCACGAACGCCGCGGCCCCCGGCATGGTCACCGGATTTTCGGCGACGAGGTCCATGAAGTGTTCCAGCAGCGCCTTCGTCAGGTCGGCGGTCAGCTCGGGCCGGTGCGCCTCCTCGGCCATCAGCCGGCCGCAGTCGGTGTAGTGCACACCCTTGGCCCGCTCCGCGAACCCGGCGGAGGGCGTCAGCCCGAAGGCGTGCAGGGCCCGGGTCCGGGCGTCCTGCCAGTGGCGTTCGGTGTCCATCAGGGTCCCGTCGCAGTCGAAGACGACGGCGTCGGGGGACCAGTCGAGAAGGGAAGGGGCATGGGTGGTCACAGTGCCTCCTGCGGGAGGGGGCGGTCCTGCTCGTGGCGGACCGCGGTGCGGGTGAGTGCTGCGGCTTCCCGGGCCGGACGCGTGCGGTCCGTGCGTCCGCCGGTGTCGACGTACGGACGAAACGGCGCGGACTCAGGGCATTCCGTGGCAAAGGGGAAACATCGCGGTCGCTACGCTATTTTCGTTTCGGAGCGTGTCGCAATCACTACTTCGAGTGCTCGACAAATGTCCGAGCCGGGGTGTAAGCGGGATCGGATGTGCGGCGCTTGCGCAGTGACCTCACGAGCCGTCAACCGTGCATGCCCGCTGCCGAGTTGACGCATATGCGAGGGGCAAGCCGGAACCGTGGTGTCCGGTGAGGAAATGGTCGCCCTGGCGCCAGGAACCGCGCCGTTTCAAGCCCGGAATCACCCGTAAGAATTACTGATCGAAAAAATTGGTCAATCATTGTGCGTGGAAGTGAAGAATTGCTCCGGGAGTGCGCGGGCGCACTACATTCTCCGGCGTCACGGGAATGTTGAGCGAAGGTGGACAGCACGTTGCAGGAACGGGCCAGGGCAACCCGCAGATCACTTCTGGAGGCAGCGGCCTGCCTCTTCGCCGAGCAGGGTTACGCCCGAACCAGCGTCAACGACATAAGTGCCAGGTCCGGGCGGACCAGCGGCTCCGTCTACTTCCACTACGCCAGCAAGGAAGGGGTCGCCCTCGCCGTCGTCAAGGACCGCTTCGCCACCTGGCCGGGCCTCACCGCGCGGTACGCCGACCGGGCGGTACCGCCCCTGGAACGCCTCGTCGCCCTCAGCTACGACATCGCCCGGGCCCTGGCCGAGGACACCCTCACACGCGCGGGCGCGCGCCTGTGGGCCGAGCGCGACGTCATCGATGCCCCGCTGCCCGACCCTTTCGACCTGTGGACCGCCGCCGCCACCCGTCTCCTCGCGCAGGCCCGCGCCGCCGGCCACCTCGCGCACCATGTGCGCCCCGCCGCCACCGCACGTACCCTGGTCCGGGCCTTCTTCGGGCTGTGCACCCTCACCGAGGCCCTGGAGGGCCCGCACACCGTCACCGACCGCCTCACCGACTGGTGGCAGCTGACCCTGCCGTCCCTCCAGCGGCACGCTGACCCGGCGGGAACGGCCGGCCGGGCGCGGGCCGAAGCGGCATGCCGGGCAGTACGCGGCCCGGCGCAGCGGACGGACTGAGGAGCGGCGGGCCGCCGCCACGGTCTCCGGGGTGTCGTTCCACGGTCTCCGGGGTGTCAGGCGACGGCCCGTGGCGCGGTCGTCGCGGCCGGGGAACTCGGCGCCTGCCGGTCCGCAAGCGCCGAGTGGCCCGCCCACGACGGGTCACGGAGCATAGGACTGACGGGGATGCGCGGACAGCGCGGCCCCGGAGACCGCCTGACCGGTCCGATCGGGACCGGAGTGAGGCCCTGGGAGAAGAGGGGTGCGAGCGCATGGCGGACGACCCGGTCGAGGCCGAGGACTCATACCGGTCTGCGACGCTGAGCGGTGTACCGCACCATCGTCGGCTCCAGGCGCTGGATTTGCTGCTGACCGAACAGCGGTTCAGGATCGCCCGCTATGTGGCCGCGCACTCCGTGCCGGGCGGAAAGCCGCGCCTGTGCTCCCGCAGGTTCCCACGGGCCACCCCCGACATCGATTCCCTGGCCCGCAAGCTCCTCGACGCGGTGCCGGTGCCCATCACCCTCGTCCTCGCGGTGCCCGGCGAGGGGGGCGAGCCGACGGAGTTCTACTACGTGGGCCGGAACCTGGCGGCGCAGGAGGACGTGGTCCGTCATCTGCCGCCCGGTACCCTCCCGCCGTGGACCGGGCCGGTGCCGCTGTTCGACCGCTTCCCGACCCTCGTGAACACAGGCGTGCCCCAGATGCTCACGGAAGCCCACGGCAGCGGGCGGACCCAGGGCCCCGAACCGGCCGAGTGGCCGCTGCTCGCGCCCGACGGCTTGGTGATCCGCATGAGCACCGAGGTGCGCGTGATCCCCTGTGCGGATCTGCTGCTGCTCACCTGGGAGCGCGGGCAGGAGTCCCTGATGGCGCAGGAGGCACAGCGCCTGGCGGGGGTCTGCTGGGCCGAGTGGAATCTCGGCGACGGCACCACACGGACGTCGTCCGGACTGCCCGGCGTCCTGGGCCTGCCCGCCGACTCGCCGCTTCCCGGTCTCCTGGACCTGGGACGCATGGTGACGCCGGACAGCCTGGACGAGCTGTACCGGTCGGTCCACGACATCCTCCTGTGCACGCGGGTCGCGGACTGCGATCTGCGGCTGACCGGCCCGAAGGAGAAGATCATCCGCTTTGTCGCCGAACCGGTGCGCCCGGCGGAGGGCCCGGTGTGGGCCGTACGCGCGGTGCTCCACGACGTGACCGAGGACCGCACCAGCCGCGCCCTGGCCGAACAGGCGATCCACGAGGCGCGCACACAGCGGGAGCGCGCGGACGCCGTCGCCGACGTGGCCGAACGCCTGCGCAGCGCCGTCATGCCCGGCTTCCCGGCGGAACTGGCCCGGCACGGGGTCGAGGCAGCCGCCGTCTACCGTCCCGAGGCCCGTGCGGTACGGGTCGGCGGCGACTGGTACAAGACCCGGATCCTGCCGAACGGGAAGGTGCTGATCGCGCTCGGCGATGCCCGCGGCCACGGCCTCGACGCCGTCACCCTGATGGCGAAACTCCGGTTCGCCCTGGCCGGGCTGGCCTACACCGGCGAGCCGGTGGAACGACTGACCGGCTGGCTGAACGTGGTCGCCTGCGACGACGGGGCGGAGTCCACCGCCACCGCGATCGTCGCCCGCTACCACCCCGACCGTGGGCTGCTGCGCTGGACGTGCGCGGGCCATCCGCTGCCCGTCCTGGTGCGTGACGGACGGACCCGGTTGCTCGATCCGCCGCCGGGCGGTCCCGGCCTGCCCCTGGGCGTGGAGTCCCTGGAGGCGTACCGGGCGGCCGAGACCTTTCTGCGCCTGGGCGACGTGGTCCTGATGTACTCCGACGGTCTGATCGAACGCCGTGGCTCCGACCTCGACCGGGACTCCTCCCGGCTGCTGCGGGCCGTCGACAGTTGTGTCGGCGACGGCATCCCGTCCGGGGACGAGGCCCTGGATGCCTTCGCCCGGAAACTGGTCGACGAACTGACCGGGCCCCACATGGCCGATGACGCCACGGTGCTCGCGTTCCGGGTCGTGCGGGACGACACCGACTGACGCCGGCTGAGACCGGCCCCCGTTCCGGCGCCCGCCGGGCCGGCGCCACCGGATCGTGGGCGGCGGGCGGACCGCGGTGATGCGCGGGGGACGCCCGGGTACGGGGCCGACCGGCGCCGAGTTCCGGGGAGGCGCCGCACCCGCAGACGGAGCGGGCCGTGCGGGGCGTCCGGCATCCGCAGAGGGTCGGGCTGTCCGAAGGACACATCCTTTCGGGCCGGACTCCCACCGTTTCGCGTTCGGAACGGAGCGGATTCTCGACGCTCTCGCCCCGCTGGTGACCCGGCGTCGGACGGACGGGCTGCCGGGTGCGCAGCGGGGCCGTCGGGCGCGACCACCGGGTCGGGACGAAGCGAAGCATCCGGGCACCGGTCCGTCACGGGCGTGACCGGCCGGGCCCCGGCCGTAACGGACGTGACCGGGCCCGGTACCCGCCGGGCGGCCTCGGCCGTCAGCGGCGCTGTTCGGATGTCGCCGGTGTGTCGCCCATGGTCACCACGTGGTCGGCGGCCCGCACCACGAGCGGGTCGTGCGTGGCCACCACGGTGACACAGCCGTGCCGGTGGGTCGTCTCCGTCAGCAGCCCGACGAGGCCGGCCGCCTGCTCCCGGTCGACCGCGGCCGTGGGTTCGTCGACCAGCAGCAGTTGGGGTTCCAGGAGCAACGCCCTGGCCACCGCGATCCGTTGCCGCTCGCCGCCGGAGAGTGCGTCGGGCCGGTGCCTGAGCCGATGGCCCAGCCCCACCTCGGACAGCAGTGCCTCGGCCCGCGGACGCAGCCCGCGTGCCGAGCGGCCGGCGACCGAAGCGGCGGCCAGCAACTGTTCGACGGCGGTGAGCCCGCCGAGCAGATTTCCGCTCTGGAAGACGTACCCGATCCGCTCGCGGCGCAGCCGCGCCTGGTCGGAGGCGGGCAGCCCGGCGATGTCCGCGCCGCCGAGCAGGACCTGACCCGAGTCCGGCCGCAGCAGGGCGCCCGCCGTCGCGAGCAGGGTGGACTTGCCCGACCCGGACGGACCGACCAGCGCGGTCACCGCCCCGGCCGGGAAGCGGGCGGACAGCGCACGCAGCGCGGTCGTCCGGGACTCGCCGTGTCCCAACGTCACGGTGACATCGAGGAGTTCGAGGCTCATCGGGTGGCTCCCAGCATGGTCATCGGATCGACGGTGGTCACCTTGCGCAGTGTCACGGCGGTGCCGGCCAGCCCCACGAGCGCCACGGTGGCCATGGCGGTGGTGAGCCCCGCGGCGGGCAGGCTGAACGGGACGTCGGCGCTCACCAGCAGCCCCACGCCCTCGGCGAGCGCCGCCCCGGCCGCCGTTCCGGCACCGACCACGACCGCGGCCTGGGCGAGGGTGTGGCCGAGCAGCCGGCGCCGCGAGGCGCCCAGGGCGCGCAGCAGGGCCAGTTCCGGCCGGCGCTGCACGGTCCACACCGCGAAGAAGGCACCGACCACGAGCGGGGCGATGACGTACAGGAACGCCTGGATGGAGGTCATCGTGACCCGCTCGCCGGTGTATCCGGGGGCGGCGGCGTAGGCGTCCCGCACCGTGACCGTGTGCGTGCCGAGCGCCTTGTCGGCGGCCCTGAGATCCGTGCCGGACCGGACCCTGAGCGCGACGGCACTGTACTGCCGCGGCAGGGCGCTCGCGGCTGAATGCGAGCCGGGCATAGTGAACCGCAGCCCGAGCCAGGTCTCGGCCGGCACATAGAGGACGGGCACATGGCCGTAGGCGGCGCGGCCGGTGCTGCCGGTGACCTTCAGGCCGATGCCCAGCCGGTCCACGGTGAGGGTGTCACCGATCCGAACGCCCTCGTCGGCGAGGGCCTGGGAGATCACCACGCCGGACGGGGCGCCGGCCGCCAGCGGGGTGCCGGACGTGGCGCCGGGGTCGATGAACGAGCCGGGCCGGACGCCGAACGCGGCGAAGTCGACCTCGGTCTTCCGGTCGGTGGTGCCGCGGTCGATGGAGACCCCCAGCGGCGCGGCCTCGACGCCCCGGCGGGCGTGCCATCCGTCAAGGGCCGCGGGGCCGACCAGGCTCCGGGCGAACTGGTCGGAGTCGGCGCCGGAGGCGAAGGCGAGATGGGTCGCCGGGAGCCTGCGCAGCGCGGAGGTCGTGTCGTCGCCCAGGCCGGTGGTGAAGCCGGAGACGACGCCGACGAGCGCGGCGACGAGGACCACGACGCTGCCCATCAGGAGAAAGCGGCCGCGGGCCGCCTTCAGTTCGAGCAGTGCGAGGTACACGAGGGTGCCTTTCGAATGCTTCTTGGGGACGCAGTGTCGCCAAGATAGTAGATGGCGACACTGCGTCCCTAAGCGGGGTCGGTGCGGTGCCGTGGGCGGCTTCTAGACTGGGGGGCGTGCCCAAGATCAGTGCTGAGACCGTCGCCGACCACCGCGCCCGGCAGCGCCGGGCGCTGATCGGGGCCGCGCGGGACCTGCTGGAGGAGGGCGGCTCCGCGGCCGTGACCTTCGCCGCGGTGGCCACCCGCACCGGGCTGGCCCGCAACAGCGTCTACAAGTACTTCGCCGACCGCGCAGAACTCCTGGCCGAAGTGGTGCGTGAGGCCACGCCCCGCTGGACGCGGCGCATCCACGAGGAGATGGCCGCGGCACCGGACCCCGCGGGCCGGGTCGCCGCCTATGTGCGCGCCCAGCTGATGCTGGTCCGCGACGGGGAACACCGCATCGCCCAGGCCCTGACCGCCGACCGCGATGCGGCCGTGCTGCGGGAGGGGGCTGCCGAGGCGCACCAGGCGATCCTGGAACCGCTGATCACCGCGCTCACCGACCTCGGGGACGAGGCCCCGCTCCGCACGGCCCGGCTGCTCCAGGGGCTGGTCAACGCCGCGACGACGGCGCTCGAATCGGGCGACGACTTCGACGCGGTCACCGAGCGCACGGTCCGTCTGGTCACGGGGGCCGCGACCGCCGTAGCGCGCCGACCGTCCAACTGACCGTCCACCGCCGCGACGTCGGGCCGGGCGGGGTGCGCGCCGCTCTCGCTGCGCCACGGTGGACGGGATGTCACCGAGGGTTCACCTGGCAGGTACCTGACCGACAATGCTGCTGTCCCCGTGCGGAACTGTGATGGTACCGAGGACGGTGCCGGGACAGCGTACGGCACCGCAGGAGCCGTAGGTCAGGAGAGGCATGTCCGTCACAGCCGAGTCACCGCGACGCACAACGCGCCGCGGAAAGCAGGGAGTCGGACGAAGCATCGCGTTCGGGACCGCGCTGGCCCTGGTCGCCTTCGTCCCCCCGGCCGCCGCGAGCGCCCGCACCGCCGCCCCGGCCGGCAGCGGGACCGCGTGGACCACGCAGCAGGTGGCGCCCGGCGTCCAGGTCCGTACCGGGATCCTGAACGACCCCGGCGCCGCCGGCACGTGGACGGTCACCGTCCAGGCCCCGGCCGTCGACCGGCTCACCGGAGCCGCCACCTGGGCCCCGCTGGGGGACCGCGACTGGGCCGACGCCACCGTCGCACGGCTGCGGTCTGCCGGGTTCGAACCGCGCCTGGAACAGGTGGTGTGGGACGAGTACTCCGACACGCCGCGCGGCATCATGGGCTGGCAGGTCAGGGTCGGGCGGTACGCCACCCAGGCCGAGACGGGCACGGTCAACTCCGCGGTGAAGGCGGCCGGGCTCCGTACCACCGTCGAATGGACGGGCTACGACGGCCGGCAGCCCGTCGACGCGCAACGCATCCACGTCGCCGTCGTCGACCCGGCACGCCTGCGCGGCACGATCGAGGTCAGCGACGGCGGTGACGTCTCCGACCGCGAGAAGACCTCCGCGGTGGCCGCCCGGCTCGGCTCCCTGCTCGGGGTCAACGGCGGCTTCTTCATCACCTCGGACGCGGACGGCGTCCAGGGCACGATGGCCGGTGTGTCCGCCGTGCACGGCGAACTGGAGTCGATGGCGGCCGGTTCACGCGCGGCCCTGATCCTTGAGGACGGCGGACGGCACCCGCGCGTCGCGGACCTGTCCACGACCGTCACCGTGCGGGCCGGCGCCGCCCGCCACGCGGTGCAGGGCATCAACCGGGTCCCGGGCAAGGTACGCAACTGCGGCCGTCCCGGCGCCGTACCCACCGAACTGCCCCGGCACGACACCACCTGCTCGCTCGCCGACGACCTGGTGAAGTTCACCTCGGCGTTCCGGGCCCAGCTGCCCACGGGCCCCGGCGTCCAGGTGGTCCTGGACGAGCGTGGTGTCGTCGTCTCCAGCGGTGAGCGGGGCGGCGCCGCGCCCGCGCAGGGGTCGGTGCTCCAGGGCACCGGCGAGGCGGCCGCGTGGCTCACCGAGCACGCGGCTGTCGGCCGCCGGCTGACGCTGCGCGAGGACATCCGGGACGCCTCGGGAGGTCAGGTCAGGCTCGGGCCCGACGACAGCATCGTCAGCGCGGCACCCACCCTGGTCGAGGACGGCCGCGTGCACATCGACGCCGCGACCGAAGGCACCCTCGACCCCCGCGACCTGTCCTTCGGGTTCGCCTGGTCCAATGTGCGCCAGCCCCGCACCCTGGCCGGCGTCGACCGCCGCGGACGCCTCCTCCTGGCGACCGTCGACGGCCGCCGGCCCGGCGTCAGCGAGGGCTTCACCCTGGCCGAGGCCGCGCGCTTCATGCGCTCCCTCGGCGCCGTACAGGCCCTCAACCTCGACGGCGGCGGATCCACGACGATGGCCGTGGACGGAACCCTCGTCAACGGTCCGTCCGACGCCACCGGCGAGCGCGCCGTCGGCGACACCATCCAGATCCTGCCGGGCGACGACCGGCACTGACCCCGACCGGTCCGGGGCGGCACCGCGCCGCCGGCCGCCGCGCAGGCGGTCCGGCAGCGCGTTGCCGCCCCGTTGCCGTGCCGGCCGGCGACCCGGGCCCGGCGCCGGCCTGCGGAACGCCGGGCCGGGCCCCGGTGGGCCACCGGCTCAGGCCAGAGCGGTGGCCTCCGCGGCGATCAGGGCGCCGCGCCCGGCGGACAGCCCCGCCTTGCCCGCCTGCTTCTTCGCCCACGTCGCGAGCTGTGCGTAGTGGCCCCGGCCGAGCATGCCTGTCATCGTCGAGACGACGTGGTCCTCGGCGCCCGAGGTCAGGATCAGATGGGCCAGACCGGTGCGGGACGCCGTGACCGTGAAGACCGACGTGGCCGTGGTGGTGCCGCCGGGACCGGTGGCCTCGGCGCGCAGGGTGTGCTCACCGGCGGCGAGCCCCGCGAGATCGAGGGCCTGCCCGGCGGTGACGGGGGCGCCGTCCAGGGTGAGGGCGACCCGGTCGGCGCCGGTGGACTGCACCGCGACGAGCGGGGACTGCGCACGGTCGAGCCGGGCGCCCGGGGCCGGGGAGGCGAGGCTCACGACCGGTGCGTCCGGGGCCGCTTGCTGCCGCTGCAGCCAGGCGGCGTTCCAACCCGACAGCTCGGCCGGGCGGTTGGTGATGATGCCGTCCACGCCCGCGGCCTCCAGCGCCTGCCAGCGGGCCGCGCTGTCCACCGTCCAGACGTTCACCGCGACCCCGGCGGCGTGGAGGTCCTTCACGACACCGGGATTCTTGGACAGGGCGCCGTCCGACGGGTTGTAGGCCGCCAGGTGCAGTTCCTTCGCGACGGCCACCGGATCGGCGTCCAGGGAGTCCCGCAGCAGGCCCAGCGGCAGTTCCGGAGCCAGCTCATGGGCGTACTGCAGGGCGCTGACCTCGAAGCTCTGCACGAACACCCGGCCGGTCATGCCGTGGTCCCTCACCGCCTTGACGATCGTGGCGACCTCGTCCCGGGTGTGGGCGCCCTTGATCTCCAGCAGCAGGTCGCCGCCCCGGCTCTTGAGGTCCGCCAACTGGGCGGCCAGCGTCGGGACGCGTGCGCCCTCGTAGGCGGGGGCGCACCACGAACCGGCGTCCAGCGCGTTCAGCTGCGCGGAGGTCAGATCGCGGATGCGGCCGATGCCGTCGGTGGTGCGGTCGACCGTGGCGTCGTGCAGGACGTACGGGATGCCGTCCTTGTTCGGCTGGACGTCGTTCTCGATGTACTCGGCGCCGCCGCGGCGGGCGATCTCGTCCGAGACCAGGGTGTTCTCCGGGGCGGCCGAGGAAGCGCCGCGGTGCGCGATCACGGTCAGCGGGGAACCCGCGGGGCGTATGTGGTTCTCGGCGGGCAGCTCGGTCACCTTCAGGTCGTCGAAGGACACGGTTGCGCCGTTGACGACCAGGGCTTCCACACCGCCCCCGGAGCGGGCGAGCCTGCTGGTACGCATGGCCTCGGTCCCGTTGAAGAACCAGCGCGCCTTGGCGCCGTGCACCTCCACGGCGATCCGTACGTCGCGGCCGGTGCCGGCGGCGGAGGGCGCGGCGGCGGTGTCGGTGACGTTCCAGGCGTTGGCGGCGGTGCGCTGCGCGAACTCCAGGCCGTTCGTGGCGGTGGTGCCGCTGCGCATGGTGGCGATCTGCCAGGGCACGGCGCCGTCGGCGGGGACGTCCAGGCCCATCGCGGTCCAGCGGGCGGCGTCGTTCGCGGACTCGAACCGTGCGGTCACTTCGATGCGGAAGTCGTCGAGGTGTTCGCCGAACGTGATGCGGCTCTGCTGGCCGGCGTTGGCCGAAGTGCCGTACAGCCGGCCGTCCTTGACCTGCCAGGTGCCCTCCACGGCGGTGAACCCGGCGGGCAGCGCGGAACGGGAGAAGTCCTCGGCCAGCACGGTCCGGTTCTGCGGCGCGATGGCGCCGGGCGCGATGGCGCCGGATGTGGTGGGGTCGGCGTCGGCCGGGGTGACGACGACCCCGGCGACCAGTGCGGCGGCGGCGAGCAGCCCCGCCGAGAAGGTGCTGAGCGATCTCTGCGACATAAATGAAACGGTAAAGTTCGCTGCTCAACTCGTGCTGAAATGCAGGGGAACTCTGCTTGTCCGGTCCTATCGGGCGGCCTCGCGCGGTGGAGGGGGACCTGCCGGTACGGTTGCGTCGGCCGGCGGCGGGCCGCGGGCGGGCCGACCGGGATCCGGCCCTGCACCCCCGGGTGAGGTCTACGCCGTGATCGGCTCCCTCTCCGAGCTTCTCGGCGGCCTGAGCCTGGCTCTCGGACTGTTCGTCCCGCTCGCTTCCGCCGCGGTGGTCGGCGTGATGATCAACGCCATGGTCACCGTCAGCGGGACCCACGGCCTGTGGGACCAGAACGGGGGCGTCGAGTACAACGTGGCGATCTGCGTCGTGGCCCTCGCCCTCGCCGCCGTCGGGCCGGGCCGGCTGGCCCTCGACCGGTTCTTCCCGTGGCGCGCGGGCGGCTGGCCCGAAGCGGCCCTCGCCCTCGGCCTCGGGGGCGTCGGCGCCGCCGTCGCGCTGAGCGTCTGAACGGTCCGGCACGGGCCCCGGCCTCTCGGTGCCGTACGCCTGGCCCGCAGCGAACAGCACGGGCAGCAACTGTTCCTCCTCGTGCCGGAAGTGTGCTTCCACCTGCTCGGTCAGCCGGGTGAGGTCGGCGCGCAGCCGCTCGGTCTCCGCGCCGCAGGGAGCACCCGCCAGCCGTTCGGCGAGGGCTTCGACGCCGGTCAGGCTCGTGGCCACGCTGCGGTGCTCGGCCCGCAGCCGCGCGAACAACGGGGCCAGTTCGGGCCACTGCTGCTCGAAGCCGCTGAACGCGCCGTCCTCGTTGGTGTGATGCTCGTGCAGCGCACCGCACACGGCCAGGCAGCGGGCGGCCAGTTGCCGGCCGAGGGCCGGGGCCGTCCGGTCCGCGGGGGCGGGCCGACGGGTGTCGATCGCGTCGAGCAGCGCGGCGATGTGCCCGCGCAGCTCCCCGTGGACCCGCAGCAGGAACTCCCCGAGGGCGCGGGCGCGTTCGGCGGACATACTCCCCGGCACCGCGTCCTCGGCGGCACGGGTCAGGGCGATGACGGGAATGACCCGGGACGTGGCCGCCGCGTAGGCGGCGAAGGCCGGGTCGCGCCGGCACTGGTCCCCGAACCGCCGGTCACGCTCCGCGCCCTGGAGCACGTCGGCCACGGCCGGGTACCGCTCGACGGTGGCTTCCCCGGTGCCGATCTCCACGGTGACGCGGTGGTCGGCGAGAAGGTTGTGGTACCAGGCGGGGCGGTGGGAACCGCCGCCGTCGGAGCCGAAGACGAGGAGCCGGTGACCGTCCCGGGCATGGACCAAGGGGGTCGTATGGGGGCGGCCGGTTCGGGCGCCGGTGGTCGTGAGCAGCAGCAGGGACGCCCCGGCGAACGTGCCGCCGACCCGGCCGCCTTCGCCCGGAACTCGTCGATGACCTGTTGGTTGAACACGGCCGTCGAGGTGTGCCGTTCGGGCATGCGGAAGGTCCCTCCACTAGCATCGGCAGGTGCGAACGCATTTGCGTTGAAAACAAAGCACCTTTGTAGGCAAAGCTATCTGGAGGTGTGGGGCGTGTCAATCGACTCCCGCGCGCACGACGACCCCGGCCCAGGCGATCGGGGGCGGGGTCACCCCGGACCGGACGCCTCCGGACCTGGTGGCGACGATCCGGACGGATCAGGTCCGGACAGTCCCGGTCGGAGCGGCTCCGGTCCGGGTGTCGACGAGGCGATCCGGGCGCTGCTCCTGCTCATGCCGCGCATGGTCGGCCGGGCGAAGCGGATCCCGGCGCCGGTGGGGCTGCAGTCGATGGCGCTGGCCCCGCGGCATCTGTCCCTTCTGGCATATCTGCTGTTCGACGGTCCGATGAGCATCAACGAACTGGCCGCCCGGCTGGAGGTCGCGCCGACGACGGTGAGCCTGCTGGTCAGCGAGCTGAGTCAGAAAGGGGTGCTGGAGCGGCGCGAGGACGAGACGGACCGGCGTCGCAAGATCGTCAGTCTCGCCGACGCGCACCGGGAGGCCATCGACGCGTGGCTGGGCCAGGGCGCCGGCGCCTGGCGCAAGGCACTGGAGCCGCTGACGGCGGCCCAGCGGCGGATGTTCATCGACACCTTGCTGGCGTACGAACGAGCGCTGGGGGAGGAACGGGCGCTCGGGGAGGAGTGAGCGCCGGGGAGCGGTGGGCGGCCCGCCGCCTCGCGAACCGCTACCCGCATGGCACCGACGCAGGCGTGACGGCCGACGTGGTGCGCATGAGCCGATCACCCTGGTCGGCCGCCCCGGTCCGAGCGCCCCGTTGACGCCGTCGTGCGCCGGGACCGTCGTGACAGCCGCCCTCCCGCGCCCGGGTCCCGGCGCCGCGGAGCGCCGTGTTTTGGCGGCGGCAATCCAGTGGCGGCCCGGTGCCGACGGCTGCAAGGCTTCCGGCATGAGTCCCGAGTACCACAACCCGCCCGGCACCCGCCGGCTGGGCGATCCGATCGACGCCCGGCCCTTGTTCGGCCCCGAGTCGGCGGCGCTCCTCGACACCCTGCGGGGCCTGCGGCCTGCCGACTGGGAGAGGAGCGCCGTACCGGGCTGGACCGTGCACGACCTGGCCGCCCACATACTCGGCGACTGCTACGGCCGCCTCGGCGCCGCGCCCGACGGATACCAACGGGTCTTCCGGCCCGGAGAGACGCTGGAGGCGTTCATCCACCGGACCAACCAGGAATGGGTCGACCGCCGCGCCCACGACAGCCCCGTCTCGCTCGTCGCCGCCCTGGAGGCGGCCGGGACCCGGGTGGCCGGTCGATTCGCCCTGGCCGACCTGCAAGCACCCGCCCTGGGTGTGTCCTGGGCGGGGGCGGACCCGGCGCCGGCCTGGCTGGACATCGCCCGGGAGTTCACCGAGTTCTGGACCCACCGGCAGCAGATCCGCCGGGCACTCGGCCGCGGTACCGACCCCGAACCACGCTCCCTGTCCACGGTTCTGGACACGTTCATGCGGGCCCTGCCGCACACACTGCGCCTTACGGCGGCGCCCGTCGGAACCGAGGTCCACGTGGTCGTCGAGGGCCCGGCCGGTGGCCGGTGGGCCGCCACCGCGACCGCGGACCACTGGTCGCTCGCCGAACCGCCCGGCGACCGGCCGGCCGCGTCGGTGCGCATGGACGCCGAGACCGCCTGGCTGCTGTGCACCCGCGGCATCGAGCCCGCCACTGCCCTGTCCCGGGCACGGGTCGACGGGGAACACCGGCTCGCCGAAGCCGTGTGCCGGATCGTGTCCGTCGTCCACTGAACCGAGCGGGATCCGCGTCACCCGGCAACACCGTTCGCCTGCGGGTCGCCGGCACGGCCGGGCCCGGTGCCGGACCGCACGTCGCGCCCGGTCCTTCCGGAGCCGTGGCCACCGCGCCGCGCCGATGCCGCCATCCACCCACGGACGTGCGGAGGGCCGGTGCCGGCCGCCGTTGCGGGACGCACCCGAAGGCCGCGGCGGCCGGGCACCGGCCGTCAGGTCAGCGGCTGCCGCCGGTCGGCACCGTGAACGTCGGGAGTCCGGCGGGCAGTTCCGTCGTGTAGTAGTCCACGTAGGTGTCCAGATACGGGGAACGGTCACCGCCGGTGGCGATGTCGTCCGCCGGGTCGTCCAGGGAGAGCTTCACCTGTGCCCCCTCGACCGAGATCGTCTCGCCGGAAGGAGTGTCCAGCCACGAACCGGTCTGGATGGAGCCGATCTCCACGGCCAGCACGTGTCCGGCCGCCAGGGTCCAGTCGGTCGCCTTGAGGTCGACGGTCATCCGGCCCGAGTCCAGCAGCGAGACCTGCTCGTCGAACATGACGGCCGTGCCGTCCGGGGCGACGTCGTAGAGCTTGAGCATGATGTTGCCCGTGCCCTTGGCGGTCAGCGAGACCTGCGGGGTGCCGGTGACGCGCACGGACTGCCGGACCGGCTCGGACCACACGAAGAAGCTCGACGTGACCTGGCCGGATGCCTGAAGCCGCGCCGCGTTGCGGGTCAGACCCTCGGGCGCGGCCGGTTCGATCGGGGGCGCGTGCTCCATGTCCCAGTCGCCGGACGGCTGCCGAGGCGCCTCGGGCGCCGGTTCGCCGGCCGCGGCGAGCGCCGCGCGGGCGGCGGCGCCGCCGTCGTCGACGTACGAGCCGCCGCCGAGCGGCAGCGTGGCGGACTGCTCCACCACCGGCCAGGTCCGCTGGCTGCGCCAGGCGCCGGTGGAGTCCTCGACGGCGTAGGCCGGGTAGGGGGCCGTCGGCTTGACGCCCTTGAGGTACTGGTCGTAGAAGGACAGCGTCTCCTCGTACCAGCCCTCGCGGCCCATGGCCAGGCGCCCGTCACCGACCCGGTCGCCGCCGCTCACGTGGTTCCACTGGCCGAGCCAGCCGCGCTCCGGGCCCTCGTGGTTGTCGAGGTACTCCTGCATCTCCTCGGGCTTGGTGTTGTTCTCGATGAAGCCCTCGGTGACGAACAGCGGGGTGTCGGTGCCCTTGGCCATCTTCGCCAGGTCACGGGAGGTCCAGTGTTCGTCCTGCTGGTCGGCGATCTGATACCCGGCCGAGTTCTCCGTCAGGCACTCCGGATGGGTGTCCTCCCACCGGGCGTTGGCCTGGTACCGCGGGTCGTCGTCCGCCAACGGGGCGAGCGTGGCGATGAGGTTGTAGGCGTGTGAGGTGCCGGTGACATGGGGGCGAGGCACACCGTTCGAGTAGATGTACTGGTACATGTCCCATATGGGCTCCTGGGCGACGACGGCCTTGAGCGCCTTCTGGTCCAGGTCGTTGCCTATGAGGCCCGTGCTGGCGTCGTAGGACTGGCCGTACATGCCCACCGCGCCGGTGGACCACGGCTGGCGCGCCGCCCAGTCGATGGCCGCCCTGACGTCGGCTTGTTCACCGGGGCCGCCCCAGTCGAGGCAGCCGGTGGACCCGCCGTAGCCGCGCAGGTCGACCATGACCAAGGCGTAGCCGTGCGTGAACAGGTCGGTGCCCTTGATGAAGTCCTGGAACCGGGCGGAGGGGCCGGTGTGCGTCCAGCCCTCCGGCACGGCCTGCCCGGTGTGTGAGAAGTACGGACCGACCGACAGGATGACGGGCACTTTCGCACCCTCGGCCAGGCCCTCGGGCCGCAGGACGTCGGCGTGCAGTTCGGTGCCTGAGCGGTCCGAGGACGGGAAGTATTCCTGCGTCCAGACCGAGCCCTCCGGGACGCGGTCGTTCTGCGCGTGGGTGACCGGGCCGCTCACGGCGGCCGGCTGCCCCGTCCGGCTCTGCGCCGTGGTCGCGGGTGCCGCGGTGGCGGTGTGGGTGAGCGCGGCGGTTAACGCAAGGGTGGTGGCGAAGGTGGCGGCCCAGGTGGCCGCACGACGTCTTTTCACATGCTCCTCCGGAGTGCTGACTACGGGTGGTGCAGGTGTGGTACGGGTCGAACCGCGCCCCTAGGCCCGCGGCGCACGGGGCCGCGACGGGCGCGTCCGTGCGTGACGACCTGACGCGCGGGTGCGGCGCCGGACCAGAGGCGATGGCCGGGAAGCCTATGATCATGACGAATACGCGTCAATGCCGCACGGTGTCCGACGTGTTACCGCTGCCCGCTGCCGGGCCTCGGGCCGGGCCCGCGCCAGTACATCGCCCGGAGTCGGCTGCAGCCCGGGCGCGGCCGCGTCGCCGGCACCGCGCCGCCGGGTGGTGGTCCGGCCCGGTGCCGGTTCCTCCCGGCGGTTGCGAGGCGCCGCTCCGGGCGTCGGCGGCCGCGGCCCCACCGGCGTCCGAAGCACCGTCCGTACCAGGGACTTCGGCTCCGCAGCCACCGTCCGGGACGTGACCGGGCGGTAGCAGCGGATTGGGGTAAGGTGCGTCACATTCGGTTTGGTTTTCACCAAAGGAGGGGTCCTGTGGCACGGCAGGAGCGTGCGGTACGGACCCGCCGTGCTGTTGTCGAGGCCGCGGCCTCGGTCTTCGCCGAGCGCGGCTACGCGGCGGCGACCATCGCGGAGATCCTGGAGCGGGCCGGGGTCACCAAGGGGGCCCTGTACTTCCACTTCGACTCCAAGGAGGCCCTGGCGCGCGGTGTGATCAAGGCGCAGGTCACCAGCGACTACCGCGTGCCCCGCGAGCTGAAGCTCCAGGAGTGGGTGGACTACGGGATGACGCTGGCCCACCGGGTGCCCCGGGACGCGATCCTGCTGGCCGGCATCCGCCTCTCCGGCGGCCTCCAGGGCAGCACCCGGTTCGGCAGCGCCTGGCCGGCCTGGATCGAGATGTCGACCGCGCTGCTCACCGAGGCCAGGGAACGGGGCGAGGTGCTGCCGCACGTGGAGCCCGGACAGACCGCCGAGTGCTTCTTCGGGGCCTGGCTGGGCACACAGGCGTACTCCGAGGTGAGTTCCCGCTGGAACGACCTCAGCGAGCGGGTGTCCCTCCTGTACAACCACGTGCTGCCGGCCATCGCCACACCCGCGGCGCTGGTCAGGCTGGACACCGAACCGGACCGGGGTGCCCGTGTCGTACACGAGGCCGAGGCGGAACGCGCCCGCGAGGCCGCACTTGTGGCGACGGACGCCTGACCGACACCGCGCTCTCCCGACGACTCCTCGCGTACCCGCGCCTCACCGGTGCCCGGACGGTCCGGACGAACCCCGCGTGCGGTTCGCCGGCCGGCCCGGAGCAGTCAGTCGCGCAAGCCCGCGGCACGCAGCCTGCGGCACACCTGGTCCCACTCCGGCTCGACCGCCTCGGTGGTCCGGGACCCGACGCCCGCGTCCTTGAACCCGCTGGAGGTGGAGACACAGACCACCGGCGTGCCGACGTCGCCGACACTGCGCAGCCCCGCGAGCCCGGCGGCGCCGGAGAGTTCCGTCCACAGGCCGGCCCGGGCCAGCTCCGCCTGGGCCGCTTCGAGCCGGCCGTCGTCCAGTGCCAGCGCCCGGCCCCCGCTGCCCCGGACGGCGAGCACACCGCGATAGCCGCTGACCGCGGAGACGATCGAGTACGCCGCCGTCGGTGACACCTCGACCCGGGCCGCGGCGACGCCCTGCCGCATCGCCTGCGCGAGCGGCGCGGCGGCGGCCGGCTCGCAGGCGAAGATACGCGGCAGCCGGTCCGCAAGACCGAGCCGGCGCAACTCGGCGAAGCCCTTCCAGACACCGAAGAGGAGTTCGCCGTAACCGGTGGGCACGAACACGGCCTCGGGCACGCCGAGATCCTGGAAGATCTCGTAGGCGATCGTCTTGTACCCCTCGGGCCCGAAGGGATGTCCGGTGTGCGTGGGGGTGAGGTTGCTGACCGGGTGCAGGCCCATGCGGTCGACGACCTGCCGCATCAGCGGCCAGCGTGCCGCCCTCGGCACCGGCAGCACCACCGCGCCGTAGGCGTTCAGGAACGTGTCCACGGCCGGCGGCAGATCGAGACCGGTGAACACGACGCACCGCAGGCCCGCCCGGGCGGCGAAAGCGGCCGCGGACGCCCCGTGGTTGCCGGAGGACGCTACCACGATCCCCGGCGCCGCGACGCCCAGCGCGGCGCTCGTGGTGCAGCGGTTCAGCCGGTCCTTGTGGCTCCAAGTGGGGTTGCGCGACTCGTCCTTGAGGTAGATCCCGGGCTCGAACTCGATCAGCGGAGTGCCGCCCTCGCCCAGCCCCGGCGCGGTGAGCGGCGGGAGTAAGGGCGCCCACCGGTCCAGCCCTTCGGCGCGGCGCGGGGTGCGAGCGGCGGAGAAGAGGGCGGTCGGTGCCTGGTCGTAGTCGTAGTCGACCTCGACGGGATAGGAGACGCGGCTCGTGCTGGTACGCGGACAGCCGTGGGTGCGCGGTGGCCACAGCGGGTAGCAGATGTCCGGGTCGCCGAGGGACCGTTGCCTGGTTGCCAGGGAGATTCCTGCCGTCACGGACCAACCCTAATGTGCCGACAGGCGGCATTCGCCCTGTCGCGACGTCCGGTTCCCTCTCCCGTGCCGTTCCGGGCCGGGGACCGGACCCCGTGACGCCGCCCCCCTCGACCGGCGCACTCCGCCCGCGACCGGCGCACTCCGCCCGCGACCGGCGCACTCCGCCTGCCGCGGCACCGCAGGCCCGCGTGTGAACCGACCCGCACCGATGACGTCCGGGCCGGTACGGCCGTCACCGCGGCGCGGCCTCGGCCATCTTCGGCGTCTCGCCCGCTTCCGGAGCCCCGGGTATGCCGGGGGTTTCGGCCGGCCGTGGACTGCCGGCCGCCGCGGGGGCGCGGCCCGTCGTCAGGGTGCGGATCTGACGGCTGCACAGGGCCGCCGCCGTGACGACCGCCACCAGGGCGGCCCCGCCCATGAGCGTGGGGCCGGTGCCCAGCCGCTGGGCCAGCGGGCCCGCGGCCATCTCGCCGAGGGGGAGCGCCACGAAGGAGCCCAGCGCGTCATAGGCGTACACGCGGGCCAGCCGGTCGTGCGGGACGTTCTCCTGCAGCGAGACGTCCCAGGCGACCGCGAACTGTTCCAGCGCCAGCCCGTTGGCGAACATGGCGATGCCCACCAGCAGGGCGTACGGAGCCTGGGCCAGGACCACCAGCGGCACCGCCTCCACCGCCGTCAGCGCCACACCCAGCAGCAGCGCGTGGCGGACCCGGGAGCGGGCCGCGAGGATCCCGCCGACCAGGGCGCCCGCCATCTGAGCGGCCAGAACCGCGCCCCACAGCCCGCGGCCGAACGTGTCGTCGGCGATGTCCGGGCCGAGCACCTGCACGCCGCCCGCGACCACCGCGTTGACCACCATGAACTGCAGGACCACGAGCCACACCCAGCGGCGGGCGGTGAACTCCCGCCAGCCCTCGCGCAGCTCACGCAGCGGACGGACCCGCCCGCCCGGTGCGGGCTTCCCGGCCGCGCCGGGCACCCGCACGCCCAGGAAGCACACCGCCGCACCGCAGAACGCCACCGCGTTGCCCGCCAGGCCCCAGCCGGGCCCGATGACGGCCGCCACCACGCCCGCCAGGGACGCACCCGCGATGGCACCCAGATTGGTGCCCATCCGCAGCACGGCGTTGGCAGGGCGGATCAACTCCGGTGGCACCGTCTGCGGGGTCAGTGCCACGGACGCCGGCAACGACAGGGCGGCCAGCGCGCCGTTGAGGACGCTGAGCACCATCAGCAACGGGATCGACGTCGCCGAGAGCAGCACGCTCGCGGCGATGGCCCCCTGCACCGCGGCCGCGCCGAGCGCCGAGCCCTGGAGCACCAGCGTGCGCCGTACCCGGTCGGCGACCACCCCGCCGACCAGCAGCAGCGCCACGTTGGCCACCGAACGCGCACCGACCACCAGCCCCAGGTCCGTCGTCGAGCCGGTCGTGTCCAGCACGGCGAAGGCCAGGGCGACCGGGGCCATCGCGTTGGCGAAGTACACCAGCAGCCGCCCGGCCGCCAGGCTGCGGAAGGACCGGTGTGCCAGCGGTGCCCACAGACGCCCTGCCGTCCGCCCGGTCCGTTCCCCGGTATCCGTCATCCCGCTGCCCGCTCCTTTTCCCCTTGCCCGCCCCGTCACCAGGTGGAGCGTACCGGCGGCGCGGCCCGCGACCGCCGGAACGTCCGGCTCCGGCCACCTGCGCGACGTGTCGTCCGAGCCCGGGATCCGTGGCCGACCGCCCCACCGATACGCGGCTGTGACCGCTCTCGCGCCGTGGGACGCACAGCGGGGTCACATACCCCGGACAGCAACGTTCTCCCGGCCCCCAGCGAGTGAAGGACCACGATGTCGGTCATGGCTTCACCCGCACCCCAGGCCAGACGCGAGCTGCTCGGTGCCGTCCCCGGTCTTGCCCTGGCGGTGGCCCTGCTCGTCGTCGCCGGCGGCACCGCCCGGGCGAACGACTACTACAACTCCATCGAGAGCGCCTCCCCGGCCAACCGCACCTGGATGTCCGGCGTTCCGGACGCCACCAGCCTCGCCTGGCTCTCGGTCCCCGGGACCCACGACAGCCTCGCCCTGTGCGGGCAGGCCGACGACCCGGCCGGCGAGGGCAACTGCGAGGCCGTCACGACCAGCATCACCAAGACGCAGGAGTCCCACGGCTTCAGCGCCGAGACCCTGACCACCCAGCTGAACACAGGGATCCGCTCCCTCGACATCCGGGCCAGGGCCAACAAGGACGACTCCGGGCTGCAGTTCACGATCCATGACCTAGGGGCACGAAGGCGACTACACCTGGCGCTACCGCCTGTGGCAGTGGTTCCGCGAGCAGCACCTGGCGGTCGACTTCGTCGGCCCCTACGACGGCACGATGCCGCCCGACGCCCCGGCCGCCCCCGCGCCGCCCGGCTCCCGGGCGAGCCGGAGCCCGTCCCGGTCCCACCCAGGACGTCGGGCGGCTACGCCAAGGACGCGGCGGACTTCGACAGCGACCACTTCGCGGTCTGGGGGCGTCGGGCAGCCCAGGACAAGAGCCTGATCAGGGCACAGGTCGAGAAGTACCAGCCGGATCTGCTGCTCGTCGGCCTGGGCTTCAACGACATGGGCTGGTTCGTCAGCGACGCCCCGGGCACCCTGGCCAGCGTGAAGTCACTGGTCGACGAGGCCCGCGCCGCCGACTGGGGCGACAACCTGCGTGTCTCCACCAACCGCTACGACGACACCTGGATCATCGAGGGCCAGAAGCGGGAGTACCAGGTCCGCACCGACACCGGGGACGGAGTGGAGTCGGCCTGGTCGGACACCGTCAGCGCCACGGCCCACCCGAAGACCGCGGCCGGTCCTGTCGGCGTGGTCACCCGACCCACCGCGACCGGCGTCGACATCGTGAGGGGCATCCCGAGTGGCCCCTACACCGACGGCATCGCATCGACCGCTACGAGGCCCTCACCTATGACCTCGACGACCCCGGTACGTTCCTCAACAGCGTCGGAACCCGCGACAAGTCCGTCCACGTGGACGACCTGAAGCCCGGCCACTGCTATGTGGGCGCCGTCGCCACCTGGAACGCGGCCGGCGGCGGTTTCCCGTCCACCGGCCGGCCTCAAGGTGACGTCCACCGACGCGACGACCGTCCAACTGAACTGGACCGGCTCCGCCCAGGCGGCGGGGTACCGGGTCTGGGTCCGCAACATCGACGACGGCAGCCAGTCCACGGCCGACGAATGGATCGGCCAGGACACGAGCCACGGGATCGCGTACCTGTTCCCGGGGGTGTGGCACTACGAGTTCTGCGTGACCGCCGTCAACGGAGCACTGGAATCGGGCAAGTCCAACTGCGTGGTGGCACCGAGGCCGGCCGGCAGCTGACCCCCCGGCAGGGCGCCCACCGGGGGTTCGAGCGCCGGCGGCACCCGGAACGCCGTGCCCGGCTCACCGGGGCCGCCGGTGAGCCGGACACCTGGCTGCCACCGGGAGCAGGAACGGACCGGCGCCCGGCCGGGGCTCACCCCGCCGGGCGCCGGCCGCCGTGGCCCGGCCGGCTCACCCGGGCTGCGGTGACCGCTCGGCGGCGCGGCGTTCGCTGAACCAGTACAGGAGCGCCAGGAGCGGCAGCGCCGCGCCGAACGCACTCACCACGCCCCATCCGTCGGCGTGGTAGGCGATCGAGCCGAGCTGGGACCCGAGGGCGCCACCGAAGAAGAAGGTGGCGATGAAGACCGAGTTGAGGCGGGCCCGGGCGTGCGGGTCGAGCTGGTAGATGGTGTGCTGGCCGAGGATCATGGTGCTCTGCACGGCCATGTCGAGGAGCACGGCCGCCAGGGCGATGAACCAGATGCTGTGCTGTCCGAACCCCGCGATGGCGAACGCCCCCGCGGCGAGGAGGAACGCGCCGCCGGTCAGCGGCCGGACCAGCCCGCGGTCCGCCCAGCGCCCCGCGAGCGGGGCTATGCCCGCACCGGCCGCGCCGACCAGCGCGAAGATGCCCACCCCGACGTCGGAGTAGTCGAACGGCGGACTGGTCAGGACGAAGGACACCGTGGTCCAGAAGGCGCTGAAGGCACCGAACATCGCCGCCTGGTACAGGCCGCGGCGCCGCAGCGCGGGGTGGGCGCGCACCAGGGAGGCGGTGGAGCGCAGCACCTGGCGGTAGGGCACGGAGATGGTGGGCGCCTGCTGGGGCAGCGCCACCCGCAGTGCCACCGCCAGCACCGCCATCAGGACCGCGGAACCGAGGTAGACGACGCGCCAGCCGGCCACACCGGAGACCAGGCTGCTCAGCGTCCGGGAGAGCAGGATACCGGTGAGCAGACCGCTCATCACCCGGCCCACGACCCGGCCGCGCATGTGGTCGGGAGCCATGCTCGCGGCGAATGGGACCAGGATCTGGGCGACGACGGAGGTGGCGCCACTGACCAGCGAGGCGACCAGCAGCATGGGGAAGCCGGTCGCGAGGCCCGCGGCCACGAGGGCGGCGGTGGTCACCACGAGCAACACGGTGATCAGGTTGCGCTTCTCCAGCCGGTCGCCGAGCGGGACCAGGAACAGCATGCCGATGACATAGCCGATCTGGGTCAGGGTGATCAGCAGGCCCGCGGTGTCCGTACTGACGCCGAACACGCCGCGCAGCGACGCGAGCAGGGGCTGGGCGTAGTAGAGGTTGGCGACGGTCATGCCGGTGGAGACGGCGAGCAGGGCGACCAGCCAGCCGGGCACGCCGGAGGCGGCGGGAGCGCCGGGGGTGCCGGGAGTATCCGTGGGTGGACGGCGCAGAGCGCTCAGATCAGGTGGAGTGGACACAATGCCTTCCTCGGGGCGAGCCGGGGTCTGGGGCGAGCAGCTTCGTCGATGCCCTCGGCTTCACCAGCGCGTGGCGGTGCGCTTTGCTTCCCTGTCCACGGCGATGGATTTGGATGACAGTCATCTCGTGCGGAGATGACCGCGCGCGAGTACGGCCGGACGGCCGCCGTGGGTGCCGGGGCGGCGGCTCAGCGCCGCGTCGCGTTCTGCGCGGTCAGCGCCGCGAGCAGCCAGTCGTGCGCGGACCCGGGAGTCGGTTCCGGCCGGTGACCGGGCGGGGTGAGCACCGTGGCCGTCAGCTCCCAGTACCGGTCGATCCTCGGATCGGCCGCGAGCCGGTCCGCCAGCAGACGGCGGAAGCCGGGAGTGTCGCGGGTGCCGTAGGCACTCGTGTACGCGGCCACGAAACCGTCCAGTGCCTCGCCGGGATGCGGCTGCCGGCCCCGGCGCAGGTGCGCCCCCGCCAGGTCGTACGCCTCGGCGAGTCCGGCGTAGAGCCCGGCCACCGCACGGACGCCCGCCGCCCTGTGCGCGTCGGGCCGGCACGGCTCCGAGCCGGTGCAGGGGCCTGTCGTCAGGGCATTCAGCCGGGCGAAGGCGAGGACCTGCTCCGGTGCGGGGTCGTCCGGCGGCGGCGGGACGGCCACGTCCAGGAACGCCGCGACCGCCGGGGCCGGCATCCGCGGCGGCAGCCAGGAACGCCAGAACCGCACCAGGGGGGCCGTGCTCGGCGGCACGGCCAGCGCACCGACCAGCCGCAGCCGCTCGGCCCGCAGCCCGGGCGGCGACTCCTGCACCAGCCGCAGCGCCGCCTCCCGCCAGCGCAGGGCCGAGAGCTGGGAGCCGAGGTCGCGCAGCCGCCCGGCGACGGCGTTCTCCAGCGCGCCACCTCCGCCGCTTTCCCCGCCCATCCCGTCCACCGTGCCGTTCCGCTCGCACTCCTCGTCGAGGATGCGGCGGATCTGGGGGATTGGCAGATCGAGGGTGCGCAGCGCGCGGATCAGCCGCAGCCGCTCCAGCGCGCCGGGGCCGTAGCGGCGATGCCCGCCGACGCTGCGGGCGGTCTCCGGCAGCAGACCGCGGTCCGAGTAGAAGCGGACGGTCTTGACGGTGACGCCCGCGTGCTCGGCCAGTTCGCCGATGCTCCACAGGCCGTCGTACGACATGACAGTTGAATCTCCCTCCGGGGGAGTTCCTAAGGTACCGGCGAGCGCGGACCGGGCGACGGGGCCGGTCCGCGACGATCGCGTGCCGAGGAGATGACCATGACCGTATTCATCCTGGTACCAGGTGTGTTCACCGGCGCACACGTGTGGGCGGAGACAGCCGCGCGGCTGGCCGGGGCGGGTGCCGAGGCACACCCGGTCGCCCTCACCGGGCCGGGGGCCGCGGGCGGCGGGGCGGGCTCCCGTGTCGACCTGGAGACACATGTCGTGGACGTGGTCGCCACGATCGACGCGGTGGACCCCGCGGCCGGCCAGGAGATCGTGCTGGTCGGCCACGACTACGGGGTCCATCCGGCGCTGGGCGCCGCCGACCTGCGAGCGGAGCGCGTCGCCCGGATCGTGTGTGTGGACGCGGTACTGCCGCAGGACGGCGTTCCGGCCCTGGCCGCGGTACCCGACCGGGAACTGCGGGCGCGGCTGGCCGACGGCGCGGCAGGGGAGCCCGGCGCGGTGCCGGCGCCCGCGTCCCCGGCCGAGTGGCAGCGCTGGGGCAGCACCGAAGGGATCACCGACGCGGCGCTGGCACGGCTCACCGCCCGAGCCGTGCCGCAGCCGCCGGGCACCCTGCTCCAGCCGCTGCGGCTGACCGGTGCGGCGGCCGCGGTGCCCACCACCGGGGTGCTGTGCACCGGGAACGGCGCCGGCATCGAACTGGTCCAGAAGCTGGTGGACTTCGGCGACCCCGCCCTGGCCGCGCTCGTGGACCCGCGGGTGACCTTCTTCGAACTGGCCACCGGACACTGGCCGATGCTGTCCCGCCCCGCCGAGCTGGCCGAGGTGCTGCTCCGGGCCGCGGCGGGCGAAGGGCACCGGCTGACGCCTGCCGACGCCGCCCGACATCCCGCGCAGCGGCCGTTCCTTCTGGAGGTGCCCGAACTCCCGCGTGAGCGCTCGGAGAACGTCGACCTGTACGTGCCGGACGCTCCCGGTCCACGGCCGGCGGTGGTCTTCGTGCACGGTGGCCCGCTGCCCGCCGGTGCCCGTCCCACCCCCAGGGACTGGCCGGTCCTCGTCGGCTATGCCCGGTACGCCGCGGCACAGGGCGTGGTGGGCGTGACCCTCGACCACCGGCTGCACGACGTCGCCGACTACGAGCGCGCCGCCGCGGACGTGGCCGCCGCGGTGGAGCGGGTGCGGGCCGATCCACGGGTGGCCGCGGACCGGGTCGCGCTGTGGTTCTTCTCCGGCGGCGGACTGCTCATGGCGGACTGGCTGCGGACGCCCCCGGCCTGGCTGCGCTGCCTCGCGGCCTGCTACCCGGTCCTGGCGCCGCTGCCGAACTGGGGGCTGCCGGGCCGCCGGTTCCGGCCGGCGGACGCGGTGGCGCACGCGGGCACGCCGCCCGTCGTGCTCGTCAGGGCGGGCCGGGAGACGCCCGAGATCGCCGCCACCGTCGAGGAGTTCCTGACCGCGGCCGGGCCGCACGGCGTGGACGGCGAGATTGTCGACGTGCCGCACGGCCGGCACGGTTTCGAGACCGCCGACGTCACCGAGGAATCACGCGAGGCCGTCCGCCGGGCGATGCGCTCGGTGCTGGCGCGGCTGACGTCCTGAGCCTGCCGTTTTCTCCGGGGGGCCGGACCGGCCGACTCCTCCGCCGGTCCGGGCCGCCGTGTCCTCCGTCAGCCGGCTCGCTGTCTGCTCCCGCTCTCGGCGGGGGCTGCCTCCTCCCGAGGTTCCCGAGGAACGAAGCGCCGGTTCGTTCCGTGGGCGTGGCCGGGTGCCGAGGCGTGCCGCGCGTCCGGCGGCCCCGGCCACTCGTCGGCCGCCGTCCGTCCCGTCAGCTGCCGTGCAGGGCCTTGCGGAGGGTCCGCACGGCCAGGTGGCGGGCCACCCGCGCGGCATGGGTGTCGCGCAGGCTGTCCAGCATCATGAAGTCGTGGACCATGCCGCCCACGCGGACCGCGGTGACCTCCACGCCCGCCTCGCGCAGCCGGTTGGCGAACTTCTCGCCCTCGTCCCGCAGGACGTCCGCCTCATCCGTGATGACGAGGGTGGTGGGCATGCCCCGGAGCTGGTCGAGGCCGGCCCGCAGCGGCGCCGCGTGCGGCTCGGTCCGCTGGGCGGGCGCGGAGTACTGGTCCCAGAACCAGATCATGCCGTCGCGGTTGAGGTAGTAGCCCTCCGCGAACTGCCGGTAGGACGGGGTGTCGAAATCGGCGTCGGTGACCGGGTAGAGCAGGACCTGCGCCTTGAGGTCGAGGCCGCCGCGTTCCTTGTTCATCAGCGTGAAGACCGCCGACATGCAGCCGCCGACGGAGTCGCCGGCCACTGCCACCCGGCCGGCGTCGAGGCTGTGCTCGGCACCGTGCTTGGCGAGCCACTGGCCCACCGCGTAGTTCTGCTCGACCTGGGTGGGGTACTTCGCCTCCGGGGCGCGGTCGTAGACGGGGAAGACCCCCGCGGCCCCGGCCCCGACGGTCAGTTCCCGGAAAAGACGGTCGTGCGTCAGGTCGTCGCCGAACACCCAGCCGGCGCCATGGATGAAGAAGACCACGGGCAGCGGGCCGGTGGCCTCCCTGGGCCGGATGATTCGGGTCCGCACCCGCCCCCACCTGCCCGCGTCGACGGTCACCCACTCCTCGTCGACCTCCGGACGCTTGACGCCCTCGCCGCTCTGCAGCCCCTGGAGGATGTCCCGCCCCTTCTCCGGCGGCACCTCGTAGATCCGGGGGTGCGGGTCGGTGGCCTCGGCCAGGGCCCTGGCGGCGGGTTCGAGGTACGGAGTGATGGGCGGGGGGATGTCGGACATGATGCCTCCGGTTCGGGCCGGTCCCGGCTGGTACGGATGCCTGCTGCCGGCAGGTGTGCCTGCCGCGCCTGTCGCCCCGAGCCTGCTGGCTCCACTCAAGGCGCACCCGCCGGAGGCGGCAACCGGGTGACCGCCCGCGCCCCGGTCGTCCCGGGCGGGGCGTCCGCCATCCGGGTGAGGCGCGGTCGTCGGCGAGCCGACCCGGCCCGGGACAGACCCCGAGACCGACCCGGCCCACACCCGCCGTCCCGCGCCGGACCGCGCCGCGCGGCGGGGGTACCCGCCGAGACCGTCGAGCAGTTCGCGGCCGGTGCAAGGACTTCTCTGACGGGGGTGGGCCCCGCCGACCGGGGCGGGCAGCCGTGGCGGGCCGCCGTCCCGACCACGCCTTCCGCCTGGAACGCAAAACCGCCCTGGACCAACCGGAGTTGAACCACCGTGCCGAAGACCGAACCCTGCCCCTAGCGCACCCGCGCACGAGGCGGTACCCGGGAACCGGAACATGACCATCCCTCGTGATACACAGTGGCATCCCGACCACACAGCGGAGTGTCGAAGCGACAGGGTTCACGGGGCGGACAGGGGTGGGTATGGCGGGGCGGACCGACTTGCGCCGGCAGGCCGAGAGCAGACGGCAGTGGGCGCAGCGGCAGGGATGGACGTACGAGGACGAGCAGCCCGCGCTCCTGGAACGCTGGCGGGACGCGGTCACCGGCGCTTCCACAGGCGAGTGGGCGGCCAGGTTCGCGGTCAGCGGGCCGCTGGAGGGGCGCCGGGTCACCGTCTTCGACTGCGTGAACAGCGCGCCCACGCGCGGATGGTCACGGCAGCCGCGGTACGGCATGCAGACCGTGCTTCTGGTGGAGCTGTCCGCGGCGCTGCCGCTGACCGCCGTCTCCCGGCACGGGCTGGCCGTCGACACGATGGTCCCGTTGCTGAAACAAGTGGTCCGCGACCGACCCGGCCGCCACCTCCACGAGATCGGCGACCCGGCCTACGACCGGGTCCACGTGGTGGAGACCGCGGACCCCGCGGCCGCCGCACGGCTGCTGACACCCGCCGTGCGGGAGTTCGCGGACGACCGGTCCTGGCTCGCGTGGCGGGTGGACGGCGAGCACCTGTGCCAGGTGCGGCCGCCCGAAACGGATCCGCTCACCCACGACGACGCGGCCCTGCTGGAGGAACTGCGGTCACTGATCCGGCTGGCGGACCTTCTCGATCCGCGCCCGGGTGACGAAGGCGGCGGCGCCGCCGCGGCGCCGGCCGTTCATCGGCCCGCCGCGCCGCCGTCCGCGGATGCACCCGGCGCGGCGCCCACCGCCGCGGCCCCGGCCGCCATGTACCGCGGCGACGCGGCACACACCGGCGTCTTCCCCGGTGGCCGGCCGCCGGCCGGCTTCGAGGCATGGAGCGTCGCCCTGGGCGGCCCCGTCATCGCCGAACCCGTCGTCAGCGCCGGCACCGTCCTGGTCAACTGCACCGACGGCGACTGCTACGCACTGGATGCGTTCACGGGTGAGCCGCGCTGGCGGTTCGCGGCCCGCAGCCGGCTCACCGGCAGCCCGGCCGCCGCGGGCGGGCAGGTGTTCGTCGTCGGGACCGACGGCGTCCTGCACGCCATCGGCGCGGACGACGGGCGGGAACGCTGGCAGCGGACGGTAGGGCGTTCGGCCGCGCCGGTGCCCGACGGCGGCCTGGTGTACCTCGTCCGCAACCCGGCCCGTGCGCTGCGCGACGAGAGCCGGCTGCAGGCGCTGGACGCCGCGACCGGCGAGCCGTGCTGGGAGGCGCCGCTGCCCGACGGATCGGCGTCCGGCCCCGCGGTGGCCGACGGACGGGTCCATGTGCACGGCGCGACGGGGGCGTTGAGCGCCTTCGACGCGACGAGCGGACGGCGGCTGTGGCACCACGCCGGCCACGACACCCAGCTGACCTGCTGCACCCCGAGCGTCGTCGACGGCACGCTGTACGCCGGCACCGGACGGGCCGAACTCCACGCCTACGACGCGGCCACCGGCGAGCACCGCTGGGCCAGCCAGGCGGCCGGGGTGATCGACGCCACCCCGGCGGTCTCCGACGGCCTGGTCCTCGTCGGCGACAGCCACGGCGGCGCCTACGCCTGCCGGGCCGACTCCGGCCGTCCGGCGTGGCATCTGCCCAGCGCCTACGGCGCGTCGTCGGTCGCGATCAGCGGCGGCTCGGCCTGGCTCGTCACGGCCAAGGCGGGGCGGCGGCTGCTCAAGGTCGCGCTGGCGGACGGCGCGGTCGGCTGGCGGCATGCGCTGGACGACGGCGGGACGAGCCCGGCGCTCGCCGACGGCATCGTCTACGTCGGCACCGGCAAGGGCACCGTGCTGGCACTGGACGCCGAAACGGGCCGCGGCCCCCGCCGCGGTCACCGGCGCCTGCCCCTTTGACGGTCACCCGACAGAGCCACTGAGAAGGCGAGATCCGGGTGACCGTGCCCGCACTCTCCTGGGCGGATGCGGCGTTCCTGGCCGCCGCGCCACCGGACGACCTGCTGCGTGTGCTGCCCGCCGTCGGTGCGCAGGCGAGGGAGCGGCGGGTCGCGGCGGCCTACCGCTCCCCGCTGCACCTGCCGCGGCACGCGCAGCCCGCTGCCCGGGCCCGGCTGCTCGCCCTGGAGACGGCCCGCTTCAGCCCACCGGCCATGGCCACCGCCTTCACGGGCGCCTTGGAGGCGGCCCGCTTCGGCCCGCCCGGCCTGGCCACCACCGAGGCCGCAACCGTGGCGGGTCGCCCCTGGGCCACCGGCCGGGAGGCGGACGAGCGGCTGCTGAACGTGCTCGCCGGGCCGGGGCGGCGCCGACCGGCCACGACGGGACGCTGACGGCGCTCGCCACGGCCGCCCTGGGCGGACACCGGCTGGCCGTGGGGCGGCATGCTCGACGGGACCGTCCGCGTCCGGGACGTGGCCACAGGTCCGCGGACCGCCCGCCCGCTGACCCGGCACGACGGCACGGTCCACGCCGTGACCACCGCGGTCGTGACCGGCCGCACCCTGGCCCTCAGCCTGGGCGAGGACGCGCTGGTACGGATCAGTGACCTCGTGACGGGCCGGGAGTCCGCCGCCCCGCCGGAGTGCCGTACGGCCTGGTCGGGGGCGCTCGGGACGGCCCCGGCGGCGTACGGGGTCCGGGTTTTGGCGGGTGGACGGGACGGGACCGTACGGATCTGGGACCTGGCCTCGGGGGGCGGCCCACGGCCCGCCGCTCACGGCTGCCGGGCCGGTGCAGGCAGTCACCGGCGTGGCCGACGGGCGTACCGTCCTGGTCACCGGTCACAGCGACCGGGACCGCACCGTACGACGCTGGGACCTGGCGGCCCGCTGCTCGCTCAGGTTTCTGCCGCCGTTCGCGCATGTTTCGCGCGAAGCGGGATACCCCGCACAGTGCCGGGCCCGAGGCCGCGGTGCAGGGGTGCCCGACAGGGTGCCGCCGGGCGGCCGTCGACCTGTCGACGGCCCTCGCCGCGATCGACAGAGGCCGTGGCGGGGCGCCCTTCGCGGGCCGCCATGCCGTTCTGCAAGGAGCCGAACAATGACCGACGAACTCCGCGGCCACAAGGTCGCCATTCTCGCCACCGACGGGGTCGAACGCGTGGAACTCGAACAGCCCCGTGGCGCACTGCACGGCGTCGGGGCCGAGACCGAACTGCTCTCACTGCACGACGGCGAGATCAGCGCGCGGCAGAGTGACATCGACCCCGCCGGCACGTTCACGGTCGACCGGAAGGTCGCCGATGCCGCCGTCGCCGACTACGACGCGCTCGTCCTCCCCGGCGGCACCATGAACCCGGACCAACTGCGGATGGACCCCGACGCGGTCGCGTTCGTCAAGGAGTTCATGGAGAGCGGCAAACCGGTCGCCACGATCTGCCACGGTCCCTGGACTTTGGTCGAGGCGGACGTGCTGCGCGGCCGGCGGGTCGCGTCCTGGCCGAGCATCCGCACCGACCTGCGCAACGCCGGCGCGCAGGTCGTCGACGAAGAGGTCGTCGTGGACGGGCAGCTCATCTCCAGCCGCTGCCCCGGGGACCTGCCCGCCTTCTGCAACACGGTCATCGACGAACTCGCCAAGGCCACCAGGCCGGCCTGGGACCCGACCGTGGAACGCTGACCGTACCCACCGGCCCGGCACCCACACCGCCGGGATGCCGCCAAATCGCAGCTCCAGGGGAGCGGGGACCCGCCGGGCCCGGACCTCGGCCATCCGCCGGGTCCGGACCTCGCCGTTCTCACCCGGTCGGCCGCCCGGGGCCGTCCGCCCGCCCGCGTCGCCGTTCCGGTCCGGCCGCGGTCACCCGCCCGGCGGGCGGGCGGTGGGCTCGGCGGGCGCCCCGGCCGCGGCGTCGGCGTAGCGGCGGGCCAGCAGGGCGAAGGCGTCACGCAGTTCGGGCGGTCCGACGACCTGGAGATCGGCGTCGAACCCGCCGAGGGAGGCGGCCAGTCCGGGCCACGACCATGCGCCGAGGAGCAGCCGGCAACGGCCGGGGCCGAGTTCCTCCACGACGCCGTCATGGGCGTACGCGGACACCACCGAGGCGGGCAGGTCGAGTATCACCTCTCCCCGGCACGGCCGGCGTCCGGCGTCGTCGGAACCCTGGAACTTGGCGGTCACGAAGGCCGTTACCTCCCCGCCGGGCAGGTCGCGCGGGCTGAAGCGGGGTCCCGTGGGCGTACGCGGGGCGATCCGGTCGACCCGGAAGGTACGCCAGTCGTCCCGGTCGAGGTCCCAGGCGACCAGGTACCAGCGCCCGCCCCAGGTGACGAGATGGTGCGGCTCCACCCGGCGCGGCGGTGCCCCGGTGGCGCCCGCCGGCCCGGTGACGGGGGAGTAGTCGAAGCGCAGCACCTCGCGCGTCCGTACCGCCGTGCCGAGCGCCACCAGCACCTGGGGATCGGCCTGCGGGTTCGGCCGGGCCCCCGCACGCTCGACGGCGGTCACCTCAAGGGCGTCGACGCGATGGCGCAACCGGGGCGGCATGACCTGTCGGACGGTGGTCAGCGCCCGCGCCGCGGCCTCCTCGATGCCCGCGCCGGTGGCGGCGGCGGCCCGCAGCGCGACGGCGAGGGCGACGGCCTGGTCGTCGTCGAACAGCAGCGGCGGCAACCGGGTGCCCGCGCCGAGCCGGTAGCCCCCGTCGGGGCCTTTGACGGCCTCGATCGGATAGCCCAGTTCCCGCAGCCGGCCGACGTCCCGGCGCACGGTGCGCGCACTCACGTCCAGCCGCTCGGCCAGCAGGTGCCCCGGCCAGTCCCGGCGGGCCTGGAGCAGCGAGAGCAGGGTCAGCAGACGCGCTGAGGTTTTCGGCATGGCACCCATACTGCCCCGAGTAGCGGACACACCCTGGCCGCTACCCCTGCGATGGTGGTCGCCGTCGGACCAGAACGAACAGAGGGACCCGATCACCGTGAATGCCACGACCACGCCGCCCGCGACGCTCGACAGCGAACGGGCCGATCTGCTCGCCGAACTCGCCGAGGCGCGTGCCGCCCTGACCAGGACGACGCACGGGCTCACCGACGCACAGGCCGGGGAGCGCCCGACGGTCAGCGAACTGTGCCTGGGCGGTCTGATCAAGCACGCCACGTCCGTCGAGGAGGGCTGGCTGCGCTTCGTCGTGGAGGGCCCTTCGGCGCTGAGCTTCGACCTGCCCGACGGTGTCACCTGGGCGGACATCGCCTCCGGCACCGCCCGGGAGCTCCCGAAGTGGCTGATCGACCGCCAGGACGAGTTCCGGATGCTGCCCGGCGAGACACTCGACGGCGTCGTCAAACGCTACGAGCAGGTCGCCGCCCGGAGTGATGAGGTCATCGCCGCCATCCCCGACCTCTCGGCGACGCACCCGCTGCCGGAGGCGCCCTGGAGCGAGCCGGGGCGGGCGTGGACCGCGCGCCGGGCGCTGCTGCACATCATCGCCGAGACCACGCAGCACGCCGGACACGCGGACATCCTGCGCGAGACGCTCGACGCACGGAAGGCGGCCTGACACCGGCCCACCGGACCGGGCCGCCCCACGGTCCGGTCCAGGTGGCATCGCCCCGCCCACTCGCACGGCGGCCAAAGGAACGGCGCCGCCGTGAGAACAGGAACAGCGTCACCGTGAGAAAGCATGAACGAACCCGCGAACCGGAACGCGCCGCTGTCCGGACCGACTCCCGCCGCCCGCGCTCCTGCCACCCGCGCCCCGTGGTGTCCCGAGCGGCCGGCGATGCGGACCGTGACCGCAACCAGGGGGACCTGCCGGCCCGCCCGGCCGCGCACCGTACATCCCGCGCCGCACCGCGAAGGCGGCCGTCCGGCGAACGGGCCGCGGTGACCCGATGACCGTCCTCGACTCCCGTGCGCTCAACCGCGCCACCCTCGCCCGTCAGTTGCTCCTCGAACGAGCTGACCTCCCCGTCCACGACGCCGTCGCGCACCTGTGCGGCCTACAGGCCCAGGAACCACAGGAGCCGTTCGTCGGGCTCTGGTCGCGGCTGCGCGCCTTCGACCCCGCCCGCCTCGGCGACCTGCTGACCCGGCCGAGCGTGGTGCGGATCCACCTCATGCGGCGCACCGTCCACCTGCTCACCGCCGCCGACGCCCTGGCCTGGCGGTCCCGGCACGAGACGATGCTGCGTCAACGGGTGCTCGGGACCTACCGCAGCGAGTTCACCGGGGTGGATCTCGGTGAACTCGCCGCCGCGGGCCGGGCGGTGATGGCCGACGGCCGGTCCCGCACGAATGCCGAGCTGGTGCGGACACTCGCCGAGCGCTGGCCGGGACCGACACCACGGGCCCTGGGCGAAATGCTGGTGGCCGCCCTCGTCCCGGTGGCGCAACTGCCGCCGCGCGGACTGTGGCGTGCCAAGGCAGGGGTGCGCAACGTCCTGCTCTCCGCATGGCTGGGCCGCGAGCCCGATCCGGCCGCCCACGACGGCGCCGACCCGGTGGGCCGGACCCTGGTACGGCGCTATCTGGCGGCCTTCGGTCCCGCGGCCTCGGCCGATCTGCGCGCCTGGTGCGGACTGGCCGGTCTGCCGGCCGCCATCGCCGCGCTCCGCGGGGAACTGATCACCTTCCGCGACGAACGCGGCCGTGAGCTGTTCGACCTGCCCGACGCACCCCGTCCCGACCCCGGCACACTGGCCCCCGTCCGGTTCCTGCCCGCCTTCGACAACGCCATCCTCGGCTACCACGACCGCAGCCGGATCATCGACGACGCCCATCGCGGTCTCTCGGTCGCCGGGGAGCGCGTGGTGCTGGTCGACGGCCGGGTCGCCGCGACCTGGAAGGTCAGTGCCGGCACCGTCACCGTCTCCCCGCTGGGGGGTCTGGCCCGCACCGACCGAACCGCCGTCGCCGAACAGGGCCGGGAACTGGCGTCGTTCCTGTCCGACGGTGAGAGCGACCGGGTTCGGATCGCCGGACCTTGAATCCCGGCCGGCCGGCCGGCCGCCTTCGCCGTGCGGCGAGCCACGAGGCCGTCCGGTCAGCCGACCGCGGCGTCCGGCTGACCGGCAACGCGTTCCGAAACGGTTGGCCCACCAGCACGGTGTGCCCGGCCGTCTCGGGGTGCACGGCGCGCAGTTGTTCCTCCTGCGCCGGACGGGACACGGCCGGCCACGCGCGCGCCCGGCCTCCACCAGGGCGCCGCGCACCACACCGGGCAGCCGGTCCCCGCCGGGCCTCTCCCTAACCGGGGCGGTTTACGGGGCAGTTGAGCGCATCCGAGCGCATCCGCGGTGCCGGCGAGGGGAGCGGCGCATCAGGGCGACGACACTCCTTCACGAAATTCCTGCACCGTTTTGACCCTTTTCATCCCTTGGGGGAGGGGTGGCGGGGGGTGGCGAATATGACGGGTCGGTCGGGAGTGCATATGCGGGGGACGTACGCCCGGCAGACTTCCGTCACAGACGCGCCGTAGCGGCGCCGTCGCATGCTGTTCCGCTCGGGGCGCGTTTTGGTGCCTTTGCCTGACTCGTCCGGGGCGGACCTGCCGGTGCACCAGCGACCCTCGTAGGGAGGCATCGCGCGCACGCCCGACGTGCGCCGACCGTACGATGTCCACATCCTTCATCCATGAACTCGGCGCTCAGTACGTGGCTTCCGTGCTGTTCGCGCTCACCATGTTCGCCGTCGGCGCCGCGCGGGCGGCCTGGCGGCGCAGGAGCCCCGGGCGCCGTCGGGCGCAGACGGCCGCCGTGTCCGCCGAGCCGCCCGTTCCCGGTACCGACGCCGCCGTGCCGACGTCGGCTCATGAGCCCGCAACGTCGTCCGCCGGACGACGCAAGGTGTCGTCATGAAGACGACGGACGACACGGAAGGTCCGATGGCGGAACGCAAACAGCGCAACAGGGCGCGGGCCTGGGCCGTGCTCACCGAGAAGACGCCGGGCGCCCGACGCCTGCCACGCCCCGACGGCGACTCGCCGGGCCGGCTGATGGACATCGCCCGCAACTACGACCGTGTCTGCCAGCGGGCCGAGGGCGAACTGCAGCCCGACGCCACGGAAACGGAGATCCTGGCGGCCCTGCTCGGCATTCGCATGCTCCGCGAGAAACTCGACCACGACGAACTGAAGCTCACCACGCTGGCGCGCACGAAGCGGATCACCTGGGCGCGCATCGCGGAGTGGCAGGAACTGAGCGGACGTCAGGCAGCGGAACGACGCCACCTGCAACTCGGACGCTCCCATACCCGTCCCGACGGCACGGTGCCTTCCACGCAGAGCGAACGGGTGGAGTACGCCCGTGGCCGGCGCAGCCGCCGTGCCGAACGCCAGTGGGCCCTCAACCACGCCGTCCGGATCCGCCGGGTGGCCGCTCAACTCGCCGCCATCGAGGACCTGCAGCAACGTGTCGACGGCTCGCACGAGGCCCGGATCATGCACGCCATCCGCCATGGCGAGGCGGCACCGGAGAAGGCGCCGCGCCGGCAGCCACTGGTGTGGCCCAAGGCGCTGCGCGAGTGCGTCGAGGAGGACACACGTTTCCGTAACACCCCGCCTCCGCTGGTCGACGACGGTCTCCACGACGCGCACTGGCAGCGCCAGCAGCAGGAGGCCGACATCGTGCACCGCCTCCTGGGCCTGATCGGCTACGCCGCCAACCCCAGGAACATCGACCTGACCGACCTGCCGGATCTGGCCGACGCCATCTTCGACCTGTGCAACGACGCCCAGCAGACGGCAAAGAGCCGCCGCTGACCTGCGGCGGGTGCCGCGGCCGGGGCGACCCGCGACGCAGGGGCGGGACGTGTCCGGCGGCCCGCCGCGGCTCCCCACCCGATGGTGCGCGGCGAAGGTTCCCGTACCGCCGGGGCGCGACAACGGTTCGGTGCCGACGGCCGGCGCCCGGCCGCCGGGCCGCGCCGGGCCACGGGACGGGTGACGCCGGGGCGTACCGGAGGTCATCATGTGTCGTATGAGCGGGGCGGCGGAAGCATCGGGGAGTCATACGACTGCCGAGTCCTCCGGCCTCCGTTCGGTCGCCGCGTCGGGAGACGTCGCAATGGCCGTCACCGGCGACCACTCCGTCGCCTTCCACGTCGACCAGCAGGTGGTGCTGCCCCTCGATCCCGCCATCGCCGCCCCCTCCCCGCCCCGCCTCGGCAACGTGCCGGCCCGGCTGGGCTTCGTGGGCCGCCACGACGAACTCACCCTGCTGGACCGGGCGATGGAACGTGAACGGGGTGTGGTCATCCGGGCACTGCACGGCCTGGGCGGCATCGGCAAATCGGCGCTGGCGGCGCACTGGGCGAACCGGCGGGCCGATCGGTTCAACCCGGTCTGGTGGATAGGGGCCGAGACCCGGGCCGACGTCGACGCGGGCCTCGCCTCGCTCGCCACCGCGCTGCAACCGGGTCTCGCGGGTTTCCTGTCGCAGGAGGCCCTGTGCGAGCGTGCCGTGCAGTGGCTGGCCTCGCACGACGGCTGGCTGGTGGTGCTCGACAGCGTGTCCGACCCGGGCGACGTCACCTGGCTGCTGGACCGCACCTCCTCGGGGCGTTTCGTCATCACCAGCCGCCGCGCGACCGGATGGCACGGCGTCGCCGAGCCCCTGGCCCTCGACGTCCTCGACCCCGCGGACGCCGTCGCCCTGTTCACTCGTATCGCCACCCGCCGAGACGGCTCGGGCGGGACACCCGACGGTGCCGCCGCCGTCTGCGAGGAACTCGGACACCTGCCGCTCGCCGTCGAACAGGCCGCCGCCTACTGCGTGGAGACCGGCACGACCCCGGCCGAATACCTCGGCCTGCTGGCCGGCTACCCCGCCGAGATGTACGACGACTCGGGCGAGGGCGGTGACAGCAGCAGGACCGTGGCCCGGATCTGGCGCGTGACGCTGGACCGGATCGCCGACGACCCGCACGCCGGCACGATGCTGCGCGTGCTCGCCTGGTACGCCCCCGACGGTGTGCCGTTCTCCCTGCTGGACGCGCTCGGCCCGCCGCCCGCCGTGCGGCGGGCCCGCGGCCGGCTCGCCGCGCACAGCATGGTCGGCCTCGACGCGGCGGCCCGGACGGTGTCCGTGCACCGACTGGTGCAGGCCGTCGCCCGCACCCCCGACCCCCGGGATCCGCATCGCGACGCCACGGCGATCGAGGAGGCCAGGCAGATCGCCGTGGGGCATCTGGTGCGAGCCGTGCCGCAGGCGTGGGCCGACCCGGCGTGCTGGTCCGCCTGGCGGGAACTGCTCCCGCACATCGACGCGCTCGCCGAGCACGCCCCGCCGGAGACGGACACGGTGCAGTCGGTGTGGCTGTTCGGCATGGCCGGACGGTTCCTGCTCGGTCAGGGCGCCGCGGGCCGCGCCGTCGAACGGCTCGCCCGCGTCCTCGCGGCGAAACGCCGGCTGCTGGGCGAGGACCATCCGGACACCCTGCGGACCCGGTGCGAACTGGCCGGTGCGCACCGGGAGACGGGCGACACGGAGCAGGCCCTGGCGCAGGCCCTGGAGGCGCTCGACCGCTGCCTGCGGGCGCTCGGTGACGAACACATCGAGACGTACAGCGCCTGGAGCGTGCTCGCCCACGCCTACCGGGTGGCAGGCAACGCACGTCAGGCGATCCTGGCGTACCAGGCGGCACTCGACGCGCGTGAGCGGGCACTGGGCGAGGACCACCAGGTGACGCTGAGCGCGCGCAACGACCTCGCGGACGCCTACCGGGTCCTGGGCGACCTGGACCACGCGTTCCCGCTGTGCGAGCGCACGCTCGAACGCTGCCGCCGCTCGCTGGGCGAGGACCACCCGGAAACCCTCCGCGCCTGGCACAACCTCGCCTCCGCCTGCCGCGCGGACCAGCAGTTCAGGCGGGCGGTTCAGCTGTGCGAACGGACCCTGGAACAGTGTCGTACGTCCCTGGGCGACGATCACCCCAGCACCCTGTGGGCACAGAACGTCCTCGCCGGCGCCTACCGTGCCGCCGGCGACGCGGAGCGCGCGGTCGCGCTCTGCCTGCGGACGCTCGGCGCCCGGGAACGCATCCTCGGACCGGACCATCCGGACACCCTCGTCTCCCGCAGCAACCTGGCCGCGGCCTGCGAGTCGTCCGGCGAGACGGACCGTGCGGTGGAACTCTTCGCGGGCGTACTGGCGGACCGTACCCGGGTCCTGGGCACCGACCACCCCGACACGGCCAGATCACGCTCGAACCTCGACTCGGCGAGAGGGCGGCCGCGCGGTGCAACGGGACAGACGGCGGATCCGGTCTGATCCCCCCCGGCGTGCGGGCTGCCGACCACGGCTGCGAGGGTTGTGGCCTGTAGAGCCGGTCGGAGTGTGGTCGCAGCCGAAGGGGATGCATCGTGGTGGTCGGGCTGGGTGATTACTGCTCCGAGGTGTTGCGGGAACACGGATGTCCGTCGGTCTCGGTGGCCGTGGCCGAGAAGGGGGAGGTGGTCCTTGCCGAGGCGTACGGGTGGGCGGACGTCGCGGCGGGGCGTGCGGCGACGCCGGACACGGCGTACACGCTGGCGTCCGTGACGAAGCCGATCACGGCGGTCGCCGTGTGCCTTGCCGCGGACGACGGGCTGCTGGACCTGGACGGGCCGGTGGCGGGGGAGTACCGGTGGCCGGGTCCGGCTCCGACGGTGCGCCAACTCCTGCGGCACCGGGGCGGGCTCGCAGCCCACTACGACTTCCGCTACGGCCCCGGCGAGCGCCGGATCGACGCCGACCGCTATGCGACCCTGTTCCGCGAGCCCGGTTCCGGGTTCGAGTACTCCAACCTCGGATACCGCATTCTGGGCCTGACCCTGGAAGCGGCGACCGGGCGGCCCCTGGCGGAGTTCGTGCGGGAGCGGGTCTTCGCACCTCTTGGGCTCGTGCACTGCGGTCTCGGTCCCACCTTCCCGGGTGCCGCGCCGACGGCGAGTCGGTACACCGCCGACGGCCGTGCGTACCCGGCGTACGACTCCAGCCATCCCGGGGCGTCGCTGGGCTGGGCCCCCGCCGGGGAGCTGGCGGTCTTCGCGCTGTCCTACGAGCGCCTGCTGAGGCCGGAGACCGCCGCCGCCGTGCGGGAGGCGCTACCGGTCCATGACCATCTCGGCTACGGGCTCGGGTGGTGCGTCTCCCGCACGAGCGACCCGGTGGTGCAGAGCCACGGCGGCGGCATGGGCGGGGTCGCCGCAATGCTGGTCGCCGTGCCGGAGCGGGACCTCTCCGTCGCCGTGCTGACCAACTCCACCGGCAAGGCCGCTCGTGATGCCGTCGTCGGGCGGGTACTGGGCGCACTGGTTCCCGGGTTCACCCCCGAGTCGATCAGTCCGGCGGTCCCGGAGGCGTCGCACCCCCTGGACCTGCCTGCCGGTACCTGGGCGGGAACGATCGCCACGCCGGAGCGGGACGTACCGGTCGGGCTGCGGGTGCTGACCGGCGGCAGGGCCGAACTGGAGCTGGACGGAGAGAGCAAGGTCAGTACGGCGGACGCCTCGGCCGAGTGGGATCTGCGCGCCGTGTTCCCACTCCAGTTGCCCACCGCCGACGCGCGGATCAACAGTCCCCTGCTCGGCCTGCGGCTCCGGTACGACAGCGGGCGGCTGACCGGCCTGGCACAGGCGTACAAGGACGGTGACCGCGACGGCCTGCTGGGCAACCTCCTCAGCCACGGCTGCCGGCTCAAGCCGTGCTGATGCCCGCCGGGCCGCCGTGACCGGACGCTTGCCGCGACGGGCGGCTCGGCACCGCGACCGGGGACGCGCCGTGCGGTCAGCCGAGTTCCCGCGGCCCGTAGTGGGCGACCGGTGATCCCGTCTTCAGGGCCCAGTAGCGGTCGCCGAAGGACCAATGCCACCACTCGGTGGGGTAGTTGACGAGACCGGCGGCGGACAGTGCGGTGCCCAGGATCTCCCGGTGGATCCGGGCCTGTCGGCTGATGTTGTCGGCCTGTGTGTAGCAGGCGCCGGCGCTTTCCTCGGGAGTGGCGTCCATGCGGGTGCCCAGGTCGAGTTCCCGGCCGTCGTCATCGGCGAGCGTCACATCGACGGCTGCTCCCGCGCTGTGCGGCGCGATCTCCGGCGGTGAGACGTAGCGGCTCGCCGCCGTGCGGATCCGGTCGTCGGCCCATTCGGGATGATCGGCCCGCAACCGGGCGGCGTATTCATCGAAGTAGCGGCGCTGGAGGGACGGGGGGCGGTACCCCTCCACGAACAGCAGCCGGGTTCCTTCGGGCAGGGCCGCCTCGGCCTTGGCGAGGCGGTCGAGCACTCCTTCGCGCAGATGGGCGAAGGCGCCGGCGGCGTCGTGCCAGTCCTGTTCGCCGACCAGCAGCGCGCTGTCGCGGCGTACGTCCACGAGTCGCTCGCCGCACTCCCTGACGGGCACGGCCGCCACCTTCGGGTCGGACATCAGAATGATCTCGGTCATGGTGTGATCATCGCGCGACTGCGTGGGTGCCGGATCGGTTTCCGGGATTTCCTCTGGCGCGGTCGGCGGGCGGCGAGGCGCCGACCCCAAGGGTGATATCACCCGGAATACCCCTTCGGGTGCTGGTGCTGCACAAGGGAGCAGAAGACCCCAGATGTATGGAACTTGATTACCTCAAGGAAGTGGGCATCATGGGACAACTCGATGGGAAAGTGACCCTGGTGACCGGCGGGTCGACCGGTATCGGGCTGGCCATCGCCCGCCGGTTCGCCGCCGAGGGAGCCACCGTCTATCTGACCGGTCGGCGCAAGATCGAACTGGACGCGGCGTTGGAGGCCGTCGGTGAGCGGGCCGTCGGCGTCCAGAGCGACGTTTCGCATCTCGACGATCTGGATCATCTCTTCGGGATGATCAAGGAACACAGCGGACGGCTGGACGTCGTCGTGGCCAACGCCGGCTCCGCCGAGACCGCCCGGCTGGGCGAGATCACCGAGGAGCAGTACGAGAACACCTTCGGGGTGAACGTGAAAGGGGCGATCTTCACCGTCCAGAAGGCACTGCCCCTGCTGGTCGACGGTGCGTCGGTGATCGTGCTGTCCTCCACCAACGCCTCGATGGGAATTGAGGGCATGGGCGTCTACAGCGCCACCAAGGCGGCCGACCGCAATCTCGCCCGCACCTGGGCCGCCGAGCTGGCGGGCCGTGGTATCCGGGTCAATGCCATCAGCCCCGGCCCGATCGAGACCCCCGGCCTCCGCCGGGCAGGCGCCCCGGCCGAGGGGAACATCGCGGATGCCTTCCTGCCGAGGATTCCGCTCGGCCGGATCGGACGCGCCGAAGAGGTCGCGGCGGCAGCCGTGTTCCTCGCCTCCGACGAAAGCTCGTTCACGACCGGGGCCGAACTCTTCGTCGACGGCGGCCTCGCCCAGGTCTGAACGCCACCGCCCGCCTGCCGGTCACCCGACGTGCGCGGCGATGGTCCGCGCGCACTCCATCGACTCGGTGCGCGTGGTGTCCACCTCAAGGTCGTAGGCCACGCCCTGGTGGACCAGCTCCGCCTGGGACGCGGCCATCCCGATGATCCGGTCGCCGCGTGCGACCTCGCGTCCCGCGGCGACCACGCCGTCGCACCGGACACCTACCCACAGCACCCGCAGCTCTCCCAGGGCCTTCCGCCACCGCCGCTGAGAGCCGGCGCCGCCGAGGAAGACCTCGTCGACGACGATCCGTGCGCCCGCGTAAGCCATCGCGGCGACCCCCTCGATCCACGCCGCTTCCAGGGCGCGGAACTGAGGCCCGACGCTCACCTCTCCGCCCGGGGCGAACCCGATTCCGCCGTCCGACGCCCGCATGGCCGCCGGCATCGCGTCGACCAGCGTGTCCGTCCCGAGGGCCAGCCAGGGGTCCGGCAGCACCGTCTGCAGGCACCGCACGATGCCGGACTTCCCCGAGCTGGAACCACCGTTGAGAATGATCACCTGAGTCGTCACCGCGCCACCGTACAGGCGCACGGCCCGGCGTCGGCCGGCTCAGGGATTAGGCTTGGGACATGTCCGAAATGGCCTGATCCGGACCGTTGCCCGGTCCCGGGACCCATGTTCTCGCCGGCCGCACGACCTTCCCGTCTGTGCCGCACGAGCTTCCCGCGTGTGCGGGGCCGCCGCACCGGGTGCTGCGGAGCGGCCGGGCAGTCCGCGCCGCATCAGGGCGACGAGAGGACCGCGATCATGACACTCCACGGACACGCACTGCGCCTGACCATCGTCGTCGACGACACCGACACCTGGCACCACAAGCCCCTGTTCACGGAGATCGTGCGCCGCGCCCACGCCTTCGGGATGGCCGGGGCGACGGTTTTCCGCGGCGCCGAGGGTTTTGGGGCGACGTCGGTCGTGCACACGACCCGCCTGCTGTCCATGGCCGACGACCTGCCCGCGGCCATCGTCATCATCGACGAGGCGGACCGCGTCCGAGCGTTCATGGACGAGCTGGAGGACCTGCCCATCAGCGGTCTGATCACCGTGCAGGAGGTCGAGGTGATCCACTACAAGGGCCGGGAGTCCGCCGCCACGTGATCCCCGCCGGTTCCCCCGGGGACAGGCGGCTGCAACCTGCGGCCGCCACGGCCCGTCCGGCGTCAGGCGTGCGCCCGTACCGGATTCCGGGACGCACGGTGCGGCACGTCGACGTTCTCGACGATCACCAGGCCACCCTCGATCAGCCGGCGCAGGACCGGCAGGAACTCACGCACGCGCTTCTCGTCGTCGACGATCACGATCACCAGCGGAACGTCCTGCTTGATCGACAGCAGCCGGAAGCCGTGCATCACCGACGAGGCGCCGAACCCCTCGATCCCGCGGAGGACCGTCGCGCCGGCCAGCCCGGCCTCATGGGCGCGGTCCACGATCTCGGCGGACAGGGGCTTGTCGTGCCAGGTGTCGCATTCCTCGATGAAGATCGTCAACTGCAGGGCGCGTCCCATGGGCATCATGGAGTCCTCCTGGTCATCGCGTACCTCGCCACGGCGCGTGATGAGCTGCGGCACCACCGAGGTGATACGGGAAAGCAGTGGGCCTTTCATTCCGTGGCCTCCTACTCGTGCGGGCCGACGACGGGCCAGGATCAGTTCACGAGCAGGGACTGTTGGCGACGTTGTGTGCCGCGGTTCGGGTACGGCGAGCCCCACCGCCGTGTGACCGTCGCCGGGAAGCGGTTGGCCACTACAAGACCAAGATATCGCCAATCAGTACGAAATGGAACAAAGGGAGTGGCCGAGGCGGACGGTCTCCGGAACGTCGGCGAAACCGGATGGCCTTGCCCGCCCGGCCCCTCTACGGTCCTGCGCATGGTCGACGACTGCTTCGGACACCCACGGCTCGCCCCGCTCTACGACCCGCTCGACCCCGACCGCGGCGATCTGCAGGCATACGTACGGATGGCGGAGGAAGCCGGGGCCCGCCGCGTGCTGGACATCGGCTGCGGAACAGGAGCGTTCGCCCTTCTCCTGGCCGCCCGCGGCATCGAGGTCGTCGGCGTCGATCCCGCCCTCGCCTCCCTCGACGTGGCCCGGGCCAAGCCGGGCGGCGAGCGGGTGCGCTGGATCCACGGGGACGCGACGGGCCTCCCGCCGCTGCGGGTCGATCTGGCGACGATGACGGCGAACGTCGCCCAGGGCATCGTGGATCCGCAAGCCTGGCAGGAGACGCTGCGGGGAGCCCGCGAAGCATTGCGGCCCGGCGGCTGTCTGGTCTTCGAGACCCGCGATCCGGCCCGGCGGGCCTGGGCGGAGTGGACCCGCGACGACACCCGCCACGTGACGCGGATCCCCGGCGTGGGCACGGTCGACAGCTGGCTCCAGGTGACCGAGGTGAGCCTTCCGTTGGTGACGTTCCGCTCGACGTACTGCTTCGTCGAGGACGGGGAGGTGCTGACATCGCAGTCGACGCTGCGCTTCCGGGAACGGGAAGAGATCGAACAGGACCTGGTCGGACACGGCTACCTGGTGGAGGACGTGCGCGACGCGCCCGACCGGCCGGGAAGGGAGTTCGTCTTCCTCGCACGACGCCCCTGATCGTCAGCACCTCGCGGCCCCTGGGGGTGTGAAGTCGCTGCGAAGTCATCCGGGCGTAGCCGCCTCGAAGTCGTCCGCGCGCAGTGGCCACGGTGGGCCGTCGAGCGGTTCCACGGGCGGTCGCCGGCCCCTGGAGACCCGTCAGCGCCGATGCGGATCATTCGGCAACGCACAGCCCCATTAATATCGTATCAACGCCATCTAAGGATTGGTAACAGCAGTAATATGTCGATATGCGGAATCGGGCTGTGCGAACAAAGGAGCGGATTCTCTGCGCCGCGGCCGACCTGCTGATCCGTGAGGGTCGTACGGCAGTCTCGACGCGGGCGGTGAGTGCTGCCGCCGGTGTGCAGCCACCGACGCTCTACCGCCTGTTCGGCGACAAGGAAGGGCTGCTCGACGCGCTCGCCGCCTTCGGGTTCCAGCAGTACCTCGCCGAGAAGCAGACGCTGGAGGAGACCGACGACGCCATCGCCGACCTGCGCCGCTGCTGGGATCAGCACATCGACTTCGGCCTCTCCCGGCCGGGCTTCTACGTGCTGATGTACGGCGAGGGACGCTACCGGGGGGACATTCCGGCTGGCCTGGAGACCATCGCCATCCTGCGGCGTTACCTCGCCCGGGTGGCGGCCGTCGGCCGGCTGCGCGTGAGCGTGGAACGCGCGACCCAGCTCATGCACACCAACAGTCTCGGAGTCGTGCTGTCCCTCATCTCGATCCCTCCGCCCGAGCGGGACCTCGAACTGCCCACGGCCGCCCGTGAATGTCTGCTGGGAACGATCACGAGCGTGGGCGACCGCGGCCCCGAGGCGCCGAAGGACGTCGCGAGCCGCGCCGTGGCCCTGCGCGAGGCGCTGCGGGACAACGACACCGTCGCCATGACGCGGTCCGAGAGCGCCCTGCTGGCGGACTGGCTCGACCGCATCGCCGATGCGGGCCAGTCGGCCCCGGCCGTCCCCGCATCCGGCAGAAGGGACGACTGCGGTGCCCATCGGTGACGACATGATCCCGATCGCCACTCGGGCAGCGGGGCAGGAAGAGGGGCAGCCGGCCGGGCAGTTGACGGGGGTTGCCGTAGCGGTGGTCGACCAGAAGGGAACCGTGGTCGGCTGGACGCGGGCCGCCGAGCGGCTCACCGGTTTCTCCGCCGCCGACGTGATCGGCCGCTCCGCCGCGGACCTGCTGGCGGCGACCGAGGACGACGCGAAGGCATGGGCGCTCGCGGAGCGCTGCCGGGCCGAGGGAGGCTGGTGCGGCCCGGTCGGACTGTGCGACCGCGACGGCGACCGACTGGACGTGAACCTGAATGCCGCCCCACTGACGGGACGGGACGGCAGGACCCGCTGGCTTCTCTCCGCGACCCGGATCACCGCCGACGGCTCGTCACCGGTGAACCGACTGGGACTGGATTCGCTCCTGTCCCGTGCACCGATCGGCATCGCCGTCCGCGATCTCGAACTGCGCTGCACCTGGGTGAACGACGCCCTCGCCCTCCAGGACGGCATCACCCGCGAACAGCGGCTGGGCCGGCGCCTCTCGGAGGTGCTGCCGGGAGGCGAGGCCGAAGCGGTCGAGACGGTGATGCGGCAAGTCCTGGCGAGCGGCGTGCCGAGGGTCGACCACGCCTACCGGCTCAGCCTGCCGAACGACTCGCGCCGCGAGCACGAGTTCTCGACCTCGTTCTTCCGACTCGACGACGGGGACGGCGACATCCTGGGCCTGTGCGCCATGATCGTGGACGTGACGGACCGCTACCGGGCGCGGGAGCGGCTGACCACCCTCAGCGAGGCCAGTACACGGATCGGCACCACCTTGGACGTGATGCGGACCGGCCAGGAACTCGCCGACTTCGCCGTGCCGCGCTTCGCGGACTACGTCACCGTCGACCTGGTGGAGTCGGTGCCGCTGGGCGAGGAACTGCTCGCCCGGATCGGCGCGATGGGCGGGCGAATACCGGCCTTCCGCCGGGCGGGCCTGGCGTCGGTCCACAAAGGGATCCCGGAGTCCCTGTGGCCGCGCGGCGAGCCCGTCCTCGTCCCCGCCTTCTCGCCCTTCACCGATGTCCTGACCTCCGGCAGGTCCCACCTGGAGCCGGTACTGGACACCTCGCCCGGTACCTGGCTCGACCAGGACCCGGAGCGGGCGGCGAAGATCCGCCTGCACGGCATGCACTCGCTGATGATCGTGCCGATCCACGCGCGCGGGGAGGTGCTGGGTGTGGCGGTTTTCGTCCGCACCGACGATCCGGCGCCGTTCGAAGCGGACGACCTGCTGTTCGCCGAGGAGATCGTCAACCGCGCCGCACTCTCGCTGGACAACGCCCGCCGGTACGTCCGTGAACGTGCCACGGCCTTCGCGCTGCAACGCAACCTGCTGCCGCGCCGCCTCAACGGCGGGCCCGCGGTCGAAGTGGCGTCCCGCTATCTCCCCGCGGACACCGAGGACGGCGTCGGCGGCGACTGGTTCGACGTCATCCCGCTGTCCGGAGCCCGGGTGGCACTGGTCGTGGGCGACGTGGTCGGGCACGGCATCAACGCCGCCGCCACCATGGGCAGGCTCCGCACGGCGGTGCACACCCTCGCGAACATGGACCTGCCTCCGGACGAACTGCTGGCCCAGCTCGACGACACGATCACCCGCCTCACCGAGGAGGACCTGGACGCCCTGGGCCGGCCCGTCGCGGTCGAGGGCGCCACCTGCCTGTACGCCGTCTACGACCCGGTCACCCGGCGCTGCACGATGGCACGGGCCGGGCACCCACCGCCCGCGATCATCTCGCCCCAGGGCGAGGTCACCTTCCCCGACATCCCGCCCGGCCTGCCGCTCGGCGTCGACCGGGCCTACTTCGAGGCCGTGGAACTGGAACTGCCCGAGGGCTGTGTGCTCGCCTTCTACACCGACGGGCTGATCGAGCGACGGGACACCGACATCGACGCCGGGATGCACCGCCTGGGTGCCGTCCTGGCACAGCCGGGCCTCCCGCTCGAGGAGCTCTCCACGGCCGTGGTCGGCACCCTGTCGCCCCGGGCGCCGTCCGACGACGCGACGCTGCTCCTGGCGCGGACCCATGCACTCAGCACGGACCAGGTCGCCTCCTGGGAGCTGTCGGGCGACCCGGCCGTGGTCGGCCGTGCCCGGGCGCTGGCCGTCGGCCGGTTGACCGAGTGGGGGCTCGGCCATCTGGCGCCCACCACCGAACTGATCGTCAGCGAACTGGTGACCAATGCGATCCGGTACGGTACGGGCCCCATCACCCTGCGCCTGATCCGGCACCACGTGCTGGTCTGCGAGGTCTCCGACGCCAACGACTCCGTCCCACGACTGCGCCACGCGCGGGCCACCGACGAGGGCGGCCGTGGCCTGTTCCTCGTCTCGCAGCTGTCCCACCGACGAGGCACCCGCTACACGACCGGCGGCAAGATCGTCTGGGCCGAGCAGGAACTGAGCCCGGCGTTCCAGGAACCCGGGCCGGTGCCGGGCCCTGCGGGACGGCCGACGGGGTGACGTGCCGGTTCCCGGTGGAGCGGGCCGGAGGCGCGCACCGCCGGGGCCGTCGGCGGACTGCCGGGGTCCTGCTCACCCATGGTGCCAGGGCGGGCAGCCCGCACCGGGCCCCGCCCGGTGCGGCCGCGTCGCGCTCACCCGGCGGGGTTTGAAAATCGCGGGCTCCGGCTACCCCTCGAACGTCGCTGCCTTCATCGACGACACGGATGCGCGAGGCTCGGCGGGCCGCGGAAGGCACACCCGCGGGAGGCTGCGGACTCCGGTGCCACGCCGAGACCCACCACTCAAAAGGAGGTCAGCTTGGGACGCGCGACGGCGGATCCGTACCCGGCCCCGACCACCCTCGCGCCGGGCACCTTACCCACGACGGGCGTAGCGCTCGTGACGGGCGCCTCATCCGGGATCGGCGCGGCCGTCGCACGCGCACTGGCCGCCGAGCAGTGGGAGCTGCTGGTCTCCGGACGCGACCGCGACCGGCTGGACAGGGTGGCGCGTGAGACGTCCGCCGTCGCCATCCCCAGCGATCTCGCCGCGGCCGACGGCGTCCGCCACCTGGCCCACCGGGCCCTCGGACAGGCACAGGGCATCGATCTCCTCGTCGCGGCCGCGGGGGTGGGCTGGGCCGGTCCGTTCACCTCCATGCCCGCCGCCGAGGTGGACCGGGTGCTCACGGTGGACCTGGCGTCGGTGGTCCACCTGGTCCGGCTGATCCTGCCCCACATGGTGGCGCGCGGTCAGGGCCGGCTGGTGCTGATCGGCTCCGTCGCGGGGTGCGTCGGGGTACGGGAGGAAGCGGTGTACTCCGCGGCCAAAGCGGGCCTCGGCGCCTTCGTCGAGGCGCTGCGGTACGAGTTGCACGGCACCGGCGTGCGCTCGACCTACGTCGTTCCGGGCGTGGTGGACACCCCCTTCTTCACCCGCAGAGGTGTGCCCTACGTACGCACCCGGCCGCGCCCCGTCCCGCCCGAACGGGTGGCCGCCGCGGTCGTCGACGCCATCCACCACGACCAGCACGAGGTGTTCGTCCCCGGCTGGCTCCGCGTCCCCGCCGTGGTGCGCGCCCTGGCGCCCACCACGTACCGACGGCTGGCGGCCCGGTTCGGCTGAACGGGGCGACCGCCACCGGGACGGGAAAGGAGACGACGTGCTGCGCCGCGATGCCAACGCAGGCCGGCTGCTCACCGCGGCGGTCGCCGCCGTCCCCGCGCTCGTCGCCGCCGCCCACGCCGGGCCCGCCGGAACCTGGCTCGCCGGCCCGCGACGTGCCCTGCTGCCGGCCCTGGCGGGCATCGGCACCCCGCACCACGTGGCGCTCACCTTCGACGACGGACCCGACCCCAATTCCACCCCTGCCTTCTTGGCCGCACTCGACGAACTGGCCCTCCGCGCCACGTTCTTCGTGGTGGGCGAGCACCTGCTGTCCCACCGGAGGCTGGGCCAGGACATCGTCCGGCGCGGCCATGAACTCGCGGTCCACGGCTGGACGCACGAGCGCCCCTGGTGGCCCGCTCCGCGCCGCGAGGCCCGGCAACTGGCACGAGCCGCGCACGCGGTGGCGGAGGTGTCCGGAACCCGGCCCACGTGGTACCGGCCCCCGTACGGCATCCTGACCGGCGACCGGCTGCTGGCCGCGCGCCGCACCGGACTGCGCCCGGTGCTGTGGACGGCCTGGGGCCGGGACTGGACGGCGCACGCCACCGCGGAGTCCGTGGTAACGACCGTACTGACCGACCTGCGGGGCGGTGGCACGGTGCTGCTGCACGACTCCGACCGGCACGCGGCAGCGGGATGCTGGCGGGCGGCACTTGCCGCGTTGCCCGGCGTGGTGGCTGCGTGCCGGGCGGCCGGCCTGACGGTCGGGCCGCTCGGCGAGCACGGCCTGACGGGCCGGGCAGGCAGCTCCCACGTTCGGCAGCCTCGCCGATGACACCACCCTGTCCGGCTGGGATCGCCGGTGGGAGGTCGTCGGCGGTGGCGTCCGCCTCCCACCCCTCCGCGTAGGGGGAGCTCTGCGACTGGGCGGGCAGCTGCATCGCGCAGAGCAGCCGCACCGGCGGAAACCTGCGCGGCGTCCGCACCCCGGCCTCTCACCGGGACAATGCGACCGGGCATCGAATAGTCCATGCCCCACCTGCGGTGTGCACCTGATGAGACGGACCGCCGGGCAAAGGTCGGCCGCGCGGGACTGGCAGCCGATGCGGAACTGGGTCAGCCCCAGAACTCCCGCAGGGCGGCGTTGACGGCGGCGGGCTCCTGGGTGTGGGGGTAGTACCCGGGCACCCGCAGGAGGCGGCCCCCGAGGGCATCGGTGAGGGAATCGGCCACGGCCATGAGGGGGAGCCCCACGTGTTCGCGGTACGCGGCCGGCGCGCGCTCCCAGGTTCCGCAGATCACCAGAACCGGCAGGGCGGCGCCCCGGATCACCTCCAGCGGGATGTCCGCCTCCCAGATGGGCCGCTCTCTCATGGAGGTGGCCACGGCACGGAGCCGGCGCGACGTGGGCTCGGGCATGGCCATCCCCAACCCCTCGGTGGACGCACGCAGATACTGCTCCGGCGTGACGCCGTCCGGGATGCCCGGGGCGCCGTCGCGCACCCGGTCGAGGAGGTCGGCGACGACTGGATGGTGCGCGGCGGCGGTGAAGGCGGCGGGCTGGACGAGGGCAAGGGAGCGGACGAGGTCGGGTCGGCGCGCGGCGGCGATGAGCGCGGCGACGGCGCCGTTCCCGTGCCCCACGAGGTGGGCGCCGCCGGGCCCCACGGCCAAGGCCCCGTCGCCGAGAACCTCCACGACGTCCTCGGCGTCGACGTCGAAGTCGCTGCGCGCGGTGTCCGGGCTGTCGCCGTAACCCCGGCGATCCATCAGGAGGAGCGGCCGGCTGTCCGCGAGGGGCCGCTGCCCGGCAAACCCGTACGCGGAGTCGCTGCCCCAGGCGAAGATGTTGTGGATGAAGAGGGCGGGGGCCGCAGCGGCCGCCGGGGTCACCGGGACCGTCGAAGCCGTCGGGGCCCGGTCTCCTCCGACCCGATCGCGGTCATCCCACACGGTCACGTGCACGGCCATAGGGGACCCTCTCGAAGCTGAGAACATCAATTCCACCGAGACTAACCGTGAGCCACGGCTGATGCCCGTACGTCCACCCGGGAACCTCCTGTGCAAGACGTGGAGTTGACGGGCATGGCCGTGGGTGAAAGCGCCCAGGAAAGTGCCGGGCGTTAAGGCCTCCACTCCCGCCACCCACTGCCGGCCACGGTCTGCACTCCACAGTCCCGGCCGGTGATCGCCGGGGTGCGGATGCGTCGCGGCAAGGCAGCCGATTTCCGCGGCGCCCCGAAGTCCGCCAGTGAAGCTCTGGCCGCCGCCGCGAAGGCCGGGTGCACCGGCACCCGCCTTCTGCGGGCGGACTCCCGATCGCCGACCTCGCCGAGATCTACTCCGTCAGCCGCGCCACCGTCTACCGGGTCCTCGAACGAGCCCGCGACAACGTGTGAGACTCACACTCGCCGCTCCGGTCAGGCCGAACGGGCCCGTTCGGGGCGGGCGTCGCGATCGTCAGCGGCACCCATGACGGGCCGGTGGATCCGGTGCACGTCCGCGCCCAGGGCACGACCGTCGGGCGGCTGGCCCCTACCGCCGGCTGCCACCCCCGGACGGTTCCGTTCCCCGTCCGGCAGCCAGTCGCTCCAGCGGGTTGACGACATCACCGCGGGCGAGGCCGCGGCCGGCACGGAGCAGGCGGTCGGCCGCCGGACCTCCCGAGGTGACGCGGTCCAGCGATGCCACCAACTGCCCTGAGTCGCCCGCGTACTCGGTCAGACCGAGCGCCGCCATCCGCCGTACACCTTCCGCGCCATGGCCCGGGATCGGCCGGTACCCGATGACCGGGACGCCGACCGCGAGCGCTTCGAGCGCCGTCTGCCCCGCGGCGTTGTCGACCACGGCGGCGCAGGCCGCGATCAGGCCCGGCATGTCGTCCACCCAGCCCAGGGCGGCCGTGCCCGGCACCTTCGACAGCGCACGGCGCAACCGCTCGTTCCGCCCGCACAGGACAAGCGGCCGGTACCCCGCGCCGCACAGCAGCCGGGCCGTCGCGTCGAGCCGGCTGCCGACCCCCCACGCACCCGCCGACAGCAGCACGGGCCGCCGCCGGTCGCCGTCCATGAGCCGGCGCCGCCAGGACGGCTCGCCCGGCGGACCCGGACGAAAGCCGTCCGGCAGCAGCGGACCGCACGCGACGGCGGGCCGCCCCAGGCGCCGCCGCACGTCCTCGGCGATCTCCTCGGTGAGACAGAGATGGAGGTCGTTCCCGCGGTGCAGCCATTGGCGGTGAACGGCGAAGTCGGTGATCAGCACCGCGCTGGGGACCGCGAGCCGCCCACGGTCCCGCATCCGGCCCGTCAGCTGCGCGGCGAGATGGAAGACCCCGACGACCGCGTCGGCCCGCCCGCCCGCCACCTCCTCGTTCAGCCGTTCCTCGGCGAGCGCCGCGAGCGGCGCACTGCCCGGTCGCGGGCCGCCGCCGGCGCGGAAGAAGGCGGCGTAGATACCCGCGTACACCACCGGGGCATGCCGGATCGCCGAGCGGTAGAAGCCGCGCAACCCGGCTCCGACACCGGTGGGCAGCAGGCCCAGCACGTCCGCGTGGACGGTCTCGTGCCCGGCCACGTGCAGCCGCCGGGCCAGCTCGACGGCCACCGCGTCGTGTCCCGCCCCCATGCTCGCGCTGACCACCAGCAGGCGGCTCATCGCCGGCGCCGCACTTGTCCGGCGCCGCCGCGCCCCAGGCCGGCGGCGCGCGGGATCCGGTCGAGGTCATGGAGACACGGACGCAGGCACGGACACGGACACGTATGCGGGCACGGACGTGTTTGCGGCATGGTCACCTCGTATCGCACAGTGAGCAAGAGGTATCCGCCACACCGGCCGCCAAACGGGCGTCGGCCGGTATCCACCCGTCGTGCGTAGCCGGATCGGGAAGGTTTAGCCATGTGTACGGCGGTTGCCACTTTTTTCGTTCCGCCGGCCTCTGCCCGCCCCCGGCTGTCCGGTGGCCGCTCGCCGGGCCGTCCCGCGAACGACAGACTTTCCGCATGAACGTGCTCACGGTCGTCATGGCCCTGCTCTCCGCGCTGTTCAACGCGGCGACGTCCGTCCTGCAGCGCAGGGCCGCGGTCCAGCCGTCCGGCATCCCCGGCCGCGGGCCCAGAGCGGCGCTGGCCCGGCTCGGCAGACTCCTGAGCCAGCCGTACTGGTGGGCCGGGGCGAGCGCCATGGTGCTCTCCGCGGTCTTCCAGGTCATCGCCCTGGACTCGGGACAATTGGCGCTGGTGCAGCCCCTGCTGACCAGTGAGCTGCTGTTCACCCTGCTCATCGGCGCGGTGGTGTTCCGGCACTGGCCCGGTGCCAGGACCTGGCGGCCCTTCCTGATGCTCGCCGGCGGGCTGGCCCTCTTCCTGCTCAGCGCGTCCCCGTCACACGGCGGGGACCAGGCGGGCGACTGGCGCTGGCTGGTCGTCGGCGGCGGGCTGGCCTGCTGTGTCGCCGCCCTGCTGGCGGCTGCCGTGCGGGTGCGCGGCCCGCTGCAGGCCGCCACGCTCGGCATCGCGACCGCCGCCTGCTTCGCCGTCACGGCCGCGCTCATCAAGGAGGTGACCGGGCGCTTCCCGTACGGGCCCGGCGCGGTCCTCACCACCTGGCACACCTACGCAGGCGCCGCCACCGGGCTGTTGAGCGTCCTGCTCCTCCAATGGACATTGCGGGCCGGCACGCTGGCCGTCTCGCAGCCGGCCATGACCCTGGGGGACGCCCTGATCAGCGTCGCCCTCGGCGGCCTGCTGTTCGGGGAGACCATCGCGCTGGGCTGGCGGCTGCTGCCCGAAGCCGTGGGCATCGCACTGATGGCGACCGGCATCGTCGGCCTTACCCGGTCGCCGGAGGTGGGCGGTGCCAGAAGCTGGGACGAGGTGGCACCGCCCGAATCCTCCGAGGTCCGCGGAGACACCTGACCCCCGGTCAGGCCGAGGTGCCGTGCCCGGGCCGTGCACCGGCCGACCGGGTGCGCCATGGCCAGGTCGACCGATGTCCCCCGGGGAGCCCGGACGACCGGTGTCTCCGGGGCGCGGTGGCGAGTGGCCGGGTTGCGCCATACGGTGAAGGAGGAAGTGTCCGGCAGTCACCCGTTCGGCGGGTGACTGCGTGCGAACGCGGGCCCGCGCAGGGTGAAGGGCCCGCCGCAGGGCAGGCGTTCACCGCAGGGCAGGGCCGCAGGACGTGGGCCACCCGGACCGGGCGCCGTCGTCGGCGCACACATGTTTCCGCTTGCGATCACCGTCTCCTCACCCGTCCGTCCGTGACCGTCAGGAAAAAAGGGGGCGTCGATGTGCGCATACTCCCGGGACCCCGTGCCCCAGCCCGTGCTCTCCCCTCTGACGAGCGCGGCGATCTTCCTGGTGGTGACCGTCGACGAAGGCGGCGAGCCGGTCGTACGGGAGACCCTGTCGGACGTGAACGGGCTGCAGCGGGCGGTCGGCTTCCGGGCCGCGCAGCAGGGCAGGCTGAGCGTGGTCGTGGGCATCGGCTCAAACGCGTGGGACCGCCTGTTCGCCGGTCCGCGGCCGGCCGAACTCCACGCCTTCCGCGAGCTGGCCGGTCCCCGGCACCGCGCGGTGTCGACACCTGGCGACCTGTTGTTCCACGTCCGCGCGTCCCGGCTCGATCTGTGCTTCGCGCTGGCCTCCGAGATCATGGACCGGCTTCGCGGTGCCGTCACCACACGGGACGAGGTGCACGGGTTCAAGTACTTCGACGTGCGTGACCTGCTCGGGTTCGTGGACGGCACGGAGAACCCGACGGGCACCGCGGCCGAGGCGGCCGTCCTGATCGAGGACGAGGATCCGCGGTTCCGCGGCGGCAGCTATGTGATCGTGCAGAAGTACCTGCACGACCTTTCGGCCTGGAACGCCCTGCCGGTCGAGGCCCAGGAACTGGTGATCGGACGCAGGAAGCTGTCCGACGTCGAACTGGACGACGCCGTCAAACCGGCCGACTCGCACGTGGCGTTGAACACGATCGAGGACCCGGACGGGACGCAGCACGAGATCCTGCGCGACAACATGCCCTTCGGCATGGTGGGGGAGGGCGAGTTCGGTACCTACTTCATCGGCTACGCCCGCACCCCGACCGTGACGGAGCGGATGCTGGAGCGCATGTTCCTGGGCGCACCGCCGGCCTCCCACGACCGGATTCTGGACTTCTCCACCGCGGTCACCGGATCGCTCTTTCACGTTCCCACCAGCGACTTTCTCGACAACCTCCCCGATCCGCCGGCCGCGGGGGCACACGAGGAGTCCGCCGACGCCGACGCCGACGAGACGGAGACCAGGACCGGGCCGGGGACCGGAACCGAGTCCGGGACCCCGGCCCCGGCCTTGACCCCGGCCCCGAGCCCGGCCCCGGTCGTACCGGCGGTGGCCTCGTCGGCGGACGCGGACGGTTCCCTCGGCATCGGCGATCTGAGTCCGTGACAGGAGGCGAGCACCCACGATGGACAATCTGCACCGTGAACTGGCACCCCTCTCCGCCGCCGCGTGGGCCGATCTGGAGGAAGAGGCACGGCGTACCTTCAAACGGCACATCGCGGCCCGTCGGATCGTCGACGTGCCGGAGCCGGGTGGCACCGAACTGGCGGGCGTGGGCAGCGGCCATCTGCAGGACGCCGCGGCGCCGGCCGAAGGGGTGACGGCCCGCATCCGCCGCTTCCAGCCCCTGGTGGAGTTGCGGGTGCCCTTCACCGTCGACCGGCAGCAGGTCGACGACGTCGCACGTGGCGCCAAGGACGCGGACTGGCAGCCGGTCAAGGACGCCGCCCGGCAGATCGCCTTCGCCGAGGACCGCGCGGTCTTCGAGGGATACGCCGCGGCGGACATCGTCGGCCTGCGCAAGAGTTCGTCCAACTCCGCCCTGACATGGCCGGCCGACGTGCGCGCGTACCCGGACGTGGTCAGCAAGGCGGTGACCGTGCTGCGGCTCGCGGGCGTCGGCGGCCCCTACGCGCTGGCGTTGAGCGCCGAGGCGTACACCGCTGTCAGCGAGACCTCCGACCACGGCTACCCGATCATCAAGCACATCGCCCGGGTGCTGGACGGCGACATCGTGTGGGCGCCCGCCACCGACGGCGCCTTCCTGGTGTCCAGGCGTGGCGGGGACTTCGAACTGCGCATCGGACAGGACGTGTCCGTCGGCTACCTCTCGCACGACGACACGAGTGTCCGCCTGTACTTCCAGGAGACGCTGACGTTCCTCGCGTACACCAGCGAAGCCGTCGTGCCCGTGCAGGTGGAGACATCCTGATCCGGCGAACCATCGGCCCCATGACGCCGCAGGAGCGCGAGTCCCTGGACGGGGGCGTCCACGTTCGATGTGAAGCCACTGAACGGGCTCTCGCCGTCGGGGCCGCCTGAAACCGGGTCACGCACGCGCCGGCGCCCGAGGAGCAGCCCCCGAAGCGCCGGCGGCGCCGCCTGAGACCCGGAAAAACCTGACGACGCGACGACGCGACGACGCGACGACGTGTGTCGTGGACGGAATCCTCGGTGACAGGCTTCGCGTCGTCGGACGACCTGACCGTCCGTGCCCAGCCCCGCCCCGCTCCGGACCGGACCGGACGGCAGGCGGGCCACAGGCGGGCGGGTGCTCGGCGCTCACGCCGTCGGCCGTACGCCGTCGGGACCCATCCGGACCAGCGGCAGACAGGCCATCAGAAGGGCGCACACGACCAGCGCGACGGGCAGCACGGGCGCCCACGTCCGAGCCGCCCGCAGGAGCGCCATGCACGCGGCCGCGCCCGCGACGAGGGCGCCGAGCCGGGCTGGCACCCACCGCTGCGAACGGGTCGAGCCCAGCCCTTTGACGATGTACGTGGCCAGGGTGCCGGTCAGATACGTGGTGGGCGCCGCCGCCCGTCCGGCCGCCACCATCGCCGCCGACTGGACTCCTATCGCCAGCGCGGCACCGAACTGCAGGACGTGCCGCGTCGTGCCGTCCGGCGTGCCGCCGACCGCGGCCCAGACCCCCGCGATCGCGGCCAGCACGACGGCCTCCGCGACCAGGCAGAGCATCACTCGCGCCGACCAGTGCGTGACCACGCCTGTGGACCGTCTGGTGGGCCAGGCGACCGCCGCCGCGCCCGCGCCGAAACCCGCCAGGGCCAGCACCGCCGCGGTCACACCCGTGTCCTGCCCCCGGCCGGCCGCCATGCCGAGCAGGGCGAGATTGCTCGTCATCACCCCGGCGAAGACATGGTCCAGGGCGGTGAAGGAGATGGTCTCCACCGCCCCGGAGGCCGCCACCAGCAGAACCACCGCGAGCCGCAGAACCAGGCCCGGATCGGCCGGATGTGTCGGGCCCGGTGGAACTCTTCCTCGACGTTCGTCACTCACGGTGCTGGATGGTAGTGCCAGGAGTGATCACGACATCCGAGGCCGGACGGTGCCGGGGCCGATCCTCGCCGGAGCACGCGTGCGATCGCGAAAGGTGCCGGCTCCTGGCCGGCGCATGCGGCTTCCTGCCCCGCCCATACGGCTTCCTCGTTGACGCATGCGGCTCCCCGGCCGGCAGCTGCGGCAACCCCGCTCCGCCGGCACGCTACGGGCGTGAATGTAACAGGTGCTACATTCACCCGTGTGGCGGATGACGAACCGGCGGGTCGATGGCTCGTCCTCATGGTCAAAGTGCCCGCGGAGCCCTCCCGGCACCGCGTGGCGGTCTGGCGTGAACTGCGCAGGCTCGGCGCGTTGTCGCTCGGCCAGGGCGTGTGGGCGGTACCGGACGTGCCGGTCTTCGCCGCCGGCATCGCCCGTGCGCTCACGCTGACCGAACAGGCCGGCGGCCAGACGCTGACCCTCAACGCCTCAGGACGGTCACCGCAGGACGCCGCCCGGTTCCGGGCAATGTTCACCGCGGCCCGCTCCGAGGACTGGAGCGAGTTCCTGGCCGACTGCGGCAAGTTCGAGGAGGAACTGGCGAAGGAGATCCGTATCGCCAAGTTCACCCTCGCCGAACTGGAAGAGGAGGAGCAGTCGCTGGAGCGGCTGCGGCGCTGGCATCGGGATCTGATGGCCCGTGACGTGTTCGGGGCACCCGAAGCGGCCGCCGCCTCGGAACGGCTCAAGGAATGCACCGCCGCCTGCGAGGACTACGCGGAACGCGTGTTCCGTGCACTGCACCTGGCGCCCGAGGACGACCGGTGACCCGGATCGCGGCGGCACCCTCGGCACCGGCCCGCCAGATGCGGCCGCTGCACGCGGCCGGGTTCACCACGGCGTTCGGAGCCCACGGCATCGCCGCGAACCTGGGTGCCTTCTCGTCGGACACGGTCACCTCGCTGCTGGTCCTGGGGGGACTGCTCGCCCTGTACGACGGCGCCGAAGTCGTCCTCAAACCGGTCTTCGGCAGCCTCGCCGACCGGGTCGGCGCCCGTCCGGTGCTGCTCGGCGGGCTCGTGGCGTTCGCCGGGGCCTCCGCCGTCTACGCCCTGGCGGACAGCCCCGGCTGGCTGTGGGCCGCGCGCCTGGGCCAGGGCGCCGCGGCCGCCGCCTTCTCGCCGTCCGCGTCCGCACTCGTCGCCCGGCTCAACCCCGCCGCCCGACACGGCCGCGCGTTCGGCAGCTACGGCTTCTACAAGTCCGTCGGATACACCCTGGGTCCGTTGCTCGGCGGCCTGCTCGTCCTGGCCGGCGGTCTGCGGCTCGTGTTCGTCGTCCTCGCCGTGCTCGGCGCGGCCGTCGCCCTGTGGACCGCCGCGGTCGTGCCCGTCGTACCGCCGCTGCCCAAGAGCCGGCAGACCGTGCTCGACCTGGCCCGCCGCCTCGCCGAGCCGGCCTTCCTCGTCCCGACCTCCGCGCTGGCCGCCGCGACCGCCGCGCTCTCGGTCGGCGTGGGCTTCCTGCCGGTCTCCGGCCGGGCCGCCGGGCTGGGCGCGGTCGCCACCGGCGCCGTCGTCTCCGTGCTCGCCGCCTGCGCCGCGATCGTCCAGCCGAAGGCCGGCCGTGCGCTGGACGAAGGGCGGCTCACCACCCGGGCCGGCCTCGCCGCGGGCCTGCTGCTCACCGCTGCCGGGCTGGCCTGCGCCATGCTGCCCGGGCTGACCGGCGTACTGGCGGGCGCCGTGCTGATCGGGGCCGGCACCGGTCTGATCACCCCGCTCGGCTTCGCCGCCCTGGCCTCCTCGACGCCCCCCGAACGCCTCGGCCGGACCATGGGCGCCGCCGAACTCGGCCGTGAACTCGGCGACGCAGGCGGCCCGTTGCTCGTCGCGGGCGTCGCCGCGCTCACCACCCTCACGTTCGGCTACGCGGCGCTGGCCGTCCTGCTCGCCGCAGGCCCGGCCCTCGCACTCCTGCGTCGCCGCCTCGGCAAGTGAGGACGCGGGGGCGCCCAGGCGCCTCCCGCCTCGCTCTTGAACGACGCACATGCCACGCCCTTCCGCTGTCACCTCGGGCCGGGACCCGGGCGACGGCGGTCAGCGCCGGCCGGCCCGGGCCAACGCCTCCTCGGCGTGGGCGGCCAGGGTGCCGACCAGATCGGCCGCGGAGGGCAGGTCGTCGATGAGGTCGATGCCTTCACCGGCCCACCGAGGCAGGGCCGGGATCCGGCCTTCTGCCACGGCGTCCTGATAGGCGTGCCGGGCATGCGGGTCCGCGGCGAGTTCGTCCTCCTGGCCCCGCCATGCGTCGAGGAAGGGGTGGCCCAGGGTACGGGCGGTGTACCGGGCCGGCCAGCGTGAGCCACGGGCGAGGTCCAGCACCCTGTTGCGTTCGGTGTCCTCCCCGCGGCCCTCGACGAGCGCCCGGGCGGTGGCGGGGTCGACCAGAGCTTCGGCCGTGGCCTGGAAGCGGGTGCCGAGCAACGCTCCGGCAGCCCCGAGCGCCAGGGCGGCCGCCACTCCGCGGCCGTCGGTGATCCCGCCGGCGGCCAGCACCGGCACCGGCGCCGCGAGGTCCGCCACGACGGGCACGAACGGCAGCGTGGACCGCCCGTGCCGGGCGCCGTGCCCGCCTCCCTCGGTGCCCTGCGCCACGATCACATCGGCGCCCAGGTCCACCGCCCGCCGGGCCTCCTCCAGGTCGGTGACCTGAACGATCAGCGCCGGGCCCGCGTCCCGGACGCGCTTCGCGAACGGACCGGGGTCGCCGAAGGACAGCATCACCGCCGCCGGTTCGTGCTCCAGCGCCCGGTCAATCGCGTCGGCGTCGATGGCCCAGGCCTGGAAGCCGATGCCCCAGGGCTTTCCGGCGCCCTCCTCGGCCAGGACGGGCAGTTCGCGGGCCAGCCAGTCCCGGTCCCCGTTCCCGCTGCCCAGCAGTCCGAGACCGCCGCCGCGCGAGACCGCCGCCGTCAGCGCGCCGCCGGCCGACCCGCCCATCGGGGCCAGGGCGATCGGATGCTCCACCCCGAACAGTTCAGTGAACGACGTCGACAAGCCCATGATCACAAACCTCCGTGCAGAATCGTACGGCCCCCTCCGCACAGCCGTACCCACACGCCCGCGCGATCAACTGCCGGATCGCCGGCGCCCAGGTCACCGAAGCCGAGCACGCCCGGGGGCGTCCGGGAGCGGCGCGAACGCCCACCGGATGCGGGCCGCCACCGGCACGCTGCGCCGCCGTCGTTGCCCGGGGCGCGCTGGCGTGCGCTCCGTACGGCGACGGCGCAGTCTGGACGCATGACCGTATGACCCGTCGGTGTGCGACAGGAGATACCTCATGAAGCTGGCAGTGATCGGTGGTACCGGCCTGATCGGATCGCAGGTCGTGCGGAAACTGGCCGCGGCCGGACATGAAGCCGAGCCGTACTCCATGTCCACGGGTGTCGACGTGATCTCGGGCCAGGGCCTGGCGGAGGCGGTGGCGGGAGCCGACACGGTCGTCAATCTGACGAACTCCCCGACCTTCGACGACGCCTCCCTGCCGTTCTTCCAGACCTCGATGGACAACCTTCTGGCCGCAGCGCAGAAGGGCGAGGCCGGGCACATCGTCGTCCTGTCGATCGTCGGTGCGGAACGGGTGCCCGACGCCGCCTACTACCGGGCCAAGGTCCTCCAGGAGAACATCCTCAAGGCCGGGCCGATCCCGTACTCGATCGTCCGTGCCACCCAGTTCATGGAGTTCGTCGACGCGGTCATGTCGTGGACCACCGAGGGCGACACCGTCCGGCTGCCCACCACTCCGCTGCAGCCGATCGCCGCCGCGGACGTCTCCGACGCCGTCGCCGAAGTGGCCGCGGGCACCCCGTTGAACGGTGCCCTCGACATCGCCGGACCGGAGGTCTTCCCCCTCGACGACCTCGGCCGCATCACCCTGGACGCCCACCCGGACGGGCGCACGGTCGTCACCGACGAGACCGCCGGATTCTTCGCCTCCGTCCGCGGTGACGCCCTCACCGCCAAGGGCGACGCCCGCCTCGCACCCACCCACTACCGCGACTGGCTCTCCTGACCCCTGGACGGTTGCGGAGCCCGTCCCCGGCGCGGCCCTCGCCCCAGGACGGGACAGCGGCCGGACACCCGCACCCGAAACCGTCCGGGCGGGCCCCGCGGCAAGGGCAACGCCCGTACCGTCACGGCACGGGCACGCCGCCCGCTGACGTCTGCCCGGCCCGTGGGCGCGGAGCGCGCCCGGGCCTGACGGCGCCGACACTGGTCGGCGGGTGGCGAATTCACCTGGCGGCCGGCGCCGCCGCGACGACCCGGATCAGGCGGGGCGGCCGCGAAGGTGCCTGGCTCCGCGGACCCGGCCGGACAGTGCGGCCATGGCCCGGAGTGCGTCAAGACATGCAGCCGGCTCCGCGCCCCCTTCTCCTAAAATTGGTAATAAATATTGACAGGGTTTCGGCCTCGGACCACAGTCTTCGCCGTGACGCACAGGCCCCCTGTCCCGGTGCGGCCCGCGTCTCTTCCTCCTGCTTCCGACCTGGAGAGGCACGTGACTTCGCACCCGCCCAGCCGGAACACCCACTACGGGCTGGGAAGCCCTACGACATGACGTCCTACGCCCGCCGTGGCGTGCACGGCCAGACCGTCGAGGCCCTCGCGCACCGCATCCTGGGCGGCGAGATCCCCGAAGGAGCCACCCTCGACCTGGTGGCGCTGCAGAGCGAACTCGACGTCAGTCTCACCGCGTTGCGTGAGTCCCTGAAGGTGCTGGCCGCCAAGGGCATGGTCGACGCCCGCCAGAAGCGCGGTACGTTCGTCCGGGCCCGCGCGGACTGGAACCTGCTCGACGCCGACGTCCTGCGCTGGCAGTTCGAGAGCCACCGCACCGGGACCGACCGGTCGCTGCTGCGCAACCTCGCCGAGGTCCGCGCCATCGTCGAACCGGCCGCCGTACGGCTCGCCGCGCAACGCCGCAGCGACGCCGACCTCGCGGCCCTGGACGGCGCCCTGGACGCCATGGGACGGCACGACGCGGACCTCTCGCACGCGGTGCAGGCCGACCTCGCCTTCCACCGCGCCCTGCTGGCCGCCACCCACAACGAACTGCTCGAACGCATGGAAATGGTGCTGGAGTCCGGTCTTGCGTACCGCGACCGCATCGTGCACAGCTCCCCGCACAGCGAGGACCCCGTCCCTGCCCACCGTGCGGTCCTGGACGCCGTACGCGACGGCGACCCGCAGGCCGCCGAGGCGGCCATGCGCGCGCTGCTCGCCCAGGCCGGCCGCGACCTCGACCGGATCGACGGCCCCGACGACAGGAAAGGCAGCGGCGCCAAGTGAAGATCGCTCGCATAGAAACCTTCCTCGTCCCGCCGCGCTGGCTGTTCTGCCGCGTGGAGACCGACGACGCAACCGTGGGCTGGGGGGAACCCGTCGTCGAGGGCCGCGCCGAGATCGTGCGCGCCGCCGTCGACGTCCTCGCCGAATACCTCGTGGGCCAGGACCCGTTGCGCATCCAGGACCACTGGCAGGTGCTCACCAAGGGCGGCTTCTACCGGGGCGGCCCCGTCCTGTCCAGCGCCGTCGCCGGACTCGACCAGGCCCTGTGGGACATCGCGGGCAAGACCTACGGAGCGCCGGTGCACGCCCTGCTGGGCGGCCCCGTCCGCGACCGGGTCCGGGTCTACGCCTGGGTCGGCGGCGACGAACCCGCCCAGCTCACCGAGCAGATCAGCGCCCAGGTGGAGGCGGGCTTCACCGCGGTGAAGATGAACGGCGCCGGAGCCACCTCGCCCGTGGCCACGGCCGCGGAGACCGCGGCCGTCATCGGCCGGGTGGCCGCCGCCCGCGAGGTCCTCGGCCCCGACCGGGACGTGGCCGTCGACTTCCACGGCCGGTTCACCGCCGCCGGCTCCCGCCGCGTCCTGGCCGAACTCGCCCCGCTGCACCCGCTGTTCGTGGAAGAACCCGTCGTCCCCGAGCAGACCCATCTGCTGCCCGGACTGGTCGCGTCCTGCCCCGTACCCCTCGCCACCGGTGAACGCCTCTACTCCCGCAGCGAGTTCCTGCCCGCCCTGACCGCCGGCGTCGCGGTCGTCCAGCCGGACCTGTCGCACGCGGGCGGCATCTCCGAGGTGCAGCGCATCGCCTCGCTCGCCGAGACCTACGGCGCACTGCTCGCCCCGCACTGCCCGCTCGGCCCGATCGCCCTGGCCGCCAGCCTCCAGATCGCCTTCGCCACACCGAACTTCCTGATCCAGGAGCAGAGCCGCGGCATCCACTACAACAAGGACGCCGACCTGCTGTCCTACCTGCTGGACCCGGAACCGTTCCGCTTCGTCGCCGGACACGCCCGACGCGGAGACGCACCCGGACTCGGCATCACCGTCGATGAGGCCGCCGTACGCGCCGCCGACCGCCGGGGCCACACCTGGCGCAACCCGGTGTGGCGGCACGCCGACGGATCCTTCGCGGAGTGGTGACGGTGCCGCTGGACGCCGTCACCGAACCCGCCCACGGCGACCACTGGACATCGCCGCGGCACCGACATGGAAGGAACCTCAGTCCGTGGACCTACTGGCCGCCCTGACCGCCCGTCGCCTGCTCGCCATCGTGCGCGGAGGCAACCCGGACGCCGCCCTGCGCACCGTGCTCGCTCTGGCCGAGGAGGGCATCGACCTCATCGAGATATCGCTGAGCGGCGCCGACGCGCTCGCCGTCATCGCCCGGGCCCGGCAGGAACTCGGACCCGACCGGCCGCTGGGCGCCGGCACCGTGCTGACCGGCGCCGACGCGCAGGCCGCGCACCGGGCGGGCGCCACGTTCGTGGTCACCCCCGGTCTCGGTGACGGCGTCGACACGGCGCACCGGCTGGGGCTGCCGGTCCTGGCCGGAGTACTGACCCCGACCGAGATCATCGCCGCCCAGGCCCGCGGTGCGGTCGCCCTCAAGCTGTTCCCGGCCGGGGAGAGCGGGGGAGCGGGGTATCTGAAGGCGCTGCGCGGACCGTTCCCCCGTACGCCGTTCGTCCCGGTGGGCGGTGTCGACGCCGTCTCCGCCCGCGCCTACCTGGCCGCCGGGGCGACCGCCGTCGGAGTCGGCTCACCCCTGGTCGGCGACGCCGCCGACGGCGGCAGCCTCATCGCGCTGCGCGAGCGCGCCCGCGCCTTCCGGGCCGCCGTACCGGAGACCACCCGATGACCGGGGAACTCGTTCCCGCCCGACCCGACCGCCTGGAACCCGGCGAGGGCATCCGCTGGGCCGACGGTCACATGGTGCTCGTGGACATCCTCACCGGCCGCGGCATGTACCCGGCCCACAGCGCCCGCGGGGTCGTCCGCCGCTACCCCGTCGGCGCCGCGACCGCACGGCTCGGCACACCCGAAGTCATCGCCACGCCCCAGGACGGCAGCGCCGACGGCACGGCGGTCGACACCGAAGGCGCCTCGTGGTGCGCAGTCCGGGGCACCGGAACCCTGCGCCGCCACCTCCCGGACGGCACCCTCCTCCGGGTGCGGCGGCTGCCGGCCGCCCAGCCCGCCGGGGCGTGCCCGGCGGACGGCGTCCTCCACGTCACCACGGCCCGCACCGGACCGGCCTCGCCCGGCCCCTACGACGGCGCGATGTTCTCGGTGCCGGTCGAGATGCCGGACGAAGTGCCGGGCACGCCGACGCCCTCCTGCCGGTTCGATGTCGCGGTGTGGCCGGCGGCGCCGACCGCGGGGGAGAGCCCATGACGGCCTGGCGCCCGGCCGCGGGACGGGTCGTCTGCGTCGGCGAGACCATGGCGGCCCTGTCCCCGGACCCGGCCCGCCCGCTCGCGGACGCCGACCGGCTGCGCCTGTCGGTCGCGGGAGCGGAGTCGAACGTGGCCATGTATCTCGCGGACCACGGCATCCCGGTCAGCTGGCTGTCGGCGCTCGGTGCCGATCCCCTCGGGGACAAGGTCCGCGCCGCGGTGGCCGCGGCCGGGGTGGACGTCACCCACGTACGCACCGACCCGCACCGCCCCACCGGCCTCCTCGTCAAGAACCCCGCTCCCACCGGCACCCGTGTGCACTACTACCGGTCCGGTTCGGCGGCCTCGGCCCTGGGGCCCGACCTGCTCGACCGCGAACCCGTGCGCGGCGCCGCCCTCCTGCACCTCACCGGCATCACCCCCGCCCTCTCCCCGTCCTGCCGCGACCTGGTGGCCCGGGCACTGGCCGGAGCCGGTGCCGCGCGGCCCTACGCGGTCAGCTTCGACGTCAACCACCGTGCCGCCCTGTGGCCGGACGGCACCGCCCCGGACGTGCTGCGCACACTCGCCGACCGGGCGGACATCGTCTTCGTGGGTCTCGACGAGGCACAGGAGATCTGGGGCCCCGGGCTGACCCTCCCGGACCTGCGCCGCCTGCTGCCCGGTCCGCGGATCCTCGTTGTCAGGGACGGCGCCCGTGCCGCGACGGCCGTCAGCCGCAGCGGCACCTGCACGGTCGCGGCGCTGCGCACCACCGTGGTGGAGCCCGTCGGCGCGGGCGACGCCTTCGCGGCGGGTTTCCTGGCGTGCCTGCTCCGCGGCGGATCGATGACGCGCGCCCTCCGGCTGGGCCACATCACCGCGGTCTCCGCGCTCAAGGTGACGGGGGACCACGGCCCGCTGCCGGACGGCGGACACATCGAGCGGCTTCTCGGCCTCAGCCCCGAGGACTGGGAGCGGTACGAGGACGGGGCCGCCCCGCCCCCGTCGCGGCTGCCGGACGCCGTCCGGTGAGGTGCTTTCGGCGTCCGGCCGAACTCCCGGCCACAGCACAGCGATTACCGCTTGCGCCGTCCTCGCCGTTTGAGAGTCTTCGGCGGCCCTCCCGCCTGTACCGGCGCACAGCGAACGAAGGACTGAAGCCAATGATCCCGGCACGCTCCGGCGGCCGCCACGGGCACTGAGCCGTTCGCTCTGCACTCGGCGGTCCGACGATCCGGTGTCCGAAGACACCGCCGCATTCCTCCCACCGCCGTACCTGTGAAGTCACCCATCGTGGACACCGGCGTCCAGAACTTTGCCGTCGCCAACCTGCTCCGCCGCCCCCGTGCCGGTCGAGACCGGCTGCTTCGCCGTGTCGCCGAACACACCGATGTGCAGGGCACTGTTGGACGACACGCTGTTCACCAGGTTGTCCTTCATCTCGACGTCCTTCCCGCCGGCGATGCGCAGGCCGTTGGCCCACCACGGTGCGACCGCGGTGTTGTTGAGGATCTTCGCGCCGCTCACCTGGCTCTGGACGGCGACGGTCGAATCCTTCGCGAAGGCCGGATCAGTCCCGTGGCCGACGACGGAGAGGGAACCGGCCGGCTGGGTCCGCGGGGGCCGCACCTTGTCCAGGTCGACGGAGTCGACGTCGTAGACGGCGGCCGTGTTGGTGGAGTCCTTCTTGAGCGTGATCGTGCTGCCCGGGGTGATGGGGCTCCCCGTGACCCAGACGGGAACTCGTTGTAGAAGTGGTAGGGCGCCCGGCCTGCGTCGGGGTCGTCCGGGTCGGTGGTGGCGCCGCGGTAGTTCCACTCCTGCCGGCAGCTCAGCGGGATCGCCTGACGGAACGTGCCGTTCACGTACAGGTTCAGGGACGCTGTGATGCCGCCGCCCTGCGGCGGGTCCGGGATCGAGGCGCGTACCACGAGGGTGTTGGCATCCTGGCCCGTGCTGTTCCGCAGGGTCACTGCGTCGCCGGTGTTCTTGAGTTCGACGAGCGCGTAGCCCGAAGCCTCGGTCTCCAGGGAAGCGGCAGTCGGTGCCGGATCGCCCGGCGCCTGCGCTGGTCGTGACGGCCGCGTGGCCCTCGGTGGCGGAAGCAACGGCCAAAGTGGTGGCGACAAGTGACGCGACGCCATATGTCCATGCTGTGGGTCGCCGGAGTCTTCGGAGCAATGTGTCGCCTCTTGATGGGTTGACGACGGCGCGGCCCGACGCGTCAAGGTGGGGGCGCCTGCGCATTGGCCGACGGACGAGGGCCGGGGCACACGGTCACCGTGCGCGGGCGTGCCCTCGGGTGTGCGGTTCAGCGGGCAGGCGTGGCACGCTGTCGCCTTGGCCGGCAAGGCCGGCAAGGGCGAGCCGGGGCCCGGCCTCGTCCGCGCTGCCGGCCGCTGCGGCGCGGACCCCGATCGTGAGTTCGGAATCGCCGCAGGCCAGTACGTCGCGCTTCACTCCCACGGGCCCGGCCACGACCCCGCTGCCCGTCGGTGTCAGTAGTGCGAGCAGATCCACGTGATCTGGTCCGCGATCCAACGGCTGTGCACTTTGTCCACGCGTCCGTGGCGATCGGCCAGGGAGACGATCGCGACCCCGCCGTCCCGGTCCACCTGCCGGCAGATCTCCGCCAGATGCCGGGACACCGTGGAGTGGTCGGAATCGGTGGCGGCTCCGGAGCCGCCACCGGACGCCGTCGTCGTCGCCGAGGCGACACTTCCGGAGGTGAGGACCGCGGTCGCCGCGACGGCCACGGAGGCGAGCGCGAGGGAGGTACGGCGGGCGATGGTGCTGGTCATGGAGTTTCCTTCGCGCTGGTTCCCGGCCGGTACCGGGGGTCTTGTCGTGTGGTCGGGTGGACCGGGCCGCGACGTGCGGGTCGAGGCGGTCCTGCGAGGTGTCGCCGGGACGTGTCCTCGGTCTGCCGGGGCTCCCGCGCCGCAGGCCCGTGCCGACGGTGGCGACCGAGTGCTCAGCCACGCGGGAGCTTCGCCGCGCGGGCCCGCATCGTGGATCTCTGTGCGGTTGTCGGTGATGGCGCCGGCATCACGGACACAGTCCAACGACTCCTCGGCACTCTCGCAACCGGAGCCCGTACGTCGGACCGTGCCCGCTGCCCGCATGCCGCTGCGCGCCGCCGCATGCGTCCGCGCGCAGCGGGAACTCGGGGGGCGCCATTGACGGCACTGGACAACCTCCTGAGGAGATGAATCGGATGCTGTTGCTCGCACTGCTGCTCCTCGTGGCGACGGGCGCCTTCACCGTCCTGGCCATCGCAGGCAACCTGTCGGGTGGTCCGGACTACGCCGTGTCGGTGCTCGGCCACCACATCGCCACCCTCGGCCCGGTCGGCCTCTTCTGTTCCGGTCTCGCACTGGCGCTGCTGTTCTGCGCGCTGCTCGCCACCGTGATCAGCGGGGCCTCGCACCACCGTCGCAGGACCACACGTCCGCACAGGGCACGACACACCAGGGTCGGCCCGACGATGCCGGGACCCGACGCACGGGCCTGAGCCCGGACGTCTCTTCAGGAACCGGCGCCCGCTCGCGGCGGAGCCGTCGGATCACGATCAGGAGGTCCAGGAGCGGCCGGCAGGGCGTGGACCGGCCGCGAAGACGGCGGCGCGTGTCACCGGTGGACCGCCGCCCAGGAGAGCACTCCGGCTGCGGACGGCTGTCCAGCAGGCGCCGAAGGCCGCCGCCGCGAAGACCGGCCCGGCGTGTCGAGTGGCTTGTCCGGGGCGTGGGGCGACGATGGATATCACGGATATGCCGGATATCCGAAGACGGGCGGAGAGGCAGGGCCGGGTGGAGCCGCAGGTCGCATCGGAGCAGATCGGCGCGGGACGGACCGGGGCGGCCGCGCCCGTACCCGGAGGTGCGCACGACGGTCCCGACAGGGACGTACGGCGGCGGATTCCCCGTACCGACGTCCTGCTGCGGGAGCCGCGGCTGAGCGAGGCGGCGGGCCGGCTGGGGGCCTCGGTCGTGAAGGCCGCCGTCCGCCAGGCGCAGGAGCGTGCGCGCGCCGGACGCATCCCGCCGGAGCGGATCGGCGACGAGGCCGTCGCGCTCCTGCCCCGGACGGCGGGCGGACTGCACGCGGTGATCAACGCCACCGGGGTCGTGCTGCACACGAATCTCGGCCGGGCGGCGCTGTCCGCGGCGGCCCGGCAAGCCGTGCAGGACGCCGCGGGCCCCACCGACGTCGAACTGGACCTGGCCACCGGCGTACGGGCCCGGCGCGGGCGTACGGCGCTGCGCGCACTGTGCGACCGGGTGCCGTCCGCCGAGGCCGCGCACGTCGTCAACAACGGCGCCGCCGCCCTGGTCCTCGCCGCCACCGCACTCGCCGCCGGCAAGGAGATCGTCATCAGCCGGGGGGAGATGGTGGAGATCGGGGACGGCTTCCGGCTGCCCGACCTCCTCGTGTCCACCGGAGCCCGGCTGCACGAGGTCGGCACGACCAACCGCACCACCGCCGCCGACTACGCCGCGGCGGTCGGGCCCGGCACCGGATTCGTGCTGAAGGTGCACCCCTCCAACTTCCGTATCACCGGCTTCACCCGCGGCGCCGATGCCGGGGAACTGGCCGGGCTCGGCGTCCCGGTGGTCGTCGACATCGGCTCCGGGCTGCCCGCCCCCCATCCCGTGCTGCCCGCGGAACCCGACGCCGAGACGCAGTTGCGGGCCGGTGCCTCGCTGGTGACCGCCAGCGGGGACAAACTCCTCGGCGGACCGCAGTGCGGTCTCCTCCTCGGTGCGGAGAAGCTCGTCCGTACGCTGGCCCGGCACCCGCTGGCCCGCGCCCTGCGTGTGGACAAGCTGACGCTGGCCGCCCTGGAGGCCACCCTCACCGGACCGCCCACCCCGACCGCCGAGGCACTGTCCGCGGATCCCGAAGTCCTCCGGTCGCGCGCCGACCGGCTCGCCGCCGCCCTGAGCGCGCACGGCATCGACGCCCGGTCCGTGGCGAGCGCCGCCCGGGTCGGCGGCGGTGGAGCCCCCGGGGTGACCCTGCCCAGCGCCGCACTGTCGCTGCCGGAGCCGTTCGCCGCCGCGCTGCGCACCGGGCGCGTGCCGGTCGTCGGACGGCTGGAGGCGGGGCGCTGTCTGCTGGATCTGCGGGCGGTGCCGCCCGCGGACGACGAACGGCTCGCCGAGGCGGTCCGCTCGGCGGCGGGAGGGTAGCGGCATGCGGGTCCTGGCCACCGCCGGCCACGTCGACCACGGCAAGTCCGCCCTGGTGCGGGCGCTGACCGGCATGGAACCCGACCGCTTCGAGGAGGAGCGGCGCAGGGGACTGACCCTCGACCTCGGGTTCGTGTGGACCCGGCTCGGCGTGGGCGGGGAGCCGATCGCCTTCGTGGACGTGCCCGGTCACGAGAGGTTCGTGCCGACCATGCTGGCCGGGGCCGGACCGGTGCCCGCGGTGCTGTTCGTCGTCGCCGCCGACCAGGGCTGGCAGCCGCAGTCCGAGGAGCACCTGACGATCCTCGACGCGCTCGGGGTCCGGCACGCCGTCCTCGCCGTGACCCGCAGCGACCTCGCCGACCCTGAACCGGTCCGGGCAGCCGCCCTGGAGCGCATGGCGGCCACCTCGCTGGGGGCCGTACCGTCCGTCGCGGTCAGCTCGGTGACCGGGGCCGGGCTGCCGGAACTGCGCGGGGCACTGGCCCGGCTGGCCGCCGCGCTGCCGGTCCCGTCCGCCGACGCCGACGTGCGGCTGTGGCTGGACCGCGCCTTCACGGTGCGCGGGCACGGCACGGTGGTGACCGGCACGCTCGGCGCCGGCACCCTCCGGGTGGGTGACCGCCTGGAGACGGGCGAGGGCACGGCCGCGCTCCGTGTCCGCGGCCTGCAGACCCTCCAGGAGGAGCACCCCGCCGTCAGCGGGGTGGCGCGGGTCGCGGTCAACCTGCACGGCTCCGCGGCCGGGCGGCTGCGGCGCGGCCAGGTCCTGCTGGCACCGGGACGCTGGCTGCTCACCACCGCCGCCGACGTCCGGGTGGCCGGCGAACCGGTCGGCGACCTGCCCCGGACGGTCACCCTGCACATCGGCACCGCGGCCGTCCCGGTCACCGTCCGTCCCCTCGGCCCGGACACCGCCCGGCTGACCCTGGACCGCGGACTGCCGCTGCGCGTCGGCGACCGCGCGGTGCTGCGCGAACCCGGAGGCCGTCGGGCACCGAGCGGGGTGACCGTACTGGACGTCCGTCCACCGCCGCTGACCCGGCGGGGCGCGGGCCGGGACCGGGCCCGGGAACTGGCCGCCATGACCGGCCGGCCGGACGGTCCGGCGGAACTGCGGCGCCGCAGGCTGATCCGCCGCGGGGAACTGCTCGCCATGGGAGTACCCGCCCCGGTCCCCCCGGTCGCCGGTGACTGGCTCGCCGACCCGGCGCACTGGGCCGGACTGCGGGCACGCCTGGTCGCCGAGGTGGCCCGGTATGCGCAGCGGCACCCGCTGGAACCGGGCCTGCCCACGGAGGCGGCCCGGCACTTGCTCGGCCTGCCCGACCGGCCGCTGGTGGACGCCCTGGCCGAAGCACCCGGTGACCCTCGGCTCACCTTCCGGCAGGGCAGGCTGTACGGCTCCGAGGACCCCCGGCCCACCCTGCCGCCCGGGCTCCGGGCAGCCGTTGACGCCGTGGCCCGGGAACTCGCGGCGGCGCCGTTTTGCGCGCCGGAGGCCGACCGCCTCACCGCACTGGGCCTCACCCGCAGGACGGTGGCCGCCGCGGTCGCGGCAGGCGCGCTGCTGCGGGTCGCCGACGGGATCGTGCTGCTGCCCGGCACGGACGAACGGGCCGCCGCCGTGCTCGCCCGGCTGCCCCAGCCGTTCACGCTGAGCGAGGCCCGGCAGGCGCTGGGAACCACCCGCCGGGTCGCCGTGCCGCTGCTGGAGCACCTGGACGTCCGGGGATACACGGAACGTGTGGACGACCAGCGGCGGCGCTGCCGCGGCGGCACCGAAAGCGGAGGCGGACGGGAATCGAACCCGCCTGCCCGAGATCCTCGGGCACCTCGGTTTTGAAGACCGGGAGGGCCACCAGGCACCCACACGCCTCCATCCGTCGTCAGGCTACTCGCGCAGGAGACCGACATGACCACGACGCGCCAAGCCCCCGTACGCCTCACACAGTTCGCCCATGGCGGCGGCTGCGCCTGCAAGATCCCGCCCGGCGAACTGGAGGCCGTGCTCGGCGGCCTCACCACCCCTCGGCCCGCCCCGGCCGGGCTGCCCCTCCTGGTCGGGCTGGACACCGGCGACGACGCCGCCGTCGTCGCGCTGCCCGCGCGGGGCGACACCCCCGCGCAGGCCGTGGTGTCCACCGCCGACTTCTTCACCCCGGTCGTCGACGACCCCTTCGACTGGGGACGCATCGCCGCGGCCAACGCCCTGTCCGACGTGTACGCGATGGGCGGCCGGCCCGTCGTCGCCGTGAACCTCCTGGCCTGGCCGCGCGACGTGCTGCCGTTCGAGCTGGCACGCGAGGTACTGCGCGGTGGACTGCACGTCGCCGCCGAGGCCGGCTGCCACGTGGGCGGCGGCCACAGCGTCGACGATCCCGAACCCAAGTACGGCATGGCCGTCACCGGTCTTGCCGACCCCGCCCGGCTGCTGCGCAATGACACCGGCCGTCCCGGCATGCCGCTGTCGCTGACCAAACCCCTCGGCCTCGGCGTGCTCAACAACCGGCACAAGGCCACCGGTGAACGGTTCGAGCAGGCCATCGCCACGATGACGGCCCTCAACCGGGACGCCTGCGCCGCGGCCCTGGCGGCCGGCGCGACCTGCGCCACCGACATCACCGGATTCGGCCTGCTGGGCCACGTGCACAAGCTGGCCCGGGCCTCGCAGGTGACCGCGGTGATCGACACAGCCGCCGTGCCCTACCTCGACGGGGCACGGGAGGCCGTACGGGAGGGGTACGTCAGTGGCGGCACCCGGCGCAACCTGGACTGGGTGGCGCCGTTCACCGACTTCGGTGCGACGGACAGCGACACGCGCCTGCTGCTGGCCGACGCCCAGACCTCCGGCGGGCTTCTGGTCGCCGGTGAGGTGCCGGGGGCACCGGTGATCGGCGAACTCGTCTCCCGCGGGCCCTGCACCCTCGTGCTGCGGTGAACCCGGGGACGCCCGCCGGTCGGGCCCGGCCCGCGCGGCCGGACCTGGCGGGTCTCAACGCCGTGCGTGGCGGATCTTCAGCCGTCCGAAACCCATGGTTCCGGAGATCCGTATCCTCGGCCCGCCGGGGCGGGCAGGCTGCCGGGGCTTGTAGCGCAGGTCCTTCCACCCGGTGTGCAGGTCCTCGACCTCGACGACCGCGTCGCGGGGCACCGTGATTCTTGCCCGGCCCGTGCCGAGCTGCAGTTCGAGGTCGACCACCGGATGCTCGAAGACCGCCCGGGAAAGGTCCAGGCGCACGTTTCCGTACGCGGACTCGACCTTGAGGGTCCGCGGCACCTGCCATGCGCCGCGCCGGTGGATGCGTCCGCTGTGGGCGGCGATCGTGGACGTGCGCTCCGCTCGCTGCTCCGGCAGCGAGTCCAGAGCCGACACCAGGTCGCCGTGCGTGGTGGCGGCGAGCGTCCGGTGCAGGCGTTCGTCCATCTCCTCGTGTGAGAGGTGCCCGTCGGCGTACGCCTCCTGCACACGCTGCACGGCCGTATTGCGGTCGTCTTCGCTGATCATGGGCGGCGGGCCTTTCGCCAGAGGGTCAGCGCCCCAGTCTAGTTCGGCGTCCTGCGTGCCCGGCGAGGCCGGTGCGATCCTGCACGGTCTGCGCACCGGCGTCGCCCGGGGGGTGACCAGGTGCCGCGGCCGGCCGGAACCCGCCGTCGGATTCCGGCCGACCACGGCCGTCGGAGATTGAGGCGGCCGGCTCCGCGTCGTGGGCGGGTGAAGTGGACGCCGTCCTTCGAACGGGCCAGCCGCGTCGTCGTGTTCTCGCCGTGGAAGTACAGCCAGAACTCCTTCGCGTCCGCGTTCCACAGCACATGCGGCGACGACACATGGCTGACCGAGTAGTGCGGGTCCCACCTGTTGGAGACGATCGGGTTTGCCGGGTACTCCGTGAACGGGCCCTCCATCGAGTCCCCGTACGCCAGGCAGATACCGCCCGGCGCGTCGTGCGGCGCGTAGTACAGGTAGTAACGGCCCAGCGGCGACGCCAGCTTGTCGTACACGCCGCGCACGGTCGGGAAGATGATCTCGCCCGTCGGGTTGTACTTCAGCTGCGCGGGCGAGAGCAGGGTTCGGACGTAGGCGTAGTCGGGAAACCCGCCGGGCGCGGCGGACGCCGACTGCGCCGGCACACCGCCCAGGGCGAGCGCGGCGCCGGTGACGGCGGTGGTGCGCAGGAACATACGACGGTCGAGGCCGGACTGCGATTCGTGCATGACGGCTCCTGGAGTCGGACGGTGTCGGATCACAGAGAGGTGGCGGCGGTGACGCACAGGCCGCCGAACGCCACGGCCCACACATAGGGCAACGTCCTGACCATCACCTGCTGCGGTGAGACGCCCGCGTACTGCGCGCTCCACACCGTCTGGGTACTGGTCGGGTCGGCGACGCCGAAGACCTGGTTGTACGAGGTGGCCATGCCGAGGACGGCGACGGCCGGATAGATGCCGGTGGCGACGAGGACGCCCGCGATGCCGGCGCCGAGGCCGTACACGTTCAGCGGGCCGCGGTACAGGCACAGCGGCACCAGGACCGTGAAGACCAGCACGAACCACACGGCGTTGTGCGGACTGACCGCCTTGACCAGCGGTTGCAGCGCGTCGACCGCGCCGGGCAGTTTCACCGCGGCGAGCAGGATGCCGATCGCCACGAAGAGGGTGATCGGCGGCGCCGCCACCTCGAAACCGCCGTACAGAGTGCGCAGCAGACGCCGGTTCATCTCGCGCGGCCGGGTCGTCGTCACCAGCGCGTACAGCACGCCCGCCAACAGCGAGGGGACGATGGCCAGGTCGAAGCCCAGGGCGAGGACCAGCGGCACCACCGGGGTCAGCAGCGCGTACCACGGGGCGTCCCCGAGCATGTGGCGGTGGCCGCGCGAAGCCGGCTTCTCCTGCACCGACCTGAGCGACCAGGTGTGCTCCACGCCGCGCCGCCGCGACTCGACCAGCACGTAGGCGACCGCCGCCGCCAGCGCGAACGGGAACAGCTTCAGCATGAAGCCGCGTACCGTGTCCACCGGCAGTTCCAGCGCCGTGGAGAAGAACTGCCACACGGGCAGTTCGAACGGCATGCCCGCGGCGATGCCCATCAGGATCGTGCCCGCGGCGGTCACCTTCGGAATGCCCACCGCGACCATCGCCGGAATGCCGATCAGCCCGGCGAGCATCGCCGCGGGCGCCGACCCGGACACGGTGCCGACCAGAGCGGACACCGCGAGCACACCGAGCGCGACGATCACCGGCCGGTCACCGCCGAATTCGACGATCTTGCGGACCAGGGTGCCCGCGATGCCGGTCTCCGCCAGGAGCTTGCCCAGCCACGAACCCAGCAGGATCGCGATCATCGTGGCGGCGAGCGCGGGCGCCCCCTCCTGGAGCACCGTGTCCAGCACGCTGTTCTTGCCGGTCAGCGGTGCGCCCGCGAGGAAGGCGATCACCACGCCGAGCAGGACCAGTGCGAACGCGGTGGGCAGTTTGCGGCTGAGCATGGCGGCCACTCCGGCCACCATGACGAGCAGAATGACGACACCCATCGATCAGTTCTCTCTTTCGCAGTACGCGGCGGCCAGCGCCTCCGTGAGCAGCAAAGGGCTGCGGCCCAGGCCGCAGGCGGCACGGGCGTAGGCGTGCGCGGCGAGTTCGTCCGCGCCCGCGACATGCGCGTACAGGCGGCGCCGCCCCAGCCGCAGCGCCGTGTGCCCGAGCGCCCGCTTGAACTCGGTCCGCACCTCGGCGTGGTGGAGCCAGGCATGTGCCTGCTCATGGGCGAGGGCGGCGGCCCGTACCGACCCCTCGGGGAACCAGTTCCGCCAGCCGCGCTCGGCGACGAGCCGTTCGGCGCACTCGACCGTGTCGACGTACACCTCGACCACCGGCGGCCGCGACCGGTACCGGGCCAGCAGCCCGGCGGCCAGCCCACCGGTCCGCTCGACCACCCGCACCGGCACCGGATCGGGGGTCAGGCGCCGCCCGAACTCCTCAGCCGCCAGCGCCCATTGACGCAGCAGCAGCGGATCACGGCCCTCGTGGGTGGGGGTGCCCGCGAGCAGCCGCACCGCCAGGTCCAGGTCGTGGCCGCCGCTCATGTGCGGGACTCCACGACCGCGACCACCGGTTCGTCCGCCGCGCGCGAGCGCAACTCGCTGCGGGCGAGCGCCAGCAGGGCGTCCGGTTCGAGGACGCCGGACAGGTCCGCGATCCGGCCGCCCACGAGGAGCCGCACGGCCGGTGCCCGCACCCCGCCGTCGCCGTACGAGGTCGCGTCCCGCACCAGCGACGCCAGCGCGTCACCGGCGCCGCCCACCGTCGTGGTCGCCACCCGCGCGTCGGACACCCCGAGCCGTACCAAGCCGTCCGCGTCGACCACCCGCACCGGCTGCCGGTCCGCACGGAACCTGCGGTGCACCTCGGTGCCGTACACCGTGTAGGCGTCCGTGCCCGCCAGCACCTTCACCCGCTCCTGCCGCGCCTTCAGGCTGGTGGCGGCAGCGCGCAGCCGTTCCGTGCCGTCCGCGCGATGTGCCCGGTCCTGGGTGCGCAGCTCGGTCGCGCCGGTGGCGACCGCGCGCACCGTGTTGGTCTGCGGGTCGACCGTCACCTCCACCTCGACGCCGTCGGCGGCCGCACCCTGCGCGACGACCGCCCGCTCGGCCTCGGCGCGCACCGCGAGGATCTGCTCCTGGGAGGCACCGGGAATGATCCGCTCGACCTGTTCCCGGACGAGCGCGAGGGCCACCCCGATCGGACTGATCACCTCGCTGTGCCGGGCGATGCGCCCTTCGAGCCCGGCGGCCGCGGCCAGATGCGGGGTCACCGCCGCCGCGCCGCCGCCCCCGCCGACCAGGACGGCCGTCTCCCGGTCCAGCCGGTAGTCCCGGATCATCGTGTCCACCACCGACTTGACCTGCGCGGTCCCCGCGTCGAGCACGGCTCGCGCCGCGCCCGCCACGTCCGTGCCCAACGCCGCGGCCAGCGGAGCCAGCGCGGCCCGTGCCACCTCCTGGTCGCAGCGCGCGAAGTCGCCCTCCGGGACCCGGCCGAGCGCGTTCGCCGCGCACGTCATCGTCACGGCGAAACGGCCACCCGCCGCGTCGAGGACCAGATAGTCGTCCGGGTCACCGTCCATCGGCCGCACCGTGGCGATCCGCGCGTCGCGCAGCTCGTCCAGGGAGGCGAAACAGGCGTACGGCAGCCCCGCGATGTGCGCGCTGCGCGGCCCGACACCGACCACCCGGTTCCCCGAGATCCGCACCATGGACCCGCCGCCGACACCGACGGTCCGTACATCCAGCGCGTTCAGATACGACGTCCTGCCGAGGATCGTCGCGTGCCGCACCGCCACCTTGCCGCGCCGCACCACGCTGATGTCCGTCGACGTGCCGCCCGTCTCCAGGAACACGCCCTCGCTGATCCGTTCCTGCATGAGCGCGCCCGCGACCCCGGCCGCCGGGCCGGAGAGCACCGTCAGCAGCGGGCGGCGCCGCATCTCGTCGAGCGACATGACGCCGCCGTCACAGCGCATCACCATCAGCGGCGCCGTCACACCCGCCTTGGTGATGGACGCGTCGACCAGATCGGCGGTGGCGAGCATCCGGGGCAGGATCGCCGCGTTCACCACCGCCGTCCGGGTCCGCTTGTGCAGCCCGTACAGCGAGGTGATCTCGTGGGCCGCCGCGAGCGGCAGCCCCGAGGAGCGTGCCACGTCGAGGACGGCCCGCTCGCCCTCCGGCCGGTCGACCCCGAACGGCTCGGTGGCGACCAGGACCTGGCCTCCCCGGTCGCGCACACGGTCCACGGCCGCGCGCACCGCGTCGGCGTCGAACGGATCGGCCACATGCTCGTACGCCAGCGGAAGCCGCTTGCCCGGGGCGAGTTCGAGCTTGCCGAACGCGGCGAGCCGGCGGGTGACGACCGCACCCGGCCCGCTGCCGATCCCGATCAGCCCGACCTTCGCCACATCGCCCTCCAGCAGGGCGTTCGTGGCCTGTGTCGTGCCATGGGCCAGGAAACCGACATCGGACGGGGCACGGTCCACCTGCGCCAGGAGCTGTTCGAGCGCCTGGACGATGCCGTGCGCGACACCGTTCTCATGGTGATGGCTGGTGGGCACCTTCACCTGGCCCACCAGAGTGAGCGTCGCGGCGTCGACCGCCACGGCGTCGGTGAACGTGCCGCCCACATCGATGCCGACGCGGATGCGACGGTCAGCGGTCATGTCAGGGCACCTCCTTGTGCTTGACGTGCGTACGTTGCTGACTGAGCGGGGGGAAGCGCGGGACGACGGCGTCAGTAGCCGCGGACGTCGGGCCAGTGCCGCTGCACGCCCGCCCGCTCCAGGACCCGCCCGAACTCCTCGAACCGTTTGTCCTCGGCCTGCACCTGCTGCGGCTCGACGCCCTCGGCGAGACAGTGGGCGGCGAGCGCGCCCGCCACCTCACCGACGTTCCACTCGACGGGGTGCAGCCGGTAGCAGCCGTTGGTGATGTGGGTGGTGCCGATGTTCTTGCCGGCCGGCAGCAGATTGCGCACCCGGCGCGGCACCAGCGCCCCGAGCGGGATCTCGAACGGCACCGAGCCGATGTCGACGTACGTGTCGCCTCCCGTGGAGGGGTGCAGATCGATCCGGTAGCCGCCGACACCGACCGAGTCGCGGTAGTGGGTCGTGCCGTACGGCCCGACCACGTCGATGGCGACGTCCTGCTCGACGACCGTCGTCACCGCCTTGATCCGCCGCGACTCGCGCACATAGGCTGCCTTGGCGAGCCCGTCCGCGGTGCCGGTGACGTCCGGCCGGATCCGCAGCCCCGGGAAACCCGTGCCGCCGTCGGCGCGCGGCGCCTCCGTCTGCAGCCAGTACAGGACCGAGAGGGACAACTGCCGTGCCTCGCGCAGCGCGTCCGCCTCCTGGCCGATGTACGGCTTGAGCCAGTAGTCGTTGAGCGGCCAGTTGACGAGAGTGATGTCCGAGTCGAAGGCGCCCGGCCGGTGCAGCCTGCGTGCCAGGATCCGCCGGAACCCCCACAGCTCCTTGTCCCCGGCGTCCGCGCTCTGGTCGGCGCTGACCGCCAGCGGGTCGAGGTCCGGGTTGGGGACGAAGGTGCGGGGGACCGGTTCGAGCGTGCGCGGGTCGGGCGCCTCGAACCCGAGCAGCGGACCGGGCCAGAAACCGGGCCGGTAGCTCCGCCAGAAGTCGTAGTCCTCGGGCCGGTCGACGGTGTGGTCTTTGCCCTCGTGGTGCGAGAGCGCGAAGCACACCGTGATGCCCTGCTGGTTGTCCGGCTGCGCCTCGGCCGGTGCGTGCGGCTCCCCGAACTCGTCCTGCGCCTCGGCCCCGCTCGCGTGCTCCGCACCGGCGAGCGCGAGCAGCTCACCGGTCTCGGTGGCGTCGATGACGTACCGGGCGGAGACGGTGCTCAGGGTGCCGTCGCGCAGGTCCCGTACCGTGACGGCGCCGACGGCGTCGCCGTCCGCCTCTGCCCGGACGGCCCGGTGCTCGGTCAGGACGGTCAGCAGACCGGACGCCCGGTGCGGGGCGAGCATTCCCTCCAGCACGGCGAGCGCGACGCGCGGTTCGTGGCACAGCTTGCTCACCCGTCCCGCCCCCGGGTTGAGATCCGGGATGCCGAGCGCTTCGGAGCGCAGCGGATACCACTGGCGGTAGTACGCCCGGATGCCCTCGCGCAGGGCCCGGTAGGTCGCCGTCGTGCCGAACTGCTCCACCCAGGGGTGCTCGTCCGGCGGCACGGCCTGCGCCGTGAGCTGGCCACCGATCCAGTCGGTCTGCTCGGTCAGTACGACCCGCCGGCCCGCCCGGCAGGCGGCGAGCGCGGCGGCGACTCCGCCGAGGCCGCCACCGACGATCAGGATGTCCGGTTCGCCCATCACACTGTTCCTTGTACTCGTGACGTGAACTGCCTTGCTCGTGCGGCGGGCCGGCGTGGCGCGGCTGCCGGGTCCGGCGTTCATACGGGGCCCGCCGTCTCGCCGGTGCGGAACTCGCAAGGCACCAGGGGCTCTCTGGCCTCCTCACCGGCGACCAGCGCGGAAAGCAGCCGTACGGCCGCGGCGCCGAGCCGGTGCCGGGGGATGTCGAATCCCATCGGCACGGGCTCGGCGGCGAGGTCCGCGGGCGGGCTGCCGAGCAGCCCGAGCGAGACGTCGGCCGGGCAGGCGAGCCCGGCATCCCGCACAGCCGTGCTCAGCCCCCGCCACGCCGCCCCGGTGTCCGTCTCCTCGGCCACGAACGCGGTCACCCCGTCGGCGACCAGGGCGCGCACCCGCTCCGCCGTCATCTCGCGCTCCGGATCGGCACAGCGCAGCACCGCGTCCGGACCGGCCGCGGTGCCCGCCGCCGCGAGCCCGGACAGGAAACCCTGCTGCCGGTCCGCGGAGGCCGGTGCGTCGTCGTCCTCGCGCACCAGCACGATCCGCCGGTGCCCCAGTGCGGCGAGATGCGCCACGACGTCGCGGCTGGCGCTGACGTAGTCGGCGCCGACCCAGGCCAGTCCCTCCAACTCCTCGCGACGGCCCAGGTGCACCACCGGGAATCCGTCGGCGACCAGCCGCTTCAGCTCGGCACGCGGGACATGCCGTCCGAGGAAGAGACAGCCGTCGGCCAGCCGCACCCGGCTCAGCGCGTCCGGCCCCGCGGCGCCCGCGCCTCCGCGACTCGAACCCGTGAACAGCACCAGGTCGTAGCCCCGGGCGGCCGCCTCCTGCTCCACGCCCACCAGGAACGGGTAGTAGGAGTGCTGCACGTCGGTCGGGAACGTCGCGGTGAAGCTGAAGACACCGAGCAGGTTGTTGCGGGCCGCGGCGAGCCGCCGGGCCGCCGGGTCGGGCACGTAACCGAGACTGCGCGCCGCGTCGAGGACGCGTTTGCGGGTCTCTTCGGAGATCGTGGCCGCCTTGCCGTCGACACGCTCCGACAGGACCAGCGACACCGTCGCCTGGGACACCCCGGCGAGCCGGGCCACCTCTGCCTGCCGTGGCCGTGACGTACGGCCCGCGGGCGCCGGGTTCCGTCCCGGTTTGGCCCGCTTCCTCGGTTGCTCCACGCCTTGCGCTCCCTCACTCACCGCTTGGTAATGCGCATTACTAATACGCATTACTGCACTGTGGAGGTGACGCGGGCGTCGTGTCAAGACTCGTGCCGAGGCAGATGTGCGCCCGGAACCGCGCACTGCCCGCCTCCTGGTGGAGAGGCGGGCAGTACGGAACTCCGAGGTCGGTTCAGGCGGTCAGGGGGTCAGACGGTCAGGAGGTCAGCGAATCCAGTACGACGAAGAAGCCGTCCAGCGGTGCGCTGCTGCGAGCGACCTTCGCCTGCATCGCAGCCCCTTCCCAGGCGTTCACCAGGAAACGCGCCAGCACGGCGCTGTCCACCTCGCTCGCCAGCGTCCCGGCGGCTCGGGCTTCGTCCAGCACCGAGGCGAGAAGTGACTCCCAGTGGTCGAACCGGCCCCCCACTTCTTCCCGGATCGCCGTGCTGTGTGTGGACAGTTCCAATCCGAAGTTCCCGAACATGCAGCCCCGGGTGTAGCCGAACTGTGCCAGGTCGCTCGCCAGGTAGGCGAAGTGCCCGCGCATGCGCTCGACGGGCGGGACCGACGTGTCGGCGAGCATCGCCATCTCGCGGGTGTCGGCGTAGCGGCGCATCACCTCGATGGCCATGGATTCCTTGCTGTCGAAGTGGTTGTAGAAAGAACCCTTCGGCGTGCCGGCGGCGTCGGCGATGTCCTTGATGCCGGTTCCGTTGAACCCGTGTTCGTGGAAGCGATCAGAAGCGGCGTCGATCAGATGCTTGCGCATGCTGGGCCTGGGCATATACCACACCCCCTCCTTGTCGTACCCGCCAATATGGTCGGTCGGCTTGACTCTGTCAAGTCGACCGCCGGTACGTTGTTCCACGTCAGACGGTTCCGCGGGACCTGGGCCGACGGCAGTGGCTGCCCGTGCTCGGCGCGCCCGTCTCCAGGACTTGCGGTCGGTTCTCCGGCTTGTAGCGTCGTGAGGGAGATCCTCGTGCGAAGGAGCTGGCGCATGGGCGTGAAACGGTGGATCGACTCCTGGCCGGTGTACCGGCAGCTCACCGGCACGGACCCACTGGGCCGGGGCAAGGCGGCCGAGTCGTCCCGCTCCGCCGGCCTCGTCGGCCGTACCGAGACCGCGGACCGGATAGTGCACTCCGTGTGCCCGTACTGCGCCGTGGGCTGCGCCCAACGCGTCTACGTGAAGGACGAGAAGGTCGTCCAGATCGAGGGCAACCCCGACAGCCCGATCTCCCGCGGCCGTCTGTGTCCCAAAGGCTCCGCCAGCAAGCAACTCGTCACGGGACCGCAGCGCGAGCAGCACGTCCTCTACCGGCCCCCCTACGGCACCCAGTGGCAGCGGCTCGACCTGGAGACCGCCCTGGACATGGTCGTCGACCGGATGCTCGACGCCCGCCGCAAGGGCTGGCAGGACACCGACGCGGACGGCAGGAAGCTGCGGCGCACCATGGGCTTCGCCGGTCTCGGCGGGGCCACGCTGGACAACGAGGAGAACTACCTCATCAAGAAGTTGTTCACCGCCCTCGGTGCGTTGCAGATCGAGAACCAGGCCCGTATTTGACACTCCGCCACGGTTCCCGGTCTGGGAGCCTCGTTCGGACGTGGCGGTGCCACGGACTACCAGCAGGACCTGATCAACTCCGACTGCATCATCATCATGGGCTCGAACATGGCCGAAGCCCATCCGGTCGGGTTCCAGTGGGTCATGGAGGCCAAGGCGCGCGGCGCCAAGGTGTTCCACATCGACCCGCGCTTCACCCGCACCAGTGCCCACGCCGACCAGCACGTCACCATCAGGGCCGGGACCGACATCGCGTTCCTGGGCGGCGTGATCAACCACATCCTCACCCATGACCTGGACTTCCGTGAGTACGTGCAGGCGTACACCAACGCGCCCTTCCTGGTGAACGAGCGGTTCCAGGACACCGAGGACCTGGACGGGCTGTTCAGCGGCTACGACCCGCACACCGCCGCCTACGACGCGTCGAGCTGGTCGTACGCGAGCGTCGCCGCACGGCAGCGGCCTGGCCGGCATGCCAAGGAGACCTCCGCGCCGTACCAGCACGGAGCCAAGGGCCCCTACGTCGAGGCCGCCGGCGGCGAGATCGAGGCCGACCCCACCCTGCAGCATCCACGGTGCGTGTACCAGGTGCTCAAACGCCACTTCTCGCGCTACACGCCGGAGATGGTGGAGCGGATCTGCGGTGTGCCGCAGGAACTGTTCCTGGACGTGTGCCGGGCGTGGACGGAGCACTCCGGCCGGGAGCGGACCACCGCGCTGGTGTACAGCGTCGGCTGGACCCAGCACTCCGTGGGCGCCCAGTACATCCGGACCGGGTCGATCATCCAGCTCCTGCTGGGCAACATCGGCCGTCCGGGCGGCGGGATCTTCGCGCTGCGCGGCCACGCCAGCATCCAGGGCTCCACCGACATCCCCACCCTGTTCAACCTGCTGCCGGGCTACCTGCCCATGCCGGCCGTCGAGCACGAGAACCTGGCAGGTTACCTGGACACCGTCCGCGGGCCGCAGGAGAAGGGCTTCTGGGGCGACGCCGAGGCGTACATGGTCTCCCTGCTCAAGGAATACTTCGGCGACGCCGCGACGGCGGAGAACGACTACTGCTTCGGCTACCTGCCCCGGATCAACGGCGACCACGGCACCTACCGCACCGTGATGGACATGAACGACGGGAAGGTCTTCGGCTACTTCCTGCTCGGCCAGAACCCCGCGGTCGGCTCCGCCCACGGCCGTCTGCAGCGCCTGGGCATGGCCAACCTCGACTGGCTGGTCGTCCGCGACCTCGCCATGATCGAGAGCGCGACCTTCTGGAAGGACGCGCCGGAGATCGAGACCGGCGAGATCGTCACCGAGCGCTGCCGCACGGAGGTGTTCTTCTTCCCTGCCGCGTCGCACGTGGAGAAGTCCGGCACCTTCACCCAGACGCAGCGCATGCTCCAGTGGCGGGACCAGGCCGTACAACCCTCCGGCGACCAGAGGTCCGAGCTGTGGTTCTTCCACCGGCTCGGTGTGCGGCTGAAGGAGCGGCTCGCGGGCTCCACCGACGAACGCGACCGTCCGGTCCTCGACCTGGCCTGGGACTACGAGACCGAGGGCGACGAGCCCTCCTCGTCGGACGTGCTGCGCCACGTCAACGGCATCGACCTGCGCACCGGCCGCACCGTCGACAGCTACCTCGACCTCAAGGCCGACGGCAGTACGGCCTGCGGCTGCTGGATCTACAGCGGGGTCTACGCCGGCGAGACCAACCAGGCCCGCCGCCGCGCCTCCCGCTTCGAGACCGGACCCTACGACGCGGAGTGGGGCTGGACCTGGCCGCTCAACCGCCGCGTCCTGTACAACCGGGCCTCCGCCGACCCGGACGGCCGGCCCTGGAGCGAGCGGAAGAAACTGGTCTGGTGGGACGAGGAGGCCGGCGAGTGGACCGGCCATGACACCCCGGACTTCCAGCGGACCAAACCGCCGCACTACCGGCCGCCGGCCGGGGCGACGGGCCCGGACGCGCTGGGCGGCAGCGACGCGTTCATCATGATGCGCGACGGCAAGGCATGGCTGTACGCCCCGGCCGGACTCGCCGACGGGCCGCTGCCCACCCACTACGAGCCGCACGAGTCGCCCATGCGCAACCTTCTCTACGGACAGCAGGGCAACCCGGTGCGCAAGGTCTACGGCCGTCCCGACAACCCGTCCAACCCGGCGCCGCCGGAGGCGCACGGCCAGGTGTTCCCCTATGTGTTCACCACGGCCCGGCTGACCGAGCACCACACGGCGGGCGCCATGAGCCGGCAACTGCCGTACCTGGCGGAACTCCAGCCCGAACTGTTCGTCGAGGTGTCGCCCGAACTGGCGCGGGAGCGCGGCCTGCGCCACCTCGACTGGGCCCATGTCGTCACCAGCCGGACGGCCGTCGACGCACGCGTCGTCGTCACCGACCGCATGGCGCCGCTGCGCGTCGACGGCCGGGTCGTCCACCAGGTCTGGATGCCGTACCACTGGGGCACGGCGGGCCTCACCAAGGGTGACGTGGTCAACGACCTGATCGGCGTGGTGACCGACCCCAATGTGTTCATCCAGGAGAGCAAGGTGCTGACCTGCGACGTGCGGCCCGGGCGGCGTCCGCGGGGTCAGGCTCTGCTGGCCTACGTCGAGGACTACCGCAGACGCGCGGGCATCACCGTGGCGACCGGCACTCGCATAGCGACGGCCGGCGGCCGCGCCGAGCGCGCCCACACCGAAACGGACGATCTCGATCTGCCGCAGGAGCCGTCATGACGTCTCAGAACAGCTTCTACGGGCCGCTCGCGGACCCCGCCGGGAACGCCGGGCACCCCGACCACCCGCCGCGGATGGGCTTCTTCACCGACACCTCCGTGTGCATCGGCTGCAAGGCGTGCGAGGTGGCCTGCAAGGAGTGGAACGGCGTCCCGGAGGACGGCATCGACCTGCTGGGCATGTCCTTCGACAACACCGGGATGCTGGGCGCCAGTTCGTGGCGGCACGTCGCCTTCATCGAGCAGGAGCGCCCGCTCGGCGAGCAGGACGCGGGCCTCGCCGACCTGCCCGTCGGCCCGTCCAGCACCGAGGGCACGGCCGAGGTCGTGGCCGATGCCCTTCAAGACACCGAGCGCGGCGGCGCCGACCTCGGCACCGCCCCGGTGGACCTGGGCTTCCCCTCGTTCGACCTGCCCGGCACCGGGACGGGCGCGGAGGCCCGCACCGAGTTCCGCTGGCTGATGTCCTCCGACGTGTGCAAGCACTGCACCCACGCCGGATGCCTCGACGTGTGCCCCACCGGTGCCCTGTTCCGCACGGAGTTCGGCTCCGTGGTGGTTCAGCCCGACATCTGCAACGGCTGCGGCTACTGCGTGTCCGGCTGCCCCTACGGCGTCATCGACCGGCGGCCGGATGACGGCCGGGCCTGGAAGTGCACCCTGTGCTACGACCGGCTGCGCGGCGGCCTGGAACCGGCGTGCGCCCAGGCGTGCCCGACCGACTCCATCCAGTTCGGTCCGCTCGACGAACTGCGCGAGCGTGCCGACCGGCGACTGGCCGCCCTGCACGAGGCCGGGGTCCCCGAAGCCCAGCTCTACGGACGGGACCCCGACGACGGAGTCGGCGGCGACGGCGCGTTCTTCCTGCTGCTGGACGAACCCGAGGTGTACGGGCTGCCACCGGACCCGATCGTGCCGACCCGCGACCTGATGTCGATGTGGAAGCACGTGGGGGCGGCGGCGACGGCGCTGCTGGCCGCCTCGGCCGCGGCCTTCCTGCGCGGGGGGCGGCGATGAGCGGGGACGAGGAGATCCGGCGCGACGGGCAGCATCGCACCGGCCGGGGCCGGGACGACGACGGGAGCCGCGAGCGGTCCATGGTGCCGCGGGCGGAGTTCCGCTCGTACTACGGGCGTCCGGTGCTCAAGCCGACGGTGTGGGAGTGGAAGATCCCCGCGTACCTCTTCACCGGCGGCCTGTCGGCCGGTGCCGCGCTGCTTGCGGCCGGTGCGGACCTGACGGGGCGTCCGGAACTGCGGCGGGCGGGCCGCGTGGGCGGATTCGCCACGCTGATGGTCAGCATGTACCTGCTGGTGGCCGACCTCGGCCGGCCCGAGCGGTTCCACCACATGCTGAGGGTCGCCAAACCCAGTTCACCCATGTCCGTCGGCACCTGGATCCTCGTCGCCTACGGTCCCGGCAGCGGGCTGGCGGCCACGGCCGAGCTGCTCCCCGCCGCCCTGCGCGGCACGCTGCCCGGCCGGCTGCTGCAAGGAGCCGCCCGCCCGGCCGGTCTCTCCGCGGCCCTGTTCGCCCCCGGAGTCGCCTCGTACACGGCGGCCCTGCTCTCGCAGACCGCGGTGCCCGCCTGGCACGAGGCCCACCGCGAGCTGCCGTTCGTGTTCACCGGCTCCGCGGCGGCCAGCGCGGCCGGCCTCGGCATGGTGCTGGCTCCGGTGGCGGAGGCGGGCCCGGCGCGGCGGCTCGGCGCGGCGGGCGCGGCGGCCGAGATCGTCGCGTCCCGGCTCATCGACCGGCGCCCGGGCTTCGTGACCCAGGCGTACACCACCGGCCGGCCGCACCGCCTGCGCAGAGCCTCCGAGTGCCTGACCCTGGCGGGGGCGGTCACCGCGCTCACCCTGGCCCGCCGCAGCCGTGCGGCCGCCGCCGTGGGCGGACTGGCGCTGATGGCGGGCAGCGTCCTGCAGCGGTTCGGCACCTTCGAGGCGGGTGTGACGTCGGCGAAGGACCCCGCCTACGTGGTGAAGCCGCAACGTGAACGCCTCGACGCCCGGCGCCGGGACCAGGGAGCCACGTGACCTCGCTGGTCCACGCCCGACCGCGGGCGCCTGCGGGAACGTCCGGGACGTACGGTGCGCCGGCCTCCGCCTGCCTTGCCGCCATGGCGCTGGGACCGCGCACCGTACCTCCGTGAGCGCGTTGCACCGGCCGCACGCCGGGGCCTCGCCCCTCGACGACCGCGTGTTCAACGGGATCGCCGGGGCGTCGCGCGCCCGGGCGTACGGCCATGAGCAGCGACCGCGTGTTCAGCGTGATCGGAGCTGCGACGCCGCGCGCACCGACGTACGGTCCGGCTGCACACGGAGCGCCCCGGTCCCCGTGGCCCCACCGGGCGTTCGTGGCAGGATCTGCCCCCATGGAATTCTCCGAGGTGATCCGACGCCGTCGCATGGTCCGCCACTATTCCGACAGGCCGCTCGACCCCGAGGTCGTCGAACGGGTCCTCGCCGCCGCGCTGCGAGCGCCCTCGGCCGGTTTCTCGCAGGGCTGGGCGTTCCTCGCCCTGACCGATCCCGCCGACCGCGCCCGCTTCTGGCCGTTCGTGCCCACCCGTGTCGAACGGACCCCGACCATGCAGGACGCTCCGCTGGTGGTGGTGCCCCTGGCCCACAAGGCGGCCTATCTCGAACGCTACGCCGAGCCCGACAAGGGCTGGCAGGACCGCGCCGAATCCCGCTGGCCCGCGCCGTACTGGCACATCGACACCGGCATGGCCGCGCTCCTCATGCTGCTGACCGCGGTCGACGAGGGCCTCGGCGCCTGCTTCTTCGGCATCATGCCGGAGCACCTGCAGCCCTTCCGCACCGAGTTCGGGATCCCCGACGCGTACGACCCCATCGGCGGGATCACCGTCGGCTACCGCGCCGACGACCTCCCCGCACAGGCTCCTCAGGTGAAGGAACGCCGCCGCGGCGCGGCCGAGGTCGTCCACCGCGGGCACTGGGGCCGGCACACCTGAACCCGCTCCGGCGGGCGGGGGACCGGCAAACGCCAGGGCCGCACCCGTTGCCGCCGCGGCCGGCCCGGCACGCTCACCCGGGTGTCACAGCCAGCCGCGGCGGGCCGCGGTCAGACCGGCCTGGAACCGGGTGTCCGCGCCCAACTGGCTCATCAGGCGGTGGATACGCCGCTGGGCGGTGCGCTCGCTCCAGCCCTGGGCACGGGCGATGGCGGCGTCCGTGAGGCCGGCCGCGAGCAGCGACAGCAGCGACCGGGTCACCTGGTCGGGTTCGTCGGCGCCGTCGTCGTGGCTCTCCGCAACGGCGGCGCCGTCCGCCAGGGGCAGCGGGACACCGCGCTCCCACTCCACCTCGAACAGTGTCTCCAGGGCGGTCAGCGTGGGGGAGCGCTGCACGAGATACGCGGCGGACTGGCCGCCCGGCGCGGAACTGAACGGGACGATCGCGGCCCGGCTGTCGCAGATCACCATCTTCAGCGGCAACTCGCTGCGCACGCGGCCCTGTTCCCCGGCCCGGACGCTGGCCAGGATGTCCCCGGCGAGGCGGCCCGGCCAGGTGATCGCGGCCCGGTCGTAGACCACCCGGTGGGAGATGCCCTGCCGCTGCTGCTGAAGCTGGTCGGCGAGGTTGCTCCCGGGCCGGTCGACGTACGGGGGCCGGTCGAACGCGCGCACCTGCCGCTGTGCCTGAGTGGTCAGCCGCTGCACCGCGTCGCTGACGTCCGTGCGGTCGGTGAGGAGTTCCACCCCGAGGTCGGGACGGCTGATCCGGGACGCCTCGCGGTGCGCCTCCATCAGCCGGTGCACCTGTGACCGGGCTTCGTCGAGCTGCTCCTCACGCCGGCGGATCATCCCGGTCACGGCGACATCGGGCGGCACCACGGTGAACCGCGGCGGACGGCCGGTCGCCCGGGTCGCCAGGCCGTCCCTGACCAGTCCGGCGAGCTGCCGCGCGGCGGCCGGGACGGACAGCTCGCAGGCGGCCGCCAACTGCGCTGCCGTGGACCCCGGAAGGCCGACCAGCGCGGTGTAGACACGCTCTGTTTCCTCTGCCAGTCCCAGCACGTCAAATGCCACGTCTTCCCACCGCCGTCCATGGCAGACAACCGCCAGCTGGCGGAAGTCAGCCACCACTGTCACCTTGTGCCACTGCTGTTCCGATTGACATCTTCCCCTTCTTGGAAGGGGCGCGGTTTGGCAGGGCCAGGCCGAACAACGTCCCTGACCTGTACGCACTTGTCTCCCTTCGAAGGGGTGCCATGTCCCATGCCCGTCCCAGAGGCCGGCGTCTCGCCGCGGCGGCCGCAGCCATAGCCGCCCTGACCGCCGGCGCGCTCACCGTGCCGGCGACCGCCGCGTCCCCGGTCCCGTCCGCGCCGCGGACCGGCGAACCACCATCCGCGTCGGGCAAGGCCGCGGTGGGCGGCAGCACCCTGACCGAGCCACCGGCCCAGAAACAGGGCGTCGTACCCGGCCAGGTACTGCTCACCCTGGACGAGGGCACATCCGTGACCGGGCACCCGGTGTCCGGCAGCAGCGTCGCCGCCCGTGCCGCGCAGACCAGCGACCCGGGACTGAACGCCGAGCTCAGGGCGGTGGGCGCCACGTCCCTGCACCCGCTGCTCCCCTCGGCCGGCAGCGCCACCACGGACCAGCTGACGTCCGCAGCCCGCGTGGAACCCGGTGCGTCGGCCGCCGACCTGCCGCACACCTATGTGGTCCGGACACGGCAGAAGGACTCCGCCGCCGTCGCCCGCAGCCTCGCCGCCGCGCCGGGAGTCGCCGACGCCGAGCCCAACCGCTACGTCAACACGATGAGCACCGTAGCCGAACCGGTGCCGTCGGCCGACCTCAAGGCCGCGGCAGCCGCCACCTCCCGGGCCACGCGGTCAGGTCCCTCCTCGGAGTCCGGCTCCACCGCACCGGCCGACCTGGACGGGGTGCCCGCCAACTACGCCCTGACCGACTCCGCGCAGGGCATGCTCAACGCCGGTGGCGTCGACGCGACCGGGGCGTTCTCGCTGCTGAAGAAGGAGTACGGGCAGACACCCGGCCAGGGCGAGGTGATCACCAACGTCTCCGTCGGCGACCTGACCGACCAGTCGATGGCCGACGCCGGTGACTCCTACGTCGCGTCGTTCGGCCCCACCACGGTGCTGCGCAACGGCCGGCGCTATCTGGACCTGCCGTCCATGCCGCTGATACCGACCTATGTGGCGGCCGCGGACGGCTCGCTGTCCGGCAGCGCCTCCACGAAGCAGCAGGACCCCTTGCTCGACGAAGTCCTCCTGGACTTCAGCGTGATGGCGCCGCTGCCGCACGACCAGCAGCGCCCGGACCGCACCGGCAGCGGCTACACCGACCTGCTGGGCATCGCGCCCGGCGCGGACTACCGGCTCGTGGTCCCGCAGACGCCGACGATGGACCAGATCGCCGTCGCCCTGCTGGCCGCCGCGCAGCAGAAGCCACGGCCCGACGTCATCACCGCCAGCCTCGGCTACGGCACCGACTCGATCGGCTTCCCGGGCCGCTACCTGGAGGACGACCCGTACATCCGGTCGATCATCTCGGCGATCGTGCACACGTACCACGTCGTCGTGTCGATCTCCTCCAACGACGGCACCCGCCTCTACACCCCGGCCTCCGTCGGCCCCGACGGCGGCAGCACGCCCACCGAGGTCACCGGGAACGGCTCGGCCGCGACGTCCATCGACGACGACGCCGAGTCGACCGTCCCGACCGTGGTGCCGGACTCCGGCGCGATAGCGGTGGGCGGCACCACCCTCGACGACACCCTCGCCGCGCCCGCCGGTTCCGCCCAGTCCGCCGGGGCCACCGTCGCGGAGACCCGGATCAGCGGATCCGGCACCTTCTCGTCGGGCTTCGGCAGCCGCATCGACCTGTCGGCGCCCAGCGACGGCATCGTCGCCTTCCAGCACACCACGGGCCAGGGCCCGCAGGCCGTCACCCCCGTGCTCAACGGGGGTACCTCGGCGTCCGCCCCGGAGGTGGCCGCGGCCGCCGCGGTCGTCCTGCAGGCCGGGCGACTCGCGGGTCACGACCTGACGCCCGCGCAGGTGCGCTCGCTGCTGGAGCGGACCGGCAGGGCTGTGCCGACGCCACCGCAGATCGACCGCCCGCTGCACGTCGGTCCGCAGATCGACGTCACCGCCGCTGCCGAGGCCGCGCTCGGCGACACCGCAGGACCCTCCCTCGTCCGTCTGTCGATGGCGCACCGCGTCACCCGCGGGGCACTCGGCGGCTCGTTCCTGGAGACCACCGACCCCGGCCGCATCGACCTCGCCGACAGCGCCTCGGGCGGCACCGGGGAGGGCCTGGTCGGACCCGTCACCTTCGCCGGCGACGTCACCGGCCTGCCCAAGGACGCGAAGGCCCAGTACACCCTCACTGTCGGAGCCACCGTCTTCCGCTCCGGCACCCCCGCGATCCGGGTCACGCCGAAGCAACTGCTCGACGCGGCCGGCCTGCCGGAGGTCTCCGCCACCGACCGCACCCTCAAGGCCACCTACCGGGTGCTGACGGACGGCCGGGTACGGGCCGACGCCCAGCGCACGATCACCGTGGGGCCCAGCGACGGTACGTACGTCGAGGCCACCGCACCGAACGCCCCGGCCGTGGCCCGGACCGGCAAGGCCGTCACCGTCTCCTACGACATCTCGGGCGTCTCCCGGACGGATGCCCCGCAGCTGGTGGTGTCCACCGTCGGCCACTGGAACCCCGTCCTCGGACAGATCTTCACCGCGGGCTGGCACCAGGCGCTGACCGCGCAGCAGGGCACGATCACCGCCCCGGCCGACGCCTTTTCCGGCGGCGGTGGACTCTACGGCATCGGCATCGCACAGTCGGGCTACGGCGGCGACCCGACCAAGGTGGTCTACGGGGAGTTCGCCCCGATCCGCATCGACGGCGGCTCGGCCGCCGTCCGGCCCGCCGCGCCCGTCCTGACCGGCAGCGACCGGGTCGCCGGTCACTTCGCCGAAGTGACCCGCAGCGCACCCTCGTTCGGCCTGACACACGACGTCACCGGCATCCGGGGGGCGAAGTCGGCGGTCGCGGAGTTCTCGGCGCCCGGGCCGACCCTCTACAACTCGCTCAACACGTTCACGAACGCCAACGGTACGGCCTATGACGGCGACGGTGTGAACACCCCGTCCACCGCCCGGGTCACGCTGTCCGGCAAGAAGGGCACCGAGCGGCTCGACGCCCTCGCCCTCGGCCCCGCCACGTCGGCCTCGTACGGGGTGCGGATCCTCGCCCTCGACGGCTTGGGCCATGTCGTCGGCCAGGCGTCACCGCTCTCGACCCTCCAGGTCGACGACGGGCTCGCCCCGGACGGCAGCACCGTGCTGAGCTTCGCCGCCGCGGGCGACGACTCGATCGCGGCGCTGCGCACGGCGGCCGGCGGTACCGAGGTACGGCACTACTCGACGAAGACCGGCGGCTACGGGGCGGTGCTCGCCTCGGACACCGGCACCGGATCCGACTACGAGGTCCTGGGCGTCGCCCCGGGCTCCCGCCGCGTCCTGCTCGCGCACCGCAGCACCTCGGACGGCGATGTGCAGGTGGAAACCTGGAACACGGCGACCGACTCCCCGGCCGGCCGGTTCACGCTGCGCGCGGCGGACCACACGTTCGTCACCGGGCAGGTCGACGCCGGACACGGCCGGGCCGCGCTGCTGCTGCGGTCGGCCGCCGACGACAGCGACCTCGTGCAGAGCGTCGACCTGTCCGACGGCAGCGCCGGAACGCTCCTTGAGGCCGACCCGGACGGAGTGCGGCCCGGCTCGTACTCCCTGATGACGATCGACCGGTCCAGCGGGGAGGTGTTCCTCGCCAAGCAGGCCACGTAGCTCCTGTGCCTGGGTGGGGTGACGGTCGCACGGGTGGACCTCGACCACGGGACGGTCTCCGCCGGCGGGCCGCTGCCCGCGTGCGGTCACGGCCTGGCCACGGACGGGACGGGCACGCTGTACGACGCCACCGCCACCGCGCTCAGCACCAAGATCGCCCCCACCGGCGTGATCAGCACCGTGAACCAGGCGGACGGCAGTTCGGGCGACTCGGTGACGCTGCGCAGGGCCACCCCGAGCGCACTTGCGGTCGACGGGCCCAACAAGCTCGCCGTGGTCTCGTTCACGCGGCCCGAAGGGACCGTGTACTTCGGCTCGCAGACGGGATTCGTGGCCGACAACAACGCCACGGGCCAGCTGCAGATCGTCGATCTGGCCACCAGGAAGACGAGCGCCGTCCAAAGCGGGTACACCGTGACGACCCACGGAGGTCCGCTCCTGTACGGCGGCCAGGCGGCGTCCCTGCAACTGGACCCGGCGACCCGCACCGGCTGGACCTACGGACCCTACGACGAGCAGATCCGGCAGTTCTCCTACTGAGGCACCGCCGCCTCCCTCCTGCCGAGGCGCCGCCTCGGCCCCGAACCTCCGGCCGGGCGTCCGCCACCCGTGGCGCCCGGCAGGAGCCACCACCGCCCCCGCGCCGGCCGGACGGCCGCCGCGGGGGCGTCCGGCGTGCGGCTCGGCACCGGGCGGCGGAGCGCCCGGATCGGCGAACGGCGAGGCGGATACGGCCCGTCCGGACGCCACGGCACCGTCGGCTGCAATCATGCCGAACGGTGTTCCGTCAAGGGTCGTGTCAGTAGATGCGGCAGATCTCACATCTCATTGACGCAGGGTTGAGCCGTCCGCAGGATGTGACAACACCTTCCACTCCCCGGCGGTTGTGCAGACCGCTCTGTAAACGTTTCCAGAAAACCGACCGGGCCGTAAACGTTTACAGCCGGAGTGGCCAGTCGATCTGCAAAGGGGCGATCATGACGAGTTCGGGCGGACCACCGACGGTGGAGACCATCGCGCTGGCGGCGGGGGTGTCAATAGCCTCCGTCTCCCGCGTGCTCAACGGTCTCGGCGGTCGGCCCGACACCGTACGCCGGGTCGAGAAGGCGGCGGCCGAACTGGGGTACGTGCCGAACCGGGTGGCCCGGTCCCTCAAGGGAGGCAAGTCGCGGCAGCTCACGTTCGCGATGCCGGACATCGGCAACCCCACCTACGTCTCGATGGTCCGGCAGATACAGAAGGTGACGAAGCCGCTGGGATACCGGCTGCTGCTGCACTCGACCGACGCCGTCGCCAAGGACGAACTCGACGTGATCCGCAGCCTCGCCGACCGGACCAGCGACGGACTCCTGATCTGCCCGATCCGGGTCACCGACGCCCATCTCGACGCGCTGCGGTCGGCGTCGGGACCGGTCGTCGTCATCGGCTCCGTGCCGCCCGAGGCCACTGTGGACAGCGTGCGCGCCGATTCGGTCCACGGCGCGATGCTGGCGGTGCGCCACCTGATCGGGCTCGGCCGGCGCAGGATCGCCTTCGTCAACGGCCCCGCCGACACCGTGCCGGGCGCCAACCGCGCCCAGGGCTACCGGACGGCACTCGCACAGGCGGGCCTCGCGGCCGACCCGGCCCTCACGGTCACCACCGACTTCTCCGTCGAGGCCGGCGCCGCGGCCGCGCACCGGCTGCTCGACGCGGGCGCCGGCATCGACAGCGTCTTCTGCGCCAACGACCAACTGGCGCTCGGCGTGGTGCACGCCGCACACAGCAGGGGCCTGTCCATACCCGCGGACCTCGCCGTCGTCGGAATGGACGACAGCGACCTGGCCCGGGCCGGCTACCCGCCGCTGACCAGCGTCGACCTCGGTTCCGCCGAACGCGGCAGGCTCGCCGCCGAGATGCTGGTCGCCCGGCTCGAAGCCGGTGCCCCGGCAGCGGGTTCCGACGTCGGCTGTACGACGGTCGCCCCGCGGCTCGTCGTCCGCGCCTCTTCCACCGGGGCCGGCGCGGCCGGTCAAGCGGCCGCCGCGTCGCCGGACCGGGAACCGCTCGGCGAACAGGACGCCCACCTGCCCGGCGTGCCCGTGGGGAACCGCCCGTGAGCGCCCCGGTCGCCACCCGCCCCGCCCGCGGCACCCGGGTGCCCCCGCGGGGGTCCGCCGCGCGGCGCAAGATGCTCGGCCTGGACAGGGACGCCTGGTTCCTGCTGCTGCCCGCGCTGATCCCGGTGCTCGTGCTGAGCGTCGGCCCGCTGCTGTACGGCATCGCGCTCGCGTTCACCGACGCGCAGTCCGGAGTGACCCGTGCGACGTCCTTCACCGGACTGCGCAACCTCGCGGACCTCCGGCTCGACTCGCTGTTCTGGGACTCCTTCAAGATCGGGCTGATCTGGGCGGTCTGCGTGACGGCGTTGCAGTTCCTGTTCTCGCTGGGCCTCGCCATGCTGCTCAACCAGAACCTGCGATTCCGCTGGTTGACCCGGACCCTGGCGCTCGTTCCGTGGGCCATGCCCGAGGTCGTCGTGGGCATCATGTGGCGGCTCGTCTACAACCCCGACGCGGGCATCCTGAACAGCACCCTGCGCCACCTCCACCTGACCTCCGGCACCACCGACTGGCTCTCCAGCCTGACCCTCGCGCTGCCCGCGGTGATCGTGGTGGGCGTCTGGGCCAAGATGCCGCAGACCACCGTCGTCCTGCTGGCGGGCCTGCAGAACGTGCCCGGCGAACTGCACGAGGCGGCCGCCCTCGACGGAGCCGGCCTCTGGCGCAGGTTCACCGCCGTGACCTGGCCCGCGATGAAACCGGTGGTGCTGTCCATCACCGCACTCGACTTCATCTGGAACTTCAACTCCTTCGGCCTGGTCTACGTGCTCACGAACGGCGGCCCCGGCGGCAAGACCCGGCTGCCGACCCTGTTCGCCTATCAGGAGGCGTTCCAGTACGGGCAGTTCGGCTACGCCGCCGCGATGGGACTCGTGATGATCGCCGTGATCGCCGTCCTGCTGACCGTTTTCCTGCGCAACCGTCTCAAGGAGGCAGACCAGTGAGCGGCACCGTTGCCCCGACGCGGTCGGACTCCGCGAAGCCGGCCGGACCATCCCGTCCGCGGCGTTCCGCCCGGCGCGGCGGCGCGCGTGCGGCCGGCCGCACCGCGCAGTACCTGGCCCTGCTGTGCTATGTGATCTTCCTGGCCTTCCCCCTGCTGTGGCTGCTGTCGACGGCCTTCAAGTCCCCGCAGGAACTCGGCTCTGTCGACCCCAGCTGGCTGCCCCGGCACCCGACGCTCGACAACTTCCGCTCGGCGATCGACGAACAGCCGCTGCTGCGCTCCGCGCTCAACAGCCTGCTGGTGTCGGTGGTCACCGCGGTGATCTCGGTGGCGATCGCGGTACCCGCCGCGTACGCGCTGGTGCGGTTCCGGTCGACGGTCAGCCGCCTCGGCACGGGTTGGGTGCTGGTCAGCCAGATGTTCCCGTTCGTGCTCGTCATCATCCCGCTGTTCCTGGTGCTGAAGAACCTGCACCTGGTCGACTCGCTGCCCGGCCTCATCATCGTCTACGTGGTGTGGAACCTGCCGTTCGCCCTCTGGATGCTCCAGGGGTACGTCAAGGCGGTCCCCCTCTCGCTGGAGGAGGCCGCGGCGATCGACGGCGGCGGGCGGTGGCGCATCCTGCGCAGCGTGGTCTTCCCGCTGCTGGCCCCCGGCCTGGTGGCCACCTTGATGTTCTCCTTCGTGACCGCGTGGAACGAGTTCTTCTTCGCCCTGGTCCTGCTCAAGTCCCCAGAGAAGCAGACGATGTCCGTGATCCTCACCCACTTCCTCGGCGCGGAGGGCGCGGCCGACCTCGGCCCGCTCGCCGCGGCCTCGGTGCTCGCGACCCTGCCGAGCCTGGTGTTCTTCGCCTTCCTCCAGAAGCGTCTGGTGGGCGGCGTACTGGCCGGGGCGGTGAAGGGCTGATGCGCCGTCGTACGTTCCTGAGCGGCGCCGCCGCCACCGCCGCGGCGGCCGTCGCCTCACCCCTGCTCACCGGCTGCGGCAGCTCCGGCGACGGATCCGGCACGCTGGACTTCCTCTCGCTCGCCTGGCAGGCCGAGTCGGTGGCCGCCAACAAGGCGCTCGTGGCCCAGTGGAACAAGAGCCATCCCGACACCCGGGTCCGGTACGTGCAGGGCAGCTGGGACACTGTGCACGACCAGCTGCTGACCTCCTTCGAGGGCGGCGCGGCCCCGGACATCATCCACGACGAGGCCGTCGACCTCACCGACTTCGGCTACGGCGGATACCTCACCGATCTGACGGACCTCGTCCCCGCCGACCTGAAGGCCCGCATCCCCGCCTCGTCCTGGTCCACCACACAGTTCGGCGGCGGACTGTACGGCGTGCCGTTCCTCCAGGAACCCTGGGTGCTGCTCGCCAACCGGACCATCCTCGACCGGGCCGGAATCACCCTGCCGGCGGCCGACAAGCCCTGGACCTGGACCGAGTTCGAGGACGTCGCCAAGGAACTCACCACCGCGGGCAAGGGCACGGCCGCCCGGTACGGCACGGCATGGGCGATGAACGCGCCCGTCAACGCCACGGTGAACCAGTCGGTGTCCAACGGCGGCAAGATCCTCTACCGGCGCGACGACGGCACGCCCGAAGTCCGCTTCGACGCCGCCGACTCGGCCTTCCCCGAACTCATCCACCGCCAGGCCAACATCGACCGCACGGCGTCACCGACCGCGCTCGGCATGGGCGGCGGCGACACCCTGCCCGGCTTCTTCGCCGGCCGCTACGCCCTGCTCCCGCTGGGCTTCTCCTACCGGCAGCAGGTGGCGCAGCAGGCCCCCGACGGCTTCGACTGGGTGACCCTGCCGATGCCCGTCGGCCCGCGCAGCAACGCCCAGGGCGTCAGCCCGCAGACCCTGTCCGTGTCGAAGGCGTGCAAGCACCCCGACACCGCCGTCGCGTTCATCGCCTTCATGACACAGAACGCGCACCTCGTCCAACTGGCGCGCGGCGACTGGATGGTACCCACCGGCGAGGCCGCACTCGCCGACCCGTCCATCACCGTCGCCAAGGACGGCTGGTCGACCGGCGTCGCCGTGGCCCGCAACCTGACCGCCTCGCCCATGCTCGGGTCCCGCGGCTACCCCGAGTGGAAGGACAAGATCGCCACGCCGGCGCTCCAGGAGTACTACAAGGGCGGCTCCAGCCTCGACGACCTGCGCAACCAGCTCGTCCGCCACGGCAACCGCATCTTCGACCGCTACCGGGAGTGAGCCACGGGCGGCCGGCCCGGCACCCGGCCGCCCGGACCCACCGACACCGCACGCACCGCACAGCACCACCGAACGAGAACGGCACGACATGAGCGCACCCCCCACGTCCCCCACGCGGCCCGGATCCCGCCTCGGACCGCCCCTGGCACCGCCGCCCGGCGGCACACCGCTGCCGGCGCCGGAACCGGGCAGCGTGCGGGACCGCGCCCGCGGTGCGCTCACCGGGCTCGCCATCGGCGACGCCCTCGGAGCACCCGCGGAGAACATGAAGCCCTCCCAGATCAGGGAGCGCTGGGGCCGTATCGAGGACTTCGTCACGGCCGACCCCGCGGGCACGGACGACACGGAGTACGCGATCCTGTCCGGGCTGCTGCTCGCCCGCTACGGCTCCGCGCTCACCGTCGCCGACGTCGAGGCCGCCTGGCACTTCTGGATCGCCGACCGCAACGAGGGGCCGTTCCGCGGAGCGGGCTTCAGCGAGCGCGGCACGCTGGAGAACCTGCGCAGGGGCCTCGCCGCCCCCATCACGGCGCAGCACCGGCACGCCTGGAGCGACGGCCTCGCCATGCGCGCGGCCCCGTTCGGGGTGTTCGCGGCCGGCCGGCCCGCCGAAGCCGCACTGCTCGTCGCCGTCGACGGCACCGTCAGCCACGAGGGCGAGGGCATCTACGGAGGTCAGGCCGTCGCGGCGGGCGTGGCGTCCGCCATGGGCGGCGGGGACTGCTCGGCCGTGATCAACGCGGCGCTCTCGGTGGTGCCCGAGGACTCCTGGACGGCCCGCTCGCTGCGCCGCGCGGTGACGGCGGCACGGCTGGCCCGCGAGGACACCTCGCTGACCCGTCTGGACCGGGAGCGCGCCCTGCGATCGTCGGTGGTCATCGGCGGTTATCCCTGGACCGACCTGGCACCGGAGGCCGTCGGGCTGGCGTTCGGCGCGTTCACGCTGGCCTGCGGCGACTTCACGGAAGCCGTGCTGTGCGCGGTCAACATGGGCCGCGACGCGGACACCACGGCCGCCGTCGCCGGCGCCCTCGCGGGCGCGCTCGGCGGCCACGCGGCGCTCCCCGAGCGCTGGACGTCCGCGATCCGTCCCGCGCGCGGCAGCTGTCTGCCGCCGATGGCGGGATACCACGTCCGCGACATCGCGGACCTGCTGTCGCCCCCCGAGGCGTCCGGCCATGCCGAGCGGGTGGCGTCATGACCATGGGAGCCCGACGACCCGTACCGGACCCCCGCTCGGGGGGCCAGAACACGCGCGGCCAGAAGGCGCGCGGCGCCCGGACCGCCGCGGCCACGACCGCGCAGGACCCGGCCCGCCGGACCGCCGGCACCGGTGCCGCGCCCCGCACGGCCGAGAACGCCGACTTCCGGCTGCCCGAACGCGACCGCGTCGAAGGCATGCTGATCGGACTCGCCGCGGGCGACGCGGCCGGCTGGCCCGCTGCCCGCCACCGGGCCGCCCGGATGCCGGAATGGACCCGCCGCCTCACCCGTGAACTCGACACCTTCGCCGAGCAGAACGCCACCACCACGCTGCCGGTGCCGATCGCGCTCAACCAGCCGTCCCAGCCGCTGCGGCTCGGCCCGTCCGACGACGCCGAATGGGCCGCCTTCACCGCCCAGGCCGTGATCGCCGCGCACGCCACGCAGCGCAGCGACCTGAGCCCGGACCGCCGGGTGCGCTCCGCGGTCGACCTGGCGTGGACGGCACTCGCGTCGGAGATCTCCACGGCCGCCGCCCGTGCCCCCGAGGTCGAATCCGCGGTGATCACCCTCCGCGCCCGTATCTCCGTGCGCGCCGGTCTCGGCAATCTCGCCACCGGCCTGCGCCCGCCGGCGACCGGCCACGACAACCCGCACTTCTTCGACGACGCGGCCTGTGTCCGCGCCTGCGTACTGGCCGTCGTCCACCCCGGTGACCCGTCGGCCGCCGCCGACCTCGCCGAGTTCGACGCCCACTACACGCAGGACGGCGACGGCGTGCACGGCGCCCGCGCGATGGCGGCGGCCGTCTCGCTCGCCCTCGTGGGCGCCCCGGCCGAAGAGTGCGTCGAAGCCGCCCGCAAGCAACTCCCGGAAGGCTCGGAGATCGCCCGCAACGCGGCGCACGCCCTGTCGCTGGTGCGCAGCTACGACCGGGACACGCCCGGCCGGGCCTTCGGCCTGATCCCGCTCCTGGAACACCAGATCATCGACCACGTCTACAGCTACGGCATCGCCGCCGCCGAGACGGTGCCCACCGCACTCGCTCTCGTCCTCGCCTCGGACGGCGCCGTGCACGAGGCGGTGCCGGCAGCCGCCTGCCTCTCCAGGGTCGCCGACTCCGCGCCCGCCCTCGCCGGAGCCCTCGCCGGGGCCATCGGCGGCGGCGCCGCGCTGCCCGCGTCCTGGCGTGACACCTGCGGGACGCTCGTCGGCTGCGCCCTGCCCCGCTTCGCCGGCTGCGACCTCACCGACCTCGCCACCCGGCTCGCCACCCGCGAGCCCGCGCCCACCGCCACGGAAGGACCTGAAGCCCGATGAAACCCACACTTGAGGACCGCGTCACCGGCTGCCTGGTCGGAGCGGCGGTAGGCGACGCCCTGGGCGGCCCCGTGGAGGGCTGGACCCCGGAGCAGATCTCGGAGCGGCACGGCGGCCGGGTGCGGGGCATCGTGGGCCCGTTCCACGGCGACGACTGGCGCACGGCCCGGCCGATCGCGCCGTACCACAAGGGCGACGGGCACGTCACCGACGACACCCTGATGACGCACGCGCTGATACGGGTCTACTCGACCGTGCGGGACCACCTCGACGCCTACAGCGTGGCGGACCACCTGGTGCCCGACCTGATCGGCATCCCCCGCTGGATCCCCGAACTGGAAGCCGAGGCGCTGCCGCTGCAGCGGATCTTCCTCGCCGAGAAGTGGATCGTCGCCCGCCTGCACTACGGGCACGTCGACCCGCGCGAGGCGGGGGTGGGGAACATCGTCAACTGCGGTGCCGCGATGTACATGGCACCCGTCGGCATCGTCAACGCGGGCCATCCGGACGCCGCCTACCGCGAGGCACTTGAGGTGGCCGCACCGCACCAGTCCTCCTACGGACGGGAAGCCGCCGGGGTGTTCGCCGCGGCCGTGTCCGCCGCGTTCATTCCGGGCGCGACCCCGTCGAGCGTGATCGGCGAGGCACTGCGGCTCGCCAAGGACGGCACGCGGGCCGCGATCGAAGCGGTCTGCGAACGGGCCGCCGGTTACGACGACTGGGAGGCCGCGCTCACCCCGCTCCGGGAGGCCGTCACCCCCTTCGACACGGTCGGCCCCCACTACCGGCAGCCCTCCCTCGGCGCCCGGCGCCCCTCGCGGCTGCACAGCGTCGAGGAACTGCCGGTGGCGCTCGGCATGCTGCTCGTCGGGGGCGGCGCGTTCGAGCCGGCGGTGCTCGGCTCGGTGAACTACGGCCGCGACTGCGACTCGATCGCCACCATGAGCGGCGCCATCGCGGGCGCGCTGGGCGGCGGCACGGCCGTCCCGGCCCGGTGGAGCGACGAGGTGAGCCGCGCCAGTCGCCTCGACCTGCACGGCCCCGCCGCCGAACTCGCCGCCGTCACCCGCGAGGTGTTCGCGAAGGACACCGAACGCCGCCGTACCCACGAGGCCGCCTTCACCGAACTGGCCGGTGCACGGTGACCGCGCTGCGCCTCACCTGGGTCCAGCCGGAGGACCTCGTCGGCCACGAACTGCGGCAGGCCGCCGAGGACGGGCGCGACGCGCTCGACGTACGGCGGCGGTGGCTGGCGGCGGGCGGCCACCTCGCGCCCGAGCGGGCCGGTGCCTCGCCGGGCCCCGGCGACCCGGCGCTGCGGGCCCTCGCCGGTGACCTGCTGGACGAACTCGCCGCGCTGGAGCGCCCGTCGGCCGCCGACGAACCGACCGGCCTGGCGGCGATCCATGCCGCCGCACCGGGGCCGGCCCGGGCTCCGGCCGTCCAGGCCGCGGGCGCCGAGGACGTCGCGCTGCGGCTGGAGGCGGGCTGGCTCGGCCGGGCCGCCGGCTGCCTGCTCGGCAAACCGGTGGAGAAGCTGCCGCTCGACGGCATCCGTGCCATTGCCCGTTCCACCGGTGACTGGCCGCTGAGCACCTGGTTCACCGAACGGGGCCTCGCCCCTGACGTCGCCGCACGCTACCCGTGGAACCGGCGCAGCCGCCCCACCTCGCTCGCCGAGAACATCGACGGGATGCCCGAGGACGACGACCTGAACTACCCCTTGCTCGGCCTGCTCGCGCTGGAACGGTTCGGGCACGGCTTCACCACGGCGGACATCGCCCAGCTGTGGCTCGACGAGCTGCCGGCCGGCCGGACGTTCACCGCCGAACGCGTCGCCTACCGCAATCTCCTGGACGGGATCGAACCGCCCTGCACGGCGACGACGCGCAATCCGTTCCGGGAGTGGATCGGCGCGCTGATCCGCGCGGACGTCTTCGGCTGGACCCACCCGGGCGACCCGTCGGCCGCCGCCGACGAGGCCTGGCGGGACGCCGTCCTCACCCACACCGGCAACGGCGTGTACGGCGCGATGTTCGCCGCGGCCGTCATCGCGCGGGCCGCGGGCGGCGGAGCGGACGTGCACCAGTGCCTCGCCGCCGGCCTGTCCGTGGTGCCCGCGCGCTCCCGGCTCGCCGCCGCCGTACGGTTCGGCATCGACAGCGCCCGCGCCGAACCCACCGGCACCCCCGAGGGGTTCGCCGGAGTCGTCGACACCCTGCACGGTGCCTACGGGGACCACCACTGGGTGCACGTCCTGCCCAACGTGGCGCTGCTGGCCGCCGCGCTCACCCACGCCGACGGCGACTTCAGCGGGTCCATCTGCCGGGTCGTCTCGGGCGGCTGGGACACCGACTCGAACGGGGCCACGGCCGGATCGGTGGCCGGACTGCTGACGGGGTCTCCCGGCGTGCTGCCCGGCCGGTGGACCGGACCGCTGAAGAACAGGCTGGCCACGACCGTCGCCGGGCTCGACGGCATCGGCTTCGACGAGTTGGCACGGCGCACCGCGGCCGTCGTCGAGCCGCCCGCTCCGGCAGCCGGGCGACGCGAGCAGGAGGGCACCGCATGACCGTGGCGCCCCGCGAGAGGATCGCGGTCCTCGGCAGCACCGACACGCACGTCGCCGCCTGCACCCGTGTCGCACCCGCCCGCGGTGAGACCGTCGCGGGGGAGTCGTTCCGTACGGTCGCGGACAGCAGGGGCGCCCACCAGGCCGTCGCCGCGGCACGGTCCGGCGGCGACGCGACGACGCTCGGCGCCGTCGGGGACGACGACTTCGGGCCGCGGCTGCACGCCGCCCTGGACGGCGCCCGGGCCGCCGCGCGGCTGAGGGCGCCGGCCCACCGGACGGCCACGGCGGACATCACCGCGGCGGGGGACACCGTCGTGGGCGCTCCGGCCGTCGCACTCGGCGAGGGGCGGCCCGTCGCCGGCGCCCTCGCCCGGGCGACCCCCGCGTGCGCGCTGTCGGTCCGGCGGCCGGGCGCCTCGTCCTCCCCGCCGGACCGCGCCGCCGCCGACCGGGTCGCGCCGAGCCCGCCCTGACCGCACGCGGCGCCGTCCGCCGCCGTCCGCCGTACACCTGCCTGCCGCACCCCGCGTGCCCGGCCGGCCGAGGAAGCCGAGGTACCACCATGCACGACGCACCACCCGACCGCTCCAGTTCCGGCACCGCGCCCGGCACAGCCGCCGACCCCGGCGCCGCATCCGGAGCCACGGCGGAGCCGGGACCCCGCACCGACGACGCCATAGCCCAGACCTCCGCCCGCCGGCCGTCCCCGGGCGGAGGCCCCGGCCCGCTGGCCGGACTGCGCGTCCTCGACCTCGCGACGCTGTTCGCCGGACCGATCGCCGCGACCCTGCTCGGGGACTTCGGCGCCGACGTCATCAAGGTCGAGCACCCGCGACGGCCCGACCCGTCCCGCGGCCACGGCCCCGCCAAGAACGGGGTGGGCCTGTGGTGGAAGCACCTGGGCCGCAACAAGCGGAACATGACCCTGGACCTGTCCACCCCGGGCGGCCGGGACGTCCTGCTCCGGCTCGTCGCGGACGCCGACGTGGTCATCGAGAACTTCCGCCCCGGCACCCTGGAGAAGTGGGGCCTCGGCTGGCCGGAGCTGTCGGCGGCGAACCCGCGGCTCGTGCTCGCCCGCGTCACCGGATTCGGCCAGTTCGGCCCGTACGCCCGCCGCCCCGGGTTCGGCACGCTCGCCGAGGCGATGAGCGGCTTCGCGGCCACCACGGGCGAACCCGACGGGCCGCCGACCCTGCCGCCGTTCGGGCTCGCCGACTCGGTCTCCGCGCTGGCCACCGCGTACGCGGTGATGACGGCGCTGGCCGCACGCGCGCACACCGGCACCGGACAGATCGTCGACCTGGCGATCATCGAACCGATGCTGGCGATGCTCGGACCGCAACTGCTCTGGTACGACCAACTCGGCTATGTACAGCCGAGGACCGGCAACCGGTCCGTCAACAACGCGCCCCGCAACACCTACCGCACGGCCGACGGCAAGTGGCTCGCGGTGTCCTCGTCGGCCCAGTCGGTGGCGGAGCGGGTGATGAAACTCGTCGGGCACCCGGAGTACGTGTCCGAGCCGTGGTTCGCCACCGGGACGGGCCGCGCGCAGCACGCCGACGAGATCGACGCCGCCGTCGGCGCCTGGATCGCACGCCACGACCGGGACGAGGTGGTCGCCGCGTTCGAGGAGGCGCAGGCGGCGGTGGCACCCATCTACGACGTGCGGGACGTGCTGGCCGACCCGCAGTTCGAGGCGCTGGGCACCGTCGCCCGCGTCGACGACGCCGAACTGGGGCCGATCAAGATGCAGAACGTTCTGTTCCGGCTGTCGTCGACGCCGGGTGCCATCCGCTGGCCGGGCCGCCCGCACGGCGCGGACACCGACAGCATCCTCGCCGAACTGGGCTTGACCGGGGCGGAACGGGACGCCCTGCGCGAGGAGGAGGTCCTATGAGCGCCGCCACCTCCGCCGCGGTCGGCACGGATGCCGCCGAACTGTCGGAAGCCTTCCTGACCTGGCTCTACGTGCCGGGCGACCGGCCCGAAGTGGTGCAGAAGGCCCTGCGGTCCGGTGCGGACGTGGTGGTGGTCGACCTGGAGGACGCCGTCGCGCCGGACCGCAAGGACCACGCGCGCGCGGCCACCGCGGAACTGCTGTCGGCCCCCCTGCCGGGCCCTGCGGCCGTCCATGTGCGGATCAACGCGCTGGACGGCCCGTGGGCCGCCGCGGACCTGGCGGCACTCGGGGCGCTGCCCGGCCTGGGCGGGCTGCGGCTGCCCAAGGTGACCTCGGCCGCGGACGTGCGGTCCGTCGTCGAGGCGCTCGCCGGTGGCGGCCCGGCCGGGCCGCCACCGCTGTACCCCTTGCTGGAGTCGGCGCTCGGTCTGGAGAACGCCTTCGCCGTGGCCGGCGCCCATCCCGCGGTCCGCGGGATCGCACTCGGCGAGGCCGATCTCCGCGCCGACCTCGGGATCACCGACGAGGAAGGGCTCTCCTGGCCGCGGGTGCGCGCCGTGGTCGCGGCGCGGGCAGCCGGTCTCGCGCCACCCGCGCAGTCCGTCTACCCGGACGTGCGCGACCTCGACGGACTGGCCGTGTCCTGCCGCCGGGGCCGCGCCCTCGGCCTGCTCGGCAGGGCGGCGATCCACCCGCGTCAGCTCCCGGTCATCGCGCGGGCGTTCATGCCGGGCGAAGCGGAGATCGCCGCGGCCCACGAGACGGTCGAAGCGGCGCGGGTGACGCCGGGGGCGACGGCCCTGCCGGACGGCCGCTTCGTGGACCCGGCGGTGGTGGCCTCGGCCCGGCGCGTCCTGGCTCTCGCGAACCGCCGGGGCACGGCCCGGACCTGAGGCCGGCCGCGGCGGACCGGGCGGCGGCGAGGGGCCGTGCGCCGGGTCGGCCGCGGCACCGCACCCATCACACCGCGGTACACCGACGCGCTCGCGGACCGGACCGCCGCGTGACGCGGCGGTCCGGTCCGCTATGCCCAGGCCGGTGTCCACGTCCCGGCCTCGGCGTGGCCGAACCGTCCGGAGCGGAAGTGGTCGCGCAGCGTGGCGAGGCCCGGGTGCGGGTTGTCGTGGTGCCATACCAGTGAGTGCGGGTAGACCGGCGTCGGGTCCCGCAGGGCGAGGCGCCGCAGGCCGTGGTCGGCGGGCCAGACCAGACGGGTCTGCTCCCCGACGAACGTCGCCAGCGACCGGGAGTCGGCGATGGTGTCCAGCAGGGGTTCGGTGCCGAAGTCGGGGCCGGTGATCTCGATGGTGAGTCCGAACGCGGCGGCCAGATCGTCGTAGTAGGCGGTCGATTCGGTTCCGGGAACGAGGCCGGGCATCCAGATCCGGTGCCCGACCAGGTCGGCGGGCCGGACCGCGCGGGCGGCGGCGAGTTCGTGGGAGGGCCCGGTGAGCAGTTGGAGGGGTTCGTCGAAGGCGCGGGTGGCCCCGATACCGTCCGGGAGCCGCTTTCCGGGCATGGTGACGGCACGGAAGGACGCGTCGATCGTGCCGGCGCGGATCGCGTCGACGGCCGCGTCGACATCGAAGAGGGTCACGACGTCCAGCTCGACCTCGGGGTGCGCGCGGCGGAAGTCCCCCAGCTGGGCGGCCGGGGCGAGCCGTCGGCCGATCACGTCGACGCGCAGCGCACGACGGCCGGGACGCACGGAGGCGACAGCCCGGTCCTCGGCCCGCAGGAGACCGCGGGCGTGCGGCAGGAACGCCTGCCCGTCGATGGTGAGCGTCGCGCCCCGCGCGGTGCGGGTGAAAAGCCGCACCCCGAGGACCTTCTCCAGGGTGGCGATGCGCTTGGAGACGGCCTGCTGGGTGACCGCCAGTTCGTCGGCGGCGTCCTGGAACCGCCCCGCGTCCGCGGCGGTCACGAAGGTGCGCACAGCATCGAGATCCACACCGGTCAGGCTATCGGTACAACGGATGGTTGTGCTTTCCTGCCGGGTCGGTTGTTTGATCCGGGCATCCGTCAGCACTTTGATGCCGTTGGTCAGAAGAGGCTGTTCCGAACGGCAAGGGTTGTGTGGGGCATGGCAAGCAGGCGGGCGCTGGGGAGGAGCTTCGGATGGCTGTGGGGGGCGTATGCCGTCAGCGCGTACGGCACGGGGTTCGGGTTCGGTGCGTTTCCCCTGATCGCGGTCCTCGTGCTGCACTCCGGGCCGACCGAGGTGTCGGCCCTGTCCGCCGCGGGGCGTGCGGTGGGAGCCCTGGTGGCGGTTCCGCTCGGCCCGTGGATGGAGTTCCGCCGTAAACGGCCGGTGATGATGGCCATGGACCTGACCCGGTTCGCGGCGTTGATGAGCGTCCCCGCCGCGTACCTGCTCGGCTGGCTCAGCTTCCCCCAACTCCTCGTCGTCTCCGTCGTCACCGCCGCGGCCGACATCGCCTTCAAGGCCGCCAGCGGCGCGTATCTGAAGGCGCTGGTGGCGCCCGCCGACCTCCTCGTCGCGAACGGCCGGTTCGAGTCCACGACGTGGAGCGCGACCGTGCTCGGACCCCCGCTCGGCGGTGCCGCGATCGGTCTGTTCGGCCCGGTGACGACCGTGGCCGCCGACGCCGTCAGCTATCTGCTCTCGGCGCTGGGCATCCGCGCCATCGGCGGGACGGAACAGCGCCCCTCGCGCACCGGCGCACAGCGGCCGCGTGCGGCCGAACTCCTCGAAGGATGGCGCTACATACTCACCCATTCCGCGCTGCGCCCGCTGTTCTTCAACACGATCGTCGTCAACGGTCTGATCATGGCGGCCGACCCGCTGCTCGCCGTACTCCTGGTCGGCCGCCTCGGGTTCGCCCCCTGGCAGTACGGTCTCGTGTTCGCGCTGCCCTGCGCCGGAGGTCTTCTCGGCGCGCGCCTCGCGCCACGGCTCGTGGCGCGTTTCGGACAGCACAGGGTGCTGCTCGTCACCGGAGTACTGCGCGGCTGCTGGCCCGTCGGGCTGGCGTTCGTCCGACCCGGCGTCCCCGGGATCCTGCTCGTCATCGGCGTCCAGTTCGCTGTGGTGACCTGCTTCGGCGTGTTCAACCCGCTGGTGGCCACCCACCGCCTCCACCACATCGCCTCCGACCGCGTCGCCCGCACCCTGACCGCGTGGTCGATCAGCAGCAGCGCCAGCATCGCGCTCCTGACCGCCGTGTGGGGCGTGCTGGCCGCCGCCACCAGCCCCCGCACGGCGATCGCCCTCGCGGGGGTCTTCCTCCTGGCGACCCCGCTGCTGTTCCAGCTCCGTGGGAAGGCGCCGTCGAACCCGGCGGAGCAGACCATGACCACCCCCTGACCGAGCGCGGCCCGTCCCTCTGCGGCCGCGTGGACTGCTGGTGCTCCCCGCGCCGCCGGGCCGGCTGACGGCGACGGTCCGAGGGCCCCGCGTCCGGACGGAGACCGCCGCCCGGCCTTCCTGCATCACGAACCCGCCGAGTGCACCCGGATCACGAACTGGCAGAGTGCACGTGCATCACGCGGACTCCGCGCCGCTGGAGTTCCTCGGCCGTGTAGTCCTGGCGCTGCCAGCTGCCGAGCGGCCCGCCCACAAGATCCTCGGCCTCGTCGCGCCGCAGGTCCCGGTACCTGACCTCGACCAGCGGCGGCTCGTAACCGGGCACCACGTCGAAGTCGTGCACCTCGCAGAACCTCTCGCCGATCACACCGGCGGCCGCGTAGTAGGTGAGCCACCGGGCGTGGTCCTCGAACCGGGTGGGGTGCACGCCGTGGCGGCGCAGCACCAGGTCGGCGACGATCGCCGTGACCTCGGGGCACTTGTTGGTGACCGAGGCGACGGGGTCGTTGTCCAGATCGCCCATGACGACGACCGGTCTCGGCGCGTTCCCGGGCCGGAAGACCCGTACGTGGTAGTCCGCATGGCCGTACCAGTGCGGCGACCTGTAGGGCAGTGCGTGCTGGTCGATCACCAGGACGGCCTGGTCGTCCAGGGTCGGCGAGTCGACGGGCCTGCGGCGGCGGGAGAAGAAGGTCATGTCCGTTTCCTCAGCAAGGTGGTGATCTCGGCGCCGACGTCCTCGGTGAGCGGGCCCGCGCAGGGGATGCCGAGGCTTTCCGCGAGCCCTCGGCCGTGCAGGTCGACGGCCGACTCGGCGAGTTCCGCGAACGCCGCGCCCGCCGCCCGCGCCCGCCACCAGGCGGTCACGGCCGTGACGACGCCGACGACCGCCGACGGCCACCACACGAGGCCGACGGCGAGATAGCCGACGGACCACGCCAGCAGCCGGGTCGCCGCGGCCAGACTGCCGCGGGCCGTGCCGATCTCGGCACGGACGTCCTCGGGCAGCGTCAGCCACAACCGTGGCCAGGCCGAGGTGAGGTCGAGCCGGTAGCTGTCCCAGACCCGGGTGTCCACCGCGGCGATCCGGTCGCCCAGCCAGAACGGGCGGGCCGGCGGCGCGAGGCTGATGCGGTTGCGCAGGGCGTTGAGCTCTCGGGCCCGCGCCGCGGCCGCCGCCGCCTCGGGCGTGCGCTCGGCCCGCGCCGCCGCCACCAGAGCGCGGTCGAACCGCTCCTGCGCGGCGTCCCAACGCCGCCGGCGCCGGGCGGTGAGCCGTCGCGGCCGGTCGCCGAGCCACAGCCGTTCCACCACGGCGCCCAGCGCGGTGACCGCCAGCCCGAGGCCCGTGGAGACGACGAGGACCCCCGCCAGGACGAGGACGAGCGTGCCACCGGTCCGCAGCGCCGGCTGTGCCGACAGTCGGTCGAGCCGGTCGAGCAGCAGGCCGGTGTCGTGCCAGCGCCGGTGCCCGAGCGACACCCCCGCCGCGATCACGCCCATCAGCAGCACGCTGGGGCCGAGCAGCAGGGCGAGCCACCGTTCGGCCAGTTTGCCGCCCAGCGCCTCCAGGAACCTGGTCACGACCCCAGCCTTGTGACGGCCATCGGCCGCCGGTGCACCAGGCACTCCACCGGCACCGCGCCCGGCGCCTCGATACGGGAGCAGCTGCCGCCGGGGCAGGTGAGGGCTTCGAGGACACGGTGCCCGTCGCCGGCGCCGAGCAGCCGCTCGTAGACACGGACCGGGCTCAGCCCCGCCGCGTATCCGGCCTGCAGCAGCAGTTCTTCCAGTTCGTCGAAGTCGTCGGCGAGTTCGAGGGGCGCGGTACCGCCGCGTACCCGGTCGGCGATCGACTCCGCACATGCCCGGATCTCCGGCGAGGTCCGCACCGCGTCGGCGCAGTCGGCCAAACGCTCGCACAGGATGGCGAGTTGGTCAGCGCTCATCGTAGTGAGGATAGCCTCGCACAGTGACCCCGACACCCTTCGACAGCGATATCGAGCACAGCCGGCGCCTGGCCGACGAGGGCTCGGTGAACGCCATGCTCGACCTGGCCATGAGCTTGCGCGACCGCCACCGGTACACGGGTGATCCGGCCGATCTGCTGGAGGGGATCGCCCTGCTGCGCACCGCCATCGCCCATGTGCCGGACCATCCGGTCGGGCACACGTTGCGGGCCAACCTCAGTGCCCTGCTGCTGGACCACTTCGAGTACTTCGGTGACGTGTCGGCGCTGCACGAGGCGATCGCCGGCTGCGACGCGGCGCTCCCGGAACTGGACGAGCAGGAGCGGCGGGTGGTGGCCACGATGCGGGCCGAGGCGCTGACCGTGCTGGCCGAGCACACCCGCGATGCGTCGTACATCGCCGAGGCCGTCGAGTCGGCGTCCCGGCTGCCACCCGTACCGGCGGTGCTGTTCGTCCTGGGCAGGGCCCTCTACCAGCGGTACACGCTGACCGACGACCACACCGCGCTCGTCGAGGCGGCCCGCGTCCTTGAGGAGAGCGTCCGGACGTCGCCCGCCGACGACCTCAACCACCTGCTGCGGGTCAACCTCCTCGGCGACGTGCTGCAGAGTTCCGCCGAACACACGGGTGACGAATCGGTGCGGGAGACCGCCATCGGCCACCTGCGGGCCGCGGTGGCGGGCGCCCCGAGCACATCGGCCCTGCTGCTCGACTTCAAGGTGGACCTCGCCGCCGCGCTGCGGGACCGCGGCCGGTACACCGGCGACCTCGCGGCCCTGCGGGAAGGCGTGGGCCTCCTGCACGAGGTGCTCGCGGCCACCCCGGCCGGCACCCGCTCATGGGGCAACCGGTGCGAGAACTACCTGATCGCCGTGCACGACCTGGTCGAACAGACCGACGACATCGAGCTGCTTGACCAGGCCGTGGAGACCGGCCGGGCCGCGCGCGGACGAGGCAGCAAGGACGCCACGATCCCACTGCTGCTCGGGCTGCTGCACCACGACCGGTTCCTGCGCACCCGGCTGCGCACCGACCTGACGCAGGCCGTCACCGAGTACACGCAGGTCGTCGAGTCGGTGCCGTACGGCGGGTCGGACCATGTGGCGGCGCTGGGCAACCTGGGCCGGCTCTGGCTCACCGACCACCGCTTCAGCGGCGACCCCGCGGCCCTGGGCCGGGCCGTGACGGCTCTGGGCAGCGTCGTCCGGGCGACCGCTCCCGGTACTCCGCGCCGCGGCGCGGCCCAGATCAACTACGGTGACGCCCTGTACGCCCGCTACGGGACGAGCCTGGACCCCGGCGTCCTCGCCGCGGCGGGGCAGGCATTCCACGAGGCGGCGCGGACGGAGGAGGCGCAGCCGATCGTACGGATCAGGGCCGCCCGCGCATGGGCCCGCACGGAGGCGGAGGCAGCGCACTGGCACCGGGCGCGGGACGCCTACGCGTTCGCGGTCGGCCTGCTTCCGCTGGTGGTCCCGCGGCGGCTGGCCCGCCTGGACCAGCAACGGATGCTGGAGGAGCTGAACGGCCTCGCCGCCGACGCGGCCGCCAGTGCCGTGTGGGCGAACGACCCGCAGACCGCGGTACGACTGCTGGAACTCGGCCGTGGCGTCCTGGGCGGGCAGGTGCTGCAGAGCCGCACCGATCTGACCCGGCTGCACGCCGCCGCACCGGAACTCGCCGATCGGTTGGGCGAGGCGTTCGACCGGCTGGCCCCGTCCGGGCATCTCCTGGGCGCGGCCGCCGACGAGCGGCACGGCCTGGACATCCGTCTGGGGCGGCTGCTCGGCGAGGCCCGCGCCCTGCCAGGATTCGAGGACTTCCTCGCGCCACCCGAGCTGACCGACCTGCTGGCCGCCACCGAGGACGGACCGGTCGTCCTCATCAACGTGAGCGCCTTGCGCAGCGACGCGCTGATCGTCGAACCCGCGGGCGTCACGACGGTCGAACTGCCGGGCGTGACACCGGACTCCGTGGCGCAGCAGGCCGACGCGTTCGGAACCGCACTCGCCGCGGCGACCCGGCCGGGACCCGGGGAGTCCGAGGCCCAGACCACCGTCACACGGGTGCTGGGCTGGCTGTGGGACGTCGTCGCCGAACCGGTGCTGAAGCGGCTCGGTCACACCGCCGCACCGTCCGGCACCCCGCCGCGGATCTGGTGGTCGCCGGTGGGCCAGCTCGCGTTGCTCCCGCTCCACGCGGCCGGCCGCTTCCCGGACGGTGCCACGGTCCTCGACCGGGCCGTCTCCGCCTACACCCCGACGCTGCGCGCCCTGCGGCACGCGCGGGACCGGTACGCACGGGCGGGCGACGACCTGGTGGTCGTGGCGATCGGCGACGCACCCGGCGCGAAGGCGCTGCGCAGCACGGAACGCGAGGCGGGCCAGATCGCCGCGCTGACTCCGGCGACGCGGCTGACCGGCCCGCAGGCGACGGTCGGCACGGTCCGTGCGGCGCTGGCCACGCACGCGTCGGCGCACTTCGCCTGCCACGCGGCGAACGACCCCGATGATCCGTCAGCCGGGCATCTGCTGCTGCACGACGGCTCGCTGTCGGTGCTCGACGTGTCGGCGCTGGACCTCTCCGGTGTCCGGCTCGCGGTGCTGTCGGCCTGCGAGACGTCCCTCGGCACCCACCGGATCCCGGACGAGGGGCTGCACCTGGTGTCGGCCTTCCAACTCGCCGGCTATCCGCAGGTCGTGGGCACGCTGTGGCAGGTCAACGACCACGTCGCCCGGCTGGTGGCGGTGGACCTGCACCAGGGGATCGCAGGGGGCGAGGACGTCGCGACGGTCCTGCACCACGCCGTCCGCCGCTGCCGGGATCGCTACCCGAGGACCCCGACGCTGTGGGCGGCGTACCTGTATTCCGGCCGATAAGGGCCACCTGAACGTCCAACCCATGGGCGCCGGTGCGGCATTTCGGCCATGCTGGTGAGGTGGCGTTCTGGGGCAAGAAGAAGACGAACAGGAATCAGCCCGAGATCACCGACCACTACGTCGGTGACTTCGGCAGTGCCGAGATCAAGGTGACGGAGCGGCGCGGCGACGTACCGCTGGTCGACATCAAGCTCTCGGTGACCGCAGAGTTCGCGTCCGGCCTGGAGTTCGAGCGCAAACGCGAAGAACTCGGCCTGGAGCACCCGGAGACACTGCACGCGCTGCACGTGCACGCGGTGGCCCTGGGCGGGCAGCCCGGCCGGCGCAACGACGCCGTCGAACTGCTCGACTGGCTGGTCGCCGCCCGCGCGAACGACGAGGAGAACAGACTTCTGGCGCTGAACGACCTCACCCGGCTCCTGCAGGAGGGCGGCCATCTCGCAGTCGCCGAACAGCGGTTGCGCCAGGCGCTGGCCGGGTGGGAGCGGCTGCGCGGCCAGGACGACGCGCAGACCCTGTCGATCGCGACGAACCTGGGCAACGTCCTGCTCGGCCTCGGGCGCGGGGAGGAGGCGGAGGGGCTGATGAGGGACACCGTCGCCCGCCGTACCCGCACCCTCGGTGCCACCCATCCGGACACGCTGAGCAGCAGGAACACCCTGGCGGGCGCACTGCGCGGCTCGCCCGACCGGCTCGCCGGGGCCGAGCGCATGTACCGGGCGATGCTGACCGACACTGTCGCCGACAGCGACCTGGCCCTGACCGTACGGCACAACCTCGCCGCCGTCCTCATCCACCAGGGCAGGCACACCGAGGCCCTGACGATGTACGGGGAACTGGTCGAGGTCCGCTCACGGCTGAAGGGCGACCGGGATCCGGACACCCTGACCGCCCGGCACAACTACGCGGTCGTCCTGAACCGGCTCGGCCGCGCCACCGAAGCCGAGGCGCTGATCGCCGAGGTGCTTGCGGGGTACCGGCGGGCGCACGGCCCCCGGCACGCCAAGACCCTCGGCGTGCAGGTCGACCTCGCGGCGATGAAGGCCAACCAGGGCCGCACCGCGGAGGCCGTGCCGCTGCTGCGCGACGCGATCGAGGGCTACCAGGGCACACACGGCCCCAATCACCCCCGCCTCCGCGAACTGACCAACATCCTCACGCAGTTGGGCGGCCAGGAGGCCGGGCCGGGGGACGCCGGCCGGTCACGGTGACCGGCGGCCACCGATCACGGCCGGTGGCTCGTCGGACGGTTGGGGCGCGCCGGGCTCCTGCTTCGCACAGCGGTCAGGTGTCGTAGGACAGGTCGAGTTCCGGTGACCCGGCCGGCCGGGCCTCGGCCGCGGCGTCCGGCGTCGCGATGCCGGGGAGGATCTGCTGCCACCAGCAGGCCAGCCGCTGATGGAGGTCACGACGGCCGCAGATGACGTGGGAGAGCATCTGGATGCCGGTGAAGCAGCCCACCACGCTGGCCGCCACATCCTCGGGAGTCATCTCCTCACGCAGTTCTCCGGCACCCTGGGCGCGCGCCAGATCGCGGGTGAAGGCGTGCAGCCACCAGTCGTACATGTCCGATTCGTCGGACTGGAAGGTCCCCTGCTCCACCGTGAGCCGGATGCTCGCCCGGAACAGGACGTCGGTGCGCAGCCGGTGGGCCAGCACATGCGTGAAGTCGATGACCTGTTGCAGCGGCGATTCGGACGGGCTGCGCACCTCGACCGGGATCTCGGTCTGCGCGGCCATGACGGTGTTCGCGATCTCCGCCTTCGACTTGAAGTGGAAGTACATGGCACCCTTGGTGATGCCGCTGCGCTCCTGGATCTCGTTGATGCTCGTGGCCGCGTAGCCGCGTTCGTCGAAGACTTCGGCCGCCCCCCTCAGCAGTCTCCGGCGCGTTGCGATCGCTCGTTCCTGTCGTGCCATCGTGGTGATTCCCTGTTCCCCCAGGACGTGTCGGCCTGATGACCGGTCAGGCCGATCGGCTAAAAACAAACCGTACGTTGGGTATTGTATGACCGGCTTGGCGAGCGCCGCTTGGGAAAGCCCCACAGAATCGCGGGGCGTCATCGTGCCGGGCGCCCCCGTTGACGCTTGGGCCGGACGGATGGGTTGGACCGGTCCGGGCACGTCCAGCGCCGTCACGACCGGCTTGTCGTGCGGCGGCGTCGGCCGGGGCACCGGGGACGATCAGGGGTGGCCTGCCCGAGCCGGTACGCCGGGTCCGAGTACAGGTGACTCTTTCACGTTCCACGTGCTCCAGCACAGTTGTGGTGCCTCCGACGGCCCCGTGCCCGTCAACGGGGGCCTGCGACAGACACAACGATGATGCCGGACACGGCAGACACTCGTTCCGGCCGCCGCACCGCCGCTGCCGTTCCCCTCAGGGCGCCACGGCGGGCCGGCGCCACAGGCCGACGCACACCCCGGAGACGACGAGGACCGCACACCCCGTGAACACCAGGCCGGCGTTCCGCACCCCCAGCGCCACCGCCAGGGCACCGACCCCGACCACGGGCACGGAGATCCCCACATAGGCGACCACGAAGAAGGCCGAGATGACGGCCCCTCGGCGGGCGTCCGGTGCCGCTGAGCCCACCTCGGTCAGGCCCGCACGGAAGGCCAGCCCCTGGCCCACGCCGCCGGTCGCGGCGCCCACGAGGAGCAACGGCAGCGACGCCAGCAGCAGCGAGGCTCCGACGAGCAGCAGACCCGCGACGAGCACCAGGCATCCCAACGGCTGTGCCCTGCGCGGTCCGACCCGTCCCATGAGCAACTGCCCCCCGGTGGAGGCGCAGAACACGGTGAAGACGACGGCGCCGACCCCCGCGAGATTGTGCTCGCCCAGCGTCCGGGCGAGAAAGTCCGGGGCGACCGCGGTGAACAGACCCAGCAGGGAGAAACCCGCGAAGGCCGCGAGCGCGCTCGGCATGAACACGCCGCGCACTTCGGGCGGGACCGTCATGCCCTGCGGCCGCAGCGGGGGCCGGGGACTGGTGCGGTGCACGGTCTCCGGGAGCAGGCAGGTGGCCGCGACAGCCGACGCCAGGAGGACCAGGTGGACGAGGAAGGGCAGCTTCAGTGGCCAGGGCGCGTACTCGGCGAGGACACCGGACACTAGAGGACCCAGTCCGAGGCCGCCCATGTTCGCGGCGGTCGCCGCGAACGCGGCGCGTGCGCGGCGCCCCGCCGGTGCCAGTTCCAGGACGGCAGCGGTGCCGGTGCCACTGAACAGACCGGCGGAGAAACCCGACAGGACCCGCCCGGTGAACAGCAGGGACAGACCGCCCTCGCACAGGAAGCACACCGCGCTGAGCGCGGACAGACCGAGCGCCCAGAACAGCATCGGGCGCCGTCCCAGCACGTCGGAGAAGTCCCCGGCGACCAGCAGCGCGGCGATGACCCCCACCGCGTAGACGGCGAACACCACCGTCACGATCAGCTCGGAGAACCCGATCTGCCGACGGTACAACTCGTACAGGGGCGTCGGCAGGGTGGTGCCCATCATCCCGACGGCGAAGACACCCGCGGCGGCGCCGTACCCCGGCCGACGCACCCGTCCACGCCGTCCGGTGTCGTGACTGGCCACATCTCACCGTAACCGCCCGGTACGGGATGGCACGCAAGGCCGGTGCCGGGCGTGTCAGGGCCCACCGCCCGCTGGGGCTGGGCCACCGGGACGCCGACTCGACCATGAGGTGCCGGCCGACCCCAAATCGTCGACTCCTCAAGGCTATTACGACGTAATGGGGGGCGGCGCGTCGCAGGCCGAGCACGGACGACTCCTCGCCGCCGTGACCGACGCGCACACGGCAGTGCCCGCTGCGCACGTGAGGAGCACGCCCCTCCCTCGACGAGTCCCGGCCCCCACCGTGACACGTACCGGCACGCCCGTGACACGTTCGAGTCCTCCCCTGACACGTACCGGTACGTCTTCGAGGCCACGGCTGGTTCCGGGGACACGGCGCGGCGAGTCCGGGCGGCGCGTCCGCGGCTGCCACTGTGGCGGGTGTGGGAGTACGCACGCTCTGTGCCACGACGCTTCTCGCCGCCCTCACGGCAGTCGTCGCCGGGACGGTCCGCATGGGCGGTGATCTGGGCCGGCCGACCGCGCTGCTGTACTGGTACGCCGCCGCCTGGGCACTGTTCGCCGGCGCGGCGTGGACCGTGCGCCGGGTGCCGGTGCGCACCGCCGTGACGCTGATTTTGGCCGGGGGGATCGCCCTGTGCGGGGCGGCGCTCTCCGCTCCGCCCCGCACCAGCGACGACATGTACCGCTATGCGTGGGACGGCACCGTACAGGCCACTGGGATCTCCCCGTACGCCTACCCGCCGGACGCGCCACAGCTCGCCCGACTGCGTGAACCGTGGATCTTCCCCGCCCGGACCGAGTGCCGTGCGTGGGACCTCCACCCGGTGCCGGGCGGGTGCACGCACATCAACAGGCCGTCCGCACGCACGATCTACCCGCCCGTGGCCGAAGGATGGTTCCTGCTGGTGCACGCCGTCTCCCCGGCAGGCGGGCGGCACAAGCCCCTGCAACTCGCCGGGGCACTGCTCGCCGTCGCCACGACGGCCGTACTGCTGCTGGTGCAGCGACGAACCCGTGGCGACATACGGCGGGTGGCACTGTGGGCCTGGTGTCCGGCGGTACCGTTCGCCGCGGTCAACGACGCCCACGTGGACACCCTCGGAGTGCTGCTCACGGTCGCCGCGCTCGGTACGGCGGTGGGAGTACGCCGTGGCGCGCTGCTCGGCGCGGCCGTCGCCGTCAAGCTGCTTCCCGTGCTCACCCTGCCGGGCGTGCTGTCGGGGGTGCTGGCGCCGGGCGTCACTCCCCGTGCCCGGCTGCGGAGAACGGCGGGCGTGCTGCTCGCGGCCGCCGGCGTCGTGGTGCTCGTCTATCTCCCCTACGTACTGACCTCCGGTACCGCGGTCCTGGGTTATCTCCCCGGCTATCTACGGGAGGAGGGTTACGACTCGGGCGATGTCGGCCGGTTCGCGTTGCTCCGGCTGGTGCTGCCGGACCAGTGGGCCGCCCCCGTCGCCGTCGCCCTGGTCGCGCTCAGCGCCTTCTACGTCCTGCGGCGGGGCGATCCACAGCGACCGTGGCACGGCTCGCTGCTGGTCACGGGCACCGCGATGCTGCTCACCTCGCCCGCCTACTACTGGTACGCGCTGCTCGTCGTGGCCCTCGTGGCCATGGGCGGACGGTGGGAATGGCTCACCGTCACCGCCGCGGGCACGGCGCTCTACATCGCGGACGCCCTGCAGTGGAATTGCGTCCAGGCCGCCGCGTACGGGTCGGCCGCCCTGACGGTGCTCGCCGGCGCACTCGTCCGCGCGCGGGCGCGCGGCGGCGGAGACCTGCGGCCGGCCGGCGCCTGAGGGAGGACCTCCGGCCGGCCCGGGCACCAGGGCCCTGCGGCCGGGCGGGCCGGAGGTGCCACGCCATGCACCAGAGCCCTGCGGCTGGGCCGGCCGCAGGCGCCGCACCCGTCAGCAGCAGGCCACCGTGCGGCGGCGTTCAGCCGCTCGGCTGACAGCGGACACCCGCATGCACGCCCGGCACGGCACCCCGACTCGATCCGTGTCAGGTTGTAGCTGACTTTCCGACAGGGCTCTGGACAGTCAGGACGACGCCGGTCCGGACCCGACGCCGAGCAGCGGGCCGGCGGTGGAAGGAGGCAGCCGATGGACAGCGGCGGACGGCCGCCGGTCCCGGGCTCCGGCGGGCCACAGCGCCCGACCCCGGACGAGGGCCGGGCGCGCGGGCTCGTCGAGCGTGCCCGTGCTGCCGCGACGGCGCGAGCCGGGAACGGAGCCGCCCGCCTCCGGGCCCTCAAGCGCCGGGCCGAGCGGATTCCGCCTCCCCCGGGGGCGTTCCGCCCCGGCTTCTGGCGCAGTCCCCTCCGCGGGCCGTGGCTGACGTCCGTGTTCGGCCTGGTCCTGCTGATCGGCATTCCGGTGCTGTTCGTCACGGGGATGCTCTCCTACGCCTCCTACAACCCCGGACTCGGCCGCATCAACGACCAGACCCCGGACAAGGGCCTGCTGGGCTTCTACCTCTTCCACTGGCCCACGCATCCGTACTGGCTCTACCGGCTGACCCAGGGCGTGCACGTGACGCTCGGCGTGGTCCTCGTGCCGGTGCTGCTGGCCAAGCTGTGGTCGGTGATCCCGAAGCTGTTCGAGTGGCCGCCGGTCCGCTCCGTCGCCCACGGGCTGGAGCGGCTGTCCCTGCTCATGCTGGTCGGCGGCGCGATCTTCGAATTCGTCACCGGCATCCTCAACATCCAGCTCTACTACGTCTTCCCCGGTTCCTTCTACACCCTGCACTTCTACGGCGCCTGGGTGTTCATCGCCGCCTTCCTCGTCCATGTGTGCCTCAGGCTCGGCCGGATGACCCGCGCCCTGCGCTCCCGCGGCCTGGCCGCCGAACTGCGCACCGACCTCGCCCACACCCGGCCCGAGCCCCCCGATCCCGACGGTCTGGTCCCGGTCGCGCCCGCGCCGCCGACGATGACCCGGCGCGGTGCGCTGGCCATGGTGGGAGGCGGGTCGCTGCTCCTGCTCGCGGTCACCGCGGGGCAGAGCATCGGCGGCTGGCTGCGCTACACCGCGCTGCTCGCACCGCACAACCGCACTCCTGGCAGCGGCCCGAACGGCTTTCAGATCAACAAGACGGCCGCGTCCGTCGGCGTCACCCCCGCGCACGTCGGCCCCGACTGGCGGCTGGAGATCCACGGCCCCGGTCCGACGCGCGTCTTCACCCGCGCGCAGCTTCTCGCCCTGTCCCAGCACACCGCCGCACTGCCGATCGCCTGCGTGGAGGGATGGTCCACCTCCGACCAGCACTGGAGCGGCCTGCGGCTGACCGACCTCGCGGCCATGGCCGGAAGCCCCGGAGCCGGAAGCGTCCTGGTGGAGTCCGTCCAACCACCCGGCCCCTACAGCTCGGTTCTTCTGCGGGGCAACCAGATCCACGACCCGCGCTCGCTGCTCGCCCTGCACGTCAACGGCGCGGACCTCTCGCTCGATCACGGTTTCCCGGCCCGCGTCATCGTCCCGGCCAACCCCGGAGTGAACAACACCAAGTGGGTGCACCGGCTCACCTTCAGGATCTGACCATGGCACGCTTCGTCCGCTGGTACGGCTCCGGCCCCCTCCACCTCCTCGCCCTGATCGCCTCGTTCGCCATCGCCGGCTACGCCATGGTGCGGCTGTTCGCCGTCCGTCCCCTCGAAGTCGCGATCTGGCTCGTCGGCGCGGCGATCCTGCACGACCTGATCCTGCTGCCTCTGTACTCCCTCGCCGACCAGTCGGCCGGCTCCGTCCTCCGGCACCGGGCCGCTCCCGAACCGCGGGTGCCCTGGGCCAACTACCTGCGCGTCCCCGGCTTCCTCTCCGGCCTGCTCCTGCTGGTCTGGTTCCCGCTCGTCTTCAACCTGTCGGTCCCGTACCCCGGTGCCACCCGGCTGTCCGCAGAGGTCTATCTGGGCCGGTGGCTGGCCATCACCGCTGTCCTCTTCGTCGCCTCGGCGCTTGCCTTCGCCGCCAAGCTCCGCCGGGTCCGCAAAGCCGCCCACGCCGACGAGGGACGACCCGCGCCGGGCGCCGCACCGTGAGGGCCGGAGCACCGGACGACCGGCGTCCGCGTTCCGGTCAGACCGCCCGAGGCCGTCGGCCGCCCTGCCGCCGGGCGAGGAGGCCGATTCCACCCGTGTGAACCGCCGCTACGGTCCTTTCCGTGTGTAGGGGGCGACCAGCACCGCGGTGGCATCGGCGTGGCTGCGTAGTTCCTTGAGGATCTGGCTCGGCGAGGTGTCCCGGCCGAAGGACGCGGGCAGCGGAGTGCGGAGCGCGTACAGCGTGAGCTGGTACCGGTGCGTCTGACCGGCGGGCGGGCAGGGGCCGTCATACGTCGCCTCGCCGAGGTCGTTCAGGAGTTCCCTGGCACCGGGCGTCAGGGTGTGGGCCTTCGTTCCCGACGCCGTCGCGGGCAGGCCGACCTGCAGCCAGTGGATCTTGTGGTTGTCCAGGTCGACCATGGACAGGGCCAGCTCGGCGGTCCCGACGGGGACGTTCTTGAACGTGAGCGCGGGGGAGTAGTCGTGGGGGCTGTCACAGGTCATCAGGGAGAGGAACGCGCCCGAGGCGTCGAAACCCTGGCCCCGGCCGAGGGCGAAGGGACCGGTGGGCACCGCCGTGGCCCGGGAGACCGCGGACGGCGACTGGGCGGACGTGGACGGCGAGGACGACGAGCACGCGGTGGTCGTCAGCGGCGCGACCAGGGCAAGCGCGCCTGAGACAAGGAATCGGTGCTTCATACCGGAACCGTATGACGGGCGGAAGTCACCGGCTGCTCGTGAGGGTCTTCCGGCTCCGTGCCCCGTCGGTCCTCCGACGAAGACACCGGCCGGGCGGCACGCACCGGAAAGGCGCGTACGACGCTGTCGAACGGCGGCCGGATGCCCTTGACGGCGTTCCGCCGGGTACGGCCATCAGGGTGCCCTGCCGGACGGCGGCGCGAGGACACGGCCGGGGCCGCTCCGGTTGTCGCCCGCCGGTGACGATGCGGCAGGCGGCAGGCGGGAGGGGAGGCCGGGCCCGCCGTCGGTGCCGTTGCTGCCGTCCATCATGAGCAGGCAGGTGACGGCGTGTCATCCGGCGCGCAACGGCGCCACCGCGAACTCCGCCATCCCCTCCGCGAAGCCGACCCGCGCCTTCCAGCCCAGCTCGTCGCGCAGCCGCTCGGAGGAAGCGGTGATGTGCCGGACGTCGCCGAGCCGGAAGTCACCGGTCACGACCGGCGCCGGCCCGCCGCACGCCACGGCGAGGACCGCCGCCATCTCTCCCACCGTGTGCGGCTCGCCGCTGCCCACGTTGTACGCCCGAAAGCCGCCGCCCGGTAGACCGTCCACCCTGGTCAGGGCCACCACGTTGGCCTCGGCGACATCCCGGACGTGGACGAAGTCCCGCCGCTGCCGCCCGTCCTCGAACACCCGCGGCGACTCGCCACGCGCGAGTGCGGAGCGGAACAGGGACGCGACACCGGCGTACGGGGTGTCGCGCGGCATCCCCGGTCCGTAGACATTGTGGTACCGCAGCGCCACGACCCGTCCGCCGGCCGCCCGTGCCCACGCGGCGCCGAGGTGTTCCTGGGTGAGCTTGGTGGCCGCGTACACATTGCGCGGGTCGAGAGGCGCGTCCTCCTCGACCAGCCCCGGGGCGAGCGGTTCGCCACACCGGGGGCAGGGCGGTTCGAAGCGGCCCGCCGACAGGTCGTCCACCTGACGCGGTCCCGGCCGCACCACACCGTGGCGCGGGCATGCGTAGCGCCCTTCGCCGTACACCACCATCGAACTCGCCAGCACCAGGCGGCCCACCCCGGCGTCGGCCATGCCGGCCAGCAGCACTGCGGTGCCGAGGTCGTTGCAGCTGACGTAGTCGGGCGCGTCGGCGAAGTGTTTCCCGAGCCCCACCATCGCGGCCTGATGGCATACGGCGTCGACGCCACGCAGGGCATCGGCGACGGCCCGCGCGTCGCGGACGTCCGCATGCCGCCAGTCCACCCCTTCGGGGATCGCCGGGGCAGCGCGGTGCGCGGCGGGCAGCAGGGCGTCGAGCACACGTACCTCGTGCCCGGCGCCGGTGAGGGCGGTGACCATGTGCGAACCGATGAAGCCCGCACCTCCCGTGACCAGGATCAGCATGGTGACGACCGTAAGTCCCGTCCGGGCGCCCGCGGACAGGCCTCGCCGGAACGTCACGGGTACGTAAGGCGGATGGATTCCGGCCAGGTGCTGCCCCGCCGCGGGCGTCCTCGCCGGCAGAGCGCGGACCGAGCCCGGACCGGAGCCCGGAGCGCAGCTCAGCCCGGAGCCCGGACCGGAGTGGTGACCGAGGCGTGGGCCGGAGGGCCGACCGGTGTGCGAAACCAGGGCGCGGCCGGGCACGCTGGCCGTGCCGCGGGGCCGTCGGTGGGGCCGACCGTGCACGGACGGTGCGGGACGGCGCGCGACGGATCGGGATGGCGCGGTCATCGGCGGGCGTCAGGTCGGCGGACGGTGCTCGTGCCGGTGCCGGCTGAATCCCCGCACGGCGAGCAGCAGCGCGGTGACCGTGGGCACCCCCACCAGCGTGAGCAGCCAGGTGCGGGGATAGTCCAGCGGCAGGACCGAGGGGTTGGGCCGGGGCCCGGACGCAGCAGCACCGGCAGGGCCACGGCCGTCAGCGCACCCGCGACCAGCAGCGCCCCACGGACGGGCCCGCGCACGCCACCGCGCACCAGGGCCAGCCCGGCGAGCAGACATGGGCGTTGCTACGGCACGTGGAACAGACGACCCAGGCAGGAAGGACCGGTGCATTGGTGTACTCCGCGGCTCGCTGGCGAAAGCTGCCCCGGGATCTCCCCGCCGCCTGCTCCCGTCTCGTCACCGGTCTGCGCGACCTGAAGGACGGCAGCGGCCTGACCCTCACCGAACTGCCGCGAGCGACAGCCATCAGCAAGTCGGGGCGGCCCGTGGGTACGGCGGTCGGCGTCTTCCTGGCGTGTGCGGCGATGGTGACGCCGGCCGCCGTCATCCACGCCTCTCGCTCCGCCGCCGCCGGGACGGTCACCCGCCCGCCGGTCTGTCAGTTGCGGTCCTGCGAAGGCAGGAACCCACGCACGACGGCGTGCGAGGACCCCGTCACCACGGCCTCCCACACGGCAGCCGACGGCACCCGGCTCGAAATCCGGCTCAGCCCCAGCTGCCGGGCCGGATGGATCCGCGCCCGGCCCACACACCCCGGCTTCCGCATCGAGATCACCGGCCCTGACGCACGTCCCCAGAGCGCCGTCGACGCAGCACGGCCGGCCGCCGAGGACATGACGACGACGACCATGATCGCCGCCCCCCACCCTGCGGACCTGCACGCGTGCTACCACCCCTCCCTCGGGCATGCTGACAGGGAGTGCTTCGACAGCACCGGCTGACCGCGCGGTGAACGCGCCCCACGACGCCCGCCGGCACCAGCCGGGAGCGGGGCCGCGCAAGCCGTGCGGCCGCAGTCAGATCCACGTGTCGAGCCACATCCTGTCGCGCCAGTCGGCGTACGGGATCGTCTGCCCGCTGTAGACCGGGAAGAAATAGATGAAGTTCCAGGCGATGAGCAGGACGAGTACGCCTGCGGCCACCGTGCCTGGTACGCGGCGCCTGGCAGGCGATCCCGGCGGACCCAGCAGAGCGCCCAGCATCATCGTCACGGCCAGGCTCAGGTAGGGCACGAAGACGACCGCGTAGAAGGAGAAGATCGTGCGGTCCTGGTAGAGGAACCAGGGCAGCCAACCGGCACCCACCGCGCACAGGACGGCGCCCGAGCGCCAGTCGCGGCGCAGTGCCCACCGGTAGAGCAGGTACACGAGTGCGCAGCAAGCCGACCACCACAACAGCGGTGTTCCCAGGGCGAGGACGGTCTGTGAGCAGGCGGCCGTCGTCCGGCAGCCGTCCGCCCCGGGCGCGGGCGACACGTAGTGGAACAGCACAGGGCGGCCGAGGACCAGCCAACTCCACGGGTTCGACTCGTATGTGTGGGGGGTGTGCAGCCCCACATTGAACTGGTACACCCCGTACTCGTAGTGCCACAGGCTGCGAAGCGGCGCCGGGATCCACGACCAGGCGCTGTCGCGGCCGTCCGCCCAGTGGCGTCCGTAGCCCTTGTCGGACAGGAACCAGCCGGTCCATGTCGCGAGATACGTCACCACCGCGACCGGCACGAGGGACAGCACCGACCAGCCGAGGTCCTTGCGCAGCACCGCGCGCCAGGGGCGGTGCGCCCCCGCCACGCGGCGGGAACCGACGTCCCACAACAAGGTGAGGACCACGAAGAAGGCGAGGAAGTACAGGCCGTTCCACTTGGTTGCGGCCGCCAGTCCCAGGAAGAGGCCGGCTGCGATCCGCCAGGGGCGCACTCCGGTCCCGGCACGCTCCCCGGTGTGTCTGTCCGGGCGTACCCGGCCGTCCTCGTCCACCGGCAGGGCCGCCGCGAGCCGGGCCCGCGCCCCGTCCCGGTCGATGAGCAGACATCCGAACGCCGCCAGTACGAAGAACATGACGACCAGGTCGAGCAGGGCGGTGCGGCTCATCACGAAGTGCAGGCCGTCCACCGCCAACAGGGCTCCGGCCAGGCAGCCCAGCAGGGTCGAACGGAACAGCCGGCGTCCTGTCCGGCACAGCATCAGCACCGACAACGTGCCGAGGACGGCCGTCATGAAGCGCCAGCCGAACGGGCTGAGTCCGAACAACCCCTCGCCGAGGGCGATCACCCACTTGCCCGTCGGCGGGTGCGCGACGAAGGCCCCGGTGTCGGAGAGCGGGATCACCTGGGGATGGGCCAGGATCTGCGGGTCGGAGATCCTGCGGTCCGGCCAGGTGCTCTCGTAGCCGAGTCGCAGCAAGGACCAGGCGTCCTTGGCGTAGTACGTCTCGTCGAACATGACCGCCCGCGGGCTGCTCAGATGCCAGAAGCGGGCAAGCCCGGCGAGGAGTGTCACCACGAGCGGCCCGCCCCATCCCGACCAGCGCGCCGGCCGGAGTGCCGCCGCCGGGGACAGCCCGAGCATGCGCCACACCTGTGATCCGGATTCGGGAAACGGCTCGACCAGGCGGTCGCGTACGGACGTACGCGGGCGTTCGACGTGCCCGAACCGGCGCAGCCTCTGCTCCCAGGAGCCCGGCTGACCAATCCCCGCCTTCCGCGGCATGCCGACAGACGGGGACCCCTTCTCTTGGATCACGTGGAGAGCTTTCTACTCGTGGGGACCAGGACGAGCGGGCGACCAGGGCGAGCGCCGAACGGGGATCAACTGCCCGACGGACGGTGACGCGTTGAGCGCTCACACCGGATCGGGCAGCCCGTACGCGTCCGGACCGCCTGAACCTGGCAAGGCGCCGCCTAGGTGGTTGAGGTCCCTGTCGGTACCGGGACCGACTCGGGCGTCGGAGGACGGCACGGCATCGGTACGGGGCCGGTGGCGGACGCGCAGGCCGGCACCGGAACCTCTCGGGCGGTGGAGGCGGGGCGGGCCGTCGAGGGCATCGGGACCGCGGCCGAGGTGACGGGGCGGGGCTGAGGGCCATTGGGCCCGCCCCGGGCCAAGGAGCCCGGCAGGACCACCAGTCCGACTGCGAGTCCGACGACGGTCAGTGCGGAGCCGGTGGCCAGCCAGGTCGCCCGGGCCCGGCGGCGGGCGCGAATGCCGGCCCGCAGGCGGTATCGGTGCCGGTCCTCGTAGGGGGTTTCCTCCCGGCTGTCACGCAGCAGTCGTGCCAGCTCCTGCTCGAAGTGATCCATGACTCCTTCTTCACTCGACCGGCTCGACGGCCTCGGGCAGAAGCTGCCGCAACCGTGCGACGCCGCGTGCCGTGAGCGAACGGGCGGTCCCCACCGGACACCCCAGCGCTTGTGCGACCTGCCCTTCGGGCAGGTCCTGGTAGTAGCGCAGCACCACCGCGGCCCGCTGTCGCGCCGGCAGCAACGCCAGCATGGCTTCCAGCCGGGTCCGTTCGTCCACTGTGGCGGTCTCGTCCGCCACCTCCGGCGGGTCGGGCAACTGATCCACTGGGTGCTCGCCCCACCAGCGCCGCCGCGCCGAACGCGCCGCGGCACGGGCCAGAACTCTGCGCACATACGCCTCGGGTGCTTGTCCGGCCACCTTCGGCCAGGCGAACCACAGCTTGACGAGCGCTTCTTGCAGCAGATCCTCGGCCCGGTGCCGGTCTCCGCCGGTGAGCAGCCGCGCGAGATGAAGCAATGCCGACCACCGAGCCGCCACGAACCGGTCGAACTCGTCGGCCCGCAACTGCCCCATCAGCGTGGACCCTTACCCTCCCTGCCGAGCACGTCGGCCTCTTCCCCAGCCGCGCGGGCCGCGCGGCGGCATGCCTCATCGGCTTCCTGCGCCGCCGCCCGACCGCGGACACGCCCCTACACCCTTGATAAAGGCACTGGGCCCCACCCCGCTATGCACCCCCGCCCTGTGGTGTGGCTCACATGCCTCGGCATCGGTATCGGCCACGGCGGCGGCCCGACGCCGCACAGATCGGCAGACAGCCCGGGGACCGTCTCGGTGATGTCCGTCGAGCGGTCGGCGTGGCAGACCACCGGGGGCGGCAGGTGGCCTGCCGCCGCTATGCGCAGCTTCCCGCCCGGCAGGTTGATCCGGGTTCCGGACGGGCAGCGCGCTCCGACCCGTGGCAGGCCCTCCGCCCGCCGAAACCACCTTGCAGGTGCAGAGGTCAGTCCTGCCGGCCCCAGTCCAGGCGCTCGGCCAGACCGGCGGCGGTGAAAGCGGCTTCCAACTCGTCGTGGCCTTCGCTGAAATGGGCCCAGCTGTCGTAGTGGACGGGGACCACGCGGCGGGCGCCGAGGATGCGGGCCGCCTCGGCGGCCTGGGTGCTGTCCAGGACGAGCAGCCGGTTGTCGAAGAGGACAGGGAAGCGGGGGGCGCCGGCAAAGAGCAGGGCGGTGTCGACGGGTGCGAAGCGGCCGGCGATCTCCCGGACCACGTCCAGGGAGGCGTTGTCGCCGCTGGCGTAGACCGTGGGCAGGTTCTCGCCGGTCAGTACGAAGCCGACGACCTGGCCGGTGACGGGCTCGACCGCCTCTCGGGAGCCGGGGCCGTGGACGGCGGGGACACCGGTCACGGTGACCGTGCCGCCGTCGGGGCCCTCCAGTTCGACGGATTCCCAGTCGGTCAGGCCCTTGACCTGTTCCTTCAGGGTTTCGCTCAGGCGTTCACCGCCGCCCGGCGTGGTCAGGGTGAGGGGGACGTCGGCGAGCAGGGCCCGGCCGGAGGTGTCGAGGTTGTCGGCATGCTCGTCGTGCGAGAGCAGGACCACGTCGATACGGCCCAGGTCCGCGGGGGTGCAGGCGGAGGGGGCGGTCTTGGTCAGGCGCGGGCGGCCGGGCCCGCCGTAGTCGCCGGGGCCGTCGAACGTCGGATCGGTCAGGAATCGCAGGCCGCCGTACTCGAAGAGGGCGGTGGGCCCACCCAGGGCACGGACAGGGAACCGTTTGGCCGTTGCCGGGAGAGAAGACACGAAACACCTCACGGAAGAATTCCATTGAACCGTGAGGTGACCGTAGTCGTTTCTCACGGATGAGTGCAAGCCGTACCATGAGGAATGTGGAGGAACCCGGGAAGGAGCCCGCGATCGAACAGCCCCGCCTGCCGCCCGCGCAGGGCGAGGAAGCGCATCTCTCGCTCGCCCTTGTCAACAGCGCGATCGCGCTGCCGGGCGGGCACCTGGTCGATCTTCTGGGCACGCCCGCGGAGGCCAACCGCTGGTTGACGGAACGCGGACTCGCGCCGGTCGACGCGGGCATGCGGGAGATGTGCGCGACACAACTGCGCTCACTGCGAGAGCAGATCAGGTCATTGTTCGCCTCCCGTGCCGAGGCCGTGCCCGCCCTGCCCGCCGCGGTCAGGGCCGTCAACGACGCGATGGCCCGTGTCCCCACCACCCCACTGCTGCACTGGGACGACAAGACCGGCCCTTACCGCGCGGCCCCCCACCCGACCACCGCGATCGTGGACCATGCACTGGCCGTCCTCGCCGCGGACGCCGCCGACCTGCTCACCGGCCCCGACGCGGACCGCCTCACTGCCTGCGGCTCGGTCCCCTGCAATCGCTACCTGCTCCGTTACGGCCGCAGGCACTGGTGCTCGGTCCGCTGCGGCGACCGGGCCCGTGCCGCCCGCGCCTACGCCCGCCGCACCACCTCCCCGTGACGCTGTTCGCCCCTCCCGGGCGGTCGGCCGGTTTCGTCGCGGCCTCCGCGCTCGGCGGTGCGGCGACCAACGGCTCGGCGAGGAGGCCGCCGGTCCCCTCGACCGACCCTCACGGGGCGGTCGGCCGGCCTACCGCCTCCGACCCGGATCCCCGGCCGTCGCCGACTGCGCCGCCCGTCTGCCGAGCCCCTCGCCTCGCCCGGCGGTGAAGGCGTCGCACCGGTGGTGAAGGCGTCCCCGGCGGTGAAAGCGGATCAGCGGCCGGTCGAACCGTCGGCCAGTTCGCGGAGGATGTCCGCGTGACCCGCGTGCCGGCCGGTCTCCTCGATCATGTGGGTCAGTGCCCAGCGGACGCTGGGAGCGGGGCGCCCCGGACGCGGCCGGGGGACCGGTGCGCCGAGATCGGTGCACCGGTCGAGGACACCGTTCGCGCGCGCGACCGCCTCTCGGTAGCGGGCCACGACATCGGCCACGCTGTCCGCCGGTGCCGCCCGGAACGTGGCCGGCCAGTCGGTGACGTCGTCCCCGAGGAACAACGAGCGCTCGACGAACGTCAGGTGGTTGAGCAAGCCGAGCAGGTTCGTGCCCGACGGCACCGCGGCCGTACGGACCTGCGGCTCGGGAGCACCGTCGACCTTCGCGGCGATCGAGGTACGGAGGTAGTCGAGGAATCCGCGCAGGACCGCGGTCTCGCTGCTGCCGGTCCGGGGTGGCGGGGTGTCGCCGCGGCGGTCGCGGCGTGTGGTGCTGGGCAACGGTGGTCGCCTTCCTTCGTCGGGGGTGGCGCAAACCGCCAGGTCAGGTGGTACGGCGGAGGAGGAGGACATGGTCGGTGACCTGGGCGGTGCGCCCGCCCGGCCCGGTCGCGATCCGGCGGGGTGCGTCGGCCCGCTCCACCGTCCACGTCTCCGGGGCCAGATCGATTCCGGCGGCGACTTCCTGCGGGCTCGGAAAGTGGGTTCCGGCATCCTGCTGCCACGACCACGGCGCGGTCGAGCCGTGGTCGACGACCAGCAGCCGCCCGCCCGGGCGCAGCGCGTGCGCGGCCGCCCGCAGGACGGCTGCCCGGTCCAGGTCACAGGGGGTGTGCAGGTAGTGCGCGCAGACCAGGTCGAACCCGCCGGGCGGGAAGGACTCGTGCAGGTCGCGCTGCACGGCGATGACACGGTCGCCCAGGCCGTGCGAGTCGGCGAGGGCGGTGAGCCGCTCGACCGCCACGGCCGCGATGTCGACGGCGGTGACCTGCCAGCCCCGGCCGGCGAGCCACAGGGCGTCCCCGCCGTCACCGCATCCGAGGTCCAACGCGGCACCGGGCGGCAGACCCGTCACCGTCTCGGTGAGGCGGGCATTCGGCTGCGGGTCGTCGGCCGCCGGCCGGGCCGCGTAGACGCCGTTCCAGAACGCGACCGCATCGGTGGTGCTCATCATGACTCCTTGTCGTCGGCGGGCGCCCAGTCTCGCCAGGCGCACCACGCCCTGGCACGAAAACTTGCGGTAACGGCAAGATGGGTCCCATGGACCCAAGGACGGACGACTCCGTGCTCGACGCGGTGGGGCCGCGACTGCGTGCGCTGCGCCGGGACCGCGGCATCACCCTCGCCGACCTCGCGGCGACGACCGGGGTGTCGGAGAGCACCCTGTCCCGACTGGAGAGCGGACAGCGCCGGCCGAGTCTGGAACTGCTGCTGCCGCTGGCCCGGATCTACGACGTTCCGCTGGACGACCTCGTCGGTGCCCCGCGCACCGGCGACCCCCGCATCCACCTCAAGCCGATCAGACGGCACGGAATGACCTTCGTACCCCTGTCCCGGCGGCCGGGCGGAGTGCACGCCTTCAAGATGATCATCCCCGCCCGGCCGGAACCGCTCGAACCCACCCCGCAGACCCACGAGGGCTTCGAATGGCTCTACGTGCTCAACGGGCGGCTGCGGCTCGTGACCGGCGAGCGCGACCTGACCCTGCCGCCCGGCGAGGCCGCCGAGTTCGACACGTCCTTGCCGCACTGGCTGGGCAGTGCCGACGGTGGAGCGGTCGAACTCCTCATCCTGTTCGGCCTGCAAGGGTTGCGTGCGCACGTCCGCACCGACCTCGATCGCCCGGCCCGGGCGGAGCCCCGGTGACGACCGCAGAGCATGATTCCGCCGTCGCGTCAGCGGCGGCCCCACCGGGATGCCGGAGCAGCAGGGCCAGGCGAACGATCAAGCGCCGAACTGTCCCGGCTGTCCCGGCTGACCTCGGCGATGCCCTCGCCTTTTCCGGTCCCGGACGGCGCCGGCTTCATCCCGGCCGGATCGCGCATGGCGACGGCGGCGTGACATGTACCGGTGCCTGAACACGCCCGACGCAGGGGCCGACCGCTTCAGCACAGGGACTCGCCCGCCCGTGCCGCGGTCCCCGGCCGGGCATGGGCTGGACCGCTCCGCGGCGGCTCGGTGAGAGCAACGGGTCGGCGAGGGCGGCGACTCGGCCGTCGTCGATGCTCTCCGTGGGGAGGTGTTCACCCGGTGGTGCCTCCGTCGACGGGGATGCACGCGCCTGTGATGCCGGAGCCGGCGTGGGAGGCGAGGAGCAGGACGGCGGCGGCGACTTCCTCGGGCCGGGTGAGACGGCCGGTGGCGGTGCGGCCGGTGAAGTGGCGGATCAGGCCGGGGTAGTCGGTGCCGAGGACGCGCGCGGCCCGGGGCCCCTGTTCGGTGAACCAGTCGGTCTCGACGGCACCGGGACACACGCAGTTGGCGGTGACACCGTACGGGCCCGCCTCTTTGGCCAGGACCCGGGTGAATCCGATCAGCGCGTGCTTGGCGGCGGCGTAGGCGCACAGGCCGGGGTCCGGGTCGCGGCCCTCCATGGAGGAGATGTTGATGACGCGGCCGAAGCGCTGCGGGACCAGGTGGGTCAGGGCGCGGCGGGTGGTGTAGAGGGCGGAGTCGAGGTTGAGGGCGAGGGTGTGGTGCCAGGTGTCGTCGGTGATGTCGGCGACGGTGGCGAAGTCGCTGGCGCCGCCGACGTTGTTGACGACGATGTCGAGGTGCCCGTAGCGGGCCACGGTCTCGTCGACCGCGCGCTCCGCGTCGGCCCGGTCGGTGGCGTCGGCGACGCACAGGGTGACGTCGTCTCCGGCGTCGAGCCGGGCGAGTGCCGCGCGGCCGCTGTCCTTCGAGCGGCCGGTGATGACGAGCCGGGCGCCATGGGCGTGGAGGGTGTGGGCGATGGCCAGGCCGATGCCCCGGGTCGCTCCGGTGATCAGTGCGGTCCTGCCGGTGAGGTCCATGGGCTCTCCCGTCGTGGGCTGGATGGCGGGTGGTGGACGGCGAGGGTGACGGTGTGCGGTGTGCCGGGGAGGTTCAGGGGCAGCAACTGCCAGCCGAGGGGGGCCCGGTCGTGGCCGAGCCGGGCCAGGGCGGGCCGGGGGCACAGGGCGATCTCCACGTCGACGAGGGCACGCAGCAGGGGCCAGCCCAGGGCCTTGGCAACGGCCTCTTTGGCCGTCCACAGGGTCAGGAAGTCCTCCTTGCGTGCGGTCGCGGGCCGGTCGGCCAGCGCGGCGCGCTCGTCCGGGCGGAGGGCGTAGTGCAGCAGGGCCGGTGGCGGGAGGGACGCCAGGTGCTCGATGTCGATGCCGATCCGGGTTCCGCCCCACGGCGTGGCGATGAGCGCGGCCACGGTGACGGGGCCGCTGTGGGCGGCGGTGAGGCACAGGGGCGGCAGGTTCTGTGCCGGTGCGAGCGCGGGGCGGCCGGACGGGTCACGGACGACGGTGACGGTGTCGGGCGGTCGGGCGTGCCGTACCGCGACGGCGTGACGCAGCAGGGCCCGGCCGGGCAAGGGCGGCCCGTACGGGCCGATGTGCCACCAGAGGTCGACCGGGCCTGCTGCGGAGGTCACCCGGCGATGGCCGGCGTCGGCGGGTGCGTGGGCCGGCGGCGTCATGCGCCGACGGCCTGGTCGTGGCGGCCGGAGGCCGGCCCTGCCGGTGTGGCTGGTCCTGCGGGTGTGACCGCTGGGTGGGGGCGGGCCGGGACGTGGGCGAGGACGGTGGCGCGCATGCCGCAGATCTGGGCGATGACGCGGCCGTCCTCGGTGCTGGCGGTGCTGGTGGCGGTGGCGGGGGAATGCTGGAGCCGCAGCCCGGCGGGGTGGGCGCGGACGAGGTCGTGGTCGTCGCCGTGTTCGTACAGGGTGATGCGTTCGATGTGGTGGGGGACGGCGACGGCGTGTTGTCCGTCCGGGGTGGGTTGGAGGGCGGGGGTGCGGGCGAGGCTGTCGAGGAGGACGGCCGGGGTGGACAGCCGGGGCAGCGCGGACAACTGCGGCGGCCCGGGACGCCAGTGGGCGGTGGTGCCGGTACCGGTGGTGCGGCACCGGTCGGTGGCGCGGAAGGCACCGGTGAGCAGGACCGGGGAGGCGGCGTCGTAGTACGGGTCGCCGACCGGGCGGTGGGCTGCGGTGAGCGGGCCGTACGGCTCGGGCAGCGGGACCGGCCCGCCCAGCCGGACCGTGGCGCGGAAGTGCTCCCGGTCGCGCGACAGGACGCGCCCGTCGGGGGTGACGACGTCGGAGCGGATGCTCACGCTGACCGCACAGGCCGTCCTGGAACCGCGGCGGCGGGCCGCCACGCGGTACCGGGCGGGTCTGCCGTCGCCGCGGGCGCGGACCCAGGTGCGGAAGGAGAGTGCGTCGACGGCGCGTGGCGCCAGCCCGGGAGCCAGGGTACGGGCCGCCTGGACCGCGATGTCGGCCAGCAGCACACCGGGCACGGTGGGTTTGCCGTCCACCAGGTGGTCGCGCAGGAAGCCGTGGGCGTCCAGGTCGAGGACCAGGTCCCAGACGGCGTGGTCGGCCTGGCGGGTGGCGGGCCTGTCGAGCAGCCCGGCCGGGGTGGCTTCGCCGGGCGGTGCGACCGCGGTGGTTTTTCCGGGTGGTTGGGGCGGCGCGGGTTCGCTGGGTGGCCGGGCCGGGAGGCAGTGATCGGTGCGACGGGACGTGCGTGCAGGGTCGTCCGGGTGGAGCCGGCCGGGGTTCCCGGTGGAGCGCAGACCGGGGAACAGGGTGTCGAAGGAACGGTGCTCCGCGTCGCCGACGAAGGTGACGAGCCTGTGGTCCCCGCCCTCGCCGGCGGTGCGGCGGCGCAGTTCGGCAAGGAAGTGGGTGACTCCCTCGACGGTGGTCATGCGGGACAGCCGTGCGGTGCGGGCGGTGTGCGACTGGACGACGGCTCCGGATCCGAGGCCTGTCTCGTCCCAGATGGTCCAGGCGATGGTGAATTCGCCGTCGGTACCGACCTGGGCGGCGGCGGAAAGGAAGTCGTTGGCGGGGGAGTAGTCGCTCTCGCCGGGCAGGCCGGCGATACCGGTGACGGAGCCGAAGTTGCACCACAGGCGCGGGGCGAGGGTGCCGGTGAACGCGGCGCGCAGATGGTGGTAGCCGGACAGTTTGACGTCGCGGATGCGGCGCATGCCGGGCAGCGTCTTGCGGGTGATGTCGCCGGGGTGGTGGAGTCCCGCGCCGTTGACGAGGAGATCGACGTGGCCTTCCCGGGCACGGACGGCGCCGGCCAGGGCGTGCACCGCGTCCGCGTCCGTGACGTCGCAGGTGTGGAAGTGGACCTGCCCGGCGCCGCACGCCTCGCGCAGGGCCCGTAGTGTCAGGGCGGACTCACGGGCGTGCAGGAGGCGGTCGAAGGCGGCGCTGATCTCGCCCACCGGCCGCTGTGGCGTGCGGGTGCGCTGGTCGGTGATGTAGCGGGCGCGGGCTGCGGGCAGTTCCTGGCCGGGGGTGTGCAGCAGGTCGTCCGGCAGGTCGTCGGGGCGGCTCGACCCGACGAGGTGCACCCGCAGGGGCACGTGACGTGCCAGGCCGAGCAGACAGGCGGCGGTGATGCCGCGGGCGCCGCCGGTGGCCACGACCACCGCGCCCGGGGCGAGCGGCAGGGGTCCGCCGTCCGCGAACGGGCCGTTCTCGGTGAGACGCTGGACGAAACGGGTGGCGCCGCGGTGTCGGACCACGGGCAACCCGTCGGCCGCGCGGGCGAGTTCGTCCTCCAGGGCGGCCAGTACGGTCTCGGGCCGGGTGTTGTCACTGACCACTGCGCGCACGGTGGAGCCGCTCAGCTCCCAGGCCAGGGACTTGACGAAGCCGGTGAACAGATGGGCATGCGGGGCGGCCTCTTCCCCGAGGTACGGTGCCGTCACGCCGACGGCGACGGTGCCGCCCCCGGCGATCCGGTCGCGCAGTCGGCGGACCGCCCAGAACGCCGCCTCCTGCACGGCCAGTACGCCGGCGGGAGGCGGGGCGGGCCAGACGGGTGCGGAGTGCAGGTCGGCGACGACTCGCAGGTGCCGGAACCCTTCCGGGCTGTCGCGCAGGATGCGGTCGACGGCCTCCTGCGGATCCTGGTCCCCGTCGACGGCGACCAGGCGGCAGTGGGCGCAGGCGTCGACCAGGGGGCGCAGGCTGCTCGCGTACCGGGAGCCGGCGATGACCAGGGTGCGGGCCGGCAGCGGCCGAGCCACGGTGCCGCAGGGTCCGGCGGCCTCCCAGCTGAGGGTGTGCCGCCGGGTGACCGGAGCGGGGGTGCCTTCGGCGGGACGGGCCGGATCCGTGGTCGTCGGACCGGTGGACGTCACAGCAGTGGATGCTGTTCCCGTGGTCGTGGGATCGGTGGTCGCCGGACTCGGGGCCGTTGCATGCGCCACCGTCGCGTCGGGGGCCGTCGCCTCCGGGAGCGTCGGCGCCGGAGCGGTCGTCGTGGGGACCGGGGCATCGGTGACGAGGTGCCGCAGGACGGCTATCAGGTCGTCGGCTCCCCGGTAGCTCCACCCGTCCGGTGCGCCGCGCTCGGCCGGCAGCCGGGCCAGCAGGGTGCCGAGATCGGCGAGGTGCGGCCAGCCGCGGGCGCGGGCGACGGAGGCGCGGGTGAGCACGAGGGCGAAGGCCCCCTCGGCCGGCTCGCGGGATTCGCCGATGTCGTGCAGGCGGATGGACGGGGGGCCGGCGGCGCCGTTGACGCCCAGGACCAGGGCCAACTCCAGCTCCCCGCGCCGTAGATGGGCGGCGGCGGCCCTGAGAGCGCTGCGGCCCGAGGTGAGCCCGCTGTCGAGGGCCATCGTGGGGCCGTGCAGGTCGTGCAGGGCGGCGACCCGGGCGGGAATCACGTTCGGCATCAGGCCGGCCAGGGTGTCCTCCCCGCACCGGGTACGCTCGCGCACCGCGTCGAGGAACGCCGAGGTGGCCCTGCGCAGTTCGGCACGGTCGAGTCCGCGCGGGGCCGGACGCTCGGCTGCCGCGGCCAGCGAGGCGGCGTGGCAGCGGACGGTCAGGTCGGGCGACGCGGCGGGGACACCGGTGTGGGCGGCGAAGACCCCGCAGGTCTCCCGCAGTTCCTCCCACCAGGGCGCGGCGTTCGGCGGGACGAGGGCGGAGACGGCCTGCAGCGCCATCAGCTGGGCCCGGTCGACGGCCGCCGCGGTGCGCGCGGGGACGGGTACCTCGGCGAAGGACGGGAGCGGGTAGCGGGCGCCGAACGAGCGTCGTGCCGCGGGGGTTCGCCCGTCGGCCAGACGGCGGGCGACGTCCGCCGTGTCCGGGTTCCCGGGCAGGTGGGCCGACCAGGCCACGACGACCACCGGGTCGTCCTCGACGGGGGCGGGCAGGGAAGCCGGCGCGGTCTCGCCGGGCCGGGGGGCGTCCTGGATCAGGAGATGGCCGTTGGTCCCGCCGAACCCGAACGCCGACACCCCCACCGTCCGTGGCCGGCCGGCCGGGCGCGGCCAGGGCACCGGCTCGGTCGGCACCCGCAGCGGTGGCGCGTCGTCGGGGCAGCGGTAGGGGATCTGCGGCGGGATCGTGGAGTGCGCCATGCCCTGCAGGGCATGGACGACCGAGACCGCACCGGCCGCCCATCCGGTGTGGCCGAACACCGACTTGTTCGACGTGGCCCAGGCGTGGGGCAACTGGCCCGACAGCACGCCGCGTTCGACCCGGTCGCCGACCGGGGTGCCGGTGGCGTGGGCGATCACCCAGTCGATCTGCTCCGGTGGGACGCCGGACACGGCGCGGGCGCGGGCCAGCGCCCGCTGCTGACCGGTGGCGTTGGGGGCGTGCACGGCCCGGCCGCGCCCGTCGGACGCCGCGCCGAAACCGGCCAGCACCCCGAGGACCTGATCACCGTCGGCCCGGGCGTCGGCCAGCCGTTTGAGGGCGACGAACGCCGCCCCGTCGGCGAACAGCACCCCGTCCGCGCGCGCGTCGAAAGCACGGACCGCTCCCGCACGGCTCAGCCCGCGCAACTGGGAGAACAACACGCTGTAGCGCGGTCCCAGGGAGAACACCCCGCCGCACAGAGCGAGGTCAGACTCCCCGTCCAGGAGGGCGCGGGCGCCCAGGTCGATGGCGTACAGCGAGGAGGAGCAGGCGGTGTCGACGACCTGCACCGGAACCGGCGTCGGCAGCAGCGACGTGACGGCGGCACGCAGAGCAGCCGGCGGCAGGTGTCGGGCGGTCGTTCCCGCGTGCGGGTGCGCGGACCGCAGCCAACGGACGAGCAGCGCCCGCAGTGCCTCGGGGTCCTCGGGCGCGCTCGGGCCCCAGTGCTCCGCGATGCCGTCGGCGGCGGCCTCGACGAGCAGGCTCTCCTCCACATGCTGCGATCCCTCGGCCCAGGCACCGGTGAAGCACGCGGTGCGGACGCCCGCACCGGATGCCAGGCGCGGGGCGTCGCACTGGACAAGCGCGGTGCGCGTCCAGGCGGTGAGAAAGTCCGGCTCGGCGTCCGCTGCGGTGTCCGACGTGGGGCGGACGTAGCCGGCTACCCGGCTGTAGGTGCGGTCCGCGACGTCCTCGGACGACCAGAAGTGCTCCAGGGAGAACCGCCCGCCCGGTTCGCCGAACTGCGGTACGCCTTCCAACAGCCGTTGCCAGAGCGCCTCCGGTCCGTCGGCGCCCGGAGCCACCAGGCCCATGCCCACCACGGCCACCGTGCGTGCCAGCGACCGCTCCCTGCCGTCACCGCCGACCCTGGCCGCGGCGCGGGCCGCGACCGGCTCGGTGTCGTCACTGCCCACTACCGCTGCCGCTCCGGCCGTTCCGTGACGGCCGACGGGTGCCGGGGCGGCGGAGGGTTCGGGCCGCGGGGCGGCCACGGCGGCCGGGACGCCGGTGCTGCCGAGGGTCGGCATGTCGGCGGACGCGGCAGGCCGGGCGGGAGCCGGGGCCGGGCCGTCGGCGGGTGGCGGCTCGGCGGGGGAGGGAAGCGGTAGGGGAGGGTCGGCAGGCGGGTTCCCGGCCGGAGCGGACGGCCACGCGGCCGCCGTCTCGGCCGGTCGGGGAGACGGGGTGGTAGGTGCGGCACCGGTCCGTGACGGAGGCGGAGAGGCCGGGGCGATGGGCGCCGCGAAGGGGCGCGGGGTGAGCATGGCGCGGCCCACGGACAGTCCGCCGTCGGCCAGCAGGCACTGTCCGGAGATCCAACGGGCCTGTGGAGAGGCGAGGAAGGCCACCAGCCGGGCAAGATCGTCCTCATGGCCCACCCCGCCGAGCGGGGCGGCCGCGGCGCAGGTCGCCCGCAGAGCGTCCGCATCGGGGAACAGTGTGGCCGTGGAATTGTCCAGCAGCCCCGCGGAGGCGGTGTTCACCCGGATCCCCAGCGGTCCGAGGTCGGCGGCCAGATACCGGGTCATCGCCTCCAGAGCCGCCTTGCAGACCCCCACCAACAGGTAGTTGTCCATGGCCAGCCCGGCGCCGATGGACGAGACGTTCACGATGGCACCGCCGCCGCGCGCGGCCATCAGCGGTGCTGCCTCCAGCGCACACCAGCGGGCTCCGTGGACGTTGGTGTCCAGCGCCCGCTGCCAATCGGAGTCGGTGAGGTCGTCGAAGCGGGTGAACACGCCCCGCGCGGCGTTGTTGACCACGATGTCCACGCCGCCGTGCCGGTCCGCCAGCGCCGCGAACATCGCGGTCACCTGGTCGTGCTTGGCGATACTGGCCCGCAGCGCCTCCGCCCGGCCCCCGGCCCAACGGATCGCGGCGACAGTCTCGTCGGCGGCCTGCGGCGAGTGGAAGAAGTTCACCACTACGAGGGCGCCGTGCCGGGCCAGTTCGCGGCTGATCGCCGCCCCGACGCCCTTGCCGCCCCCGGTCACCAGGGCGATCTTTCCGCTCAGGTCCCGTGCCGCGGGCACGTCGGGCCGGCCGCTCACGCCGGCACCCCCGCGCGCGTGGCGTGTGCGGGCAGAGCGGCAAGGAGCCCGGCCAGCGCGTCCAGGGTGGTGTAGCTGGTCAGGCGGGAGCCGTCCGGAGGCAGGGTACGTCCGAAACGGGCCGCGGCCTGGGCGAAGAGTTCGGTCTGTTTGATCGAGTCCACTCCCAGATCCGCTTCCAGATCGGCGTGGTCGGTCAGGACTTCGGGCGGGTAGCCCAGGGCGCTTGCGTACAGGGTCCGCAGGGCGGCCACGAGAGACCGGCGGTCCGGGAGCGGCTCCGTACCCGACGAGGGTTCTTCGGTCGCGCTGCGGACAACTGTGGTCGCGGTCGCTGTCCCGCCTGCGGCGGACGCATCACGCGTGCGCGCCGTACGATCGTGCGCCGCGCCGGCGCGGGCCCGGCCGGGCCGGTGAACCGGGACCGTCGGGTTAGCGGACGTCAGGCCGGTCAGGGCGTCGGCCAGTTCGGGGCCGTCGACCCGGCGTCGCAGTGGCGCGATCACCCGTACGCCCGGCACTGTCGCCGTCACCAGGTCGCTGAGCACGCCGCGGGGTCCGCACTCCACGAACACCTCCACGCCCTGTGCGTGCAGCAGACGGACGGCGCTCGTGAACCGTGTGGGACGCACCAGGTGGGCGGCGACCAGGTCCGCCACTGCGTCCGTGTCGTCGACTCTTCGTCCAAGGATCGCCGAGTGCAGCAGGTACCGTGCCGGCCTTGCCTGCAACGAGGCCGCACGGCGGGTGAAGTCGCCCGCCACGGCGGCGAGTATGCGGTGATGGAAGGCGTACGGGACCCGCAGCGAGGTCGTTCTGATGCCTATCGCCTCGGCGGCTTGCCGTACCCGGCCCAGGGGTTCGGCGGGGCCGGACACCACACACTGGCGGGGGCTGTTGTCCGCGGCCAGGGTCACCTCCCACTCACCCAGGCCCACCAGCAGTCCTTCGGCCCGGGAGGCCGACACGTCCAGGGCCAGCATGCCGCCGGGTTCCGGCGGGCAGGCGGCGAACGCCTCGTCGCGGGCGGCGACCAGCGCCATGCCCTCTTCCAGCCCGTACACGCCGGCCGCGGTCAGGGCCACCAACTCGCCGAAACTGTGTCCCAGCAGCACGTCCGGACGCAGTCCATGGCGCTCCGTCAGCAGCCGGAAGATCACCGTCTCGGCGGCGAACAGAGCCGTGTGCAGGTCCGCGGGTGCTTCGTCCACCAGCTCGGACAAGGCCGGCGCCCCCTCGTCGAGGAGAAAACGGGAGGGAGCGTTCCGCCCCAGTCGGACGGCGGCGCTGTCCAGAAGCCGCAGCGTCTCCTCGACCAGCGGTTCATCGGCGGCGAGCCGGGTGAGGACAGCGGGCAGGTAGGCCCCCTGCCCGGGGAACACGACAGCGCAGCGCTCGGCCACAGCAACTCCTCCACACAGAGCGACACCGGAAGAACGAAGAATTCCGCGAAGGCCCGTACCGTCCGTGCTGCGCGGGCAGCGTCCGGCGGCGCGGGAGCCGGAAAGGCGAGACGACGGCACCGCCGGCGGCCCTCGCCCTTGGGGGCGCCGCACCGGCCCCGTTCAGGGGCGGACAGCGGGGCGTGTGCAAGAGAACGCCGTGTGACAGCCGGCACCAGAACCAGGACGAGGCCCAGATCCAGGGCCGGGACAACAACCAGGACGAAGAAGCGGACGAGAGCCAGAACAGAAACCGGTAGCCAGAGCAGAAACCGGCACCCGAACCGGAACCGGCAAAGGGAACCTGAACCGGAACAGGTAAAGAGAACCGGAACCGAGAAAGGAGACCAGAACCGGAAAAGGAAACCAGGGCGAACGCCCACCCCCCATGCACACGCATACTCAGCATCCCGCCGTGAATGCCCGCAGTCATCACCCACACGGGTGACCAGGGGGTGGCGGGAACCAGAATTCGTCAGCCTAATGCGCGGGGTTGGCCCCGTCCGCTACGCCCGGGCGCTCCCAGGCAGCCGAATGCGCTTCTTCGCGACGGAAGAGGCGGCCGTGCCGCCCCGACGCCCTCGCTTCAACTGCGCCGAGCCGGTGTTCTCGTGTCGCGAGATGTCCTGGTGTTCCCGTGTCGTCGGGGTGTTGCGGCGGTCCGTCGAGTCCCTGAGACGGGGCGCGGCCGGCGTACGGTGGGGGGCGGGCCGTGGCGGGCCGGGCCGGCCACGGCCGTTGTCATCGAGCGGGTACGCCTGTGGGCGCTCGCTCGCTACCGGTGACTGCTGCCTGACGGCGTGGACCGAAAGGCAAGGAGTGTCAGCCGGTGACGGTTTCCCAGACGGGGAGCCAGACGTCGTTGGGGGCTCCCCCTGCGGTACAGGTGTACTGGATCAGGCGGTTGCCCTGGCCGACGCCTCCCCTGACGTTGAGGCACTTGTTGCTGGATCTGGCGACGACCTGGTAACCGATGCCCTTGGACACGAACTTCCACTGCTCGTTCTCGGCGGTGCCGCAGGTGTACTGGATGATGTCGGTGTCGTTCTCGTTGCCTCCGCCCTTGACGTTGAGGCACTTGCCGCTGTGTACCGCGCGGAAGCGGTAGTAGCCGCCCGAGACCGCCTCGGGTTCCCAGCGCTCGTTGTCCGTCCTGGACAGCGGCCACTGGATGACGCGGGCGCCGTTCTCCTGCGAACCACCGCTGACGTTGGCCACCTGGCCGGGGTCGGAGGCCAGGCGGAGGGTGACCCGCTGGACCTGGACGGACGTGGACGAGAGCGCCGGCGAAGGCTGGGCGGTGGCCGAGACATGGGAGCCGAGCACCAGTCCCGCGCCGGCCGCAGCGGCGCCGAGGGCCACGGTCCACCGCTTACGTGCCGTCATGGCGAATCCTTTCCGAGAAGGATGAGGGCACAGCCCCCAGAACGAGCGACAGCAAAGAGTAATTAGCCCCTTACGTAAAGTGGTGATCTCTGTGGTTTCGGCCATACGCACTGAGCTGGTTTGGCGCACCGATGCACATGGGTAGCCGCGCCGGTGTGTCGGCCGACAATGGGTCGGAGGACGGGGCCCGCGTGTCTCGACGGCTGGTGGAAACTGGCCGGTTCACGAGATGGAGAATCGTTCCTTCCTGGCTGGGCGGTCACCGGGGCGACTGATACGGGAACGGCGCCAGATTGACGCGTCGACGCCACGGCGCCGCATGCGGGGCAGGATGCGACCGTTCCGGTAATCCTGGAGAGGTGACACCCCGTACCTCTCCGCAGGAACCAGATGCGCAGGGAGCGTCCGGCACGGCCCGGACCGACTACACAGGCGCGATCTACGGCTCGCTCCTGGCTGCTTCAGTCATTGCCGGGGCCAGTGCGCTCGGCCCGTTCCCACGCCTTGAGCTGGTGGTATTGCTGCTGTGCACCGGCGTGGTGTTCTGCGCCGCCCACGCCTACGCCGACATCGTCGGCAACCGGCGGCCCCACCAGACCCTGACCTGGCAGGAGATCCGACAGGTCGGCGCCCGTGAGTGGCCCATCGTGCAGGCGGCCGTTCCACCGGCCGCCGCCGTTGTGATCAGCCCGCTCCTGGGCCTGGGGCTCACCGGCACAGCCTGGCTGGCGCTCGGCGTCGCCGTGGCCGAGCAGGTCACCTGGGCCGGCGTCGCGGCTCACCGGGCAGGTGCCTCCAACCTTGCGGTGGTGTCCGCCGGGGCCGTCAACCTGGTGCTTGGGCTGATCATCGTGGCCGCCAAGGTCGCGGTCGAGCCTTGACCATGCAACGCTGCCAGGCCGTGGCCGACGGTATCCATCAAAGGTGTGTGTCGCGTCTCCTGATCGCCGTTGGGCACCGCACGAGCAACGAGCAACGAGCAACCGGCAACGAGCCACTGTGCCTTGTTGCCTGACTTGACGGCCGTGTTCCGCGTTTTCACGGTAGCAACGTCCGATTCGGTTCCGGCGGTCCGAAGGGGCTGACTCGGGCCGTGCCGTTCGATCTCGTTGACGCGGAGCAGTGCTGGAAATGACGGGACCGCCAGGTGCCGGCGGTCACGAACGGCGGCTGGCAACGTCCTGACACCTGGGTAAGGTTCGGATGTCAGGAATCCGCTTGGTCCACGCGGGCTGCGGCAAGGACCGAAGATTGCCAGTTGCCTCGTGAGGAGGACTGCGGATGCTGCAGGCGCTGGGACTGGGGCCGTCCGAGGAGGCCGTCTACACAGCGCTGATGGCCCAGTCTGAGGCCTCCGCGCACGATCTCGCCCGGCGGACCGGAATCGCGGCGGCCGAGACAGCCCGGGTCCTGGCAGACATGGAGGCACGCGGTCTGGTATCCGTCGCCACCCAGCCCGACCGCGAGGAACCCGGCCCGGCCAGATCCCGGCTCATCCGCTACCGCCTCACTCCGCCCTCTGTGGCCCTGGCCCCGTTCCTGGCCGAGCGGCGCACTGCGCTGCACCAGGCCGAGAGCGCGTTCTCGGTGCTCATCGAGCAGTACCGCAGCACTGCCGTACACACCGCGGGTGGGGTGGTGGAGGTGGTGGCCGGTGCGGAGCAGGTCGCCCACCGGTTCCATCAGTTGCAGCGCGGCGCACAGCGGGAACTGCTCGTCTTCCTCGTCGGAACGCCCGTCGCGGTACCACGGGAGGCCAGCGACATTTCGGAGAGTCACGCGCTGGAGCGCGGAGTCGACTTCCGGGTCGTGGCAGCCGAGAACTACCTAGACAGCCCCGATGCGGCGAGGGATGCGCGTGCTTCCATCATGGCGGGCATCGAGCTTCGCCTGGTCGACTCGCTGCCGCTGAAGATGGTCGTCTCGGACCGGGAACGTGCCATGGTGCCAGTGGACATGGCGGACTCCGGTGGCGAGCCGAGCGCGATCGTCGTGCACCGCAGCAGCCTGCTGACGGCACTGGTCCATCTCTTCGAGAAGGAATGGGCCCAGGCCCGGCCGCTTTACGCCACGACCAGGGGTGTCGGTGCGAAGCCGACGGACGAGCAGCAACCAGCCGAGGGGGAACTGGAAGTCCTCGTTCTGTTGCTGGCGGGATTCTCCGACCGGCGGGTCGCCTCCCAACTCGGCCTCTCCCTGCGCACCGTGGAGCGCAGGACACGCCGCCTGATGGACCTCGCCGGAGCAGATTCGCGCCTGCAACTCGGGTGGCACGCCGCACGCGCGGGCTGGCTCGGGCACGAAGCAGAGCCTGGTCGGCACTGACCGGTCGCGCTTCCGCCAAGTCGACCGCTCATCCGGCGGATGAAGCACTCGGTCCCAGGGGCCCCGCAGAGCCGACGAACCAGTCGACGCGACCGCGTGACGGATATCCGTCACGCGGGAAACCCGCCACACCTGGCGTCACCACACGATCCACATGTCTGCCAAGTTGGAGCCGCTGCATGGCATGTTCACGGCGTCAACGAGGGAGATCCATGGGTCCCACAACGCGAATAGCCTTGGGCGCGGCGACCGCCGCCGTCCTGGCCGTCTCCGCGGTCGCGCCTTCCGGGGCGGCGGACACGCCGCCTGACGGTGCCCCGGTGAAGAGGGCCGTCATCGGGAGCGGTTCCCCGGCAGCGGGCGGCAGGCAGGTGACGGTCACGCTCGTCACCGGAGACAAGGTACTGGTGACCACGGACCCGTCGGGCCGCAGCTCGGCGGCTGTGTTGCCCCGCCCGGACGGTACGCGGCCGATCGCCCAGACCTATCAGATGGGCAAGGACCTCTACGTCTATCCGGAGGACGCCTCCCAGGCCGTCGCGGAGGGCAAGGCCGACGAGCAGTTGTTCAATGTCACCGGGCTCATCCGCCAGGGATACGACGACACACACACCCGTACGCTGCCGGTCATCGCCACCTACCGCAGCGGTGTGAACGTGGCGGACAGCACGCCGGCGGCTCCTCGGGGGGCCGAGCGGGGCCTGAACCTCCCGGCTGTGAACGGGGTCGCGTTCAGGGCCGGCAAGGACACGGCCGCCACCTTCTGGCAGGACATCACCGACACCCGCGCACGTTCTGGCGCCCTGGTGGACAAACTGTGGCTGGACGGCAAGGTCAAGGCCGCACTGGACCGGTCGACTGCGCAGGTGCACGCGCCGGAGGCCTGGGCGGCCGGCTACGACGGCAAAGGCACCAAGGTCGCGGTACTGGATACCGGAGTGGACGCCGAGCACCCCGACCTGGCCGACCGGGTCACCGAGTCCAGGAACTTCACGGACTCGAAGGACACCGATGACAGGGTGGGCCACGGCACGCACACCGCCTCCACGGCCGGCGGGTCCGGAGCAGCCAGTGACGGCCGGGAGAAGGGGGTCGCCCCCGGTACCTCCCTGCTCATCGGCAAGGTCCTCGACGACCAGGGTTACGGCCAGGACTCCTGGATCATCGCCGGCATGCAATGGGCCGTCGACCAGCAGGCCGACGTCGTCTCCATGAGCCTGGGCAACCCCACGATCGGCGACTGCACCGATCCGATGGCCCAGGCCACGAAGCAGCTCTCGAAGAACACACACACCCTGTTCGTCGTCGCCGCAGGCAACTCGGGCCCGAACACCGAGACGGTCTCCTCGCCCGGCTGCGTACCCGACGTGCTCACCGTCGGTGCCGTCGACCACGACGACACCACCGCGTCGTTCTCCAGCCGGGGACCCGTGGCCGTCACTCACACCCTCAAGCCCGAGATCGCCGCCCCCGGCGTCGACATCTCGGCGGCCAACGCAGGCGGCCGCGGCATCTACGCCTATCGGACGATGTCCGGCACCTCCATGGCCACGCCGCATGTCGCGGGCGCTGCGGCCGTCGTTCGCCAGGCCCACCCGGACTGGACCGCGCAGCAGGTCAAGGCCGCGCTGGTCTCCTCAGCACGCACCGACGGCAACGTCGCCGGCGCAGACCGGACCGGGGGCGGCGTCCTTGACGTGTTCGCTGCGGTGAACCAGAAAGTGTTCTCCGCACCCGCCGTCCAGGCCGGCACCTACAACTGGCCGCAGAGCGCCTCGGACGGCACTACCGTGCACGTGCCCTTCACCAACACCGGCGGTGCAGACCTCACCCTGAACCTGAAGATCAGCGGTGTGCACGGCAACGACGGCAGCGATGTCCACTCCGGCGTCGTCAAGCTGGAGGAGGGCAGGGTGCGAGTCCCCGCGGGGGCCACCGCGCAGGTACCGCTCCGGATCGATCCGACCGCCCGTCTGAAGCACGCCCAGTACGGCGCGGTCACCGGACGGATCCTGGCCACCGGCGACGACGTGCACGTCTCCGTCCCCGTCACGCTCTACATACAGCCGGAGACGGTCACCCTCCGGGTCAGGACCATCGACCGCGACGGCAGGCCCGCGAGCGGTGTCTCCTCCTTGGACCTCGTCAGCCTCGACACGAACAAGGGCGAGCGTCGCAGCAACTCCGGTGCGGCCGAGCAGACATACGCTGTGCGTCCGGGTGACTACGCTCTCAGCGCCTTCGTGGCCACGTACGCTGCACAGGACGCACCCGAATCGGTCAGCTACCTCGCGCACCCCGAGCTTCGGATCACCCGTGACACCACGGTCGTCCTGGACGCCGGCAAGGCCCACCGGCTGAGCGTGCACACCGACCGACCCTCGACGGCGGACAACACCACGCTCAGCTACTCCCGCACGTGGGACGACACCTGGCAGCTGGCCGGCTCGCTCATGGCCGGCGGAAACGTCAAGGCGTTCTACGCGGATGTCGACGGGCGTGCCAAGACCGGGACTTTCGAGTTCCGGCCCACCTGGCGTGCGAGCGGCTCCGGGAACGGGTCGTCCTACGTCTACAACCTGTCGTTCCCGACTCAGGGCCCGCTCCAATCCGACCAGGTCTACAGGCCCCATGACTCCAGGCTGGCCCAAGTCACCGAGACGTGGAAGGCCATGGGCAAGGAGGCCGATTACATCGACGCGATGTTCATCCGCCCCGACGGGAGCGACAACGCCTATGTTCCCGTGAGCCCGTTCGGGACGATCCATGTGCCCGGCACCCGCACCGCCTACTACACGACCGGCGACGACACCTGGTACCACGGCGCGATGACCAGCGTCCCGTTCGCCGCGTTCATGGGCGATCACGAGCGTGCCTACCAGGCCGGACAGCGCAGCGCGGAGGAGTGGTACGGCGGACCACTGCGGCCGGCCGCGCCCCGCGACGCCGACGGCAACCTCATGCTGGCCGCCGAGCGGCAAGGTGACCTGATGGGCATTCAGACCGGGCTCTGGCTCGACAGGTCCGGCGACCACTGGTCCTACGGCGGATCGTTCGGCGACCTCGGCAACCTGGTGTTGAAGCGCAACGGCGAGAAGATCGCCACCAGCGCGTGGCCCTACGACGCGTTCCGGGTGCCGGACGAGGACTCCGCGTACGAACTCACGCAGAACCTGGAGAAGATTCCGTCCTCGGACCGGAACTGGCTGCGCTCCACCGCCGTCACAACCACCTGGAGCTTCCGCTCGCACCGGGAGCCGGACGTCTACTCGCGGGGCCTGCCGATCCTCTTCCCGGCGTACGACATGCCCGTGGACGACCTGAACACCCTGCCTGCGCGGAGCGGCATCAGAGTCGGCCTGTCGGTCGAGGGCCACGCGGGGTATACCCCGGGCACGATCAAGGAGGCATCATTGGCCTACTCCTACGACGGCGGTACCACCTGGACCCAGCCGCCGGCCGAGCAGCAGGACGGCAACTGGACGGCCGTCCTCGACCACACCGGCGCCTCCGGCAAGCAGGTCACGACGAAGGCCACCTTCATCGACACCAACGGCAACGCGGTCACACAGACCGTCAAACGCGCCTACGACGTACGGTAACCACCGGGTCCGGCCGGGCGGTCTCCCCACGACAGGAGGCCGCCCCGGCCTTCCCTGCATGACTCCGCCGTCCGTGACCTCATTCGGAATCGTCAGCGAGCCGAACCCGCAGTGGAAGAGCCGTCGGTCAGCGTCATGAGGCGCGCTCACTCGTCGGCACCATTGACCCAGAGATCGGATCTATAGAGACTCTGCGAGGGGATCCAGCCGGAAACCCGGCGAAACTCCGCATATACATAGGATGTTTCATGAGTCACCTGTGCTCCGGAGGGGCTATGTCTCGGTTCGTGTTTCTCGGGGTGGCGCTCGCGTTGCTCTCCACCGCGGGCAGTCCTGTCGCCGCGGCGCCGAGCGCGGCCCCGGTCGTGGTCAATGTGGACACCTACGGAGCCGACCCCACGGGCCGGACGGACTCGACGCCTGCTGTCACCGCGGCGCTCCGGCACGCCAAGAGCGTCGACCGGCCGGTCAGGGTCGTCTTCTCGCAAGGCACCTATCAGCTCTACCCCGAACGGGCCGAGACGCGTGAGCTCTACGTCTCCAACACCGTCGGCGCCGACCAGCGTTACCGGGACAAGAAGATCGGGCTGCTCGTCGAGGACATGCACGACGTCACCATCGACGGCGGCGGAGCCAAGCTCGTCTACCACGGCCTGCAGACGGCGTTCGCGTCGATCCGCTCGACCGATGTGACCTTCACCAACTTCTCCTTCGACTACGCGGCCCCCGAGGTCATCGACGCGACCGTCGCAGACGCCGGTGTCGCCGACGGGCACGCCTACCGCGTACTGTCGATCCCCGCCACCAGCCCGTACCGGGTGAGCGGAACGCACGTCACCTGGCTCGGTGAGACCAGCCCGGCCACCGGGCAGCCGTACTGGTCGGGTGTCGACGGACTCCAGTACACGCAGATCCACGACCCCAGGGCGCAACGGTCCTGGCGCGGGGACAACCCGCTGTTCAACGACGTCGCCGCGGTCACCGACCTCGGCGGTCACCGGATCCGGCTCGACTACACCACCGCATCCCGGCCGGCGGACGCCGGGCTCGTCTACCAGATGCGTCTCATCGAGCGGACCGAGCCGGGCGCCTTCATCTGGGAGTCCAAGAACGTCACGATGCGCTCGATGAACGCCCACTACCTGCAGTCCTTCGGAGTGGTGGGGCAGTTCAGCGAGAACATCTCCATCGACAAGGTGAACTTCGCGCCCGATCCGGCGTCCGGCCGGTCGACGGCCTCCTTCGCGGACTTCGTGCAGATGTCCGGCGTCAAGGGGAAGGTCTCCATCACCGGGAACGTCTTCGACGGCCCGCACGACGACCCGATCAACATCCACGGCACTTATCTTGAGGTCGTCGGAAAACCCGGGCCGTCCTCCCTCACCCTCGCCTACGCACACCCGCAGACCGCCGGATTCCCGCAGTTCGCCCCGGGCGACAAGGTCGAGTTCGCCGCCAAGCGCACGATGACACCGCTGGCGGACGCGCACGCGGTGGTCACCGCGGTCGACGGACCGAGCGGGATGGACCACAAGAAGCCGCTGACCACGATGACCGTCACCTTCGACCGGCCGGTTCCCGCCGGGGTCGAGATCGGCGGCACGGTCGTGGAGAACATCACGGCCACCCCGTCGGTCGTCATATCCGGCAACGTGTTCCGCAACGTGCCGACCCGCGGAGTGCTGGTCACCACCCGCAAACCCGTCCTCATCACCGGCAACCGGTTCGACGGGATGTCCATGGCCAGCATCTACGTCTCGGCGGACGCCTACCAGTGGTACGAGTCCGGGCCGGTCGCCGACCTCACGATCCGCGGGAACTCGTTCACCCGGCCCAGCGGTCCGGTCATCTACGTGGAGCCGACCAACCAGGTCGTCGACGCCGCCAACCCGGTGCATCACAACATCTCGGTCGAGCGCAACTCGTTCGACATCGGTGACGTCACCGTCGTCGACGCCAAGAGCGTCGGCGGGTTCGCCTTCACCGGCAACACCGTCCGGCGGCTGGACGGCGCGGAGCACCCGCCGTACACCTCCCCGCTGTTCGTCTTCCACGGCAGTTCCGACATCCGGATCATGCGCAACCACTACGACAAGGGCCTGAACACCTCCGTGGTCACGGACTGACGGCCCCGCGCACGGGACACCGGCGGCATCGCCCGGCGCGGGCGGTGCCGCCGACGGCGTCCGTAGGAGCCCAGGTTCTCGACGGGTGCCGCCCGTACGGTCAATGGCACTGCGCTGAGGGACGGTAGCGCATCCATGGTCCGCATGCCCGGCAGCCGCACACGTATGTCCTGGACGCCGCCGAGCCGCTGCCACGGACCGGAAGGGGAAACGTCGACGAGGACATTGCTGTGGCGCCGTTGGGACAAGTCGCAGCTGTGACACCTGAGGACAGTGACATGCCCCTGGCGTCAGCGGATTCTTCGTATTAATCGTGACCACACGCTGAACGAAAGGTGCTCGGCTGATGGCATGGAACCGCCTGACGGCGGCGATATCGACGGCATTGCTCCTGACCACCGGGGGCGTGCAGTCCGCGTCCGCGCAGACGCCCGAAGCGAGCGCGGCGGGATTCGCGCCCGCACCCAGGGCTCACTCCGCGACCGTGCGGCTGGTGACCGGCGACCGCGTGACGGTGACGCCCGTCGGCGACGGCCGCACCACCGCGTCGGTGGAACCCGGGCCGGGGCGCGAACACATCGTGTTCCGCACGTACCAGGAGGACGGCGGCGACCTGACGGTGCTGCCCTCGGACGCCGCGGACCTCATCGCCGCCGGGGCGCTGGACCGGCGTCTCTTCAACGTCACCACCCTGATCGCCCAGGGCTATGACGAGGCGGCCACCTCGGCGCTGCCGCTGATCGTCTCCGCCGCCCCGCGTTCCGGAGCGGCCCGGACGACGGCGAAGAACGAGAAGGCCGCGGCCGCCGTCGCGGACCGGGTCGCCGCGTTCACCATGGCATCTGCCCCCGAGCGCACTCTGAACAGCATCGACGCGCGGTCGCTGCGCGTCGCGGACGACGACCTCGGCGCCTTCTGGAAGGCACTGATCCCGGGCACCGCGAAGGGCGCCGCCCGCGTCGCGGCGACCCCGCGGGTGTGGCTGGACGGCAAGGTGTCCCCGGTGCTGGACCGCAGTACGGCGCAGATCAACGCGCCGGCGGCGTGGAAGGCGGGATACGAGGGCCAGGGTGTGAAGGTGGCGGTGCTGGACACCGGCGTCGACGCCACACACCCGGATCTGGCCGGGCGGATCGCGGAGTCCAAGGACTTCTCCGGCAGTTCGAACACCGTGGACCACTTCGGGCACGGTACGCACGTGGCGTCGATCGTCGGCGGCACGGGCGCGGCGTCCTCCGGCTCCCGCAAGGGGGTGGCGCCGAAGTCGGATCTGCTGATCGGCAAGGTACTGGGTGACGACGGCTACGGTTCGGAGTCGCAGGTCGTCGCCGGCATGGAGTGGGCTTCGGCCGAGCATGCCAAGATCGTCAACATGAGCCTGGGCTCGGAGGAGCCGTCCGACGGCACCGACCCGATCAGCCAGGCGGTCAACACGCTCTCCGCCTCGGGCGACACCCTCTTCGTGGCCGCCGCCGGCAACACCGGCGAGCAAGGCGACAGCACGGTCAGCTCGCCGGGTGCCGCCGACGCGGCGCTGACCGTGGGCGCCGTCGACCGCGACGATTCCCTCGCGCCCTTCTCCAGCCGCGGCCCACGCCTCGGCGACAAGGCCGTCAAGCCGGATGTGACCGCTCCGGGTGTCGACATCGTGGCAGCGCGCGCCGCGGGCACGACGATGGGCGGTCCGGTCGACGCGTACTACACGGCCGCGTCCGGTACGTCGATGGCGACCCCGCACGTCGCGGGTGCCGCCGCACTGCTCGCCCAGCAGCACCCCGACTGGACGGGGCAGCAGTTGAAGGACGCGCTGGTGAGTACGGCGCACACCGTGTCCGGTACCAAGGTGACGGCGCAGGGCGGTGGCCGGATCGACGTCGCGGCGGCGATGGGCGCGGTCACGGCCACCGGCAGCGTGACCCTGCCTGCCCTGCAGGTGGGCTCCGACGGACAGCGGCAGGCTGCGACCCTGCACTACACCAACACCGCTGACCAGCCCGTCGACCTGAAGCTGGCCGTCGCCCTGGCGAACGCCGACAACATCCCCCTGCCGGCCGGGGTCGTCACGCCCGCCGCCGACACCCTCCGCCTCGCTCCCGGCGCCTCCGCCGACGTGCCGCTGAGCACTGACGCGACGAAGGCCAAGCGAGGCTCGTACTACGGCTACGCCACCGTGACCCGTGCCGACGGCACCGTCCTGGCCCACACCACGCTCTCCCTGGTCGTGCACGCGCCGGTGCACCGGCTCTCCGTGGTCGTCCGCGACCGCTCCGGCAAGGTGCTGCCGGGCGCGCTGCCCACCATCTGGGGCGCCGACGGCTTCGTCTCGTACACCAGCGCCGATTCCGCGGTCGCCGTCGTCGAGGACGGCACCTACCAGGTCGACTACGGCACCGTGGACGACGCCGCGGACGGCCAGGAACTGGTCGAAGTGATCAACCCGCAGGTGACGGTCACCAAGGACACCACGGTGACGCTGGACGCCTCCAAGGTCACCGAGGTGCAGATCCGCACGCCCAAGTCCGCCGAGCAGCGCGGCATCCTCAGCTACCAGACGTACCGCAAGATCGACGGACACGGCCTGATCCAGGGCGTGATGTTCTTCGACGTTGCCAAGCGGATCTACGTCAGCCCTACGGCCCAGGTCACCGACGGCACCTTCGAGTTCGCCTCGCGCTGGCAGATGACCGCGCCCCAGTTGCGGGCGAAGGTGTCCGGCACCTCCTCGGCCTTCACCCCGTACTACCTGCCGACCTCCCCGGTCTTCGATGACAAGGGCGCCCGGCTGACCGCGGTGGACGCAGGCGCGGGCACCGCTGACGACCTCAAGGCCGCCCACGTGCGCGGGAAGCTCGCCGTCGTCCGCTACGACTTCGGCGACGACCAGGCGCTCGCGCAGGCGGCGGCGGACGCCGGGGCCAAGGCGCTGATGCTGGTGATGCCGGAGGGCTTCTACCCCTGGACGCGCTGGCACCCGGAAGGCGACCGCCTGGCCCTGCCCGTCATGCGGGCCGGCACGGGGGAGGGCACCGACCTGCTCAAGCGCGCCGGAAAGCGCTCCACCTCGGTGGACTTCTCCGGCACGGTGCACAGCCCGTACCTGTACGACGTGATGCAGGTCTCCCAGCAGCGCGTCCCCGAGCACCTGGTGTACACGGTCTCCGACCGCAACAGCGCGGTGGTGCGCGCCACCTACACGCGTACCGGGGCATCGTCCTGGGGGAGCGAGCAGCGCTTCGGATGGCGTCCTTACCAGGACACGGCCTGGAACCAGAGCAGCCGTGATGTGCTCATGGGACAGGAGCGAGTGGAGTATGTGACGGCCGGTGACACGCTGTGGCGCCACACCGTGCACCACAACACCGTCGTGGACCGGGACATCGCGCTGGGCGTCGGGATGCACGACGCGGCCCACACCTACCAGCCCGGACAGCGTGCCACGGAGAAGTGGTTCGGGGCCCCGGTGCGCCCGGCGATCCCGCACGGTGCGAAGGGCTTTCCCGCCTCGGTGCGCAGTGGTGACACCCTGTCGTTCTACATCCCGGAGTTCTCCGACTCCGGCACCGGCCACTGGTCGTACGCGGAGTGGGGCGGGTCGGGGGGCATCGGCACCGGAGCGTCCGCGGTGCGCGACGAGGAAGGGGAAGACGTCGCCCGAGCGGAGGTGTACCGAGACGGCCAGCGCATCGCGGAGTCCGACAACGGCGCGTGGGGCGACATCGAGGTGCCGACGGGCAAGGCCGATTACCGGCTTGACCTGACCACCAGCCGTACCTCCGCCGACTGGAAGTTCGGCACCGGCACCACGACGTCCTGGACGTTCGCCTCGGACACCGCGGCGACCACCGATGTGCTGCCGCTGCTCCAGGTCGACTACGCCGTGCCCGTGGACGCCCGCAACGCGGTGGGCCCGCAGCGGTCGCACAGCGTGGATCTCCACGTGCGTATGCCGGACGGCCTGGCCGCCCCGCGCGGGGTGTCCCTCAAGGTCGAGGCTTCGTACGACGACGGGCGGACCTGGACCACGGCCCGCACGGACCGGCGCGGCAGCGGTACGGACTTCACCGCCACCGTCCAACGCCCCTCCTCGGTGCACCAGGACGCGTTCGTGACGCTGCGGGTCACCGCGAAGGACGCCGCCGGCGACAGCGTCCGGCAGACGATCGACCACGCCTACCTGCACCGCGGCCCTTTCTCGGGGCAGTGACGGCGGAGCGGCCGTGACTGGCGGGCGCCGGGCGAATCAGCCCGGCGCCCGCCGACGTCGTGTCGGACAGGGAGAGCGGGAGCGGACGACGTCCGTTTCCGCTCTCCGGTGTGGCGTCCGCCCTGGTAGGCGCCCGGCCGGCGTCGGCAGGCCGACGAGCGACCCGGTGGGATCCGTGACCGCGTACCTGACTACGGGGCGGGCGGGGTGACCGAATGTTCAGCGACCGTTGGCCTCTTCGTGGGTTTCGGACTGCTGCTCGGGATGGGCACTGTAGTGCCTTGCTCCACAGGCATTCTGCAGACAAGACACAGGCTCCGTAGCGAGGGAGTACCTCCCGTATGGCCACCATCCAGGAAGAAACCCGGCTGCCGCATCGTCTCGATGACGTGCCCGGCTGGTTCCCGGTGCTCGACCAGACGCTCTTCGACTGGTTCCTGAACAGGCAGGAGGCCGCCGGAATGCACGGTGACCTCCTGGAGGTCGGTGTCTATATGGGCAAGAGCGCGATCTTCACCGGACGGCACCGGCAGCCGGGGGAGAAGTACACGGTGTGCGACCTCTTCGAGGGTGACGCCCCGGACGACGCCAACCGGGCCGAGTCGGTCAAGTCCTACAGCGCCCTGACCCGGCGCGTCTTCGAGGCGAACTACCGCTCCTTCCACGACGAACTTCCGCGTGTGTTGCAGGGACCCAGCTCCGTGGTGCCCGGCGAGGTCGAAAGCGGTTCCTGCCGGTTCGTGCACATCGACGCCTCCCACCTGTACGAGCACGTGCGGGGCGACATCGAAGCGGCCCGGGACCTGCTGCTGCCCGGCGGCATCGTGGTCCTGGACGACTTCCGCTCCGAGCACACGCCGGGCGTTTCCATAGCCACCTGGGAGGCTGTGCTCAACCGGGGCCTGCGGCCCGTCTGCCTGAGCACGCAGAAGCTCTACGGCACCTGGGACGACCCGGAGCAGGTCCAGGAGGACCTGCTGGCCGTGGTGCAGGAGCGTACCGACTGCCACCTGAGCGTCCAGGAGGCCGCCGGGCACCGGATCATCCGGCTGAAGTCCAAGAAGATGCCGGCGCCTGCGTTCCCGCTCTCCCGGCATGCGGAGCGGGCCGCCGAGACGGAGTCCCGGGCCGCGGAGCCGGCGCCTGCGGCGGCACCTGCTCCCGCGGCCCCGGCCGCCCGGACCGCATCCCGCCGCCGAAGCCGGGTCCGCCGGGTTGCCGTCGACGTGCTGCCGCCGGTCGTCACCCGGGCCATACGCAAGGCGCGCACCGGCAGGAGCTGACCGCCCAGAACTCCGGCAGTGCTTTCTGCCGGCCCTGGTCGGGGGCAGGGCAGGTGGGCGGGCGCGCGTGAAGCGAGCCGGGTTCCGGCGGAGTTGACGCTGTCCGCGGCTGGCCCGTGGGGTCACCATCGATGACCGCGTGCGAGACCATTGCGGCCCGCAACAACGCTGAGACCTCCCACCCCACCGTCGTCTTGCCGACTCCGGCCCGCCCGCCGATGAGGAGCACTTCCGCGTGATCCATGGGGGCAGCGTGCCGGCTCGCAACCGTCTCACGCGATCGGATATCCATCGACCTCCTGGCCACCGGCACACAGGTACCACCAGCGGGTTCGCGCTCTGCAGCCGGAATATCCGGGTTGAACTTCCGGATGCCGTGGCTGGCTTGTCACACCACGGCCTCGGCCATTCCTGGCCGCCACTCGATCGCCGACCGGCCGTGGCGGTGGGCCGGCTCTATGGCCCGGAGCGGCCCGCTCGGACGTACTCCGCGGCGTGCCGGTGTTGGCGGCGGCCGCCTCCGGGGCGGTGACCGGCTAGTTTCCGGAACCCTCGCCTCCGGTGCTTTCACCGGGACTCCGCTCGATCAGGATCATCGGGTCGTTCCCCTTCAGCTGCTGCCAGATGGTCACCAGCGCTACGAGCTGGCCGATGAGGAACGCCATCTGCACCGAGGCCGTACGCCACTGGTACACGGACAACAGCATGCTTGCCCTGGTGGGCCAGTAGTGCTTCTCCCCGCGGAAGGTGTCGATGTCCATCGCGACTCCGGTCAGGGTGAGGACGAGCAGGGTGAGGCTGAGGTCGAGCGGCCAGGTGCCGAGGGGCTGGCCGACGATCCAGTTGCCGGCCCACTGCACCAGCACCGGAGCCGCGTAGGCGAGCGCCAGCCCGGACGCGCGCGCGGGCCCGCGCCGGCCGGGCAGTACACGCCACAGCGCACCGAGGGTGAAGCCGGCGCCCACCCAGAGGAGTTCATTGGAGACCGCAGCCGTCACCGTTTCGACGAGTCCGAAGCGCTGCACGAACTTGTCGGCCCACCGAACGCCGCGGACTTGCTCGGCCCAGGTCAGTATGGCGACCGCGGGCACCGAGATCAGCGCGGAGAAGTACGCGGCCCGGCAGGCATTGCCCCACCAGGTGGTCCGCGGCCCCCAGGCCAGGGCGAGCTCCACGGGGCTGATGGAGGGCGGCAGCCGTATCCAGGTGTTCGGCAGGCCGGGCGGCGGGGAGGGGTGCGGCAGCCGGTGCAGCCGGTCCAGCTCGTGCTCCAACTGGGAGCGATCTCCCTCCTGTTGGCCCTGCTCCAGCCGGCGCAGCTGGGCATGCAGCTCACGGTGGCGCCGCGCCGCCCTGAGCAGTTGCCGGCGGCCGGATTCCTTGGCCACCTCGTGCAGCCGATGGCCCGGGACCAGCCTCCGGTACAGGACCGCGCGCCGGGTTCCGAGGGCGAGCAGGCCGGTCAGGGTGAGCCAGAGCGCCAGCAGAGGCAGCAGGGGCAGGGGAACACCGGCGTACCAGCCGGCGAAGGGCGCCACACAGACGACGAAGAACACCTTCAGGGTGCGCAGTTCGGCCGGTGGGAGGAGGGCGGCCGCCGGGACGGCTGCCTGGTGGCGGGCGCGCAGGACGGCCAGGATCGCCAGGGACGGGCACCACCACCAGAGGTAGGTTCCGTAGAACCAGTCCAGCCAGTCGGAGGGGAACCAGCGTATGTCGTTGAACAGGGTCGCCACATGCCATAGGCCGTAGACCTCGTCCCCATTGCGCCTGCTGAGCCAGCTCTGGTACTCCCACAGGTTCTGCGCGCTCCACACGCTCATCGCGGCGACCGCCACCGATACGAGAACCAGCGCAGCCAGGAGAGCGTGCGGGAAGCGGCCCCGCGGCCAGCCGGGCGCCGGGGCATCGGCGGAGCGCCACAGTCGTAGCAGGGAGGCTGTGGCGCCCACCAGCCAGACGAAGACCAGGCAGGCGCAGGCCCCGGCGAACGCGACCATGGCCCAGTTCTCCCGGAACCAGAGCACCTCGTCGGGGGAATTCTCCCAGTCGAGCCACAGTTGGGAGGGCAGCGCGAACCACTCGGGACGGCACGCCACAGCGGTCACGTATCCGCCGGCGGCGATGACGAGGACGACGGCGGTCCGTCCCGGTCTGCCGAAGACGCACAGCGCCAGCCCGGTGAGAAGGGTCAGTCCCAAATGGACGGCGGTGCGGTGCCGGTCCGTCCAGAACAATGCCGCGCCCCGGCCGGCGAGGTGGCTCAGCAGCCCGTCGTCGAAGTACCGGACGGCGGTGATGGCGAACACCAACCAGCTTGTGACCAGCAGATTGCGGGCCGTGTGTGCTTCGGCGTCGGTACGTGGCGCGGAGGCGGGCGCGCGCCGCACCGCGCGCACCGTGACCAGGAGCAGGACGAGGAACACTCCGTCCAACGGAAGCCAGGCCAGCGAGGCGAAGAGATACCAGGGGTCCTCGCTCCACCGTGCCGCCGATGCCTTGGCCGCCGGCGGCTGCAGGGTGACCGAGACCGCGGGGGGCTTGCCCGCCTTCTCGCTGGTCCAGGTCAGCCTGGTCGTGGCACCCGTATCCGGCGCCGGAGAAACGCTCCGGGCGGCCCGCCCTCCCAGATCGACGGTGACCTCCCGCCACCAGGCCCCGTCCAGGGCGGGCACCGGTATCAGCTCCAGGTGCCACAGCCGGTTGCCCGGGGTGAGGCGCCAGGGGCCGAAGTCACGGGTCTGCAGACTGACGGCCCAGGTCGTGACACGCTGGTCGACCGTCACCCACTTCTTCTCGACGGTCACCTTCGGCGGCACCGTACGCCCCTCCGTGTCCCGGTACGGAAAAGGATCGTCGGGATAGCGCAGCAGACACCGCATGGCCGTCCGGTACCGTTCCGTGTCCCCGTTCAGCAGCAGATCTGCCGCCCGGCTCCAGGACTTGGGTGCCTTCACCGTGAGGCGCCCCTCGGCCTTGGTGTAGTCCTCGCCCTCGTGCTTGAAACGCACCGACGCCGTGACGCGCGCCGACTTCAACTGCTCGGTGCGGCATTCGTCGTCCGCCGCCTGAGCGGTCGTGCCCGGCACCATGCACAGCAGCGCTGTCATGAACAACAGACAGACAATCCGCCGCAGCCCCCGCCCCAACGAGCCCCCCCACCCATCGCGCACCGCCTGGACCACAGACCTATACCCCGGACGAGTGGATTCCGGCAAGGAGCGATCCGGTGCGCAGGACAGCGGGACCCGGCCGGGTGAGCCAGGTGTCCTCACCCGAGGACCAGGCCCCGGCCGGGCGCAGCTCGCCTCGGACTTGCTGCAGCGGACTGCGAGCTGAGGTGGGCGCGGGGCCGGTTTCTCAAGCTTGGGAAACCGGCCCGTGGGCGTTTCCAGCCCCGTCAGCAGCTGCCGTGCCCGTTGTCAGCGGCAGCGCTGCCGGCTCAGCGGACGTGCACCGTCACCACGTCAGAGGCGTGCAAGCGCACCGGGTGTTGGTCGTGCTTGCTGGTGAGGCCGTACAGCACGGCACGGAATTTGAGGTCGCCGGGCGCGGCAGCCGTGCCCTTCGCGGTGACCCGTGCGTCCCCCTTGACCGCGGCGCTGCAGTTTTCCTGGTGCCACCCCTCGCCGTAGCCGTTCTCCTCCAGGCACAGCTGGTGCAGGTAGCCGGCACTGTCGTCGTCGCCGTGCGCCTTGATCGTGATGGTCTTGCCGACATGTGCCGTGTGCGGCGCCGTGATGTCCACCGTGCCCTTGGCGAACGCCGGCACGGCGGCCAGAGCCACCGAGGCCAGACCCAGCGCACCGATCACAGCCACACGGCCGCCCCGCGTCTTCAGCCCGGCCTTCTTCGTCCTGGTCATGGACTTCCCTCTCGTGGATCCCCCGTCCGGTGAGATCCATCTCCTTCGGCGAAAGCGCCCGGTGCGCTTCGCTGATCCCCTAGATGGGCTGGCCTCCCCGCCCGTTGTGCTTCGCCTGGCGTCGTTACGAATCCAGGACACGATCTGCTCTCCATGCCTGAACCCCTCCAACGGTCACCCCATCGATTCTCGGGAGCGGTACGCCCTGACCTGCGCGGTCCGAAGTGGGACACGGACACCAGCTGGGGGGAGCGGGTCGCCTACGTGCTGGACCAGCAGGCCGCCGCCCGGACGCGGCTGCCATGAGGCGGCGCGGGCGCTGAGGCGCAAGGCGGACTTCGGGCCGGCCGACTACGCGAGCGCAGCGGCGACCTCGTCCAGCCCCGCCGCGCGGGATGCCTTGACGAGCACCATGTCGCCGGCGACGAGGCGGCCGCGCAACCAGTCGACTGCCGCGTCGTTGTCGGTCGCCACCACTGCGCGCTCTCCCGCGCCGTCGGCGATCGGCCGGGCGGCCTCGCCGACCGCGTCCACCACATCGGTCCGGGAGGCGGCGTACCGTCCGACGGCGAGGTGCTCGGCCTCGCTGTTGGCGCCGAGCTCAAGCATCGCGCCGAGGACGGCGATGCGGCGGTCGCCCTCGATCGCCGCGAGTCTGACAACTCGACGGCAATCGTTCCCGCTGATATTCCAGCGGAGTCGCGCCAGCTCGTTCAACGTACGGCCATGGTCGTCTATCGAGCTTTGGGATGCAGGGGACTGGCACGGGTGGACCTGTTCTTCACGAAGGATGGAGCAGTGGTCCTCAACGAGGTTAATACGTTTCCCGGTATGACGTCGTACAGCCGCTATCCGAGGATGGTGGCCGCCGCAGGGATGCCGCTAAGCGAAGTAATCGACCAGACCGTATCGCTGGCACTGACAGGGAAAAGCCGATGAGGAAGGACTTCGTCTTTGTGGACGAACTGGCCTCCGAAATACGTTGGGATGCCAAGTACGCTACGTGGGACAACTTCACCGGCAAGCCGGTGGACGGCTATCTGGCCAATCGAATCGTCGGCACGAGGGCCTTGTGTGCAGCCCTGGAACGAGCGCGAGAGAAGGCTGAATCCCTCGGCTTCGGCTTGCTGCTTTGGGACGGTTATCGCCCGCAGCGCGCCGTCGACTGCTTTCTGCGCTGGTCGGAACAGCCGGAGGACGACCGGACGAAGTCACGACACTATCCGAATATCAGCAGAGCCGAGATGTTCGAAATGGGATATGTGGCCGCCAAGTCGGGCCACAGCCGGGGCAGCACCGTTGACCTGACGCTCTATGACTTGGGCACAGTTGAGCTCGCCCCCATGGGTGGTGGCCATGATTTGATGGATTCCATCTCGCATCATGGAGCAAAAGGAATCACCCAAATCGAAGCGAGGAACCGTCAGTACCTTCGGTCCATCATGGAGACGTGTGGTTTCAGTGCGTACGATAGCGAGTGGTGGCATTACACCCTCAAAGACGAACCTTACCCGGACACCTATTTCGACTTTCCCATCAAATAGTTGAACCGGGACGAGCCTTCGACAGAAAGATCCGACCGAGAGGGCTTTTGAGCCGGCCAGTGGCTGCCAGTCGATGTTCATCTTCCTCACGACGTACGCCCCCGTCCCAGCCGGGCCAGCGACCACTGCCGCTCCGGCCGGGCCGGTAGCGGCGACCGCGCGGGCCGTTTCGGCCGGGAGCCATCCGCCGCGACCGGTGCGTCCGGCATCGCCGAGAGGACACCGGCCCTCGCGTACCAGTCGTCGAACAAGCCGCGGAACACCGGGTGGGCGGGGGCCGAGCGCCTCAGGACAGACATCACGTTCCTCCAGGTGAAAGTCGAAGCCGACTGGACCTTCCGGAAGTCGGCCAGACCAAGTTACGGAGAAACGGCCTGCTGATACCGTCCAATCACATGCGGGTGTCACAGACCAATTTGGCGGGCGATCTCCTGCTCAACCTGGAGAAGCAAGGCGCCGGACCGCTGCATGAGCGGGTGAAGCGGGCGCTGCGGCTGGCGATCCGGGAGGGGCGCGTCGAGGTCGGCACCGTGCTGCCCCCCAGTCGCCAGCTCGCCGCCGACCTCGGCTGTTCGCGCTGGGCGGTGACCGAGGCATACGGCCAACTCGTCGCCGAGGGATACCTGGAGGCACGCAGTGGCTCCGCCACCCGGGTGCGGTGGTCGAACGCCCCCGACACCGACGTCGCGCGCCCCTCGGCACGCCAGGCTCCGGCCGCTCGTTTCGACCTCGCACCCGGCCTGCCGGACCTGCGCGCATTCCCACGCCGCCGGTGGGCCGACGCCGTCCGCGCCCAGGTGACGCAGGCGGAGTTCACGGAGCTCGGCTACCCGCCGGCCGGAGGTCACCTCCGGCTCCGCCGCCTGCTCGCCGAGTACCTGGGCCGCTCCCGCGGCGTCTCGACAACAGCGCAGGACGTGACGGTGTGCACGAGCGTGACCGACGGGGTGCGGCGCATGTGCCACATCCTGCGCGCCCAGGGCATCACCGCCGTCGGCTGCGAGGAACCGGGTTGGACACGGCTTCGGCAGGTCATCCACGCGGCGGGCCTGGAGCCGGTGCCGATCCGCATGGACCACGGCGGCCTGCGCATCGACGACCTCGCCGGACGTCCGGGCCTGCGCGCCGTGCTGACGGCGCCGGCCCACCAGTTCCCGTTGGGTACCGTGCTCGTTCCCGAGCGGCGCGCGGCGCTGCTCGACTGGGCCCGCGGGGTAGACGGTGTCGTCCTGGAGGACGACTACGACGCGGAGTTCCGCTACGACCGCCGCCCAGTCGCGGCTGTGCAGGGCATGGATCCGTCCCGGGTCGTGCTGTTCAAATCGCTGAGCAAGACCCTGTCCCCGGCGCTCGGCATCGGGTGGGTGGTGGCTCCACCGCGCTGGACCCGACAACTGCACCAGACCGACCAGGTGGTCGCGCAGCCCTCGACCGTCGACCAACTCGCCTTCGCCGCACTGCTGGAATCGGGCACCTACGACCGTCATCTGCGTGCCTGTCGACAGCGGTACCGGCAGCGTCGGGACACCCTGGTCCAGGCCCTCGCCGATCAGTTGCCCGGTGCCCCGATCTCCGGAATCGCGGCCGGTCTCCATCTCATCCTTGAGCTGCCCGCCACCGTGGACACCGCGGCCGTGGTCGCGGCGGCGGCAGCCCGTTCGCTGCGCGTCGCGGACCTCGCCGCCTATCACGCCACCGACGCCCGTGCGGCCCACGGCCTGGTTCTCGGCTATGGCAACCTCGCCGACAGCGGCCTGCAGGAGGCGGTCCGCCACCTGCGCGGGGCCATCGAGGGGAGCAGCTAGTGTCCTGAGCCAGAGATTCGTCGGCAGTATCGCGAGAGGGATCGAGGATCTACTCGGAGGTCTTGGTCCAGATGCACGGCTGGGGTCTGTGTTCCAGCCATTGACCCAGGCGCGGATGCCGGCTTCGAGGGCCTGGACGTTCTTGTGTGCGGCGCGGCGAGTCTTCTCGTCGACCAGGAAGCCGAATCACGGCGCGATCTGGTTGATCCACGAAGAGCCGGTCGACGTGAAGTGCATATGAAAACGGGAGTGCTTGGACGGCCCCTTCTTCGACCGCGTCGACAGGCTGGTCGGCTGCGGTCGGGCTCGTTGGCTGATGTCGTGGTGCCCTGCGCTTTCAGTACGCAGTAATGTCCGACATGCTGTGCTCCGCCCTCTTGTCGGCTCGGCGCCTCAAATGCAGGCCGACGGGTGTTTGTTGATGGTGGCATGGGTCCCGCAGGCCCCCGGGACCCCTGCTGTTTTGCGTATCCTGCCGGTGACAGGAATGCCACTGACCGTATCTGCCCCGCGAACCTCGAAAAGGGTCGTTTACGCGCAATTTTGTTATCACCCTAAAGTTTTCTTCGTCCCGCATGTGAGAAATCGAGAAACCCCGCATGTCAAAACCGGGAGCGGAATCCGGCTCCAGTCGGCCACCGTGACGCTCAGCGGCAATGGCGGGCTGCGACGGGGGAGCACCGCGTCGGCAGGATGTCGGCCGTCCAGCGCGGCTGTCGGTGATCTGTAGGAGTGGTGTCGGGGGCAGCTGGAACCGTGGGGACCGAGCTGTCCTGCAGGGCAGCCGCAGCCGCCTTCAACTGCAAGGGAGCCCCTCCGCTATGTCGTCCACGTCCTCCACCCCGCCCTGGGACGTACATCGGCTGCCGCGTGCCGACGGCAGCGTCTTCCTCGTCACTGGCGGTAACTCCGGCATCGGGTACTTCGTGGCGGAGCAGTTGTCCGCAACCGGAGCCACTGTCGTACTGGGCAGCCGGAACCCCGCGAAGGCCGAAGCCGCCACGGCCTCGATCCGCTCGCGTGTCCCCGGCGCGCGGGTGCGGTCCGTACGGCTGGACCTAGCCGACCTCTCCTCGCTCAGAGCAGCGGTGGCAACACTGGATGTGGAATACCTCGACGCGGTGGTCCACAACGCCGGCGTCGCGCTCGACGACCCGCCGCGCCGGGAGACCGGGGACGGTCACGAGGTCATGTTCGGCACGAACCACCTCGGGCACTTCGCGCTGACCCACTGGCTGATGCCGCTGCTGTCGGCCGCGCCGGCGGCCCGCATCGTGACCACGGGCAGCTTCGCGGCGAAGTCCGAGCGGCTTGACCTCGATGACCTGCAGTCTCGGAAGGACTACGAGCCCAAGCGCACCTACGGACGCTCCAAGCTGGCGCAGATGTACTTCGGCCTGGAACTCGACCGCCGCCTGCGCGATGTCGAAAGCACGGTGGCAAGTGTGGTGGTCCATCCCGGCGGCGCGCTGGACTCCCTGACCCCGTCACGGCCGCCAGTACATGTGCGGACCGCTGCTGCGCGGCTCTGCGGTGCACCGGCCGCCCTCCTCGTCCAGGGCAAGCAGGCCGGCGCGTGGCCCGCGGTCCGAGCGGTGCTGGACCCCAGCGTGCGCGGAGGACAGCTGTGGGGACCGCGTGTCTTCGGCCTGCGTGGCAAGCCCCGACGTGAACGGGTGTGGAACCACCTCACTGACACCTCCGTAGCCGCGCGGTTGTGGGACGCCAGCCGCGACCTGGCCGGCGTCGACCTCGACACCATCCCCGGATAGCCCCAGGCGTGCTGGAGTCACCGGCACCAGAGAAAGGCATATGTCGTGCGGAGCGGATGACTCCAGAGGTAACCTCCCCGCACCGTGTGCCCCACCCGGACAGACCCACCAGACAAACATATCTGGAACGAAATGAAACGGTCACAATGACCGGCTTCAGTACATTCGAATACGGGATGTTGGCCGACGGGTAGATCGCGCCGCTGTCGTCGAATCAACCGAGTTGAGGATAAAATCGACGAACTGGCCACTCAGAGCGCTGATGGCCGCTTCAGCCACCTTGGCTCTTATCGACTACGTCATGAGCGGCCAGTAGCCGATATCCCGGCGCGCGCCCGACTTGTCCAACGCGCTGGGGCGGGCGGCAGGGTAGTGCGCGAGGCGCTGAGCTGGTGCGGCCGCTGGGCGGGCATCAGTGGGCCCGCCAGTCCAGCGATGGCCACGAGGTCGTCACGGTACTGCGGGATCTCCGTGTGCAGCCACCGCTGGGTGGCCCAGAACGCGGCGGCTTCCTCAGCGGTGTAGGGGCGGTAGTGTTCCACGGTTACGGCGAGGTGGCCTGCGGGGCTCCGGCCCCAACTGTCCTGATCGGCCAGGTAGTTGCGGTACAGGACGTGGGTGTCGCGCCGCATTACGGTCACCTCGTCGACCGCGAACAGTTGCTCGGCCAGTGCCACCGTCTCAGGCAGGACGGCGAAGGAGGCGTTGTGCCCGGCGGCCGTGGTGAACCGCGGTGCCCCGCCCAATCGGCTCGCCTGGGCGTAGCGGGTGGCCGTACCTTGGCGCGAGTCCGCCGCGCGGACCGCCAGGACTACCAGCTCCGTCCGGTAGCCCGCCTGCCGGTCCACAGCCGTACGGGCCACGAATCGGGCAGCGTTCCCGGGGGCGATCTCGACGACCATGTTCCCGCGGCACCGGCGCACGTGGGCCTCGTACCAGGTTTGCCAGGTCCGGTAGTCGGTGCGGATCCGTGCCGAGGCCGTACGTGGCTCCTTGCGCAGCAGTGGCCAGTAGTCCGGATGAGCCCTCTTGAAGATCTCACCCGTGACGTGGACGGGGTTGCGCAGGCTGTTCAGGATCATCCGGGCGGCTCGCGATTTCCCGGCGCCCGGCTGGGCCAGCACGTAGATGACGACCGGCTGCTCCTGGGGGGCGATGGGCCCCAGGGACGGCACGATCAGCTCATCGTAGATCCACTTGTGTCTTTCGGCGGAGAGCCGGTGGTAGTCCATCCTGGGCGCCTCCCGGCGCGGCTGTGTGATGCGCCGGACCGGTTCGGCCGGCGTGGCGGCGCATTCGGCGGTGCGGCGCATGGTGCGCACCCAGTCCTTGTGCAGCGAGGGATCGGCCAGACGCCGCTCGGCGCCGGCAAGCTGACGGCGCATCCGCTCCGTCTCCCTGGCCGGACAGAGCCGGGGGAGAGGGAGGGCGCCGAGCAACTGCTCGCCGGCGCGGCGCCGGGCACCGTCCACGCCCCGGATGCTGACGACGTCGTCGAAGCCGAGTTCGCCACCGACGCCGCGTGCGGGATCCCGTCGCCGGCGTCCGGACGGCGACGAGGTTCAGGGAGCGGTGAAGCCCGCCGCCCTGGTGTCCAGGGTGGTGCGGCCGTCGACGGCCGTGGCGAGGACCGCGACGTACCAGGAACCGTGCGGAGACGACGCGGACTCGGCTGCGGTCACCCGGGTCGTGTAGGCGCAGCGCACGGTGTCATTGCCGACGGGCTTGCAGGTGGCCGGCTCCGCTGCGGCCATCTCCTTGGCGGTCGGCTCCTTCTCGGCGAGGGAGGAGCGCGCCGGATAGGCCAGTACCCTCAGGCTTTTGACACCGGAGGACGTCGTGACCTCGGTACTGAAGGCGAGCGAGCCGTCCCGGCCGCCGTCGGGGGCGGTGTATCGGGCGGTGCTGTGGGCGAGGGCAGGCGGCTGGTCCCCGGCGTAGGCGAGGGCGAAGGCTCCAGCGCCGCCGAGGACGACGACACCGGCGGTCAGGGACAGGGCGATACGACGGGACATAGAGGTTCTCCGCAACAGTCTCAGTGGTGGGGAGCCGACGATCTCGGCTGCGCCGCTTGCACCGATACTCGCCCCGCGGGGCCGCTCCGGACGTGAGCGCGGATACTCAACTCGACCTGGGTGGTCGGACCCGGATCACCCAGGTACCGGGTCCCGCGAGTACGAGAGCGTCATGCGGAAGGAGTAGACCTTCGAGGCGCCCATGTGAGCGAGGTCCTTGCCCTCGACCGCCTGCTCGTAGACCACCGCGAAGGCGTCGTCGGCTCCGCAGCCGATAGGTACTTGCGGACGGTCTTGCGGTCGAGCCGGTCTCTCTGGCGTCTCCGACAGGCTCATCGCCCCAGACTTCAGCAAGCCGCGAAAGCGCCGAAGCTCCAGCCGGCGCTGCGGAGCCAAGTCCACTGCCGGCCTCCTCTGCCACTCATATCGACCAAGCAGGCGAAGAACACGAACAAGCGGGCGCTGTGCCCAGTCGGGTCGTAGACGCCCTGGTGGGGGCCGGTGAGGAGTTTGAGTTCGATGTAGTGGTGCCGCAGTCCTCGGCGATGGCCGGCGGTTCAGGCGGTGCCGCGGCCCAGGCGCTTTGCCTCGTGCGTGGCGATGATGCGTGGCCGGGCCGGCGAGGCTCCGGATAGTCCCCCGCTACGTCCCGAGGGCGTGTACGAGTGCCTCGTCGAGCAGCTCCCGCAGAGCGGAGGAGGTCGGTGCGAGGGCGGTGGCGAGCAGCGCAGGGCCGCCGGCCAGAGGCGCGAGGACCGCACAGCCGTCCTTGGTACCTTCGCGGAGCAGGACGGGATCGCGATGGGCATGCATCTCCGGTTTCACGATGAGGAGTTGGCCGACGGCTCGGTGTTCGCCCAGGACCGCGGGACCGTCCCATCCGGGTTCGGGGTCCCCGTAGGCGGTGTGCTGGTCGAGCAGCGGGCGTCCGGCGTGTCGGACCCGGATACGGCTGACGAGGCGGCCCGGTTTCTCGTTGGCTCTGCCCAGGAGCTGCTCCTCGCGTAGCAGCAGCTGTGAGGTGGCGGCGAGGTTGACCGTGTAGGTCTGCTGCAGATTGCTGCCGGCGGAGCTGATCAGCGGCTGCGGCAGCCAGCGCAGGCTGGCGTGTTCCCCGACGGTCAGCCGTACGTCGTAGGTGGCCGGGGCGGTGGTGGGGCCGCGCAGGGCGAGTGTGGCGGCGGCCGTGGTGACCACCAGTTCGGCCCGGTCTTCGGCCATGATGTCGAGGGTGAGCCGGTCACCGCCGAGCGGGGCGCTCATCGCACCGATGATTCCCACCCTGGCGACCTTCCCACTCGCGCGCATGCGGCGTAGGTGGAAGGGGCCGTCGCTGCGCAGTTGCGGGAGGGTGGTGACGCGTCCGTTGTAGGTGGCGCGGATGCCGGCGGTGGCACGCACGCCGTGCGGATGGCCGGTGGATTCCTCGACGCCGTCCGCCTGGGTATTCGGTTCGAACGAGGTGTTCAGCCCGGCGAGTTGGGTGCCGGTGCTCATGCAGCAGCCTCCGTGCGCCACCGCGTGAGGTGGGCCGTGACCCATTCGGCGACCTCGCGGATGCCGTCGTCCGAGGTGAGGCTGGTGAAGATGACGGGAAGGCCGCCGCGTTGCCGTTCGGCGTCGGCGGCCATGGTGGCGAGGTCGGCGCCGACGTGCGGGGCGAGATCGGTCTTGTTGACCACGAGGAGGTCGGCAGTGGTGATGCCGGGGCCGCCCTTGCGCGGGATGTCGTCGCCGCTGGCGACGTCGATGACGAAGATCTGCACGTCGACGAGGCCCTTGGAGAAAGTGGCGGTGAGGTTGTCACCACCGGATTCGACGAGCACGAGGTCGAGGGGGTGCAGAGTCCCCTCCAGGTGTTCGACGGCCTCAAGGTTGGCTGAGATGTCGTCGCGGATCGCGGTGTGCGGGCAGGCGCCGGTCTCCACCGCGGTGATCCGCTCGGGCGGCAGCACGGCCTCGCGCCGCAGGTAGTCGGCGTCCTCGCGGGTGTAGATGTCGTTGGTGACGACGGCGATCGACCAGCGGTTGCGCAGGGTGCGGCAGAGCGCGGCGACGCTGGCTGTCTTGCCGGAGCCGACGGGTCCGCCCAGCCCGACACGGAGGGCTCGGCGGCTGCCGTCGGCGCGGAGCGGCTCGGCACTGTGGGTGTGGTGGTGCGGCATGGTCACGGGGTGGTCGAGGTGCACGGAGAACTCCAGAAGGGGAGGGAAGGTTTCAGGAGGCGAAGAGCCGGACGGTCCAGGCGGCGTGCTGTTCACCGGTGATGTCCAGCAGCGGCGAGGACGCCGACGGCAGGGCGTCGATGCCCTCGGCCGTGACACGGTCCGCGGCCTGGGCGGCAGCTGTGGCGACGGCGTCGATGTCGGAGCCGAGGCGGGCCAGCAGCCCTGAGACGTAGAGCGGGTCGAGGCTGAGCAGGCGCACTGCCGCGGTGGCGGGCCCGCCGGCGTTCTCGTACGCGACGGCGTAGGAGGCGTCCAGCGGGGTGAGCCCGGCGGCCCGGGCGGCGAGGCCCAGCACGATCGGCTGGTGGGCGCCCCCGGGACGTTCGGTGGCCAGCAGTTCCAGGTCTTGGGACGGGAAGGTGGCACGGGCTGCGCGCATCATCTGCCGGCCAAGTCGACGGGCGACGGCGCGTAGCGCGGGGACGGGGGTGCGTGCGTCGGCGGCGTCGTCCAGCAGCAGCGGGTCGACTCCGGCGGCGGCCGCGGCGGCCAGGCCGGCCATGGTCAGGCCGGTGGTGTGCAGACGGCCGCGGCAGAATGCCTCCAGGCTGTCGGTGTCGTGTACGGCTCCGTGGACGACGGCGGCTTCGACACCGCCTGAGTGGGCGTGCCCTCCGGCGGGGAAACGGCCGTCGGCCAGCAGGAGCAGGGCTGCTCGGCTCATCGGTGAGCGGCTGCCTTTCGCAGGGTCGGAAGTGGTGCCGAACGCGCGCGGGCGCGGCCTGCCCGCCCGGGTGCCCGGCCGCGGTGCTGTTGCTCCGGCGGCCGGGCGGGTGGCGGTTCAGAAGAGGAAGTACCGTTGTGCCAGGGGTACTTCGTTGACGAAGGAGCGCGGCACGGTCGCCCCATTGAGTTCGGTGCGGGCGTCGCTCGTGGTCGCACCGCCGATGGTGACCTCGAAGCTGTTGTGGTCGACTTCGAGGCTGTCGGGCACTGTGTCGTTCAGTTTCATGTTTGCCTTCGTGACCGCCCGGGTGCTGGTGATGTCCACGAAGTCCTTGTCGAGCCCGAGCCCCGGATTACTGCTGGTGCCGTCTCCGTTCAGATTGCCGGCCACGCCCGGAGCCACGAAGTTCACCGAGTTGCGTCCCGGGGAGCGGCCGGTGGAGCCCCAGACCGGGCGCGGCAGATAGGGCTGCGGCGTCGTGATCGACGCGTTGGCGTCGCCGACCTGCGCGTACGCGAGCTGGCCGCCCTTGAGCAGCATGTGCGGCTTGACGCCGAAGAACTTCGGTTCCCACAGCACCAGGTCGGCGAGCTTCCCGGTCTGCACGGAGCCGACGTGGCCGTCGATGCCGTGCGTGATCGCCGGGTTGATCGTGTACTTGGCGACGTAGCGGCGCGCGCGGAAGTTGTCGTTCGGCTGCAGTTGCTGGTCGTTGAAGCGATGGTCTGTGTCGTCGGCGATCGTGCGGACCTTGGCGGCTTCGAGGTCCTCCTTCAGGGCGCCGTAGCGGCACTTCATGACGTGCGCGGTTTGCCAGGTACGCATGATCATTTCGCCGATGCGGCCCATCGCCTGGGCGTCGGAGGACATCATCGAGATGGCGCCCATGTCGTGCAGGAGATCCTCCGCGGCCATGGTGGACGGCCGGATCCGGGAGTCGGCGAAGGCCATGTCCGCCGGGATCTCCGGGTTGAGATGGTGACACACGATCATCATGTCGACGTGTTCCTTGACGGTGTTGACCGTCAGGGGACGCGTCGGGTTGGTCGAGGCCGGGAGGACGTTGGGGTCCTTGACCAGCTCGATCATGTCCGGCGCATGACCGCCGCCGGCGCCCTCGACGTGGAAGATGTGGATGGAGCGTGCCTTCTTCGCCGTGAACTTCCCGTCTGCGTCCCTGGCGTCGCCTGTGAAGGCTGCCCGTGTGCTCTCCAGGAACCCCGACTCGTTCAGCGAGTCGGCGTGCAGAGCAAGCTGGACCCCGCGATCTTCACAGATGTCCAGGGCCCGGTCGATCACCGCCGGCGTGGCACCCCAGTCCTCGTGGACCTTGAAGCCGCAGACGCCGGCATCCACCTGCGCGTTGAGCTCGTGCTTGTTCATCGTGCTGCCCTTGCCGAGCAGGCCGATGTTGACCGGGAACTCATCCAGCGCCTCGAAGAGCCGCCGGATGTGCCATGCGCCGGGAGTCACGGTGGTGGCCGTACTGCCCTCGGCCGGCCCCGTACCACCGCCGATCAGGGTGGTCACGCCCGAGGCCAGAGCCTCGTGGATCTCCCCGGGGCAGATGAAGTGGACATGGGTGTCCACGCCACCCGCGGTGAGGATCCGCCCGTTGCCGGAGATGACCTCGGTGCTCGGCCCGACCACGAAACTCACCGGCGTCACCGGAACCGGCACCGCATTCCCGACGGTCGTCCGGTCCGGCATCTCGAACCTGTGGCTCGGGATCGGATCCATCGTCTCGGGGTTGTACGCCTTGCCGATGGCCTCGATCTCGCCGTCGCGGACGCCGATGTCGGCCTTGACCACGCCCCACCAGTCGAGGATGAGCGCGCCGGTGATGACGGTGTCCACGGGGCGGTGGCCCGTGGCGTCGCCGTTGCTGCTCCTCCCGTCCCTGGCGAGGTGCGACATCCCCATCGACTCGCGGATCACCTTGCCGCCGCCGAAGACCATCTCATTGCCGCTGTACGAAGGGCCGCCGCTCCAGTCGGCCTCGATCTCCAGCGTGAGGTCGGTGTCGGCGAGCCGGACCCGGTCCCGCGTGGTCGGCCCGTACAGCGCGGCGTAATCCGCCCGTGTCAGTTCATTGCTCGGCTTCGGCCGGCCCTTCCCAGGCTTCGGCACCCGGCCGCGACCTTGTCCCTGCGGGCTCATTCGACGATCCCTTCACGCAGTCCCTGGATCTTGGTGAGGTCGCTCATGCCGCTGCCGCCGGCTGTGACATCACCCTGGATCTGCACCAGTTCCACGCAGCACTCGTCGCCCGGTTCGAAACGCACGGACGTGCCGGCGGCGATGTTGAGTCGCCGGCCCTTCGCCGCGTCGCAGTTCCAGAGACTGCGGTCCGGGGGGATCGTCTGACCAGCCGGGACTTCGATGCTGACGACTTTGAGCCCCGGGTTGACCTCGGCGAAGTGATAGTGGGAGGCGACCTGAATGGGACGGTCCGACTCGTTCTTCACCTTGATCTTCGTCTTGCCCGGCCCCGGCAAGGCGGTGGCGTCCGTCTGCAGGCTGGTGCCCTGCGTGTCCCCGTCGAGGTGCACGTTGAAGTAGATCGCGTCGTACCGGGAGGCTGTGTCGTCGTCCGCGTCGTAGCCTGCGGACGAGTTGCCGCTGTCGTCGCAGTCGACCGGGCAGTCTGGCTTACGGGGTGGCCGAGGGTGCTCCACCTTGCCCGGGTAGACCCCGGACCCCTCTGCTGCGGCCTCCGGAATCGGGTCGTGGATGGTGACCAGTTTGGTGCCGTCCGGGAAGGTGGCCTCCACCTGGACGTTCTCGATCATCTCCGGGACGCCATCCATGACTTCATCCCGGGTGAGCAGATGCCGGCCCGAGTCCATGATGTCGCTGACCGTCTTGCCGGCGCGCGCCTGCTCGAAGACGTACACCGTCAACAGCGCCATGACCTCGGGGTAGTTGAGAAGCAGCCCGGCGTCGCGACGCCGCTGCGCCACGTCGGCGGCCACATGGATCAACAGCCGCTCCTGCTCATGGGGAGTCAAATGCACAGTGCGTCACTTCCCTTGATCGGACAGTACGCGCGGCCGGGCATGCCGAAGGCCGCGGAAGACGCCCTACGGATGACTCCAAACGCTCTCTGAGCATCACGCGGAGAAGCTGACGACCTACCTGGAACACCGATCATGTACTCGATCAGATGAATTCGATGCGCAGCTGTTGTATCGCCCGCTGCTGCCTGGCTATAAGCCCGTCATGCGGCCAGGCACGGGCTGGTCGGCTCCGGTCGGAGCGTGGGCCAAGCGGCATCCCCCCTGTGCTCTTGACGTTCGCGCAGCTGCTCGCGGAGCGGGCGGTTGCCCTTGCCCGGTGCGAGGGCGCGGCCGCTGTGCAGGTCATCCGGCCCAAGCGCGGCAAGGAGTTGTCAGAATCCCTCAGTCCGAAGGTCCATGGCCGGGCGCGTCCGGTGGTACGGGGGCGGCGCGCGGGCCTCCGTTACGTCCTACTCCTCCGGGTCCCAGGCGCGGAGCAGCTCGATCAGCCCTGCATCTCCGTCAATCCGAACGGAGCCAGCCGGGATACGGTCGTAGACGAAGAGGACCAGCTCACCGGCTGTGCCCCGGACAGAGGCGCCGACTGTGTCCGGGCCCTCGCCGATAGCGGTGGCGGGCAGACGGGCGGACCGTGCGCCGTCGCCGTCGACTGTGAGGCGCCAGGAGTGGCCCTCGGCGGTATGGAAGTCGAAGGCAGTGGGTTTGTGCGGCCAGACGCTGGTCGTTGCGACGCAAGTGGACAGGAACTCATCGACACCGTCGAGTGCCACCTCGTCCGGCAGAGGCCGCGGGGCGCCCAGGATGAGTTGGACGTCGTAAGCGTGCACCGCGGTTTCCTGGACCCGGTGCCGGGCGACGCCACGGGAGTTCTGCGGCGACTGCGACGTACCCCACCATGTCCAGCAGGCGCGATCCGGGCCCGCCTCCCGTAGCGCTGTCAGCAGCAGTTGCGTCGACTCGGCCGACCAGGCCAGCAGGGTCTCGCGCTCTCGTGGCGCAGCCACGGCGGCACGCGCGGCAGCGGCCTCGGCCGGGGGAGCGCCGGCGGGCCCCGCGCCGACGATGGTGGCCCAGAAGCGGTCCCCCGTACCCAGGTGCTGGACCAGATCGAACAGCGTCCACTCGGGGCAGGTCGGCACCTGCGCGTCGAGGCTGGGCGCGGAGGCGACCGCGACGCGGAAGGCGGTTGACCGCTCGTCGAGCAGCCGCAGCAGGTCGGGGAATTCCAGAGCTATTTCCACTCGGGTTGTCTATCACTGTGCTCCGGCAATCGGACAGCAGTTTTTCTAGCCGACGAGGCGGGCCTGCCGCCGGGCCCGAGACTGGTCGGCGCGGACCTGACCGACGCGAAGCTGTCCGGCGCACTCCTCAACACTGCGGACTTGAGCAGGGCGGTGCTGACCGGCGCGTACCTATTCGGTACAGATATGAGTGGCGCGGACCTGACCGACGGAAGTCTGACCCACGCGGACTTGGTCGGGGCGGACCTGACCATAGCGAACATGAGCCGCGCGTATGTCGGCGGTGCGGAACTGGTCGGTGCCGACATGAGCCGAACGAAGTTGATCGACTCTGACCTGACTCGCGCGAACCTTACAGATACGGCACTATTCGGCGCCGATCTACGTGACGCACAACTCGCAACTGTTGTGGGGATGCGCCTTCCAGTAGGAGCGATCTGGGATCGATACACCCATTGGCCCCTCCACTTGGCATCGGTTGTCGTCGAAGAGTCCTACGAAGTTGAGCCGGGCGTCTACCGGGTGCGCGGTGATCAGAGCCGGGACCGGGCAGGTGACGTACAGGTGTGATCCCTCGCGGCGCGGCTGCGGCCGTCGCTCGCCGCGTCTCCGATGTATTAAACCTTCAAGTGACACGAACTGTCGCCCATCAAGGTTCGATGGCTGCCGCACAAGCTCCACCGGTACAGGACACAGACCGTTTTTTACCTCGGCACCAGAGAGACCTACCTCAAAACCGATACTCGAAGCCCATACAGACCAAAGATCACCAGCAGCATCAGTTCCATGATGTTCACCCACTGCCGGAGAGCGGCCATCAGATTTATGAGCTGGGGGAGTGTCCAATAGACAGACGGCGGATCCGATGATCAAGGAGACGCCTGAAATGAGCGAGACCATCACTGAGCACGGGGCCTTGGAGGAGCCGG
>NZ_JBIAIE010000011.1:0-236644 GCF_042871185.1 Streptomyces sp. NPDC006012
GGCCCCGCCCGCGGCTGGGGTGAGACCTGGGAGGAGATCGGGCCCAACGCCGTCAACGCCCTCATCCCGAACGACCAGGAGCGCTTCGGCGAGCCAGACGAGATCGCGGCGGCGGTGGCGTACCTGTGCAGCGAATACGCCCAGTACGTCAGCGGCGCCACCATCCGCGTCGACGGCGGACTCATCCGCTCGGCGTTCTGAACGCAACAGGCCGGACGGCCACGGCCGGTACGGGTGCCGAACGGCAACGGCACGATCCGTACCGGCACCGCCACCTCTTCGCGGCGGGCGGTTTCCTGCCGCCGGCTACCCGGGGATGTCCTCGGCGGCAGCGGCAGTTGCGGCATCCGCCTCCCCGGTGACCGGGCGGAGCATGCCCGTCAGAAGATCCGCGAGGCTGTCGTTGTCGGCCTCGGCGAGGGCGGACGTACCCACGACGGTACGCAGCAGCCACGTCCCCGCGACCAGAGCCAGCCCGAGTTGGGCCCTCACCTCCGCCTCGGGGCCGCCCAGCAGCCCCGCCAGGCGCGCACCCACGTGCGCCTCGATGCCCCGGCGAAGGACATCCGCCGCCTCGGGATCCTGCACCGAACGGAGCATCAGCAGGAACGGATCGAGACGCTCGGCACCGGGCGCGGTGCGCTCGGCGAGCGTGTGCGCGATCTCTCGCGACGGACTCTGGCTTTCGTCGCCGACCACCGTCGGCGGCCCGAAAGCCCGGTCCACCGCCTGGGCGAACAGTCCTTCCTTCGACCCGAAGTAACGGTTGATCATCATCGCCGTCACGCCCGCCCGCTCAGCGATCTGCCGGACGCCGGCCCTCGCGTAACCGTGCTCCGTGAACTCCACCACAGCCGCGGCGAGAATCGCCTCGCGTGTCGCGGCACTGTCACGCTTGCGGGCAGGTTGCACAGCATTCATGCACAGGAGCATACGTGGGGTCGGCACCCGCTCCGAGGCGTGTGGCCGCGGTGATCGACACCCACTGAACAGGCGTTCCCCCTGTTGTGGCCGATATCAGAAATAAAAATCGAGAGATGGTCATATCCTCCGCCCTTCGGACCGGCTCGGGGGGCTCCGCACCGCACCGAGCCGGTGCTTCCCGGCCACCTCGACGGCTTCGGGGTGGGTGCGGCGACGCGGACGCCGAGATCCTCGCGGGCGGCGGCCTCGGCCGGCCGGAGCCCATGAGGCCGCAGCCGGCCACACCGAGGCGGGTGACGGGTTCTCTCCGGGGTTCCCCTCCGTTGTTTCAGACGTTACGGCGGTACTGGCCGCCGACCTCGAAGAAGGCGTCGGTGATCTGCTGGAGCGAGCAGACCCGGGCGGCGTCCATGAGGACGGCGAAGACGTTGCGGCCGTCCGCGGCCGCGGTTCTCAGGGCGGCCAGGGCGGCGTGGGCCGGCTCCTGGTGGCCCGCCTGGAAGTCCCGCACCCGCTGGAGCTGCGAGAGCTTCTCCTGCTCGGTGGCGCGGGCGAGTTCGATGGTGGCGGGTTCGACGGTGTCGGCGTGTGGTTTGCGGAAGGTGTTGACGCCGATGATGGGCAGGCTGCCGTCATGCTTGCGCTGCTCGTAAAGCATCGACTCGTCCTGGATGCGGCCGCGCTGGTATCCGGTCTCCATCGCTCCGAGCACACCGCCGCGTTCGCTGATCCGCTCGAACTCCTGGAGAACGGCCTCCTCGACGAGGTCCGTGAGCTCGTCCATGATGAACGAGCCTTGGAGCGGGTTCTCGTTCATCGCCAGGCCCCATTCCCGGTTGATGATCAGCTGGATGGCCAGGGCCCGGCGGACGGACTCCTCGGTGGGGGTGGTGACGGCCTCGTCGTAGGCGTTGGTGTGCAGGCTGTTGCAGTTGTCGTAGATCGCGATGAGCGCCTGCAGAGTGGTGCGGATGTCGTTGAAGTCCATCTCCTGGGCGTGCAAGGAGCGCCCGGAGGTCTGGACGTGGTACTTCAGTTTCTGGGACCGCTCGCCCGCGCCGTATCTCTCCTTCATCGCGACGGCCCAGATACGGCGGGCGACTCGGCCGAGAACCGCGTATTCGGGGTCCATGCCGTTCGAGAAGAAGAATGACAGGTTGGGTGCGAAGTCGTCGATGTGCATGCCTCGGGCGAGGTATGCCTCGACGTAGGTGAAGCCGTTGGCCAGGGTGAAGGCGAGCTGGCTGATGGGGTTCGCGCCGGCCTCGGCGATGTGGTAGCCGGAGATGGACACCGAGTAGAAGTTGCGCACCTTGTGTGCGATGAACCACTCCTGGATGTCCGCCATCATCCGCAGGCTGAACTCGGTCGAGAACAGGCAGGTGTTCTGGCCCTGGTCCTCCTTGAGTATGTCCGCCTGGACCGTGCCACGCACGTTCGCCAGAGCGTGTGCGCGCAGCTCCGCCGCCTCCCCGGGCGAGGGTTCGCGGTTCTCTGTGGCCCGGAACCGGTCGATCTGCTGGTCGATCACGGTATTGAGGAAGAACGCGAGGATGGTCGGTGCGGGACCGTTGATCGTCATCGAGACGGACGTGGCCGGCGCGGCGAGGTCGAAGCCCTCGTACAGCGCCTTCATGTCGTCCAGCGTGGCCACCGAGACGCCGGATGTGCCGACCTTGCCGTAGATGTCGGGTCGGTTGTCGGGGTTACGGCCGTAGAGGGTGACCGAGTCGAAGGCGGTGGACAGACGGGTGGCGGGCTGGCCCTCGGACAGCAGCTTGAAGCGGCGGTTGGTGCGGAAAGGGTCGCCTTCGCCGGCGAACATGCGGGCCGGATCCTCGCCGTCCCGTTTGAAGGGGAAGACCCCGGCTGTGAACGGAAAGCGGCCGGGCAGGTTCTCCGCGCGCCAGAACCGCACCAGTTCGCCGTGGTCGGTGAAGCGGGGCAGGGCCACGCGGGGGATCCTGGTGCCGGACAGCGATGCGCGGGTGAGCTGGGTGCGGATCTCTTTGTCCCGGACCGTCACGACCTGCTCGTCGCCGGAGTAGGAGGCTACGACCGAGGGCCAGTGCGCGATCTGCTCCGTGATGTCATAGGGCAGTTGCCGTCGTGCCTCCGCGAGCAGCGGACTGATGTTGTCCGCGTCGCAACCCGCCTGCTTGAGTTCGGTGGTGACCGTCTCCAGCCGCTGCACCCGCCGGGCCGCTTCGGCCAGTTGACCGGTCTCGGCATGGTAGGCGCGGACGGTGTCGGTGATCTCCGCGAGGTAGCGGACCCGGTCCGCGGGGACCACCTGGCGGATGCCGGAGGAGTGGCGGACGTCGACCGGTGCCAGCCGGCCCTCGGACAGCGCCAGCCCCTTGTCCCCCAGGGTGGTCTTCAGGTGCTGGTAGAGCGCGGTGACTCCGTCGTCGTTGAAGGTGGCCGCCGAGGTGCCGAACACCGGCATGTCCTCGGGACGCCTGCCGAATTCCTCGCGGTTGCGCACCAGCTGGCGTCCCACGTCACGCAGTGCGTCTTTGGCGCCGCGCCGCTCGAACTTGTTGATCGCCACGACGTCGGCGAAGTCGAGCATGTCGATCTTCTCCAGCTGCGAGGCGGCTCCGAACTCCGGTGTCATCACATACATCGAGGTATCGACGAACGGCACGATCGCCGCATCCCCCTGGCCGATGCCGGGCGTTTCCACGATCACCAGGTCGAACCCGGCCGCCCTCACCACGTCGATCACCTCGGCCAGGTGCTCGGGCAGCTCGTGGCTGCCGCGGGTGGCCAGGCTCCGGAAGAACACCCGGTTCCCGTCGAGGGAGTTCATCCGAATCCGGTCGCCGAGCAGTGCACCGCCGCCGCGTCGCCTGGTCGGGTCGACCGCGATCACGGCGATCCGTAGTTTGTCCTGCTGGTCGACCCGGAAACGTCGCACCAGTTCGTCGGTGAGCGACGACTTCCCCGAACCGCCGGTGCCGGTGATGCCCAGTACAGGTGTGACCCGCGCTGCGGCGGTGGCGCGGAGCTGCTCCAGGACTTCCGGGGGCAGTTTGCCGAGTTCGGCGCCGGTGACGGCGCGGGCGAGCGCGAACCGGTCGCCCGCGAGGACGCCGGCCGGATCGGCCGGTTTGCCGTCCCACAGGTCGAAGTCGCAGTCGCGCAGCACGGAGTTGACCATTCCGGCCAGGCCCATGCGCTGCCCGTCCTCAGGCGAGAAGATGGTCACCCCGCTTTCGCGCAGCCGGGTGATCTCCTCGGGCACGATGACACCGCCCCCGCCGCCCACGACGCGGACGTGGCCCGCTCCTTGGGCGCGTAGCGACTCGACCAGGTACTCGAAGTACTCGACGTGCCCGCCCTGATAGGACGAGACCGCCACGCCGTGCGCATCCTCCTCGATCGCGGCGTCCACGACTTCCCGTACCGACCGGTTGTGGCCGAGGTGGATCACCTCGGCGCCCTGGGACTGGAAGATTCGGCGCATGATGTTGATGGATGCGTCGTGTCCATCGAACAGGGCTGAGGCCGTGACCAGGCGGACTGGGTGCACGGGCCGGTGCAACGTGCTCATTGGGCTGCCTTCTCGGACAGGATTGGGGGAACAGCGGTGCGTGATGCGACGGTCAAACATACTAGGACGTCCTAGTAAATCACCGTAGGTGACGGAGCGGATGTGAGGATGAGCACAGTGCGCCAGGAGGTCCGCCAGGAGGTTCGGTCCCCCACGGGCCGTCTCCCGGCGGCGTCACCCCGTGCGTGCTGATTGTCCCGTGGAGGCGTCCGTGCCCTTCGGGACCGCGTACGTGACCTGCACCGGACAGGCCGGAGTGACATCAAGCCTGCGGTCGACGCGAGCGGCACGCTCGGCGTCGGACCGGCCGGCTCGCCGGCCGGAGCCGGCAACAGCTACAGGATCTTGGGCGATCGGGGCGAGATCGTCCTGCAGCGGGACGCGCCCGCCCCGGCCGTCGGCTCGGCGCCACCACTGGAACAGACCAGACCTCCTAGTCCCTAGGAGTGACGATCACCGGAACCGATACCTCTAATGTCGGTCCATGACGGAAGATCTCGGCCGCGGCCGTGTGCGTTGGCGCCTGTTGGGCGCCGACCTGGGGCTTGTCGCACTGACCCTGTGCCCACCGGTGTTGATGCAACCGAACATCGATACGTCTCCGCGAGCCCTCTGGCTGGTGGCGGCGTACGAGGCCGTGGGCATCGTCGCCTTGATGGCGCGACGCAGGTTTCCCGTGACCGTCTTCCTGGTGGTGGTCAGCAGCCTGGTGGCGGTGTTCGTCACGGGTGCGGCCGAGGGCGCCCGGCTGTCCCCCTTGCTGAGCCTGCCGCTCGCGGTCGCCCTGTACGGCCTGGGCAACTCCTGCACGAACTGGGTGCGTACGGGGCTGGCCGTGCTCGCCGCTGGTGTGCTCGTGGGTGCCGGGGCGTGGATCAACCGGGTGACCGCGGCCACCGCGGACCTCACCGGCGGCTCCGACGTGATAGCCGTCCTGGCACCGATGCCGCTGGCGTGGGCCATCGGATCCGCCGCCCGCACGCACCGGATCAGACTGGTCGGCGCGGCCCGGCGGGTGGCGGACATGCGGCGTGAACAGCAGCGGCGGGAAGATCAGGCGGCGCAGCAGGAACGAGTGCGGCTCGCCCGTGAGATGCACGACGTGGTCGCCCACTCCCTGACCCTGCTCGTGGTACGCGCGGAGACCTTGCGGGCCCGCGGTGGCGACCTGCCGGTGTGGGCCCGCACCGAGATCGACGGCCTCGCCATGGCCGGCCGACAGGCAGGCGGTGAACTGCGGGATCTGCTGAAGGTATTGCGCGGATCCGAGGAAACGGCTCCGTTGCAGCCCACACCGGGCTTGCGTGACCTGGCGGAACTGCTGAGTCGCAGCCGGGCCGCGGGCGCCCGGGTGGACGCACGGATCGATGCGGACCCGGATGTGTTGTCGCAGCCGCTTCAACTCGCCGCCTACCGTATCGTTCAGGAAGGGTTGACCAATGTCGGCCGCCACGCTCCCGGAGCGCGGGTGCGCGTCACGGTCACCGAGGACTCGGGTCTGCTGCGGTGCGAGGTGGTGAACACCCGACCGCAGGAGACGGCGGACGGTACGTGGGGCGCCGGTCTCGGACTGGTCAGCATGAAGGAACGGGCGGAGGCGTTGGGCGGACAGGTGAGCACCGGTCCGACCGCTGAGGGCGGATTCCAGGTGGTGGCGGTGCTGCCGACGGCGTCGGCCCGGCTGGATGCCGCCGATGTCTGACGCGATCACTGTGCTCGTCGCGGACGACGAACGGATCATCCGGGACGGTCTGGCCGCGATCCTGGACAGCCAGGACGACATCACCGTCGTCGGCACGGCCGGCAACGGTGAGGAAGCGGTCGAGTCGTGCGCGCGGCTGGGCCCCGACGTCCTGATGCTCGACATCCGCATGCCGCGCCGCGACGGACTGTGGGCACTGGCGGAGCTGGGCCGGCGCGGACTACTGGGATCCAGCCGCTCGCAGGTACTCATGCTCACCACGTTCGACGTCGACGAATACGTCGACCGGGCGCTGGCCGCGGGGGCCTCGGGGTTCCTGCTGAAGAACAGCTCCTACGAGGAACTGGCGGCCGCAGTCCGGGCCACGGTGGCCGGGCACAGGACCCTCAGTCCCCCCGTCACCGAGCGCATCATCGCGAGCCACCTCGCCACCCGTCGGCCTCCTGACGGAGGCGACCTCGCCCGGCTCACCGACCTGACGCCGCGAGAGCGCGAGGTGCTGCGCCTGGTCGGCGAGGGGCTGAGCAACGCGGAGATCGCCGAACGGCTGATGGTCAGCCTGCACACGGTGAAGACGCACGTCAGCCGCATGCTCACCAAGACCGGTTGCCAGAGCCGCGCTCAGGCGGCGGTGCTGGCCCGGCGCACCCTGAACTGACGCTCCTGGCCTGCCCCCCCCGCCTGTTCCTGGCCTGGACGTGCCTGCCTTCGCTCGCTGAAGGCCGCGCCTGCCTATGGCCGGGCTTGCCCACGGCCCGGGCATGCCTGCGGACGGACCGGCCCTTCGTGGGACCGGCACTTCTCGCACCGGCCCTTGGCCGCACCGGCTTTTGCCGGGCCCGCCCTTGGCCGGACCGCCTCTGCACGGACCGGCCCTGGCACGCCCCGGCGCTCCTCGTCACTCCTTGGCATGACGGCCGGCGTACCCGCTGTCAGCCACAAGAGCGGCAGCGGGGTGCCGAAACTGCACGACAACGAGTGACGACCTCCGTCGCCTTTCCCGACTGAATGGGTGCAGCAACCGCGTCACCACAGTCCCAGGAGGAGCCCGTGCAGTCCCGACCCGCTGACCAGCATCTTTCCACTCGACGCAGCTTCCGGGCCGCTGCCGTCGCAGTGGCTGCCGCAGCCGCCCTGAGCACCTCCGCGGTGCCGGGCAACGCGGTGTCCGACACGCAGTCGACTGCTTCTGCGAGCAGGCCCGGCCACCACACCTCGGCGGTCGCGCGACTGTCCGAGCTGATGCGGCAGGAGGTGGCCGCGGGCGCGCCCGGAGTGGTGGTGCGGGTCAACGACGGCAGCGGCAGGACGATCTCGCTCGCACGACAGGCCCGGTGGACCCGGAAGGACCACAGGCTCTCCGCCGACGACCGGTTCCGCATGGGCTCCAACACCAAGACCATGATCGCCGTACTGACCCTCCAACTCGCCGCCGAGCGACGGCTCTCGCTCCAGGACCCGGTGGAGAAGTGGCTGCCGGGACAGATACCCGACGGACGGCACATCACGCTGAGGATGCTGCTGAACCACACCAGCGGACTCTTCGACTACATCAACGACCCCGGTGTCCTCGCCCGCGAGACGGGCGCGGACCCGTCCGACGTCGCCCCCGGAGAACTGCTCGCCGTCGCGGCGCAGTACCCGCCCGTGGCCCGTCCCGGCTCGGAGTTCTCCTACAGCAACACCAACTACGTGGCCCTGGGTCTGGTCCTGGAGAAGGCGTCAGGGCAGAGTGTGCCGACGCTGCTGCGGCAGCGCATCATCCGCCCGCTCGGCCTGCGCGACACGTATCTGGCCACCGGCAACACCTCCCGGGACGGCGACGAACTGGCAGCAGGCTACGAGCCGGACGCCGCGCATCTCGCGCCGCTGCTGCCGCCCGGCGCACCCGAGGGCACGGCGTTCGTCGGTCCCGCCCGCGGCGACCACGTGCTGGTCACCGCGCTCAACCCCGCCTGGGCCTGGGCCGCGGCCGCCGTCGTCTCCACACCGTCCGACGAACAGCGGTTCCTGCGCGCCCTGGCGTCCGGGAAGCTCCTCGCCCCGGGGCAACTCGCCGCGATGAAGACCACCGTGGCGGAGACACCCGACGAGCCGGACGGAACGCGCTACGGGCTCGGCCTGGAGAAGTACGCCGGCCCGTGCGGACCCGTGTGGGGGCACACCGGCGCGGTGGGCGGGTACGCCAGCCAGAACTACACGGACGAGACCGGAACCCGCTCGGTCACCGTGGTCACCACGACCCTGTTCGGGCTGCGGGTGCCGGCCGTGGGCGCCGCCGACCGCAAGGTGGTCGAGGCCGCCGTCTGCACCATGCTGGGCAAGCCCCTCCCGGCCACCGCCAACTGACACCGTACGAAGAGAGAGACACGACCACAGTGGCACGCCGGATGACAACGGTAGGGATCGCGCGGTGGAGCGCGACACACCCCTGGAAGGCCATCTGCGCCTGGATCATCTTCGTCGTGGTCTGCGTCGGCGCGGGGAGCGCGACCGGCACGCGGACGAACGACTCGGACCTGACAGCGGGGGAGGCCCGCCGCGCCCTGGAGATCGTCGACAGCGGCCGGTTCGCGGACCCCGCCGTGGAGAACGTACTCATCACCGCGCACGCCGGCACCCTGGAGGAGGCCACCGCCCGCCGCGCGGCCGCCGACGTCACGGCCCGCCTGACCAGGCTGGCCGAAGTGGAGCGGGTGGAGCGGGCGGTCACCGCACCCGACGGGTCAGCCCTCGTCGTCCGGGCGCAGATGACGAAGCCTGCGGACGAGGCGGGCGCGCACGTCCAGCCGCTGCTCGACGCGACGGCGGCCGTCGCCCGGACGTACCCGCACCTGCGTGTGGAGGAAGTCGGTGACGCCTCCCTGACCGCTGCCCTGGACGACCGCGTCAGCGGCGACTTCCGGCGGGCGGAACTCGTCAGCATCCCCGTCACCCTGGCCATCCTGCTGGTGGCCTTCGGCGCGCTGATCGCCGCCGGTGTCCCGGTGCTGCTGGCCCTCTCGTCCGTGGCCGCCGCCATCGGACTGTCCGCGCTGACCTCCCATCTGGTACCGGCGACCGAAGTCCTCGACAGCGTCATCCTGCTGATCGGGATGGCGGTCGGCGTGGACTACTCCCTCTTCTACCTGCGGCGGGAGCGAGAGGAGCGGGCCAAGGGCCGGACGCCGGCGGACGCCGTCGAGATCGCGGCGGCGACCTCCGGGCACGCCGTGGTGGTCTCCGGAGTCGCCGTGACCGTCGCCATGTGCGGCATGTTCATCGCGGACAGTGCCACGTTCCACTCGCTGGCGATCGGCGCCATCCTCGTGGTGGCCGTGGCCGTCATCGGGTCGGTCACCGTACTTCCCGCGCTGCTCGCCGGGCTCGGCCGCAGACTGGACCGGCCGCGCGTCCCGCTGGTGTGGCGGCTGACCGCCCGGCAGGAGGGCGGCGGCCGCTTCTGGCCGACGGTTCTGCGGCCCGCGCTGAGGCACCCGATACCGACCTTCGTCATCGCCGTCGCCGGGCTGCTGGCGCTGGCCGCACCCGCCCTGGGCATGACCCTGAAGCTGCCCGGCACCGCCGACCTGCCCCGCTCGATCCCCATCACGCACAGCCAGGAACGGCTGGTGGCCGCCTTCCCCAGCACCGGCACCTCGCTCCAGATCGCAGTGCGGGCCCCGGCAGCGGAAGCGCCCTCGGTGCGGCAGGCGCTGAACCGGCTGGGCGAGCGCGCGGGGCAGGACCGGCTGTTCGCCCAGGACCGGACGCCGCGGTTGCAGACCTCGGCCGACCGGACGGTGTCCGTCCTGGACATAGGTGTGCCCCATCCCGCAGACAGCGGCGAAGCCGGACAGGCCCTGGACGCACTGCGCGGGCAACTGGTTCCCGCCGCCCTGTCCGAGGTACCGCACGCCGAGTACGCGGTCGGCGGCTGGACGGCGCTGAACGCGGACTTCGCCTCCGACGTGGCCGGTGCGATGCCATGGGCGATCGGCCTCGTGCTCGTGCTCACCTTCGTGGTGCTGCTGGCGACCTTCCGGGCACCCGTCATCGCCGTCACCGCGCTCGTACTCAACTCCCTGTCCGCCGGCGCCTCCTACGGACTGCTGACCTGGGTCTTCCAGAACCACTGGGCCGAGGGACTCCTGGGCTTCCGGTCCAACGGCGGGATCGTCACCTGGCTGCCGCTGTTCCTCTTCGTCGTGCTGTTCGGGCTGTCGATGGACTACCACATCTTCGTCGTCAGCCGGATCCGGGAAGGAGCCCGTGCCGGCCTGACGACCGAGCAGGCGGTGGAACGCGGCATCATCGGCTCGGCCGGCACCGTGACCAGTGCCGCTGTCGTGATGGTCGCCGTCTTCTCCGTCTTCGGCACACTCTCGACCCTGGACATGAAACAACTCGGCGTCGGACTCGCCGCGGCGATCCTCATCGACGCCACCGTCATCCGCGCCGTCGTCCTTCCCGCGGCGATGATCCTTCTCGGCCGGGGGAACTGGTGGACACCTCGGTTCCTGCTCCGCGGTGCGCTCCGAGGACAGACCGAGGACGACGGAGAGCATGACGAGCCGACCGCGGTCCGGCCGGGAGTGCCCGGCACACGTGCCGCGGAGCACGCCCGCTGAGTGCTCGGTCGGGCAGCGGGGCGACGGCCGGTCTGCGCCCGGGGACACGGCAAAGGCGTGAATTCCGGAGCAGTCAGGTCGCCGATGCGGGCGGTTCGGTCAGTGAGGCGATGCACGTGGTGAGCAGGCGCCGCATCTGATCCTGTTCGCCGGCATCCAGATTGGCCAGCATGTCCTGCTCGACGCGGCGAACCGCGGCGCTGGCCACTTCGAGCTGGCGGCGGCCGCGGGCGGTCAGCTCGGTGGGCAGGGCCCTGCCCACGGGTGCCCGTGCCGGGCGGACGACGAGCCCCTGGCGTTCGAGGGCCTGCAGGAGCACGTTCATCGACTGCCGGGTGACGAAGGCGCCGCGGGCAAGCTCGGAGTTGGACAGACCCGGTCGCTGGGCAAGCAGCTCCAGGCAGGAGTAGTGAGTGATCGTCATGCCCAGGGGACTCAGCACGGCCTCCAGAGCGGAGTGCAGAGCGCTCGCGGCCGCCTTCAGCATGTACCCCAGCGACGTGTCCAGCTCGATTCCGGGCTCACCTTGACTCATGTCAGTAGTCTGACATACAGTGCGGTATGTCAGGAGACTGACATGCGATGAGGAGGTAAGAATCGTGGCCGTCACCGGACCCGACTTCATTTCACTGCAGGTGCGCGACCTGGAGCGCTCTGCCGTTTTCTACGAGCAGTACCTGGGGCTGAAGCGCTCTGACGCGGGACCGCCGCACGCTGTCGTGTTCGACACCAAGCCGATCGCGTTCGCCGTCCGCGACGTCGTCGCGGGCGTCGACCTGGACGCGATCGCGCAGCCGGGCCAGGGGATGGCGCTGTGGCTGCACGCCCCCGACGCGCAGGACATCCACGACGCCCTCGCCGCCGCCGGCACGACGATCGTGTCAGCGCCCGTCGACGGGCCGTTCGGCCGCACTTTCACATTCGCGGACCCCGACGGCTACCAGGTGACCCTCCACGACCGCGGCTGAGCCGGGCGGCCTGGTCCCCGGCGCGCCAGGCGCCCCTGAGTCGGCTTCTCGCAACGCCAGGCCGGCCGCCAGGGACACGGCAAAGCCGCTCATGCAGCCTGAAGCAGCTTCAGTGTTCGCTGCGGGTCGCGGGCCTGCGCGACCCGGGCGGCGCCGGCGAACTCGATCCAGGCCGGAGTCGGCACGGCCTGGATCGTGCGGCGGGCCTGGCCGCCGTGGCCCGTGTTCACGGTTGCCGGCCGATGACGGCCGGCGCAGTGTCGCTCGCCGTGTGCAGGGCGTCGACCGTGATGACCGCCCTGGCCAGGTCAGTAACGTTTTCAGCAGTTCCCGTTGGAACCCGGACGGCCCCCGTCGACGGACCTTCACCGGCCAACTGCCCGAGAAACTTCTCATCCAGTCGGTGAAACAGAGTCTCTATTCGACGATGTCTCCCATCGACATCTGCGCCCAACTCGTCGAATCAGACCCGGGTTCAGTCGACTTCGCCAGGGCAGCCACGAGGCTGACGAACCCCCTTCGCTCGCTTGAGGAGTCCGTCGACGTGGCTGTGTCCGGCGTCTCGCCACAGTTCTTCGGCATCGAACTGCGGCCCTACCTGGAAAGTATCCGGGTTGCCGGTGCGGAATATCACGGCCCGGCTGCGGCACATGTGCCCGTGCCGCTGGGCGGACCGCCCTGCGTACGTGCGCGACCGGTGCTTCGACGTGCTGGCGGCGAACAAGCAGGCCCGTGCTCTCGCCCCGATGTATGAGCCCGGGAGCAACCTGGTCCGAGCGGTGTTCCTCGACCCGGCGTCCCGCCGGCTCTTTCCCGACTGGGCGGAGGTAGCCGCGCAGACCGCAGCAGCCCTGCGCGCCGAAGCCGACCCACGCGACCCCAAAACCGTCCGCCTGGTCGCCGAGCTGGAGACGGACGAAGAGTTCCGTCGTCTGTGGACGCGGCACGAGACGCGGCCCGCCCCGGACGAACTCAAGCGCTTCGCGCACCCGGTAGCCGGCAGCCTCGCCCTGCGAAGGCTGGCGCTCACCGTCGGCAGCGCCGAGCAACAGGTGATCATCGTGTACCAGGCGACGGCCGGGAGCCCCTCCGAAGCGGCCGTGACGCGCCAGCCGTCTTCCGTTGGCCAGGTGACGGACCAGGTGAGACTCGGGGCCGGGTCAGGCGGTGGGCCGCATGTGCTGCTGCGTCCATTCCTCGAAGCTGGTGAGTGGGATGCCGAGGTCCCTCGCGTACTGCGGGCGGCCAGGCTGGCCGGCCACGTTCAGCCACTCGTGGGTGGCGCCCATCGCTGGCATTCCGGCGGCGAGGGCCTCCTCCTCGGTCATGTCCGGCGCAGACAGTTGTGTGCCCAGAGCACGTGAGAGAACCTCTGCGACCTCCGTCATCGACAGGTAGTCGCTCGCCAACTCCAGTTCGACTCCGCCGAATCGCTCCGGCGCAGTGATGGCCGCGGCGGCTGCCCTGCCGATGTCGTCCACCGCGACCAGGGACAGCCGCGTCTCGGGGTTCAGAACGCTCACTAGGCCGCCCTCTATGCCGCGCGGGAACAGGAATGCCATGGACGGGAGGAAGTTCTCCATGAAGAAGCCCGGCTTGAGAAGGGTCCAGTGGGGGAAACCGGCCGCGCGAACCCGGTCCTGGATCGCGCTCTTGGCGCCCAGGGTGGGTTCCATCGAAGCCCAGCGGCCTTCGGCCCAACCGGGAGTTTCGGTGTGCTGGCCGGCGCCGGTGACGGATGTGTGCACGAACTGCGGCACTCCGGCGGCCTTCGCGCCCTCGATGAGGTTGACGCCCTGGGCCACCTCCCCTTCGAAATCGAAGCCTTCCGCGGTGATGCCGGGCATCTGCACGGAGAAGACGGCGCAGACGCCCTCGGCGGCCCGGATCACGGAATCGCGGTCGTGAAGGTCGCCGGTGACCAGCTCGGCACCGAATGCCTCGACGGCCTTGGCCCGGTCGGTGGCTGCGTCGCGCACCAGGGCGCGGACGGGAACGCCCGCCGCGAGCAGTGCGCGGGCGGTGGCCCCGCCCTGCCTGCCGGTAGCGCCGGTGACCAGGACGGGTGCGGGATCTGTGGACATGGCGCTTCCTCGGGTTACTCGCCGATTAAACGGCGGGTCCCGCCGTTTCTGCTTCGGTACGATACGGCGAGGCCCGCCAATTATCAATCCTGGAGGTGATGCCATGCCCGAGCGCCAGCGTGCGGACGCCCGACGCAACTACACGCGCATCCTCGCCGTGGCCGAGGAGGAGGTCGCTGCCCATGGTGCCGACGCCTCCCTGGAACAGATCGCCCGCACCGCGGGGGTCGGCTCAGCAACCGTGCGCCGACACTTCCCCACGCGCCGCGCACTGTTGGAAGCAGTCTCCCGGAAACGGATCGAGGCCCTGTGCGTCCGTGCCCATGAGCTGACCGGCAAGGGCGACAGCCGGAACGCGCTCCTGGAATGGCTTGATGACGTCGTCGCCTACTCCGTCTCCGCCCGGGGGCTGGCGGCCGCACTGGCCTACGACGGCCCGGTGCACGAGAACAGCTGCTCGGCGGCACTGGAAGAGGCGGCAGGCCCTCTGCTGCGCCGCGCCGTGCAGGACGGCGCGCTGGCGACAGGCGTCACTGTCGCCGACCTGATCACGCTGGTCGTCGGCATCGTCCTGGCCACGGAACACTACCCCGACCCCGCCGCCCAGGCGGACCGGCTGTTCCGCCTGGCCGTGGCGGGACTGAGTCCGCAGGGCTGAACAAGGCACACAACCGGCAGAACCGAGAACGGGCCTACCCCATTCACGGCGCACTCACCATTGAAGCAAAGCGCTCGCAGTGTCCGTCGGCCATGAGCCGTTCAGACAGGACCCTGACCGGCTCCGTCGGCGGCAGGCTGGATTAGGTGAGCACGTCAACGCACCAGTGTCCTCCTGCGGGCGCTGCGGGCCCTTCCCGTCCGCCCGCACGGCGATCGCGGCCCGGGGCGGCGGTGAGAAGGCGCTCCGCTGTTCTGCTCCGAGCCGGAGCACGATCGGGGGCTCTGGGCTGATCGTGGGATTCGGCCGGGGGACCTGCATGGAAGTGATCCCCGGGACAGGGCATTCCCGACCGGACGACCACTGCCGTCCACTCCCCTGAAGAGGTGTTCATTGAGCTTCGGCAGGTATTTCGAGGAATTCGAGGCCGGACAGGTCTTCAGCCACTGGCCGGGCAAGACGGTCACGGAGTACGACCACCACCTGTTCTCCCTTCTGACCATGGTGCGACACCCCCTGCACCTGGACGCCCACTACGCCGAGACCGCGACCCGGTACAAACAACCACTGGTCATCGGAAGCTATGTCTTCTCGTTGCTACTGGGCCTGTCCGAGGCGGATGTGGCGGGGCGTGCCATCACCCACTGCGGCTTCGAGAAGATCGAGCACCATGCGCCGGTTCTGCACGGAGACACCCTCTACGCGGAGAGCGAGGTGTACGCCAAGCGCGACATCCCCGAACGTGACGGCCGCGGTCAGGTGGGCGTGGAGACCCGCGGCTACAACCAGCACCGCACGTTGGTGATGAAGCTGCGCCGGGAACTCGTCGTACCCAAGCGTCCGCCGGGCTGACGCGGCCACCGGAACGGAACCGAGACCCGGGCGGTGGCATCGCTCACGTCGAAAACGGCGATGCGCCGCGGGCAAGCCAGGAGCGAAGGTCCTCGGGGAGCCGCAGCAGTACTTCGTCGTGCAGCGCGAGTTCGTCCTCGGAACACAGGGTGTGCCACTGGCCGCTCGTGCCCTTGTGGAAGAAGTTCCACGTCCCGAGTGCGGAGCCGGAGAGGCCCGAGTCCCAGATCTCGTGCCCTTTCGCCTTCATCTCGGCGAAGGTGCAGGCCCGCACCAGGTCCGGCCAGAGGCGGGCGTCGACGGAGATGCCGAGGAAATCGGCCAGCCGGCGCATCTGGCCCTCCAGGTCGTCCAGCATGTCCTGGTAGTGCAGGAAGCAGATGTTGGGCTCGGACCGGTGTTCCCACCAGGAACGGAGATGATGGGTGGGCGAATTGTAGGGCCAGCCGTCCTCTTCCCACGGATATGCGCTACGGGTGAAGAACTCCCGCCAGAACGCGTGCACGTCCTCGGGTACTTCCGGAGGAATGAACGACGAAGCGTCCTTCTCGCCATGGCTCTCCATGGCCGCCGCGACGGCGGCACGCGGCCCGGCCGAACTCATACTGCGGGCGTGGTGGTGGGTGGACAGGGCGAGGTCCCGCAGGTCCCGGCCCACCACCAGATAGGAAACCTCCGCATAGAACGGCAGCGCGTCCAGGGGCAGATGCGTTTTGATGAAACGCCGATGGCGCTGGCCGGAAAGCGACGCCATGACATCGGGGAGCGGGGCGATACCCATGTCGAGCCATGGGCTCAGCTCCATGAGCGGAAGAGGCAGACGGATACTCTGAAAGATCAGCGATGCCACGATCTTCTGCGTCCACGTGGTGCCGGCCTTGGTGGCGGTGGAAATGATGATGTCACCGCTTCGGGGCGTATAGGAGTTCCACCGCGTACTGTCGAGCAGCGGACTCTGATACACGCGGGAAGGCGGATGCAAGGGCCTCAACATCACGGGGATTGCTCCATTCTTCCTGTCACACACACTCCCCGATCCGGTCCCCGTTTCTCTTCCCCAGGCAGATGAACCAATACGTCATCCCCCCAGGCCACTCCGAGATTGCCGTCACCGACCGGCTCATTCTGATCGGCGTTCTTCGTCATGGAAAACCCGGCGTGATCCGCCAAGCAAGACGATGCCATCCGACCACTGCCAGAGATACGAATATGGACGGAAATCACTCGATGAGGTGCCGGTCCGGGAGGATTCCAAGAGATTTGGCTTATCCCGCCCGGACACCGAGTCCGATCAGGGGAGCACCAGGTCGCGCCGGTACCAGGTGCCTGGCTTACCGCCGAGGTGGACCGGGTCGGCCGGGCCGACGGGGACGAACCCGGCCTTGACCAGCACCTTCTGGGACGCGGCATTCTGGTGGGCCGTGGCCGCGCGCAGCGTGTGCAGCCCATGTCGGGCCACCGCCAGCCGGCACAGCTCCCGGACGGCCATGGTCGCCACGCCACGGCCGGCGACGTGCTGCGCGACCCGGTAGCCGAGTTCCGCCGTGTGGTCCTCGATGTCGACCAGGTTGAACCGGCCGAGCACCGAACCGTCCTCGGCGACCAGCACGTGGAAGGCGCAGATGCCGGCCTCCTGCTCAGCCAGCAAGGCGTCGTACCGGTCGGCGAACCGGTGGAAGAAGTCGTCGCCGCGATCGGGGACCGAAGCGGCGAAGTAGGCGCGGTTCGCCAGCTCGAAGGCCAGGACCGCCGGGGCATGGCCGGCACACAGCTGCTTCAGCTCGGACATTGCCCGACCTTACCCAGGCAGTACGCCGAGTCCACCTGGTTTTCCGCCGCCCCGGCGGGACTGTGGGCAGACGTCCTAGCGGCGGGGCGCCCCCATCGCCCGCAGGGGCAGCGGCTGCAGCGGCTCGGTGTGCCAGCGTGCGGTGAATGTGCGGTCGGGCAGGGAGCAGGTCAGTGTGAGCCGGTGCGGGGTCTCCAGGAAGATCACGTCCACGGTCAGCGTGCCGGTGTCCGTCCAGCCGCCGCTGACCGCGGTCGGGACCGGTTCCTCGGCGATGCTCCACTCGTTCTCCGCCAGCCGCAGTTCGATGCGGTGACCGTCGTCCTCGACAAGGGTGAGGCGCGTGCCGTCGGCGCCGGCCGCGACCTCCACGGATGTCGTCCTGGCCAGCGGCTCGGCCGGGGTGAACTCGACGGCCGCCCACTCCTCGGCGCGCTCGGCGGGCGCGGGCTTGCCCCCGGCGGGCGGCAGCGCAAGCCCCGAGAGGCGTTCCGTCAGCGCTGCGTCCGTCCGCTCCCTGTCAGACAGTGGACCGGGCCGGAAGGCGGGCAGCAGATGCTCCCAGACCAGGTCCAGCACCTGCTGCATCTGCACGGTCGCCGCGGTCGTCGCGATCACGGCGTCGTACTCGGGCAGCACCACGCAGAACTGCCCGTAGGCGCCGTCACCTCGGTAGCCGTGCCGGCACATCCAGAACTGGAAGCCGTAGCCCTGCTGCCAGTCGGTCCCGCTCAGGGAATCCCCGTTGGAGACCTGCACCCGCGTGGCCTCGGCCACCCACGACTCGGGCAGCAGACGCTCGCCCTCCCACATCCCGCCCTGGAGGTACAGCCGGCCGAGCCGGAGGACGGCGTCCGTGGTGGCGTGCAGACCGGAGAAACCCACGTCGCGTCCGGCCCGGTCGCGCTGCCAGGCCGCCTCGCCGATACCGAGCGGTTCGAACAGGCGCGGACGCAGGTAGTCGATGAGCGACTGGCCCGTGACCCGCTGGACGATCGCGGCGAGCGTGTAGGTGGCGGGCTGGTTGTAGGCGAAGACGGTGCCCGGGTCGCGGTCCGGCGGCACCAGCAGGAAGCCGCGCACCAGTTCCTCCCGGTCCATGGCACGCGCGCGGTCCAGGGTCTCCGCCACATGGCCGCTGGCCATCGACGCCACGTGCCGTACCAGCATCGCGCGGCTGCGCGGATCGGTGATCTCCGCCTCGAACTCCGGAAAGTACGAGATCACCGGGTCGTCCAGCCGGATCAGGCCCTCCGCGGCGGCGAGGCCGGCGGCCGTCGCCGTGAAGCTCTTGCTCAGCGAGTAGAGGAGGTGAAGACGGTCCTCGGCGTACGGCGCCCACCAGCCGGAGGCGACCACGTGGCCGTGGCGCAGGATCATCAGGCTGTGGGGTTCTATGCCGGGGGCCGCTTCGAGGGCGTCGAGGAAGGCGTGGACTCCGTCGGCGTCGACGCCTTGGGCGGCGGGGGTGCTCTGGGGCAGCGGGCGCACACTCATACCAGGCATCCTCTCCCGCCGCCGCCGTGAGCGCGAGGGCCGTCACGAGCCTGCTTCGGGGGACCCGGTCCCGCGGGGACGCCGCTCCCGCGGCGCCCCGGTCCGGCTGGGCCCGGCTCGGGCAAGTGCCTGGGAGAGCACGGGGCGGGCAGTGGTTGACCGTCGATCGATGGGCGGGAGGAAGGGCTGGAGGAGGCGATCGAGATCATCCGGGCGCTTTCCGCGGGCGGCCATGTGACCCTCCGCGGCGCGCATTTCGACATGATTCTCTCCTTGCCGGCCTGCCCGTGCTCGGCGCCGCGCACCCGCGCCCGCATCCTCCTGCGAGCCGGCGGCGCTCATGTCCGTCGGCAGGCCGCCTGTGCTTCCCGCGCTCCCGCACCCTGATGCGCCGGGTGCGGGAGCGGCACGCCTCAGGCCCCGGGCGGGGACTGCCTGCGGGGCCGGGTGAGGATGGCGCGCAGGTCGGCGAGCGGGATCTTGGGGCGGCGGTCCGGGGTGAGCAGCCCGTTGGTCTCCTGGAGGGTGTCGGTGAACTGGGTGTAGCAGAAGCCGGCGAGACCGGAGTCCACCGCCGCCCCCACCAGACCGGCCAGCCGGTCGGCGAAGTCCTGCTCCGTGGCGACGGTGTCGTAGCCGAACCACTCCTGCCCCTGCGCCGGCTCGAAGGTGGCCCCGCCGAACTCACTGAGGACGACGGGCTGCCCCTCGTGCCGGGTGCCTGCCAGGGTCAGCCGCCTGGCGCCGGGCCACCGCTCGACCAGCTCGCCCCGGCGCAGAGACGCGTGGCCGTAGCGTTCCCGCAGCTCCTCAGCGTGCTGGGTGTAGTCGTGCACGCCCCAGATGTCGGCGGCGGAGATCTCCCAGCCGTCGTTGGAGACGGCGGGGCGCGAGGGGTCCAGGGCCTTCGTCAGGTGGTAGAGGGCGTCCATGAAGTGCCGTTGCTCCGGGACGAGAGCGGGGTTCGGGACGGACCAGGACTCGTTGACCGGGACCCAGCCCACGATCGAGGGGTGGCTGAGGTCGCGGGTGACGGCCTCGGTCCATTCGCTGATCACGCGCTGCACGGTCGGTGTGCCGAAGGTGTAGGCGGACGGCATCTCCTCCCACAGCAGCAGCCCGAGCCGGTCGGCCCAGTAGAGGAAGCGCGGGTCCTCGATCTTCTGGTGGATGCGCAGCCCGTTGAGGCCGATGTCCTTGGCCAGTTCGACGTCGCGGCGCAGTTCGTCGGCCGAGGCGGACAGGTGGGACGCGGGCCAGTAACCCTGCTGGAGCGCGAAGCGCAGGAAGTAGGGCTTGTGGTTGAGGAGGAAGACGCCGTCGTCCCAGCCGAGGTCGCGCAGCCCGACGTAGGAGGTGACGCTGTCGACGGGCGTGTCGTCGGCGGCGTCGCTCAGCACCACCGACGCGTCGGTCAGGTGCGGGCGTTCCGGGCTCCAGAGCAGGTCGTCGAGTTCCTGTCCGTGGCGCAGGGCGGGCACCGCGATGTCGAACACCGTGTCCTGGCCGTCCGTCAGGACACGCTGCTCCGCCAGGAGGCGATCACCCAGGGCGAAGCGGACCGTCGCCCGCAGCGGCCGGCTCGGCAGGCGGCTCAGGCGCAGTTGGCAGCGGACGCGGGCATGGGCGACGTCGGGTGTCCACTGCACCGCCGTCAGATGCTCGTCCGGGACCTCCTCCAGCCATACCGGCTGCCAGATCCCGGAGGTGCGGTGGTACCAGATGACATGCGGGTCGCGGCGCCAGTCCTGCTTGCCCCGGGGCTGCGCGGCGTCGCCCGGCTGGTCCTCGGCCCGGACCACGACGACCTGGGCGCCGTCCTGGTCGACGACGTCGGTGAGGTCGCAGGTGAAGCCCGTGTGGCCGCCTTCGTGCCGGCCCACCGGGTGGCCGTTCACCCATACCTCGGCCCGGTAGTCGACCGCCCCGAAGTGCAGCAGGAGACGGCGGCCCGGCGCGGGCGGGGCCACTTCGACGGTGCGCCGGTACCACAGGACGGGATGGAAGCCGGTGTCATGGATGCCGGAGGACTCGGACTCCGGTGGGTAGGGCACGGTGATGGTCGCGGTGAAGGGCCCGGTGGTGCCGGGGGCCATCCAGCGTTCCGACCGGCCGCGGTCGGCGTCGTCGTGGGCGAACTGCCACGGTCCGCTCAGATCGTGCCAGTCGGGGTCCCGGACGAGTTGCGGCCGCGGATGGCCGGCGGCGTCCAGGTGGGTGCGGGGCATGGGCATGCGGGAGCTCCGGTCGTGTCGTACACGGACGTTCGGGACCAGGGACGGTGGTGCGCGATCCGCACGGGTGCGCCCGTGGCGAGCCTCTTCGCCGCTGCGATGATGCGGTCGCGCATCGGTGGCTCAGCCGGAACCGTGGTGTGGCGCCGAGCGGATGTCCACGACCGTCGCGGCGAAGGCGAGCGGGCCGGGCAGCAGGGGGATCAGCAGCGGTATCGACCAGGCGAGGAGTCCGGCCAGGACCACGCCGGCCGCCAGCAGGAGGGTGCCGCGCGGGTCGGCGGCCGAGCGGAGCAGCGCCTCGCGCACGGACAGGCGGTGCGGCGCCTGCAACGCCGTGGCGCGCAGCGCCACGACGGCGGCGCCGAGGACCAGCAGGACGAGCGCGAGGGCCACGGCGGGCGCTCCGGGCAGCGCGCTGTCCAGCAGACCCATGTCGATCAGCAGGATCACCACGAGCACCGGCGCCAGCAGGCCACCGGCCAGGGAGGCGACGGACAGGCGGGCGCGCAGGTGCGCGAGGTACGCGGCGGTCCCGACCGGTGCGCCGTGGCCGGCGGCCGGCCGCAGCGTCGCCGACGCGGCGGCGAACGCGGCGGGCGCCGTGACGACCGGCAGGCATGTGGCGCTGGTGAGCAGGCCCACCAGCAGCATGTCGGCGAAGAGGGTGAAGCCGTTGCCGAAGACCTCGCCGGGTTCCCGGCGGCCTTTGGCGGAGGGGGAGGAGACCTGGGTCATGTGCCGTCAGCCCTTCAGTCCCGAGGTGGCCACGCCCTGCACCAGATAGCGCTGGAAGACGAAGAAGAACAGCACGATCGGCAGCACGGAGATGACCGACATGGCGAACATCGGGCCGTACGCGGAGGTGCTGGACTGGTCGACGAAGCTGCGCAGGGCCAGGGTGATGGTGAACTTGTCCGGCGAGAACAGGTAGACCATCTGCGTGAAGAAGTCGTTCCACGTCCAGATGAACGTGAAGATGGCCGTGGTGATGAGCGCGGGCCGGGTCAGCGGCAGCGTGATGGCCCAGTAGGTGCGGAACGCACCGCAGCCGTCGATACGGGCCGACTCCTCCAGTTCGCGGGGCAGCCCGCGCATGAACTGGACGATGAGGAAGACGAAGAACGCCTCGGTGGCCAGGAACTTGGGCAGGATCAGCGGCCAGTACGAGTCCACCATGCCCAGCCGGTTGAAGATGATGTACTGCGGGATCAGCACGACGTGGTGGGGCAGCATCAGCGTCGCCACCATGAAGCCGAACATCGGCCCGCGCATGCGAAAGCGCAGCCGGGCGAAGGCGTAGGCGGCCAGTGAGCAGGACAGGACGTTGCCGACGACGGCACCCGCGGCGATCAGCAGGGTGTTGCCGAGCAGCCGGGTGACGGAGACGCCGGACACACCGTCCAGGGCGGTCGTGTAGTTCGACCATTCCAGGTGGCTGGGCCACAGATCGAGGCTGGTCACCACCTCGTCGGCCGGTTTGAGCGAGGTGGCGAGGAGCCAGGCCACGGGGTAGAGCAGGACCAGCAGGCTGACGACGGCGAGCGTGTGCGGCAGCCATCGTCTGGGGGCGAGGTTCATCGTCCCTCCTCGTCCGCGTAGAAGACCCAGGACCGGGAGGTCCTGAAGAGGATCAGGGTGACGATGCCGATCACGATCAGCAGCAGCCAGGCCATCGCCGCCGCGTAACCCATGTGCGAGGCGGTGAAGCCGCGCTCGTAGAGGTACAGCGTGTAGAACAGCGTCGAGTCGGCGGGGCCGCCGTCGCCGCCGCTGATCGCGAAGGCCGGGGTGAACACCTGGAAGGACTGGATGGTCTCCAGCACCAGGTTGAAGAACACGACCGGGGACAGCATCGGCACGGTGATGGAGAGGAACTGCCGCAGGCGGCTCGCGCCGTCCAGCGCGGCGGCCTCGTAGAGGTCGGGCGAGATCTGCTGCAGCCCCGCCAGGAAGATCACCATGGGGGCGCCGAACTGCCACACCGTCAGCAGGACGACCGCGTACACCGCCAGGTGGGGGTTGCCGACCCAGCCGCCGGCGTGGATGCCGACGGCGTCCAGCACGTGGGAGACCGAGCCGCCGTCATTGAACAGCGCGCGCCACACCAGGGCGATCGACATGCTCGCGCCGAGCAGGGAGGGCGCGTAGAACGCGGAGCGGTAGAAGGAGCGACCGCGCCCGAGGTTCTTCAGGAGCATCGCCACCCCGAGCGCGGCGGCCAGCTTGAGGGGCACGGCGATCACGACGTACAGCAGGGTGGTGCCGACCGAGCGCCAGTAGCGGGGGTCCTCGGTCAGCATCTCGGTATAGTTGCGCAGGCCCACCCAGTGCGGCGGGTCGAACAGGTTGTAGTCCGTGAACGACAGGTACAGGGACACGGCCATCGGCAGCAGGGTCAGCACGACCGCACCGATCATCCACGGCGTAAGGAACACGAAGGCGGGCCACTGCTGTTCGCGTCCGCGGCGGCGCCTGGCCGGCGACCGCGTTTCCTGCGTACGGCCGGCGCGCGCGGGCGCCCTGGTCGACACCGTGCTCATGACCTCAGCTCCCTGTTGGCCTCGTCGATGAGTTCGCGCGCCGCCTGCCGTGGGGTGGCGAGCCCGAACATCACACGCTGGTAGTCCCGTTTGAAGGCGGTCTGGATCGCCAGATCGCCCCGCGGGGGCGCGGTCGGCGGGAGGCTCAGGCCGTATTTCTCCATCTTCACGGCGTAGTCATAGATCTCCTTCTCCGCACCCTCAAGGGTCTTGGCGACGCGGCCGGCGACCGTCCTGTTGGGCGGGGTGGACCGGGTGAAGCCGAGGACGTCACCGGCCCGCGGGTCGTTGACCAGGAAGTCGACCAACTGGGCCGCTTCCTTGGGGTGCGCGGTGTGCGCGCCGACGCCCACGAGCATCGACGGCTTGAAGTACGCGCCGGCGTGGCCGTCGGTCGTGGGCACCGGCGCGAAGTGGGTGCCGTCGCCGAGCAGCGCCGTGTACCCGGGGAACGGCGCGTCCCAGGTGAAGTCGGCGGCGGCCAGGCCCCGGCCCATGGGGGAGGTCTCGGTGCTGTTCGCCTGTGCCGTGTCCTCGGCGGCGGCGACGGCCCCCTGTCTGCGGAGCGTGTCGAAGAACGTCCAGAAGCCGGTGAGGTCGTCCTCGGTGAACCCGAGGCGGGTCTGGCTCGCGTAGAGCTGTCCGCCGCGGCTGCGCAGCCAGTCCTCGAAGACGTCCTCGTTGCCGCCGCCGTCGCCTGCGCCCGTGACGGGCCGCCCGTCGGGGGATCTCAGCCGCAGGGCGGCGATCCTCCTGTTGTCCTCCGCCCACTCCTCCCAGGTCCAGCCGGGCCGGGGCGTGGGGATGCCGGCCTTCTGGTAGAGGGCGGAGTCGTAGGCGTATCCGGTGATGCCGCGGCCCATGGGCAGGGCGTACTGCCTGTCCTCGTAGCTGCCGGTGCGCAGCAGTCCCGCGTCCAGCTCGGAGGTACGGATCGTGCCGTCGTCGATGGCGTCGCCCAGCGGCAGGATGGCCTTGCTGCCCGCGTACTGGGAGATCTGGCGGTAGTCGAGCTGGACCACGTCGGGCAGCCCGCCGCCGGCGGCCTGGGTGGCCAGCTTCTGCAGGTACGACCCGAAGTCCGAGTTCGACGTCCGGACTCTGATGCCGGGGTGTTCCTTTTCGAACAGCCGCACGGCCTGTTCGGTGCGCGCGGCACGGTCGTCGTTGCCCCACCAGGAGAACCTGAGGGTGATGCCGCCGGACGTGCCGCCGTTCGCGGCGGAACAGGCGGAGAGTGCGGGGGTCAGGGCGGTGCTGAGACCGACGGCGGCCGAGGCCAGGACGGTACGGCGGCTCAGAAGTCGGTGCCCGCCGCTTCTTCGGGGCTCGGGCATAGGGGGCCTTCCGGAAGGGCGCGGATGAGGGACGGGAACGGGGTGAGGGGGCAGGGGAGTGGTGGGGCCGGCCGGCCGCCGGGATGCGCCCCCGGAGGGAGGGGGTGGCCGGCCGGAACTTCGGGGCGGACGTCCGGTCAGGTTCCCGGGTAGACGTCCAGGCGGCCGCACATGCCGAAGCGTCCTTGCACGGTGGGCCCGGTGGAGACGACCCGGGCCTCGGCCAGATGTCGCGCATCCTGTCGGCGCAGGGCGTCGAGTTGGGTACCCGTCGCCCGGGCGGCGGCGAGCGCGCCCTCGCGCCAGCGCTGCTCCCACGCGTCGAGGCGGGGCCGCACCAGTTCGGCTGCGGCCCGGTGGAAGGCGGCGAGCGGCTTCGGGTCGCCGCTCTCGGTGGCCTCGCACAGCTGACGGAACCGGCCGGTCGCCAGGTCCCGGCGGGCGCGCGCGACCGCTGCCTGCTCGGCCTCGGGAACGTCGCCGGGGATCCGCACCGCACCCGCATACGTATCGGGTTCGGCGAGGAGGTCCTGGGGCAGGGTGAGCACCGCGTCGCCGGCCTCGGGCAGGCCGCTGTTCTGCATCACGACGGTGATCTCCAGACCGCCGTCGTTGATCAGGCGGTGGATCGTGCCGGGCGTGAACCAGGCCACCGTGCCCGGCCCGAGCGGGCTCTCGCGGAAGCCGGAGGCGGTCAGCGTCTGGACCGTTCCCCGGCCCGCCGTCACCACGTACCCCTCGCTGCACGTGAGGTGCAGGTGCGGGGTGCCGCCGCCGGGCCGGCCGTCCGGGGTGGGCCAGTCGTACACCCGCAGCCGGGACACCGCGACCGCCCCGGGAAAGCCGTCGTATGCGGCGCTCACCACGCGTGTCCGCGCACGTGGGCGGCGACCCGGCCGCGGTCCCAGGCGCCGTCCGCGACGGTCACGCGGTAGCTGCGGGTGAGGGTGTCGCCGGGGGCGAGGACGAGTTCCTCGTGGAACGCCCAGGACGGCGCGACCGCCGCGAAGGGGTCGCTGCGCACGAACCAGTGCGCCGGGTGCGTCCCCTTGTCGCCCAAGTGGTCGTTGCCCGGTGCGTGCTCGAAGATCATCGTCGCGTGTCCGTCCCGCCCGTCGTGCTCACCGACGTACGCCAGCCAGTCCGCCTGGGTCCCCATCAGGTCGCCGCCGTCGGCCTCGGCGCTGAAGACCTGCCCGTCGCGGAAGGCCCGCGGCCCCCGCCAGAACAGGCCGGTGTAGCCGGCCGCCGGGCGCCCGTGGGTCGTCGGACTGCCGAAACGCAGCGGTTGTGGACGCCGGTTGACGACGGCGGAGGTCCAGGTCAGCGACCAGCTCCCGGCCCCGGGGTCGACCTCGGACACTTCGAGGCGGCGCTCCTCCTCGGCCCAGAGTTCCCCGTCGTGGGGGTGCCAGGTCAGACGCTCGGCGATGACGGCGCGCTCGCCCGCGACGGAGACCTCCTCGAAGGCGGTGTGCGCCATCGAGCCGACCTTCTCCGGCAGGGCGAGATACCCCTCGCCGTGCACATACGTGTTGCCGCCCCACAGGTTCTGCCCCGACAGGTGGGAGGCGGTCAGCTGCAGGCCCTTGTGCCACCGGTGGTCGTTGGGCCGGTAGTCGGTGACGAGGGCCCCGGACAGGGTCCGGATCGGGTGCAGGTAGGGCTTGGGGGCCTCCCATGCGGCTTCGGGCCGGTACACGTAGGCGAACAGCTCGGTACCGGTGGCCTGGTGGGCCACGGTGATCCGGTCCCCGTGGGCGTGGGTCAGTGCCAGGGTCATGCGTGGTCCTCTTCCTCGGAGTCGGCCGGTGCCCAGCCCGGGGCACCGCCGTGCAGCTCGGTGTAGTAGGGGTCACCGGGACCGATGTCGCCCGCGCGCACGGGCGTGCCGGTGAACGCGGACTTGTACAGGGCGGTGATGAACTCCAGCGTCCGCCGGCCCCCCGGACCGCTGGTGGGATGGCGTCGGCCGGCCTTGATGTCGGCGACGAGGGCGCGCAGTTGGGCGAGGTGTGAGCTGGGCTCGTCCGTACCGAAGTCGCGCCAGGCGGCCACGGTCGGCTCCGGGACGCCCGGAGCCGGGGTGATGCGCCAGTCCCCGTTGCGGTAGCCGTACAGGTGGCTCAGTTCGATCGTCGCCAGTTCGCAGTCGATCCGGATCCGGCTGACCTCGTCCGGGCTCAGCACGCTGTTGACCACCGTGGCGACGGCGCCGTTCTGGAAGCGGACCTGTGCGGTGGACACGTCCTCGGTCTCCACGTCGTGGACCAGGCGGGCCGCCATGCCGTGCACCTCGGCCCACGGGCCCATCAGGTCCAGCAGCAGATCCGTCTGATGGATGCCGTGGCCCATGGCCGGGCCGCCGCCCTCGGTCGCCCAACGGCCCCGCCACGGCACGGAGTAGTAGGCGGCGTCCCGGTACCAGGTGGTCTGGCAGTGCGCCACCAGCGGCCGGCCGAACGCGCCGCCGTGCAGCAGGCGGCGCACGTGCCGGGCGCCCGAGCCGAAGCGGTGCTGGAAGACGATGGACGCGTACGGGTCCGCGTCGCCGCCCTTCGCCGCGGCCTCGACGGCGTCGTAGTCGGCCAGCGAGGGACACGGCGGTTTCTCGCACCAGACCCAGGCACCGGCGCGCAGCGCGGCCACGGACTGCTCCCGGTGCACGGCGGGCGGCGTGCACAACACCACCAGGTCGGGACGTACTTCGGCCAGCATCGCGTCGAGGTCCGTGCTCGCATGAGGGATCCCGGACTCGTCGGCGAACGCGCGCACGGCGTGGCCGTCCACGTCGACCGCGGCCACGACCTCCGTCTCCCCCTCCGCGGCCAGCGCCTGCAGGGCCGGGAGATGGCTGGAGCGCGCGATACCTCCCGTGCCGACCACGGCTGTGCGCAGCGGCGCGTTCGAACGATGCGGAGACATACGGTCCCTCTCGTGAGGCGGACGGGGTGGAGTACGGCGGGCGGTACGAAGGTGAGCGGCGGACAGCACGAAGACAAGTGGCAGGCGGCCGTGCCCCGAGGACCCCGGCCGTCGTCACGACTGCAACGGCGTCAGCAACCGCTTGCTATCGATTCCAACGTTGTAACTGCCGTGGATCCGGGAGGTCAACCCTTCGTCCGAAAACAGCGGAAGCTCGTCAAGATCGCTGACAGTCGCGGCCGGGGCATGCATAATCCGAGAAAGACCAGTGAGGGGACCGTTCGGTGACAGCAGTGACACTCAAAGACGTGGCGCAGCGCGCGGGGGTGTCGATCAAGACCGTTTCCAACGTTGTACGTGATGCCCCGCGGGTGTCCCCCGCCACGCGGGAACGAGTGATGCGGGCCGTGCAGGAACTCGGTTACCGGCCCAACCCGTCGGCCCGCCGGCTGCGCACGGGGCGCAGCGGCCTGATCGCCCTCGCCGTCCCGGAACTGACCACGCCGTACTTCGCGGACCTCGCCCACCACGTACGGACGGAGGCCACCGCGCTCGGACTGACCGTCCTGATCGAGGAGACGCTCCGCGACCCGGCGGAGGAACTGCGCCTGGCCACCGGCGTCGGCGCGTCACTGCTCGACGGCGTGATCCTCTCGCCGCTGCACGTCACGACCGCCGAACTCGCCCCGGTCGCGGACCAGTTCCCTCTGGTCCTCCTCGGCGAACGCAGCTACGAACCCGCTGACCTGGTCGTCGACCACGTCCTCATCGACAACGTCGCCGCCGCGCGGGACGCCACCGCGCACCTGGCCGGTCTCGGCCGCACCCGGATCGCGGCCATCGGCGCGGACCGCAAGGCGTCGGCGACCAGCCGCCAGCGCCTGGAGGGCTTCCAGCAGGCACTGCACGCGGCCGGACTGCCCTTCGATCCGCGCCTGGCCCCTGCCGTCAAGGAGTTCGACCGACGCAACGGCCTGCTGGCAATGCGCGCGCTCATCGAGCTGCCCGCACACGTACGGCCCGACGCGGTCTTCTGCTTCAGCGACATGCTGGCCGTCGGCGCGCAGCGGGCCGTGCACGAAGCGGGCCTGGACGTCCCGGGTGACATCGCGCTGGCCGGCGTCGACGGGTCGCAGGAGGCGCTGTACAGTACACCGTCCCTCACCACCGTGGTCCCCGATCTGACGGCCGTCGCCTCCCTGGCCGTGAAGTGCCTGGCGGCTCGCATCCGCTCGGAGACACGTCTGCCGTTCGAGGTGCATGTGGCCCCGCACTGGCTGGAGGAGCGGGAGTCCACGGTCGGCGGCAGACGGCCGCTGGTGCCTTGAGGCGGCCCGTTTTGGGGGCCGTCGTCGCCGCGCCTCCGCGCGGGGTGCGGCGGCAGGGGAGTATGGGGCATGACGAAGTGCAGGGAATGCGGTGTGCGCAAGGGCCGCCGGCCCCGTTCCTGTGCCCGGTGCCGTTCGGAGCCGGACCGGGTGACGGTGGCCCGGGAAGCCGCCGACGGGGTCGCGACGGTGACGGGCCTGTTCGAGGGGGTCCGGCAAGGAGTCACGGGAGTCCCGCCCGATGCCGTGCCGTTGCAGCGTTGCATGAGGCGGCCCCCTGGGGGAGGGGCCGCCTCATGCGGGGCCGTACGGGTCAGCCGCTCAGGGGGAACTTCTGCGCCGCGGTGCCGTTGCAGTCGTGGATCTGCAGCCGGGTGCCGTTGGCGGTGGCGCCGTCCGTCGCGTCCAGGCAGCGCCCGGACTGCGGGTTGAGCAGGGAGCCGTCGGCCTGCTGCACCCAGACCTGGCCGCCCACCGCGGTGTTGCAGTCGTAGAGCTGCACCTGCGTGTTCTGCGCGGTGGCGTTGCCGGCCACGTCCAGGCAGCGTCCCAGTGTGGTCAGCCTGTTGGTGGAGGTGTGCACCCAGTGCTGGTCCCGGGCGTAGGACTGGCAGTCCCACAGCTGCGCCGCGGTGCCGTTGCCGCCGACGTCGTCGCCGTTCACGTCCAGGCACTTCTTGGCCGGACCCGGGATCATCGAGCCGCCGCCGACGGTGAAGACCTGCGCCGCGGTGCCGTTGCAGTCGTGGATCTGCAGCCGGGTGCCGTTGGCGGTGGCGCCGTCCGTCGCGTCCAGGCAGCGCCCGGACTGCGGGTTGAGCAGGGAGCCGTCGGCCCGCTGCACCCACTTCTGGCCGCCGACCCCGTTGCAGTCGTACAGCTGGATCTGCGCGTTCTGCGTGGTGACGTTGCCGACGACGTCCATGCAGCGGCCCAGGGTGCGCAGCGAGCCGTCGGCGTCGTGGGTCCACCGCTGGTCGGTGGAGCGGCTCTGGCAGTCCCACAGCTGGACGGCCGTGGTCTTGCCGGCCACGTCGTCGCCGGTCACGTCGACGCACTTGCCGCCGGGCCCGGCGATCGTCGACGGCGCGACCCCGGCGGTGTCTCCGGAGTAACCGGCGCCGACGATGCTCGACTGGACGGCGGCGTCGGCTGCATCGGAGGGGTAGCCGGTGGTGATCGCGCCCTCGAAGAACGAGCCGACCGCCCTGTTGCTGTTGTCGCCCCCGGTGCCCAGCACGAGGGAGCCCTCCTGGCGCATGGGCGCGTAGCCCGGGGGCAGGGGGCCGTTCCACCACGTCGTGAGGGAGCCGGACTGGGAGTTGCCGCCCTTGAGCGCGAAGGACGTCTGGCCGTTGTTCTTCAACAGCGCCGTGACGAAGGGACTGGAGTTGCCGCCGTTGGTGCTGTGGGCGTTGGTGTCCGCCTGGAAGATGCCGTTCTCCAGGTCGGCCTGCACCCACGGTCCGGTGCCGGTGCAGGGACTGCAGGCGGGAATGGTGGACATGTTGAGCGCGTCCATGTGGCCGGCTCCGGTGTCGTTCGCGACCGCCTCGACGTTGCCGAAGTCGAAGCAGCAGTCACGGTCGACATGGGTGCCGCTGGTCACCATGTACATGCCTTCGGGTTGCCCGTCCGTGGCGACGCCGGAGCCGACGGGATGGCGGTATCCCATCCCCGGCGCGATGTAGACGCCGTACGCCGAGTGGCCGTTCACGGTGACGTGCAGGGCATTGGCCGGGGCACCGATGTCGGCGGCACCGGCGGTGCCCGCGCCGGCGACGGGCAGGTCGTTGTGGCGCGGTGACTGGTCGTAGATCTCGCTGATGCGGCAGGCGGCGCCGGTGCAGAAGGCGTTCTGGGCCCCGGCATCGGCGTAACCGCCGGGCGCGAGCAGCCCGATGTCGAGCTTCGCGCCGTCCTGCACCCGGGTGACCTGGTACAGGCTGCCGTCGTACGAGGCGTACAGAGCGCGGACGGTGCTGAAGGCGCCCACGCAGGGCGTGCCCGCGTTGCCGTACACGTCGCAGGGCAGCGAGTCGGCCGCGTTCGCGGGTCCGGTGACGCCCAGCAGCAGGCCCACCGTCAGGGCCAGGGCCCCGCAGAGGGCGAGCAGGGCGCGGCGGGATCTCCGCAGTGCCGTGCGCAAGCGGACTGGTGGCGGGTGTTCGGTCATCGTCGACCCTTTCTCCGTCGGGAGCCAGGCGGTGCGGACGTCCGCGGTGAGGACGCGGACGTACGGGCGCGGCAGGGCAGGGCGCCGCGCACACGTGGTGGTGAGGAGCGGGCGATCTGTGACGTGCGGACGATCGGCGACGGGCAGGCGATCTGTGACAAGCGATCTGTGACAAGCGATCTGTGACGAGCGGCACGCCGGCGGCGGGCGGCGCCGCGCGGGCGCCGAACCGGTGCTCATACGATTCAGCGGCTTTGAAGCTAGAGACGCCGGGTCGGGGCGTCAACCCCTCGCGCTCGCCGATCGTCCGTGAACTCGGCCCGGACAAAGCCGTTTCCAGAGGCTTGACGGGGTGTGCGCGGGCACTTAGCGTCCACATCGCTGAAACGTTGGAGCACTTGATCGACCCTTTCCCTTGGCCGTCGGCCCATGTGCCCGGCCGTGCCGCGCCCGTGGTCGCCGTCCACGGCGGGAAACGTGGCGAGAGAGGCCGGAAAGGGGCGCGGCATGACGGACACGGCCAGACAACGACCCACCGGAGGCAGGACGACGATGACGGCTGCCGGGCGTGCCAACGTCACCCTCAGGGACGTGGCGACGGCCGTCGGGGTCTCGCGGAGCGCGGTGTCCATGGCGCTGGCCGACCACCCGCGCATCAGCGAGCCGACGAAGCAGGCCGTGCGTGCCGCCGCGGCCCGGCTCGGCTACGTCCCGAACTCCGCGGGGAGGTCACTGCGCGCGGGCCGTTCGACGTCCATCGCCGTGGTCGTCCCCCAGACCGGCCAACACGTCTTCGGACACCCCTACTTCATGCACCTGCTGGTGGGGGTCACCGCCGAGGCCAACGCGCGGGACGCGACGCTGATCCTGTCGACCAACCCCGACGAAACCCACGGCGTGGCCGCCTACGAACGGGTGCTGCGCTCGCAGGCCGCGTCGGGGGCGATCGTCGCCTCGGCCTCGATCAGCGACCCGAACGTGAAACGCATGGTGGACGCCACCCTGCCGGTGGTGCTCGTCGGCCGGTTCGCGCAGCTGCCGCACGCGGCGAGCGTCGGCGTCGACGAGGTCGCGGGCGCCGCCGCCATCACCCGCCACCTGGTGCGGGACCACGGGCTGACCCGTATCGCGCACATCAGCGGACCGCTCGACCACCAGACGGCCGTGGACCGCTACGAGGGTTTCCGCGGCGCGCTCGCCGACTCCGGGCGGCCCTGCACGCACACCCTCGCCGTGGGCGACTTCAGCGAGGAGTCGGGGCGGGCGTGCGCGCGGCAGGTACTGGACAGCATGGCCGACCTTCAGGCGATCTTCGCCGCCAACGACGAGATGGCCTACGGCGCCATGCTGGAGATCCGCTCGCGCGGGCTGCGCATCCCCGAGGACGTCGCGCTGGCCGGCTACGACGACTTCGGCGTCTCCCGGCTGACCACCCCCGGCATCACCACCGTCCGCGTACCGGCACAGGCCCTCGGACGCCAGGCCGCGACCGTCCTCTTCGACCTCCTCGACGGCACGGCTCCCGACCCCGCCCACACCGTGCTGCCGTTCGACCTCGTGATCCGCGACTCCTGCGGCAGCCACCCCGACCGAACCACCGAGGGAGACGGCCCCGTCGCCTCGCCCGCCCCGGAGCACCGGTCACCTGACCGAGGGGAGTGATCGGCATGCACGTCGGCAGGACAGGACACCTCAACCACACAGGACACGCCGGCCGCGGGCAGCCTGACCACAGCGGTCCCCCTGACGGCAGCGGACAGCATGACCGCATTGGACGCCCCGGCCGCAGCGGACAGCCCGGCCGCAATGGACTCGTCGGCCGGGAAGACACACCGGCCGGGGCCCAGCGGCCGTCGTGGTGGCCACGGCCGGCGCTCTCTCCCTGCTCCTCGCCGGCTGCGGAGACAACGGCGCGGACGGCGGTACGTCCGCCGACGGCGTGGTGCACCTGACGGTGCTCACCGGCTTCACCGGGCCCGACGCACCGTCGTACCAGGCGCTGGTCAAGAGCGCCACTTCGTCCAGAGCGTCGCGACCACCGGCATCAAGTGACCTTCCGCCCGTGCGGAGAGAAATCGGAGCCAGGCGTGTTCACCTGCACCGCAACCATCGACCCCGCTTTCACCATCGCGCCGGTGCCGCCGCGCCTGTTCGGATCGTTCGTCGAGCACATGGGCCGCTGCGTCTACGGCGGGGTCTACGAACCAGGCCATCCCGAGGCCGCCGTGGACGGCCTGCGGCTCGACGTCATCAAACTGACCCGGGAACTCGGCGTCAGCACCGTGCGCTACCCCGGCGGCAACTTCGTCTCCGGCCACCGGTGGGAGGACGGCGTCGGACCCCGCGAGGACCGCCCGGCGACCCTCGACCTGGCCTGGCGGTCCGTCGAACCGAACACGTTCGGTCTCAACGAGTTCATGGCGTGGGCACGGCAGACCGACATCGAACCGATCATGGCCGTCAACCTCGGCACCCGAGGCGTGCAGGACGCCTGCAACCTCCTGGAGTACGCCAACTTCCCCGGCGGAACCCACTATTCCGACCTGCGCATCGCCCACGGCGTGCCCGAGCCGCACCGCATCAGGACCTGGTGCCTGGGCAACGAGATGGACGGCCCCTGGCAGATCGGGCAGAAGACCGGCACCGAGTACGGCCGACTGGCCGCCGAGACCGCCAAGGCCATGCGGCGGATCGACCCGTCGATCGAACTCGTCGCCTGCGGCAGTTCCAACGTGCGGATGCCGACCTTCGGCACCTGGGAGGCCCAGGTCCTGGACGAGGCGTACGACGTGGTCGACTACATCTCCCTGCACGCCTACTTCGAACAGCACGGCGACGACCGGGTCGGCTTCCTCGCCTCCGCGCAGGTGATGGACTCCTTCATCGAGGGCGTCGTCGCGACCTGCGACCACATCGCCGCCAAGCGGCGCTCCCCGCGCAGGCTGAACCTCGCCTTCGACGAGTGGAACCTGTGGTACGAGAACCGGTTCACCGGCCAGGAGGCCCCCGAGTGGGCCCGCGCCCCGCGGCTGATAGAGGACGAGTACACCGCCGAGGACGCGGTCGTGCTGGGCAGCCTGCTGATGAGCCTGTTGCGGCACAGCGACCGGGTGACCATCGCCTGCCTCGCCCAACTCGTCAACGTCATCGCGCCGATCAGGACCGAGCCGGACACCGCGGCCTGGCGGCAGACCATCTTCCACCCCTTCGCCCTCACCGCCCGGCACGCGGTGGGCGAGGTCCTGCGGGTCGAGCCGGTCACCCCGAAGCTGCACTCCACCACGCTCGGCGACGTGGCCGCGGCCGACGTGACCGCCACCCGGAACCCCGAGACGGGCGAGACCACGATCTTCGCGGTCAACCGCGACGAACGGCAGCCGGCCACGCTGCGGCTGAGGATGGCCGACGACGGACACGAGGTCGTGGAGCACGTCGTCCTCGGCGGGCAGGACCTCCTCGCGACGAACTCCAGGACCGCGCCGCGCCGGGTCGAACCGCGCAGCTCCACCCGCCACTCCATGGAGCCCGCCGGCCTGTCCGCGCACCTCCCGCCGGTCTCCTGGTCCATGATCCGCACCGCACCGCGCCCCACCGCGGCACCGTAGCCGCGTACGGGGCCGGCAGACGCCGGGGTGGTTGTACTGCGTCTCCCGGCGCCGGCGCCGGGCTCACCGGGTCGTCACCCGGTGGCCTGGTGGACCGGCCGCCCGGCGGCCCGGCCACTTCGTCACCCGGCCGTCGGCGGCGTCGGCCGGACCGCGTCCGGCGGCGGCGCCCGCTCCGCCACCGCGGCCGCCCGGTGGCGGAGGCCGGGACGGGCGCCACCCGGCACGCGGAGGTCACCGTCGTACGGGCGGTGCACTGCGGCCGGGCGTCCCGTCGGCTTCCCGCCGTCCCGCGATCTCGTCAGCCCGCGGACGGTCATGGCAGGTCAGAGCCGTCCGCGTCCCAGGTTTTCCCCGTTCCTCCGGCGGCCGTTGCCGGGGTTGCGCCCACCGGCACAGGCTCGGTCCTGCCAGCCGGGCGGCGAGGCAGCCAGACGGATCCCCACAAACGTCCCGTCGCCCTCCTACGCCAACAGGAAGGAAACCGCGTGATGAACGCTCGAACGAGCAGGACGCTGATCGCCGCAGCTGCTGTCGGCGCCACCCTCGCCCTCGCCCCGACTGCCACCGCCTCCGTGCCGGCCGGCACGGCGGCGGTCTCGTCGCCCGGCACGACCGCCGTCGCACCTGCAGGAGTCATCAACCACAGCTGTGGGCCGAGGGTGAATCCCAACCGTGTCTCGCAACCGGTGGAGATCACCCACACGACGATCGGTCACGCACGGATCTCGTTGCGCAACGGGCACATCGGCAGCGGCCGTACCACCTACTACTGGGCGAAGATCACCGGCGCGAGTGTCGGCAACACCGTGTGGATGGACTGGTCCGACAGCCCCGGCTCCTGGCACGTCTGCGGCCCCTACAAGGTCCATTCCGGACACGATCAGCACACCCTCGCCGTCAACTTCGTCATCGACAGCCACAACAGCCGCGAGTTCCGTGCCTGCGGCCACCACGCGGGCACGAGCAAGTGCACCAAGTGGGTCCCCTGATACTCCAGTCCGGTTCGGTGATCCTGCGTCAAGACCGGCTGGGAACGGGTACGGCCACCGGAGATCGGCCATCTCCTCACCGTCCTCCACCCGCCGGTCCTGACCGCAGCCAGACTGCCGAGCTGGTCCCTCTGACGCAGACGGCACCAGAGGGCACCAGACGGCATCAGAGGGCACGAGACGGCGGCCCGACGCAGCCACGACCGACGCCGGGCCGCCGACGAACCGACCGGACAGACCACGAAACCGGACCGGACACCGCTCAGATGCGGACCACGACCTTTCCTCGCACGTGCCCGCGCTCGGAGAACGCGTGGGCTTCCGCGATCTGTTCGAGGGGGTAGGACCGCTCGATGCGCGGCGTGTAGAGGCCTTGCCGGCCCAGCTCCCCGGCCGTTGCCAGAAGCGCGGAGTCGTTGCGCGCGTTGACCAGATGCGTGCCCAGGCGAGGCGCGTTGACATGGTCGGCGATGGTCGACACCCGGGTGGGATCGCCCACGATCGCGACGAGGTCGGACAGCGACCCGGAGGCCGCGGTGTCCAGTACGAAATCGATGCCGTCCGGGGCGAGGGCAAGGACGCGTTCCGCGAGCCCGGTGCCGTAGGCGGTGGCCCTCGCTCCGAGAGCGGTGAGGAACGCGTGGTTGTGCTCGCCGGCCGTTCCGATGACCGTGGCGCCTTGCGCGACAGCGATCTCCACCGCGGCACTGCCCACGCCTCCGGCGGCGCCCTCGACGAGCAGGGTGCGTCCCTTGAGGGAACCGAATACCTCCAGTCCGCCCAGCGCGGTCACGGCAGCCAGGCCGGCCCCGGCGGCCTCCTCGTCGCTCCACGCGGCGGACGCGGGCGCCCAGGCCGAGAGCACGGCCAGCTCCGCTGTCGCACCGGTGATACCGCCCAGCCCGAAAACACGGTCTCCGATACTCACCCCGCGCACCTCGTCACCGATCTCGTCCACCACGCCGACGGCATCGCGTCCGGGGATCGCGGGCAACTCCACGGGGATCACGTCACGTGCCGATCCGTTGCGTACCTTCCAGTCGACGGGATTGACGCCGGCCGCCGCGACCCGGATGCGGATCTCGTCAGGGCCGGGATGCGGCTCCGGCACGTCCTCGATCATCAGGGTCTCTGTACCGCCGTACTCGTGGTAACGGGCTGCGCGCATGGTCCTGCCTTACCGGATCGGTGGGCTCGGTGAGCCTCGACGCCAGCTACGCTAAAACCTCACGCCAACGTCAGATGCAAGTCGGGCGAGCAGTCCGGGGAACGGAGGACCGGTGCGTATCGGTGAAGTGGCGGAGAAAGCGGGAGTGAGCGTCCGGGCCCTGCGGTACTACGAGGAGCAGGATCTTCTCCAGCCCGACCGCAGCGCCGGAGGCCAGCGTCAGTATCCCGATACCGCCGTCGGCCGGGTCAGACTGATCCAGCAGCTCTTTGCCGCCGGCCTGTCGAGCCGGTCCGTGCGTGAGGTGCTGCCGTGCGTGGATGCCGGTACAGCGGACCCGAGGCTCCTGGACCACTTGGAGACCGAGCGCGCCCGTATCAGCCAGCGGATCGTCGACCTGCTCGCGGCGCGTGACCGGCTCGACAAGGTGATCGCCAACACGCGGAACCCTTCTGCTGAATGCGACCTCACGTGGTGATGAGTGCTGTTCTCGCGGCCTTGTGCGGGTCAGGCCGGCCGCGATGACGGAGGCGGGACGTGATCGGCACACTCGCGGCACCCCAGAAGTCGTGGGCGGGGCAAAGCAGGAATCGCGCATTCCGTCAAGAGAACATTTATGAGTCACTCTCAGAAAGTTGCCACTCTTTCGAGGGATGCTGTAGCCGTCATTCCGCATCAATAATTTCGGCTTCACCTCCCGAAGGGGAACAGGGCAGTGTCCGGACTTTCCGGCGCTGCGCGAATCGAAGGAGGGCAACACCTCATGCAACGGTTCACGCGACTGTGCGCCGCACTGGGACTCGCCGTGGTCGGGGCAATGGCATCCACGACCACCACCCAGGCGGCCACGACGACCGTCGACACGAGCAAGTCGATCATGGCGTACCAGGACTGCCCGGTGGGGTGGTTCTGTGCCTGGGAAGACGCAGGTGGCTGGGGCAGGATGGCGCGTTTCCAGGTGGGCTCCGACGACCTTCGCGACTTCAACCTGAACGACCAGATCTCCTCGGTGTGGAACCGAACAGGTAAGACGTTCTGCACGTGGCTGAACATCAACCGGGACGGTGCCACGTGGCCGGTGGGGAACTGGCAGGGCAACACCTCCCAGTACAACCGAAACGACAACATCAGTTCCCTGTGGGTAGGGGCCTGCTGATCACCCCGCCTGAATTGACCTGGCCAGGGAACAGCACGTATTTCTTTGGCGGGTTGATCAGTTGATCGGACGTGTCTTTTCCGATCGGTGATCACTGCTGCGGTGTGGGACCGGATCGAGCGGCTGATGCCGGTCGATCCGGTCCGTTGGCGGTGGCGGTGGCGGTGGGGGCGTGACGGTGGCGCCGGCGTCGGATGGTGGGGCCTCGATGTCCGCGCGGCTCGGTCGGCAGGTGCGCTGCCGACTGGGCCGGTCGAGCCGGACCGGCCACGAGGCGGTCACCACGGCCCATACGATCGCCGCGGCCGTGGCGCCGTTCCTGGTGCGCAGCGCATACTGCCGGTGTGGCGACTTACAACAGCATCGGTGTGACCTACGCGCACACCCGGCGACCCGACCCCCGAATCGCCGTCAGGATCCAGCAAGCGCTCGGTGATGCTGCCACCGTGATCAACGTGGGAGCCGGTACGGGATCCTACGAACCGTCACAGACGGTGCTGGCCGTGGAACCCAGCTCCGTGATGATCGCCCAGCGCCCGGTCGGCTCCGCACCGGCCCTGGAAGCGTCCGCGGAGTCGATTCCGCTTGCTGACGACTCGGCCGATGCGGCGATGGCCCTCCTGACCGTGCATCACTGGAGCGACCTGGAAGCCGGCATCGGCGAACTCCTCCGCATCGCCCGGCAACGGATCGTCATCCTCACCTTCGAGCCGGACATCAACCACAGGTTCTGGCTGCTGGAGGAGTACCTGCCCGAAGCGGCCGCGTTCGAAGACACACGAGCCGTCGCGGTCGAGCGCCTGGTCACGCTGCTGGGAGGTGCCCGCGTCGAGACCGTCCCCATCCCGCACGACTGCACCGACGGCTTCCTCGCCGCCTACTGGCGTCGGCCCGAGGCATACCTCGACCCGGACGTGCGGGCCGGTATCTCGCTGCTCGCCCAGACCGGCGAGGAGATCCTCCAGCCAGGACTGGCCCGGCTGTCCGACGACCTGTCCTCCGGCCGGTGGCAGCAGCGCCACGCCGATCTGCTCGAACGCGAAACCCTCGACGTCGGCTACCGGCTTCTCGTGGCCGACCTGTAGAACCAGCCGAGCCGTCCGGCCGCGTACTCAAACCTGCAACGGCGTCTCCCCGGGCCGTGGGGGCCGCAGCGGCCGCTGCACGACCTGGCGGCGCTGTGTCCGAGTAGCTCGTTGCTGGGCCCCGGGCTGTCCCTGTGCGGCTCAAAGGTGTTCCGCCGGGTGGGACGTCGAGGCCGCGCACCCCGGCGGGACGGCCTCGACCCTGGGGTACGAGGTTTCACGGCCCTTCCTGCGTTCTCCCCGGGCCGACCGGACCCGACCCCCATTGGACCCGACCTGATCGGGCACAGGATGTCGGGTCCGGGAGGGTGCCTGCTGGCTAGCGTGGTGATCACGAAAGAGGAAGGAGACCGGGAGTGCTGGAGCGGCTCAACCAGACCCTTAACCACATCGAGCGCCACCTCGACCAGCAGATCGACGTGGCCGAGCTGGCGCGCATCGCGGCGACCTCGGAGTACCACCTGCGCCGGATGTTCTCCGCGCTCGCGGGCATGCCGCTGTCGGAGTACATCCGGCGCCGCCGGCTCACCGTCGCGGGCGCCGAGGTGCTCGCAAGGCGCGCGTCCCTGCTGGAGATCGCGGTGCGCTACGGCTACGGCTCGGGCGAGGCGTTCGCCCGTGCGTTCCGTGCCATGCACGGGGTCGGTCCGGGCGAGGCCCGCCACCTCGGCGCCGCGCTCGTCTCGCAGCCCCGGTTGACCTTCCGCCTCACCGTCGAAGGGAGAAGCAGCATGCGCTATCGCGTGGTGGACAGGCCGGACTTCAGCGTCGTCGGCCTCAGGGCCCGGGTGCCCCTGGTGCACCTGGGACCGAACCAGGCCATCATCGATTTCGTCCGCGGGATCGAACCGCAGACCATCGAGCGCCTGGCGAAGCTGTCCGACCTGGAGCCGCAGGGCATCGTCGCGGTCTGCGACGACCTGGACCCGAGCCGCGCCGAAGGCACCGAACTCGACTACTACCACGGGGTGATCACGTCAGCGGCCGCCCCCGAAGGCACCACGGTGCTCCCGGTCCCGGCCGGCACCTGGGCGGCCTTCACCACCTCCGGGCCGGTGCCACAGGCCGTCCAGGAGCTGTGGCGGGATGTGTTCACTGAGTGGTTCCCGTCCAACCCGTACCGCAGCCGTCCCGGACCCGAGATCCTGCGCACCCGCCTGTCCTCGGACAAGACGGAAGCCGACGCTGAGCTGTGGCTTCCCGTCGAGCGGGAACAGGGCTGACCAAGGCGCCGAGCCGACGGGGCCGCGGCGGTCGTTCACCCGCGGTGCCCTGACCACGACCGGTCCGGTGGCGGCAGTCGTGGGCCCGGGCTGGTGATAGCCGGCCAGTTCCGGAAGCCCCGGAGGTTTCGGAGGTTCCGGAACTCCCGGAGGTTTTGGTCAGCCGGGTCGCCGGTCTAGGAGAGTGGCCCGCAGCTCGTCCTCGGTGACCTGCTCGGCGGGGCGGTGGAGCGTCCAGCGGTGGGCCTCGCCGTCCATGGGCAGCACCTCGACGACGGTCTCCAGCGGCAGTCGGCCGTCTTGACCGTAGAAGAGTTGGCGGATTCTGACGGCGGTGTCGTCGTCCAGGCCGAGCAGAGCGCGTACGGCATCCTTCAGTTCGCGGACGTGTGGGCTCGGCCAGGCGATTCCTGGGCGTGGTTCCAGGTACATGGGGGTACTCCTCGGTTCCGGAATCAGGGGAGGGCGGCGCAGGGTGGTTCAGCCGGGTGGTGTGCGAGTCGTCGCCCAGTCAGGAGCCCTGGCGGGTGGTCGGGCAGCACGAGGTCGTCTGGCTACGGTCACCTGCCAGAGGGCGAGGAACAGCAGCGTGCCGATTCCGGCCAGGAGGCTGAGCACGGCCTGTGGCTCGGGCTGCAGGCCGTGCTCGGTGAATCCGAACACTCCTACGGTGCGGGAAGCGGCGAAGCCGCCGAGAGCGCCGAGCGCGACGCCTGCTGCGGCGGCCCTGAGCAGCAAGGGCGGTGTTCCGATCACCAGCAGGGCGGCGAGGGCGATGGAAGCGGCGGCCTGGAGCAGGAACAGGGGGCCGATGACGTGGATGAAGCGGTACCCGTCGACGTAGAGCTGGGCGTGAAGGAATCCGCTGGTCGCGAGGGTCGCGGCGGTCGCCGACCGCAGGGCGGGGGCGAGCAGTCTCTGGGTGTTCATGCCAGCCTCTGCTCCTTGATGGCCAGTTCGCGGTCGCCTTGGCGGTAGCCGACGCTGCGGATGCCGAGCGCCGCTTTGAGCTGCCGGGCGGGGACGACCTGCGGGGTGGGGGCGGGGGCGCGGCCCGGTTTGGGCAGGGGGTAGGCGGTGGTGGTGGCGGAGTGGAAGGTGATGTTGCCCTCTGTCTTGGTGAACAACTGATGGACGTGCCCGTTGAGACAGGTGACGGAGGAGAAGCGGCGCAGCAGGGCGATGACCGTGAGGGCGTCGTCGGTGCTCCAGCCCCACTTCGGGTACATGGCGAACAGCGGGATGTGGCTGAAGACCACGATGGGGGTGTCCGACGGCAGTCCGGCGATGTCCTTGCGAACGAAGTCGATCTGCTCGGTGCCGAGGTGGCCGAGCTTCTCCAGGCTCAGGGTGTTGACCAGGGCGATGAAGTGCACGCCGTGGGTGTCGAAGCTGTACCAGCCGTCGCCGAGCGTGCCCATGCCGAAGGTCCGCCGGTAGGCGCGGCCCGCGTCGCCGATGGAATCGTGCTCGCCCGGCACGGTGAAGACGCGGTCCGTCGCCATGTCGGTCATCATCTGCTTGACCTGGTCGAACTGTCCGGCCGTGGACAAGTGGGTCAGATCACCGCTGTGCATGACGAAGTCGGGCCTGAACCCGAGCGAGTTGACCTGCCTGATGGCTTCGGCGAAGGAGCCGGCCACATCCGTGTTCGCCGGGCCCTGGAACCCGATGTGGCTGTCGGAGACCTGCACGAACCGCAGTGCGCCGCTTGCCGCCGTCGCGGCCCCGGCCCCTGCCCCGGCCGGGGCCGCGGCCGCGGCGTTGGTGTCTCGGGAGTCGGCTATGTGACTGATCACCTCACCACCGGCCACGGTCAGCACCACCGCGCCGCCGAACCACCCCGCGTGCCGCAGGAGCTGACGTCGGGTCATGCCGTGTTCGGTCTCGGGCCGGCCGGCGTCGTCGGCCGGTGCTCCGTCGAGACGGTCGGAGTAGCCGGTCATCGGGTCACCTCCACGGTGGCGGTCATGAACGGATGGATGGTGCAGAGGTAGGCGTAGGTGCCGGGTTTGGTGAACGTGAAGCTGTAGGTGGCGTGGGTGGCCAGGGCGGCCGAATGCAACGGGCCGCCCGATCCGGAGCTGGTGACGGTGTGGGCCTCGGTGTCCTGATTGGTCCACGTCACCTTCGTGCCCACCTTGACCTTCAGCTTGGCCGGGGAGAACGCGAAGTTGTTGATCGCCACCGCGTTCCCGGTCACCGGCGCGGCCGGCTTGCCCGTGCTCGGGGGAGTCATGGGCATGGTCATACTGGGCATCGGTGAAGCGCCGGGAGGGGAGCTTTTTCCCGGCCCGGTGGCGCCGGGCATGCCTGCCGTCTGGTGTTGCCCCGGACCGGGTGTGATGGCGCCGGCGCCGGCGGTCGAGGAGTGTGACGACTGGCCGCATGAGCTGAGGAGCCCCACCGTGCCGGCGGTGGCCATGACGGCGACTGCCAGCCCGGCCGCGGCGCGGGCGCGACGGCCTGGTGCGCGAAAGTTCAGGTGCATGGTGTTTGTTCCTCACTGAATCAGGGGGAGACGGTGACGGCGCCGGCTCGGCGCACGTGACCGCAGGGATATGCGGTGCAAGCCGTATTCATGGGCGCGCACCTCCCACGGACCAGGCGGACGAGCGCGGAGCCGTCGCCGTGGTGTGTGCTCGGCACGTGGCGAGACTGCGCGGTGGCGCCTGCCCGGCTGCGTGATTGCGCGGGGGCGTGGTGCCTTGTCCGGCGCCGGGAGCGCGTCCGTCGTGTGGGTGCATCTCGGTCACTTCTGATCCCTCCGTCGTGGCTTGGGAATCGCTGAGGAAGTGCGCGCGAGTCGGCTCTTGTCCGGCTCCACGGACCGCAGGGGCTCCACGGTTCGGTAGATATGCAATTTTTGTGAGACGACTTGGTGTCGCCGCAGATCAGTCGGCATCGCGCACGCCCGGCCCGCCGGGTGCCGCCAGACCCGACGGGTGCATGTCACCCACGGCGCGCGCGGAGCGTCACCGCCACCATGCCGTGAGTTACAGGACAAAGCAGTACATATGCGCGATGATCGCCCTATGCACTGGAGTTCCCGAAAGCGTGGCTCAGGGACCGATCCGAATCGCTCCGCGCGCCGTGTCACTGGTAAAGGGACGCTTTCGACCGCAGACGAGGAACTGCTGCGCACTCTCTACGCGGAGCACGCGGGAGCCCTGTTCCACTACGTGCTGCGACTGACCTCAGGAGATTGGCAATGGGCGGAGGATGTGGTGCAGGAGACCCTGCTGCGAGCGTGGCAGCATCCCGCCGCGTTCGACCCCGCACGCGGCCCGGCCCGGGCATGGCTGTGCACGGTCGCCCGGCACCTGGTCATCGACGCCCACCGGGCCCGGCAGGCCAGGCCGGCCGAGACCGGCGGCGACGCCCTTCAGCGGGCCGCCGAGCAGACGCCGGGCGAGGACCAGATCGAGCAGGCACTGCAGAGCTGGGCGGTTGCCGACGCCGTCCGGTCGCTGTCCCCGGACCACCGCGCCGTCCTGCTGGAGACCTACTACCGGGGCCGGACCATGGTGGAGGCCGCACAGGTGCTGGGCATCCCGCTGGGCACCGTGAAGTCGCGGACGTACTACGCCCTGCACGCCCTGCGGCTGGCGCTGCAGGAACGGGGCATCGAGCCATGACCGTGGCGGGCAGGAGGTGGCGGCCATGAGCGCTGAGCACGACACCCTCCGGCTGGCGCTCGGGGGGTACGTCCTGGGGACGCTGCCCCCGGCGGAAATGGAACGGGTGCGCGTCCACCTCGCGGAGTGCGCCGACTGCCGGGCCGAACACACCCGGCTGGCCGGACTGCCTGCGCTGCTCGCGACGGTGACCGAAGCCGAAGCCGCAGGCCAGACGGTGCCGGCGGCCGACGGGGACCTGGCCGACCGGCTGGTGGCACGGGCAGCCGAAAGCGCGCGGAGTTCCCGGCCCGAACGGGCCCCCGCGCCAGCGGCGTCGAAGGCGCCGGCCGGGAGTGTGCTGGAGCGACTGCTCCAGCAGGCCGCGGCCCGGCGCCGCAGGACCTGGCGCCTGCAACTGGCTGGCGCGGCCGCCTCGCTGACGTTCATCGCGGCAGCGGCCGGCGGCACATGGCTGGCGGCCGTCGGAACCGTGGGCAGTCAGGCGAAGCCGCCCGGGCCGACCGCACCGATCGCCTGGCGCACCTTCTCCGGAAGCGATCCCAACACCGGCGTTTCCGCCTCGGTGAAGGTCTCACCCTCTGCCTGGGGCAGCGTCCTACAGGTCTCCGCCAAGGGAGCACCCGCCGGGATCACCTGCAGGCTCCAGGCGATCGGCCCCGGCGGAGCCAGAACGGACGGCGCCACCTGGCGGGCAGGCGAGTACCCTTCCGGCACCACGATCCCAGGGGCGGTCGCCATGTCCCCGGATGCCATCTCCCACTTCGAGATCCTCGCTGACAACGGGCAGAAACTGGTCACCATGCAGGCGTGAGGCGAGGCCGGGGCCGTTCTGCCACCCGCGGTCCGGCCGCCCAGTGACGTCACGACGGCTGTCGGGTGTGAGCACACGGCGGTACGAGGGGGAGGGAGGCGTCGCCGCTGAAGGGCGCCGGGCAGCAGTGATGGGGTCCGGGCGGCCGACGGGCACTGTGTCACCTCAAGACCGGCGGGAAGAGGAACGCCCACGGGACGTCCGGCCGGACTGGGAGGGATTGGGGGCAGCCATTTCCCCGCGCGCGTCGTTTCCGCGCGCGGGCTGCCTTTGCTTGCGAAACTTTTTCCGTGCGTGAGTCGCTTCCGCTCGCGAGTCGTTTCTGCTTACGAGGCCGCTTCCCCGGCGAGTGGCTTCCGCGTGTGGGCCCGTCTTCGGGTGTGGCCCCGTCTCCATGCGTGGCCCCGTCTCCGTGTGAGCCGCTCCGCCTCCGAGTGTGCGGTCCACCGCCGCGCGCGTGGTGCCGATCAGCGCTCCCGGGGACCCAGGGCTTCGGCGAACCGGCGGCGTCCTCAGCTGACTTGAATGTGTGAGTACACAGACAGGGCAGGCACTACCTCCCCTCGTGCCCGGTGGCGCCGACCTTCGGTCTCACCGAGCGGCCCGGTCGAAGTGATCCCGTCCCGCACCCGAACAGAGGTGTGCGGCAAGGGAACGAGCTGCCGGTGCCCGGTCCGGCCGGGTAGGACATCGAGCCCTGGCGGAGGCGAATGCGCCCAGTCAGGTCACCGGCATTGACGTGACGCACAAAAAGTCGAGCAAAAGGGGCAAATAGCTCGAACCGTACGGCATGTGTCGTCCGTGGAACTGAATGAGCGCGCCCTTGAGGATGCGGCCCACCGAGAGCCCGAAGCAGTCGGTGACCTCCTCGTTCCGCTCTCCGCACACCCACAGAAGAGTCAGAAGACCATGTTTGTGACCGATTCCCCCAGCCCGAGTGCACTGCTCGGCCGGCCCCGCCGCCGCGAGGCGCTACTCACCCTGCCCGCGCAGGAGGCGCACGTCTCCGCCGCCCGTCACTTCGCGGCCGATCTGCTGGAGACCTGGAGCGTGCCGGCGAGCGAGCGGGACTCCGCCGTTCTCATCGTCGACGAACTCGCCGCCAACGCCGCCCAGTACGGCCATGAACGCATGACCCTGCTGCTCGTCCTCGACGACGGCACTCTGCACATCGTGGTCACTGAGTCCGGCATGGCGGTCCAGCGTCATCGTCCCGACCTCGCCCCCGACGAACACGGACGTGGCACCGGCATCGTCCAGTACCTCGCCCAGTCGACCGAGGTCCACCAGACATGCGGCGGCCGCGAAGTCCGCGCCTGCCTCAGGTGCTCCCCATGACCGGGCCGGGCGTTCCGTACGGACTGCGGTTCCTTGCCGGGGCCGGCAGCGCAGCACAGCAACGGGTCACCGGGGCCGGCTGCGGTGCCGGGTCACCCGACGGCCCCGCCGAGGGAGCCTTCGCGACCCACAAGCCGTGCCCCGTCGACGGCTGCCCGGGCCCGGCCCGGTTGCCCATGCGGTCCGGGGCACACCCATCGGCCCCTGACCACGGCGGCCACGACGACGACCACGACACGGTCCTGTGTCAACGCTGCGGCGCCGGACCCTGCGCACAGGCGGAGGTATGAACGTGGACGGCACCCAGGACACCGGCGTGGGCATCGGCGCCCCGCCCCCGCACGAGGTGTACGCGAATGCGCCGGACCTGCGCCGCGAGATGCACCAGGTGCTGGCTCTCGGCGCGGAACGCGACGGCCGTCAGGCCAGGCCGGTCAGCGACCCGCTGGTCGATGCGAGGGCCGCCGAACGCGCCTGGCTGCTACGCCGGGCCGCCCTCATGGACCGGATGGCCCTCGATGCCCCCGCCCCCGGCCCGCTCGCAGCCGCCGCGGAAACCGCCGAGCAACTCGTCCTGCACGACCGCCGCCATCCCGACCTGGTGGCCGGTCCGCACCACCCCGACGCGGTCACACCCGCCCTCGGCCACCGCGTCTACGTACGCCAGGAGTACGCCGCCTGGACGACTGCCACGCGCGCTGGAATCCGAACCCCCGATCCGACAAGGCGAAGGACACAGACACATGACCAGCAAGGAGAAGGACAACATGACCTGCACGGAGATCGACACCCGGCACGCCCCCGTGGCAGCCGGCCCACTCCACTCGCCGCGCCTCGCATGCCCGACAGCCACGTGTGAACATCACGCCGGTCGGCGGCAGGAACGGTCACGCCAGCAACAGCCGATGACGAAGAACGCACCGTGGCCGAACGCGAAGACACACCGGCTGTTCCAGATGCCCGAACGTGACGGCTCCCAGGGGCAGCGGCTGGACGTCCACCCGGCCCGAACACACCTGCACACGCAGCGGGCCGGGCAGCCGACGCAGATGTCCATAGCGGAAGGGGAACCCGGCACCGTATCGGCGCACGGGCAACCGTGCTGGACGCGCCCGCCGACGGCAGCGGGCAGTCGTACGAGGCCGAAGGCGTGCGCCTCCACCCGCCTCGGCCTTCCGCAGGTCCCGGTCGCGGGCGGGCGACCCGACGTGTTCGAAGAGGTGATGTGACATGTTCCGCAACGCGCTGGAGCCCTGGCACCTGCTGATCCTGGTCGCGGTCGTGGTCTTGATCTTCGGCTCGAAGAAACTGCCCGACACGGCCAGGGCGCTGGGCAAGTCCATGCGGATCCTCAAGAGCGAGACCAAGGCCATGAAGGACGACGGCGCCTCGAACGAGCCACGCCCCGAGCCGGAGCCCGCACCGGAGCCGCGGACGATCTCGGGCGCACCCGGAGACACCGCCACCACCCGCACCGTACCCACGGACAGCACGACCAGCCACCGAGACTGAGCGAGCCCGGTCGTGCGCACTCTGGTTCATCCCCGTACGAGATGAGGACCTTTCGTGTCCCAGTCGGCCCGCAACAAGGAGAAGGACCCCGAGGGGCGGATGCCGCTCGCGGAGCACCTCCGTGAGTTCCGCAACCGGCTCGCCAAGGCCGTCCTTGCCATCCTGGTGGTCACGATCGTCGCGGCCTTCTCCTACAAGGGCATCATCAACTTCTTCACCGGGCCGGTGCTGGACTCGGTCGGCTGCCCGACGTCCTTCGCCCGTCTGGCCGAGCAGAGCGCGGACACCACGTGTGCGCGGATCACCATCAATGGTCTGCTCGCGCCTTTCACACTGGCACTGAAGGTGTCCCTGACAGCAGGTGTCGTGCTGGCCTCGCCGGTATGGCTGTACCAGCTGTGGGCATTCGTTGCCCCCGGCCTGCACAAGCACGAGCGGAAGTACGCCTACGTGTTCGTCGGCGCGGGTGTCCCGCTGTTCTTCGGCGGTGCCTTTTTCGCCTACAAGATTCTGCCGACGACCGCGAAGGTGCTGATCGACCTCACCCCGGACGGCGTCGACAACCTGCTGCCGCTGGACGATCTGCTCGACCTCGTCAGCCGCATGGTGGTCGTCTTCGGTCTCGCCTTCGAGATGCCGCTGCTGCTGGTGATGCTGAACCTCACCGGAGTGCTGTCCGGCCGCCGGATGCTCGGCTGGTGGCGCCGCATGATCATGGGGATCACGGTCTTCTCGGCCGTAGCGACGCCGAGCACGGACCCGCTGACGATGTTGGCGCTGGCCGCGCCGATCTGGGTGCTGTTCTTCGCCGCCGTTGTCTTCGGGCTCCTCCATGACCGGCGCAAGGCCCGAAGGGCGGCAGAGAGTCCCGGTGACGACGAGCCCTCCGGCCTCGACCTCACGTCTCAGGACATCGGCGAAGCGGATCCGGTGTCCGCCGCCCAGGCCCTGCCCACACAGCCGGACACCGACGACGACCTGCACCGACGCGTGACGTGACCCGAGGGGGCCTTCAGCAGGGTACGGAGTGCGGAGGCGCCGCGGCGGGTGGGCTGGAGGAAGACTTTCCTGAGCAGACGCCCCAGTTCTTCTCCCGCTGTCCAGGTTGCGCGCACAGCGCACAAGTGGTTCCAGGCGTGGCCTCGGCTGGGTCCGTTGAACAGAGACTGGAAGCAAGTCCGGCTGCGCGGGGCTGTCGACGACGTCATGCAGGACGGGCTGCAGGTGCGTCAGTTAGCGGCTTGACTGTTAATGCCTTAATGGTTAGCGTCGGGGGCGTGAACACAGCTGGAGGCACTTCTATCGGTCCGCTCGAGCAGCTCAAAGTGATCAATTGGGCTCAGGTGCAGGCAGGGCAGGAGTGGGTCCGCTCCCGGGAACTCAGCATGCAGCAGGCATTCGTGCTCGATTATCTCGCTGACCATCCCGGGGCCATCCAGCGCGACATTGCACAGGTCACGCGGACGACTGCCGCGAATGTCTCCGGGGTCCTGCGTGGCCTCGAAGCGCGAGGTCTGGTCGAGCGCCGTTTCGAAGGGGGCGACGAACGCAGCAAGCGGGTCTTCGCCACGAGCGACGGCATCGAGCTCATCTCTGGCCGTGAGGAGGCGATGATCGCCGTGGACGAGTCGATCCTCGCGCCGCTCACCCCAGCGGAGCGAGCCACCCTTCAGACACTCCTCGACAAGATCACCGCTGATCTGCCGCGGCTCGACAAGTCCTGACCCGCCGTCGAAGCCGCCGGCACCACACCCCATCACCCACCGTGTCGGCAAGAGGCCGACGCGCCCTCGGCCCTGCCCGGACGAGCGCGCGGGACAAGGAATGGAGCGTCATCATGACGACGCAAGCAGAAAAGACACTGACCATGATCCGTGAGGTGTGCGCCCTCGGACGCGTCGAGTTCGACCGCCCGTACACCGACGAGGGCGACCCTGCGGCGGGACGTGCACTCGTTCAGGGACTGCAGGCCATCGACTTGAGCGGCGAGCCCAGCGACATATCCCTGTCCCTGGGCCTGCTGGCTCCCCGTGCCCCGTACTTCGACCGCCTCCTGCTGGACGCCATCGCGGCCGGCACCCGCCAGGTCGTCAACCTCGGCGCCGGCTACGACGACCGCGCACTGCGGTTCAGGGGTTCCGGCGTGCAGTTCTTCGACCTGGACCTGCCGGACCTCATCACCGACAAGGCGCGGCGCCTCGAAGCCCTGGACACCGACATCTCTTGCGTCACCCTGGCCGCGGTGAACTTTGCGACGGACGACGTCGCCGACGTCCTGGCCGGCGCTGGGCACGACGCCCAGCAGCCGACCCTCTTCATCGGCGAACACCTCGTCCTGTTCCTGCAACCGGGCGACGTGGAACGGCTGCTGGCCGGTGTCTCCAGCCGCGCGGCGAAGGGCAGCACTCTGGCCATCACCGCCGAGGTGCACCCCGCCGGCCTCGACTCTGCGCTCGTCACCTCGCACGTGGACAAGGTCATGTTCGGCGGCGCGGGCCCCCTGCACACCATCAAGGACCGCGATGCCTGGCTGGCCCAGTTCAAGCAGCATGGCTGGCAGGTCAGCGACATCAACGAGGTGACTGCCGTCAGCCACTTCGAACTGCCCATGGCCGACCAGCCAATCCAGATCCAGACACAGTTCCTCACCGCAACAACGGCGTGACTCAGATAGGCGCCCTCCTGCAGGGTTGCACTCGGCCAGGCGATCGGGGTGCTGGTCGCGGTGTGGCAGGTGCTGCCTCCGGACGGTTGGGAGGTGCTGCTGGAGGTGCCCCAGTCGTTGAACATCAAGCTCCACGCTGTGGCAGCGGAGGTCGTGGACTGGCCGCTGGGACGGCCTATGCCGCAGCCGGTCGCCCGGGAACTGAAGGTCCGTGGGGAACGCTGGCGGCGTGGAGCGCTGCGACGGGCCAGCGAGCGGTCGGAGCGGATGCGGGGCGGGGCGCGAGGGCGCGGCATGAGGGCAGCCGTCAGAACTCGGCTACGTGGAACTCGACCGTCGCGGAGCCGAACTCCTCTTCCAGGTCCTGACCGAACATGAGGAGAAGAACAACGTGGCCATCGCCTCCAACGAGTCCTTCTCCGGCAGGACCATGACCTTTACCGATGCCCGCCTCTGCGCGGTCATTGTCGACCGCCTCACCTTCAACGGCACCATCATCGCAACCGGCACCGACTCCTACCGCCTCGCCGCGACGCGGTCGCGGGACGAGGAACCGGCGAAGGCCAGATGACTGCTGAAAGCCCCAACGTGATGGCCCTCCGCCGTGATGGACCTCAGCCCTTCTCGCGGAGGTCCATCAAACGCTGTGCCAGGGGACATCCGGCGTGAGCATTTCGTGGACGCAGCGGCGCAGCCCGTTGTCGGAGTCGACCGGTCCGAGCCACGGCACCCGCTGGAACAGGTCGATGTATTGGTCGGTACTCGGGTCGGTCAGCAGGGTTCGGAGCTCGTCGGGGACGGTGTCGCCGACCAGGCACAGCCAGGCGAGGCTGGCGCCGATGCGGATCTCGGGCGATCGGCCGGGATCCGACCACAGCTCCCGGGCCCACGCCGGAGCGTGTTCATCCTGGTGTTCGCGGGCGAGCTGGCCGATCGCCAGGATCAAGCTCACACGGACCACCGGATCGTCTTCCACCGCCAGTCTGCGGTGCAGGGTTGAGGAGACACGAGGAATCTCGCTGATCGCTGCCGCCAGGACGAAGGCGGTCGCGGAGCGGACATTGGGATCGGGGTCGGGGTCGGGGAGGAGAGGGAACAGGAGGTGCAGATCGTCCGTGATGGCATCGCGAGCAGCCTGAATCGTCCAGTTCGTCGGACACAGCGTGGTGCCGTCCGCCTCCAGCGGATCCCCGGCGACTTGGAGAAGGCCTTGGCGAGTTCCGTCCCCGAAGTGCTGGCATCGTCCGATCCCGGCGACCAGGCGAAGGATGCTCGCCCGGAGCCCGGGAAACCCGGTAGTCGCGATCCGGAGCAGGGGATCGCGCCCATGACCGTCCGTATGTCGGCATCCGTGCCTGCCCATGGCTCAGGCCACCTGGCCCAGCGGTCATCGTCCATGCTTTGACCTTCCCGTCCACCGACACCACCCGAGCCCCGGGAGTCCAACGACCGGTGATCAAGAGCGCGGTCAGCCGTTTCCGTACTCCGGTGGCACCGCAGCACGGTGACGTCATTTCTCGTGCGCATCCGCAGCACTCAAGATCGCCAGCTGCTGCCCGACTGTCCCGTCTCACTCAAGGGGAGTCATCTTTTCAACGAACCGAGTCGTTCGTCTTTCTGCCTCAGTGAACCTGGTCGCGCGGCTGAGCGCGCTGCGGGTGCTGGATGGCTGTACCGGCTGGGGTGGATCTGAAGGGGCCGCCCCTGGCAGGGGTCTCAGTCGCTATGGGCGACCGGCTCGGAGCCGGCGTCGAGCGCGTCGAGCACTGCGTCGCCGTTCGCCCTCGCCCACTCGGTCAGCATGTGGATCGGATCGATCAGCGTCGCCCCGAGCGAGGTGAGCTCGTACTCGACGCGGGGCGGCGCCTCGGCGTAGACGTGGCGGCGGATGAGTCCGTGCGCCTTGAGCCGTCGGAGCGTCTGAGTGAGCATCTTGCGGGAGATGCCGCCGATCAGCTCGATCAGCTCGCCGTGGCGCACGGGGCCCTTGCTGAGGCCGTAGAGCACGACCACCGTCCACTTGTCGGCGATCAGCTCGACCGCCAGACGCGCCGGACAGTCGGCGAGAAAGGGATCACCGGGACGGAAACCGCTCATGCGCCAAAGGTACCTGCGCCGCAGGTACCTGCTGGTTCCTATCAGATTCATAGCCTGGGTTCTCTCCCCCTCCAAAGTCAGGAGAGTCATGCGAGTCATCACCCAGCAGACGTTCGGCGGTCCCGAGGTGCTCACCATCGTGGACGCGCCCGAGCCCCAGCCCCTTCCGACCGAGGTTCTCGTCCGTGTCAAGGCGATCGGGCTGAACCCGCTGGAGGCGCGCCTGCGCGCCGGCGAGTTCCCGCTGATCGGCCGGCCACCGTTCATCCTCGGCTGGGACATCAGCGGCGTGGTCGAACAGGCGCCGGGGACGTGGCGGTTGAGGCCCGGTGACGAGGTGTTCGGGATGCCGCTGTTCCCGCGGGCGGCAGGGGCGTACGCCGAGCTGGTGTCGGCGCCCGCGTTGCACCTGACACGCAAGCCGGAGTCGCTCTCGCACGTCGAGGCGTCGGCGCTGCCCATCGTCGGGCTGACGGCGTGGCAGGGCCTCGTCGACCTCGGCGGCGTGAGCGAGGGTGACCGTGTCCTGGTCCACGGCGGTGGTGGCGGGGTCGGCCACGTCGCGATCCAGATCGCGAAAGCGCTCGGCGCGCACGTGATCGCCACCGCCAGCGGGAGCAAGCGGAACTTCGTCGAGGGCTTCGGCGCCGACGAGGTGATCGACTACACGGCGGTCGACTTCACCGAGGCGGTCCGCGACGTCGACGTCGTGCTCGACACGATCGGCGGTAACACCGTCGAGCGGTCGCTCGAAGTGCTCCGTCCAGGCGGTCACCTGGTGACGGCGGTCGCCGAGGAGGATTCTGTGCTCGCCGCCAAGTATGAGGCGGCCGGCATGCGCTTCAGCGGTATCGCGGTCGACCCCGATCCGGTCGCCCTGCGAGGTCTCGTCGATCTGGTCGAACAGGGCAGGCTCCGGATCCACGTGCAGGAGACGTTCCCGTTCGAGCGCGTCGCCGACGCGCATCGGCTGCTCGACGGCGGTCACCTCCAGGGCAAGCTCGTCCTCACCGTCTGATCCCGTCGTGGGGCGTGAGTGTGGCCCCACTGAGATGTCCTGTGAGTCCGCACGGGTCGGCTCCGGCCTTTCGTCTCGGCGAACCGGGTCGATCTGTCTCATCCAACTCAGTCCACGCAGGTCACCGTCATGCGGACGACTAACTTCATTGAGACAGGACACCAACCCGCTGGTCAAACGCTGCTCTTCATGTGAACGAAGCCAGCAGCCGCAACGTCGGGATCAACAACTCTGTCCACGAGGGGTGGCCGCGTACGAGGGTCAGTTCCATGCCTGTCGTTCCTGGCTGCGGGGGTCGTCCTCCTGGGTCCACTCGGCGTCGATGCGCATGGTGGCCCGGCGCTCGGTGTCGTACGGGTCCCAGCCCGGGTCGCCGGTCCTGGCGAACCGGACCCAGGTCCCGTGCATCCGGGCGGCAAGATCGGCGGGCGGCTTGTCCGGGCCGAGCAAGGCCGCGGGGCCATGGAGCCGGGGTCGGTGCGCGAGGTCGAAGACGAAGGGCAGCTCGACCGCGTGGGTGGCACTGAGTTTCCCGTCCAGGGCGTGGGAGCGCCAGGCGAACTCGTAGGCGTAGGTGGCGGACCGGGGATGCGCGGCATGGGCGTCGGCCAGGGCCCAGCTGCCCGCGCCGAACAGCGCGTCGCCCATGATGGCGGAGCGCAGCGCGCCGAAGGACGCCCCGGGGCGTGTTCTGCGGTAGGTCTCGACGAGGCGTGCCGGATCCGGGTGCGAGCGCGCCGCCGTGTAGTCGACGTCCTCGGCGGTCGAGGTGGCGTACTGGTCCACGGGGACCAGGTAGAGGTTCCCCTCCTCGGTATTGGCCCCGATGAGCAGGTCGGCATCGGCGCCGAGGTCGGCGGCGACGGAGTGGGCGGGCTGGGTGCCGAGGACCAGGCTGAAGGGGCTGAGGCCGATCAGCGGGTCGTGGTGGGTGGCGGTCTGCAGGTCGATGCCCGCGAGCCGGGAGGCGACCGCCACCAGGCGTTCGTCGGAGATCTCCGCGAAGGCGCCGGCGTGGGGTTCGACGCCCAGGATCCCGGCCGCCGCGCGGGTGACGCGGGCGGCCTGCTCGGTGGTGAACGCGCCCAGGCCGCTGCCGCTTTGGACGACCGCCCGGCGAAAGAGGCCCGCGGCGTCGGGGGTGGCGAGGACGCCGCAGACGAGGGTCGCCCCGGCCGACTGGCCGAAGAGGGTGACGTTGTGCGGATCACCGCCGAAGGCCGCGACGTTCTCCCGGACCCAGCGCAGCGCGGCGACGACGTCGAGCAGGCCGCGGTTGGCGGGGGCGCCGGGGAGGTCGAGGAAGCCGGCGATGCCGAGCCGGTAGTTGAGGGTGACGAGGACGACGCCGTCGCGGGCGAAGGCGGAGCCGTCGTACAGCGCGGACCGCGTCGATCCGGCGACGAATCCGCCGCCGTGGACGAACACCATGACGGGCAGGCCGGCCTCGGGGGCCGCGGGCGTCCAGAGGTTGACCGTGAGGTGGTCCTCGCCGCGGCTCCAACCGGCGCCGAAGTAGGGGGACATGTCGATGCTGCCGAGTTTGCGTTCGGCCTGCGGCGCGGTGGGTCCTGGCGCGGTGGCGTCCCGTACGCCGTCCCACGGCCGGTGCGGACGCGGCGGCGCGAACCGGGTGGCACCCCGGGGCGGGGCAGCGTAGGGGATGTTCAGGAAGGCGGTGGTGTCGCCCTGGCGCAGGCCGCGGACGGCTCCCTGCGCCGTGGTCACGACGGGGCCGGAGTGGCTGCTCATGTCTCGTGTCCTTCCGCGGGCCTCAGACCTGCTCGGTGTACGGGGCGAAGGGCGCCCAGCCCTTGACGGCGAACTTGCTTCCCTCGCGCACCACTTCGGCTGCGCCGTGGCCGCCCAGGTGCGCGGGGATCACGAGTGCGTTGTTGTCGGCGGCCCAGCCCAGCACCTTGCGGCGGGTGGCACGGGCGCCGGCGGGGTCCTCGCAGAAGCAGCTGTTGGCGTCGGGTTCGAGGATCTGCACCGGGCTGTGCAGCAGGTCGCCGACGAACACGGCGCGGTCCGCCCCGGACGTGAGGGTCAGTACGCAGGAGCCGGGGGTGTGTCCGGGAGCCGCGTCCAGGCGCAGGCCGGCGTCGATCCGGTGGCTGTTCTCCCACAGCAGTGCCCGGCCGGTCCGGTGCACGGGGGCCACGCTGTCCTCGAAGACGTTCTGGTTGCCGCGGCCGAGCAGCGGTTGGCGGCCGTTGTCCGGGTTCCAGAAGTCGAAGTCGTCCTTCGGCATCAGATAGGTGGCGTTGGGGAAAGTGGGCACCCATTGCCGGTCGTCCAGATAGGTGTTCCAGCCGACGTGATCGACATGGAGATGTGTGTTGATCACTATGTCCACGTCCTCGGGCTGGACACCGGCCCGGGCAAGATTCGTCAGGAAATCCGTCTTGAGGTGGCTCCAGACAGGTGCGTACGGGCGCTCCTTGTGGTTGCCGACGCCGGTGTCGACGAGGATGGTCCTGCCCTCGCTGCGCAGCAGCCACGTCTGGATCGCGGAATTCACGAAGTTGGTCTCGGCGTCGAGGAAATGCGGGGTCAGCCAGGAGGCGCCGTCGTCCCACACGTGCTTCGGGCTTTCCGGGAAGAAGGTGTCGGGTGTCATGTCGACGGAGCCGAAGTATTCCCACACCCGGATGATGCTGATATTGCCGAGCGTGATGTGGTCCATGGCGCGTCCTTGGGAATGCGGAGGATTTCCTGAACCGTACGAGCGGCTCTGGTGAGCGCGGTATCCGTAACGTGACTGCACCCGCGCGCGCTCCGGGCACCGCACCCGGCCGCTTGTAGCCTGGCTGGGCAGGGCGGACGGCTCCCGTTCGAAGAACCACACCTCCTGGAGACCCCGTTGGACGAGCAGGCAGGCAACCTCGGCCCGGTCCCGGCACCGGATCCGGGGGAGCCGCTCGTCGGCCGGGACGCGGAGCTGGCGAGCCTCATTCGCGCGGTGGACCCGGCGTCGGCCGACCGGGTGGTGATGCTGGTCGGCGGCACGGGGACGGGCAAGAGCGCGCTGCTGGACGGTGCGGTGCGTCGGGCTGCGGCCGGCGGTGCTCGCGTCCTGCGCGCGGAGGGCAGCGAATCGGAGTCGAGCCTCGCGTACTCCGCGCTGCATCAGTTGCTGCGTCGGCTGCCGGCCGAGGTGGAGGGGTTGCCGGAGCGGCAGCGGGCAGCCCTGCGCGCCGCCTTCGGCACGGGACCGGCCGCCCCACAGCAGGCGAGCGCACCCGACCTCATGCTGATCGGGGTCGCCGTCCTGAGTCTGCTGTCGGCCCTGGGCGACCGGCATCCCGTGCTCGTGGTGCTGGACGACGCGCAGTGGTCCGACCGTGCTTCCCTGGACGCGCTGTCCTTCGCCGCCAGACGGCTGGAGGGCGAACCGATCACGATGCTGATCGCCGCCCGTACCGGCGCTCACCTCCCGGGATTCGACCGGCAGGTGCCCACGCTCACCCTGGGACCGCTCGACGACGCCGCGGCCGGCTTGCTGCTGGACCGGCAGCCGAAGCCCCCCACCGGCCGTGCCCGGGCGCGGATCCTCGACCAGGCAGGCGGTAACCCCCTGGCGCTGGTGGAACTGACGAGAGCGGTCACCGCTGACGACGCTGCCACGTGGCCGTCCGAAGGTCCGCTGCCCCTCACCGACCATCTGGAGCGGATCTTCGCCGCCCGCCTGCACGGCCTCCCCGCCGCCACGGCTTCGGCCCTGCTGCTCCTGGCCGCCATGGACAGCGTCGACTCCCCGATCGCGGTCCCGGCCGGGCCCGCGTACGCCGAGAGCCCCGGCAGCCCGGAGATCCTCGACAGTTCCGGGAACGCCGGGAACGCCGACGACGACCCCTGGCGGCCCGCCGAGCAGGCCGGGCTGGTCCGGCGGACCGGCCGGGACCTCCGGTTCCGCCACCCGCTGATCAGGTCCGCCGTGTATCACTCCGCGCCCTTCGAGGCGCGCCGCGAAGCTCACCTCACGCTCGCCGAACTGCTGCGGGACGAACCGGACCGGCGTGCCTGGCACCTGGCCGCCGCCTGCCCGGGCCCGGACGCGGCCGTGTCGGCGGAGCTGGAGCGGACCGCCGCCCGGGCCCGCCGCCGCGGCGGCCATGCGGCCGCGGCCAAGGCACTCCAGCGCGCGGCGGAACTCGCGCCGCGACGCGAAGACAGCGCACGGCTGCTGGTCGAGTCCGCCGCGGCGGCCGTGCTCACCGGAGACCTCGCCTGGGTCGAGGAACTGACCGCCGCGGCACGTGCGCGCACGGATGACACCTCGCTGCTGGCGTCCGCCGCCGTGCAGGCCGGACGGCTGGCGGTCCTGACCGTGCGCCACACCGTGGTCTTCGCCCGGCTGGCCGACGCCGCCGAGGAGTTGGCGGTCGTCCGGCCCGCCGCCGCGCTGGACCTCCTGGCCTGCGCGGCCGTGGTCCGCTTCTACTCCGGCGAGGACACCCAGCACCGCCGCGTCCAGGACATCCTGGGGCGCCTTCCCGAGGACACCTCGACGGTCGGCCTGCGCACCTGGGTGAGGGCCGTGTCCGACCCGTTCCGCGACCGGGCCGAATTCCTTTCCCTGCTTCCCCGGTCGGTCTCCGATGCGCAAGCCCGGCCGGAACTGCTCACCACCGTCGGGATCATGGCGTGGCTGCTGGACGAGACCCCGCGGGCCGTCCACGCCTTCGACGAGGCCTTCGACCGCTGGGCGGCGCGGGGAACCCTGCCGGAGGGGCTGGGCGGCGCGGTCGCCTGGGCCTATGTGGAACGAGGACGATGGGACCAGGCCCGTGACGCCTGCGCTCGCGTCATCGCGGTCGGCCGGGCGGCGGGCCTCGACCACGCCGTGGCCTGTGCGGCCACCGTGGATGCCACCCTGCTGGCCTACCGGGGTGACGCGACTGCGGCCCGGGCCCGGGCCGAGGAGGCGTTCGCCCTGATCGATCCGCTGGAGAGCCGCTCGGTCCAGGTCTATGCCCGTCGTGCGCTCGGTGCCGCGGCAGCCGCGGAAGGCGCGTACGAGACCGCGTACGAACACCTCCGCATGGCCTTCACGGCGGACGGCGGGCCCGTGCACTACCACGCCTCCTACCCGGCCCTCGCGGATCTGGCCGCCGCCGCTGTCCGCTGCGGCCGTCGCGAGGAGGCCGCCACGATCGGCGAGCGCTGCGCACGCACGCTCGCACAGAACGCCTCACCCCGGCTGCGTGCGCTGATCAGCCGAGCCCGGGGCCTGCTGGCCGACCCGGAGGACGCCGAGCAGCACTTCCGGTCCGCCCTGGCCGACCCGGTCCTTGAGCACTGGCCCTTCGAACGCGCCCAGACCCTCCTCGACCTCGCCGAACGGCTGCGGCGCCGGCGGCGCATCGCCGAGGCGCGGGCGCCGCTCACCGAGGCCCTGGAGACCTTCCGCCGCCTGGGCGCACGCCCGTGGATCGAACGTGCCCGGGCCGAATCGCGCGCCGCCGGCCTCGGCGTCACGGACACGGCTCCCGACGCGCTCGCCGAACTCTCCCCGCAACAGCAGCAGATCATCCAGCTCGCCGCCCGTGGACTGACCAACCGTGAGATCGGCGAGAAGCTCTTTCTCTCTCCGCGCACGGTCGGCTCGCACCTCTACCGCAGCTTTCCCAAGCTGGGCATCACCGCCCGCTCCCAGCTCCGCGACCTCATCGAGGGCGCAACCGCGAGGGCCGGCCACCTGGAATGAGGGCGGGCCGGCCGCGGAAGCAGTCACCTGACGCACACTTGCCGTCAAGACCGGACGTGCGCGGGGCACGGCGGCAGGGGCCGCTCCGCGGCGCCCGTCGGCAGCGCGACCGGACCTGGGGGGTGGGGCAGTCCCGCAGACCGTCGTCCCAGGAGCCGTCGAAGGGGCCGCTGTGGCTGTCGAGGAGGAGCACCAACGCCGCGGTGACCCGGGGGTCCCATCGGCCGTCGGCCACGGTGAGCTGGACGCCGCCGGGCCCGCTCACCAACTCCTCCAACGGCCGCATGGCCTGCCTGCCAGGTGTCGCCGTCCTGCCGTTCAACGGTCAGAGGCCAAAGGTCAAAGGCCATAGGTCAAAGATCACGGAGTGGACGGTCTCCGGCAGGGCCGTCGTCCCGTGCCGTGATCAGGAGCCGGTCTTGGCGCAGTTGCCGGGCCATGTTCCACCCCAGTACCCCGGTGATCCGCTCCTGCACGCGGTGGTGCGCCACGAACTGCCGGTCAGCCGGTTCACCGTGCGCGATCACCATCTCACCGCCCGCCGGGAAGATGCCGTACGCCTGGATCCTCGCGTCGAACTGGTCGGTCCAGAAGTACGGCACCGGCGCGAACGGGGCGTTCGCGCCGAGCAGGTTGCGGGCCACCGCGATGCCCTGCTCGGTGGCGTTCATCCGGTGCTCGACCCGCATCCGTGTGCCGAAGTGCGGATTGAACCAGCGGGCCACGTCGCCCGCCGCGTACACGCCCTCGACGGCCTGGCAGGTGGCGTCGCACAGCACGCCGTCCGCCAGCGGGATCCCGCTGCCGGTCAGCCAGTCGGTCGCCGGCGTCGAGCCGATCGCCACCAGCACCGCCTCGGTGGGCACCACCGTGCCGTCGGTGAGCTCGACTCCGGACACCTTGTCCTCGCCGAGCAGCGCGGCCACTCCGACGCCGGTACGCACCCGCACCCCGTTCTCCTGGTGCAGATCGGCGACCAGTTGGCCGATGCGGTCGCCGAACTGGCGGACCAGGGGCAGCGGCAGCGGATCGACCAGTGTCACGTCCAGCCCCAGCCGGCGGGCCGAGGCAGCGGCCTCGGAGCCGAGGAACCCGGCGCCGACGACCACCAGCGAGGACGCGCGCAGCAGGTCGGCGCGCAGCGCCAGGGTGTCGTCGAGGGTGCGCAGCACGTGCACACCGGCCAGGTCATGGCCGAACGGCAGCCTGCGCGGGGTCACCCCGGTGGCGATGACCAGGCGGTCGAAGCCGAGATGCTCCCCGCCGGTCAGGGCCACCGTGCGACTGTCCAGGTCCGCTCCGATCGCCCGGGTGTCCAGCCGCAACTCGATGTTCTGGTCGCGGTAGACGGTGTCCGGGCGGAGTTGGGTCCTGCCCTGGTCCCACGTGCCCGCCAGCACCTGCTTGGACAGCGGCGGCCGGTCGTAGGGGAGTTGCTGTTCGTCGCCGACCAGGACGAGCTGCCCGGCGTAGCCCTCTCGGCGCAGGGCCTCGGCGGCGGTCAGACCGGCCGCCGAGGCGCCCACGATGACGATCTTGTCCACGGACACCTACTCGTCCGATGTCCGGATGGCCAGCGCCGGGCAGAGCAGCGCGGCCTGCTTCGCGGCCTCTGCCAAGGAGGCGGGCGGATTCTCCAGCAACAGGACCACCATGCCGTCCTCGTCACGCTGATCGAAGACGTCCGGGGCGGCCAGCACACACTGCCCGGCCCCGACACACACCTCCACGTCGATACTGACCCGCATCATGCGCCGCCCTCCACGACATCCGACTTGTCCCAGGTGACCGGCAACGCGCGCACGCCGTAGACCAGCGCGTTGTCCTTGAACCGGATGTCCTCGAACGGCACGGCCAGCCGTAGCGTGGGGATCCGCTGGTACAGCCGGGCGAACACCTCCTGCAGTTCGACCCTGGCCAGCTGCTGGCCGAGGCACTGGTGGATGCCGTAGCCGAAGGCCAGGTGCGCGGTGGCGTGGCGCCTGAGGTCGATCCGGTCGGGGTCGGGGAACACCGACTCGTCCCGGTTGCCCGAGGCCAGAGAAGCAACCAGCCACTCCCCGGCCTTGAGTGTCCCGTCACCGACCTGCGCGTCCTCGGTGGCGTGGCGCAGCAGCCCGAACTGCACGGGCGAGATGTAGCGCAGCATCTCGTTGACGGCGGTGCCCGCCAGTCCCGGATCCGCCCGCAGCGCTTCGAGTTGGTCGGGCCGGCGCAGCAGGGCCAGCGTGCTCAGTCCGATCATGTTCGCGGTCGTCTCGTGCCCGGCGACCAGCAGCGAGATGCTCAGCGTGGTCAGTTCCTCGATGCTCAGTTCCTGGCCGGACTTCCTGGCCCGCACGATCAGCCTGCCCAGCAGGTCGTCGGCGGGTTCGGCCGCCTTGGCCGTCACCAGTTGCTCCATGAACTGCATGACCTCGGCGTTGGCCTGCTCCAACTCGGCCGGGTCGCGGTCCACGGAGAGCATCACGCCGGTCTGCCGCTGGAACCGGTCCCGGTCGCCGTAGGCGACTCCCAGCAACTCGCAGATCACCATCGAGGGGATGGGCAGCGCGAAGGCGTGATACAGGTCGACCGGTCCGGTACTGGCCAGCATCACGTCGATGTGCTCGTCGATCAGACGCCGAATGTAGGGGCGCATGGCCTCGACGCGCTTGACGGTGAACTCCGGCGTCAGCAGCCTGCGCAGCCTCGCGTGCTCCGTACCGTCCATGTGCAGGATCGAGCCGGGAACCAGCGGCCTGTCGACGTCGCCGCCGGCCACCACATGTGTGGACGGGGCGGCGTGCGAACTGAGCTTGGGGTTGATCAGCGCCGACCGCACGTCGTCGTATTTGCTGACGACCTGGGCGTCGATCCCCGCTGGGCAGGAGAGCAGATCCATGGGCCCGTCCTGGCTGCGCAGTTCGGCGTACGCGGCGGGCGGGTCGAACGGGCACGTCCCGTCCCGCGTGACCGGGAAGCTGCCCACGGCAGCGGGAATGTCGGTGGTCGTCTCACTCATGGTGCCCAGCTCCTCGGCTGAAAGTGGCAGTGATTGCCATGCGGCCAAACCTGCCATGAGGCAGGCACTGCCGCAAGGAAACATTCACGCCACTGTCAGGTGGCAGTGACTGCCATCTGACAGTGCTACGATCGCCGCGGTCGTCGCGGGCGGAGGTGGGGGACATGGGACTGCGCGAAACCAAGATGGAACGCACCCGGCAGTTCATCGCGGACAAGGCGTTCGAGCTGTTCGTCAACCAGGGCTACGACAACACGACGGTCGAGCAGATCGCCGCCGCGGCCGAAGTCGGCACCCGCACGCTCTACCGGTACTACCCGACGAAGGAATCACTGGTCATCAACTTCGTGGAGGAGGGCCTGAACACGGCGCTGGCGGTGTTCCTCGAACAGCCCGACGACCTGCCACTGCCGCAGGCGCTCTACGCGGTGATCGACAGTGTCCAGCACACCATCACGACCCACTCCGGACGGCTGATCGCGCTGTACGAGATCACCAACCAGACCGCCGTGCTACGGGCCGGCCTCGCCAACCAGAACTGGCGCTGGCGTCAGGAACTGACCCGGGAGATCCTGCGCAGGATCGGCAGCACCGGGGGCGACATGGTCGCCGTACTGGCGGCCGCGGGGACCATGAACGTCATCGAGGTGATCCTGCAGAAGTGGGTCGACAGCGGCGGCACCATCGATGTGGGCGACATCGCACGCGAGACGCTGCATCTGGTGCACACCAACGCGATCCCGGTCCCCACACCCGCCTGACACCGCTGTCCGTTCGGCCGCCGGATCCAAGCCCTGCGGCAGGTCATGGTGCGGAGCCTTGGACCGGGGCTGGACGGAGCCGGTGCGGTAGCGTCGGACCCAGGCCGGCCTGCTGCCGCCCACGGCTACGACGTTGCCTGCCGCCTGCGGCAACTGGCGTGGTACGCACACGAGTTGATCAACCCCGACTGCGTCCGACCGGCCGACATCCGCTGATCCGGTCCCGCGTCAGACCTCGTCCACACCGGAACCACGCGGTGCCGGCGTGACCTGGCCGCACTCTCGATGCCGGGGCAGTGAAACTTCACGGCTCCCGGGCCGGCGGCCCGCCGGTCCTCGGGGGCTGGAGGCCGTCGACCGCTCCCCGCGGGCGGACCTGGTGAATTTCGACCTGCCACGTCGAGTACGAGAACCCCGGGCGCTCGGCTCAGAGACCTCTGGCCGACATGACGCTCTGTTCTGCCTGTTCCACATCGAACCGGGCGGACGGGTCGCCGTTGCCGCGCTCCACGGCACCGCGCACCAGGGCGAGGTAGAAGAGCGTCGGTGCACAGGGCGTCCACCTGTTCTCTGGCTCGTCCGCGATGAAGCCGAGCACCGACTCCGGGGTTGCGTCCACGAACTCGAAGCGGTCGTGTTCCCATTTGTCGGTGACACCTCGCGTCCAGCGAAGGCGCATCGTGGGTTCGTCCAGATCGGGCAGGACCGCTCGGAAAAAGCCCGCCCACTGGTGGTTGACCAGGTCCAGCCCGAAACCGAGAAGCTCCAGATGAAGCTTGTCCGTGCTGTGAACTGCGAGTTCCTCGTACAGAGCGCGGCGGGCCACCGCGTGCAGGCTGATCGGGCTGCCGTCCGTGGGCAGGTCGTGTTCGCGGGCCAGGCCCTCGTTGGCCGAGGAGTTCCACCGAGCGCTGTTCGGCCCAGCTACCTGGGTGCTGCGCCGGGAGAACAGCATCTTGCCGTCCTTGCCTGTCTCCAGGGCCACATTGACACCGAAACTGCAGCTCATCCAAGCCGGTGCCTCGGCCGGATCTTTGTCCTCAAGATACTGCTTGCGCAGCGTGAGGCCGTTTTCCTGCCGCCGCTCCAGATTGAGCGACGTGGTGAGAAAGTCGAAGTAGTCGGCGTTCCGCAGGGAAAGGGAGACCACGGGCTCCTCGGCCAGGTGAGTGCGCGTCACCACAACCCGCTCGACCGCGAAGCGCTCGTTGTTCCAGCGGTGCGGCAGGCCGCTGGCCTCCTTGCGTTCCTCCTCCGCCTCGATGGAACGCCGCCAGGCCCCGATCTCCTCCGGGAACTCCACCCGCTCCGGGGTGTACCGGACGCGGACGTTCTCCTCGTGGATGGGCCGTATCCCGTCCCCTTCTAAAAGGTGACATCCTGTTGCCCGGCCGACCACGGTGAATCTGTCACGCATCGTCAACTCCGCTTGAAAATAGGGTTGGATGGAATGACGAGGATGTCGTCGACGACATGATACGGAGCGATGTGGGCGATCAGCTGACGCTTCTGAAGACTGAGCGGCGCTCCTCTTCTCTGGTGGGCACCATCGCGGTGTCCGACTACACGCATCCCGACGACGGCACGCGGCAGCGGCTGGGCCGGCCACGGCTGACGGAGGTACGGCGCCGGTTCACCCGGACCGCGCGCGAGGAACTGGGGTTCGGGGAGAGCCTCTCCGTCGACGGGGCCGGTTCCACGCGGCGGCACCTGTGGGCCGGCCTGGAGGAGTTCCTGGCCGACAGCGCCGAACGCAAGATTCTCTACTGGACCGGCCACGGCGTCCAGCGAAGAGACGAGGGCTACTTCCTCGCCTGCTCCGACTCCTGGCAGTCAGGAGATTTCGAACCCGGGCGAGCCGTCTCCCTGGTGGAGCTCGTGGGTCGGCTCCTTCGGCCGGAGTACGAGACCGACACCCTCCTGATCGTCGACGCATGCTCCTCGCACGGTTACAACTCCCTCAACGAGGCGCTGCGCCACGCCCTGGACCTGGAGCGGAATACGGCGGTGTACCGGGCGAGGGAGACCCGGCGGGCGGGTTTCGCCGTCATCGGCACATCGGGGGCCGATGCGCAGGTACCCGAGGGCCGCTGGGTTCAATGGCTGGAGGAAGCACTGGCCAAACCGGACTTCGTGGCGCCCGACCACGCTCGCCCGTTCGAACCGTCCGCCCTCTACCTTCCCCTGACCTACCTGCGGGACGCCGTGGACGCGGAGGCCGCGGCCGCCGGTCTCGACGACCCCGCACAGCGACCGGGATACATCGAGGTACGGGCGCTGCCGAACAGCTTCCTGGACAACCCGTATTTCCAGGCGTCGGACCGGCCGGAGTACAGGCCGGCCGTGCTGACACGGCGGAAGCCGTGGACCGAGGCCGAGCAGTTCGGCCTGGAGGAAGGAAGCCACCTCAGCCGCCACTTCGCGGGCAGACGGGACGCCCTGAGCAGGATCGTACGATGGATGGAGACCCACCCCAAAGGGCTTCTCGCCGTAACCGGCCTGGCGGGGACGGGGAAGACGGCACTGCTCGGCCGCCTGGCCCTCACCTCTTTGCAGAGCTGGCGGGAGACGCTCGGTCCGACGCTCGATCCTGCGACGTTACCCCGAGCAGGAACCGTGCACGCGGCGCTGAGCTGCCGGGGGCAGTCCGCCCATTCGCTGGCCGCGTCCCTTCGCGAGGTGCTGGCGCACGTCGACGGAGCGCCACTCCTGCCGGCGGAACGGGTGACGTCGAAGACGTACGCCGACGCCGTCAAGGAGCTGGTCGATCAGGCCGGTTCGGTGAACCTGATCTTCGACGCGCTGGACGAGGCCCTCCCGGACCAGGCACACGACATCGCTCGCAACCTCCTCAACCCGCTGTCCGCGCTGCCGGGCGTCCGCGTGATCGTCGGTACGCGCCCCCAGCCCCGCAGACGTACCACCGCGCCCACGGAGGAGGAGTCGCTCCTGGACGCACTCGAACAGAGCTTTGCACCCGTGGTGCTGGGAGACGACGAGGAGGCGCGCGCGAGCATCACCGGCATGGCGATGTCGGTCCTGGACGCAGAGCGATCTCCGTACCGGGGGAACGGGCGGCGGAAGGACGACCGCGACTGGACGGCCGAGACCATCGCGACGCAAAGCCAGGGATCGTTCCTGGTGGCCCGCCTGGTCGCGACCGAACTCTCCCGTCGGACCCAGGTTGTCACCGAGGCCGGTCTCCTGTCGTGGCTGCGCAACGGCGGCATGGACCTGCGCAGGCGACTCACGGAGGAGACAGGACATCTTGAGAGGCAGCCGGGTGCGCAGCGTGCCCGTGAGGTACTGCGGGCGCTGGCGGTGATCCAGGGACCCGGGCTGACACCGGATTCGACCTGGCTCACGCTGTCCAACGCCCTGCGCGATGACGGCACCCCCGAGCTCACCTTCGAGGACCTGCGGCAGGTCTGCCGGAACGCCGACGGCGGGATCGTCGCCACGCGGAAGGACGGCGGACGGGAGGCGGCGAACCGTGTTCGCCACCAGCTGGCCCATCCCAGTTTCGGCGATTTCTTTCTCTCCGATGCCGGACTGAGCACACAAGAGGCCCACCGCAGGGTGGTGGAAACCCTGCGCGCCCAGGCCGGGACCGACTGGAGCGAGGCCGACGACTACACCGTCGAGTACCTGGGTGCCCATGCCGCCCAGGCCGAGCCGGCCGTCCTGCGGGAACTCTTCCAGGACGTGCACTTCCTCATGCGGACGAACCCCGACGTCATGCTGCCGCTCGCGGCAGGACTCGCCCGCAACTGCGACGGGGCCGCGCTGTACGGCCGGGTCGCGGGTTCGTTCCCCCGCATGTCCTCCCCGTTGCCGCTGTCCGCCCTGCTCGCGCGGAAGGCGCTGACCAGTGCCACGGCCTTTGTCAGCCACCGGGACGCGACCTACCGGGCACTGCAGCGCATCGACGGCTTCCTGCCCTGGCAGGAGTACTGGACCGACGTGCGGCCGGCCCCTCCCGAATGGCGTCGTGCGGCGCCTCTGGGCGGAGCAAGAGCGCTGAGCTGGCGTGCCGGGACCGCAGTGGCGGCACTGCCGCCCGCGGACACGCTGACCGCCGGCGGACTGGGGGAGATCCAGGTCCTGCATCCCGAGTCGGGCACCCGGCTGCTGACCCGCCGGCTTCCCCGGTCCGGAGGTGAACGCCGGAGCATTCTCAGCGAGGTGCGGGAGGTGGGCGCCGGGCCCCGCTGGGCCACCGTCGCCCGTGACGACCAAGCCGTCTACTTCTGGCGTGCCGGTGCCCGCGTCCCCGACCAGGAATACCGGTGGGGTGGCGCCGTACGTGCCCTGGCCACGGCCGAGATGGCCACGGAGACCGTTGCCCTGGCAGCCGACGGGTCCCGCATCTGGGTGTGGTTCTGGAAGAGCGGCATGCAGCAGTTGGGCACCCACCTGACGGATATCCGCACGGTGGACGTGCGGCACCTTGCCGCTCTCACCCTGGGGACACGCCTGTTCGTCCTGGCCGCGGGGGAACGTGCCGAACTGTTCGAGGTGGACCGGCCGGTCAACAGAGTCGGCGGCCTGCGCGCCGAGCAGGTGGATCTCGGCGCACTCGACTATCCCGCCCTGGCCGCGGCCGCGGCCGGCACACCACGCCGCGGTACGACTCCGGAGCGGGGCTGGCTCGCCGTGTCCGACGGACACCAGGTGCGCGTCTGGTGCTGCGAGACCGACAACGACGTCCACGGCGCTCCACCGGCCGTGCGACGCGTGGCGCAGTTCCGCTCGAAGGCACAGGGGCTGGCCTTCGGCCGTCACGGCGACGAACTGCTGCTCGCCGGCTACGAAGAAGTCGTCGTACGGATCTGGTCTGTCGAGGAACCAGGACGCGAGGCGGCCTTCCAGCTGGACGCACCCCGGCAGGGCGCCATGGCCTTCGAGCCCCGTGGACAAGGGCTGCTCGCGGTGGCCGACGGCCCGGACATCCGCTTCGTGGACGTGGTTCCGGCCCTGGAAGCAGGCCACGGGACTCCTCGGCGGCCGAGCAACGAGCGCCCCGCGGTCGCCCTGGCCCCGGCGCCCGGCGGACCGCCCCTGCTGTGCCGGACGTGGGGCGACAAGGTTCGTGTGTCCCGCCCTGAGCGGGGGGCCCGGGCGAGCCATCCCGCCACCGAGCTACCCCACGACAGAATGGTGACAGCAGTGGACTCGGTACGGGCGGCGGACGGTTGGGCGGTGGCCGCCGCGGCGGGACGAACCGTACGACTGTGGCGGCTCGACGAGGACTTGTCCGTGGTGGCCCATCAGGACATCGCGCTGGGCGGTGATGCCGGGCAGCCGGCCCGCGCGCTGAGCCTTGTCGCAGATGCGTCCCGGGCGACGCTGCGCCTGTGCGTACCGGACGGCCGGCGCCTGACCCGCTACGAGATCCCGGCCGGCACCCCGTCTGCCGAGCCCACGAGGGGCGAGATCAGCACCGACTCCGGCTTCTGCGGCATCGACGCCAGGATCATGAGGGACGGCACGTACTGGCTTGCCGGAGACCTGGGAGACCAGCTGAGGGTGTGGCGGGAGGACGAGGAAGGCGTGGACCAGCGCATCCGTATGGGCGCCACTCCCACCTGTCTTGCCCTGGGGGAGCTGTACGACGAGGACGACGACGAATCCCTGCCCCTGCTGGCCTGGGCGGACAGCGGCAGCGTGTATGTGAAGGACTGCTCCGGTGAGGGCCTCCACCCGCCGGAGCGACTGGAGGGATTCTTCCCCCAAGTGACCTCGCTCGTGTTCGCAGGTCCCGTGGAGAGGCCCGTGCTCCTGCTCTGTGCCGAGCGGAGGATCTCACCCGCGTGGGACGTCTGGTCCAAGAGATGGCTGGGCGGGCCCGGGATCCCCTCGCGCGGCTATGACGTCCAGACCGTCGACACCGCTCCCGACCCGGAGGGTCTGGTGGTGGCGCTGCAGGGCAACGACCGATGCGACCTGATCCGGCTGCCGCACACCTTCTTCGCGGCCGATGCGCGGTGACCGCGGACCGAGTGGCAGCCGCACGACCACGCAGGAACTGGCGAGGGGGAGAGCGGAGTGGAACATGACCTTGTGGTCTTCGTACCGGGTTTTCTCGGCACCCGACTGTGCCGCGACGGCCAGGACGTCTGGTCGCGATGCAGCGAATCCCTGATCCATTCGCCGCCCACGGCCGGGACGCTGGCCGAGGTGGCCCTGCCCCCGGGACTCGGCGACGCGCTGCCCGAGGACCGCTTCCGTCTGGACACCGGCGCATTGCTCACTTCGCCGGATTCGGTACCCGGGCTGATGTCCTGCACGGGCTATCCCGACATCCGTGCCGCGCTCGGCGACCCGCTCACCGCGCAGTTCGTTTCCTTCACCTATGACTGGCGACTCTCCCACCGGCTGCTCGCCAGGCAGTTGAGGACACGGGTGGCGAGGGAACTCGACCGATGGAGCGAGCAGGTCGACGCGCATTACCCGGGCCGTCCCGACGATCCGGGCGTCATTCTGGTCTGCCACTCGACGGGTGGCCTGATCGGGCGTCACTACCTTGAGTGCGAGGACGGCCGAAAGACCGCTCGTACCCTGGTCACTCTCGGCACGCCTCAGAAGGGTCTGGCCCAGGCCGCCCGTCTTCTGGCCGGTCACGCGATTCCCGGCACCGGCGGTCCGGGCGAGGGCGCCCGCGCCAGGCTGAACGAGGTGCTGCGCGACTGGGCCCTCGGCCTGCCCGCGGTTGCCGAGATGCTGCCCGTGTACGCCGCCGTCCGGGTGGAGGGAAAGAGCCGGCCGCGGACGGTGGCCGACCACCGGTATCCGGTTCCGGGCCTGCCTGCTGCCGCGGTCCGTGATGTCCTGGGCTTCCATGAGAGGTTCAGGTCGGCTAGCGACGGACACCGCCGCACCGACCCCGACGGCCGACTGCCGTACACGGTGTACTGCCTGAGCAGCGGTGACTATCCGACACCCGAGGCCATCACGCTCTCCCCCGACGGGTCCTGCCCCGCCTCCGGCGACCACAGCCCCCTGGGGCCGGGGGACGGAGCGGTGCCGCGACCGTCCGCCCTCGCGGACTGGGTTGTCGGGGAGCAGAGCCCGATGCTCTGGACCGGTTTCCGGAACGAGGACATGGCGAGCTCCGCCGCTCTGCGGGACGTGCTCGTCGCGGTCCGCAGGGGAAGCCCTCCGGACGCCATGCTCGCCGGGGACGAGGGCATCGCTCTGCACTTCCCTGCCCCCGCCGTCGTCGCCGGCCGGCCGTTTGCCGTCGAGTTGCTGGGACACAACCTTCAGGGGCGCAATCTGCGGACCTTCATGTGGCGGTCGGGCAGGACGGCCAAGGAACCCGTCGTCTTCGAGGAACACGGACCCGACCGGTACCGGGCGGAGCTGGAAGCGGCACCCGGCCGCTGGTGGGTCGAGGCGGTGGTCGACAGGCCGAAGCGCTTCGACCGCAAGGACGTCACAGTTTTCGCCGGGTGAGACAGGAAGGGAACAAGCCATCGCACCTTTACCCGAGGCCGGCGCGCACGACGCTCCCGACTGGCCGCAGTGCGGGCACAGTGACGCCGGCACGCGCTGCCGAGGTCGCAGGGTCGGAACCTACGCGGCCTGCCTGGCGCACCTGGACGCCGGGGAGCGGGCCGCACATCTTGCCGGTCTGGCTCCTGGCGCCGACATCGACCACCGCGGCACTCCCCTGACGCAGGACCTTCTGAACGACGTGCTCACCCGGCTCCGGGAGCCGGCAACGGGACGTGCTCTGCTCGGCCAGGTGGAGTTCGACGAGGCCAGGTTCGCCGGCGACGTGACGTTCGAGCAGATCGACTTCTCCGGTTTCTGTTCCTTCGGTACGGCGGTGTTCGGTGGGAGCGCCTATTTCCGCGACACGAATTTCGGGCAGGACCTCAGATTCGGGAACGCGGAAGTCGCCGGCGAACTGTGGCTCGAAGACACCGCCGTTGCTGCCGATGCATGGTTCTACGGCGCCCGCATCGGGGGTGTGCTCCGGTTCTGCGTCGACCGCGTCGGCGGCAGCGTGATGTTCAAGGGCGTCACCACCGGGGAGGCCCATTTCACGGGGGTGCGCTTCTTGGGTGTCGCGCGCTTCGACGGGATGGTCATCGATGGCACGGCGTACTTCGACGGTGCCTTCTTCGAGGACGGCGCGGATTTCCAGAACGCGGTGATCGCCGGCCCTGCCTTTTTCGACGGGGCGCACTTCCATCGGAGCAGAGCGTGTTTCGACGGAGCGGAATTACGTGAGGAGATCCTGTTCTCCGAGTCTCACTTCCAGACGGGGGTCACCTTCGACGGGGCGAAGGTCGGCGGCGACGTGGCGTTCTGCCAGGCTCGCCTGGAGGGCGACGTGAGCTTTCGGAGAGCGGTATTCCGCAGCACGGCCATGATCGGCCCCCTGGTCTGCCCGGGACTGGTGGACCTGTCCGACGCGGTGTTCGAATCCGCGGTGACGCTGGAGGCCGCCGCGGGCCGTCTTCGTTGCCGGCGGACGCGTTGGGCGTCCACCGCCGCGCTGCGGCTGCGCCATGCCACTGTCGACATCAGCGACGCCGTACTTGAGTTCCCGGTGACCGTCGAGGGACGGTCCGGCCCGTTCGTTTCCCCCGTGGACGAGCCGATCGACGAACTGGGCCTGGCCGACGCCCGGGTGCGCGTGATCTCGGTGAGCGGTGTGGACGTCGCACACCTGGTGCTGGCCAACGTCGATCTGACGGGCTGTCGCTTCGTGGAGACGGTCCACCTGGACCAGCTGAGGCTTGAGGGCCGGTGTGTCCTGCCGCTGCCGCCCACGGGGGTGTCCCGGCGGGGCTGGTTCCCGGTGCGCTGGACGCGTCGCCGTACCCTGGCCGAGGAGCACCACTGGCGGGCGACCCGGTACGGCGCGGTCGGGTGGACGCCCGCCCCGGAGGGCGTCGAGACGCACGAACCCGCCGTTCTCGCACCGGTCTACCGGCAGCTGCGCAAGGCACTGGAGGACGGTAAGAACGAGCCGGGCGCGGCCGACTTCTACTACGGCGAGATGGAAATGCGCCGGCACGACAGCGAGGCGCCCCGCGGCGAACGGATGATCCTGGGGCTGTACTGGGCGGTGTCCGGGTACGGCCTGCGGGCCGTCCGGGCTCTGGCGTGGCTGGGTCTGGCGACGACGGCCACCGTGCTGGCCATGATGCTGTGGGGTCTGCCGCAGGACGATCCGGACCCGGTGAGCAAGGGCAGGATCGACGACCGCAGCGTGACCTTGACCACGAAGACGCCCGACCCGGTCAACCCGGAAGGACCCTACCGTCGACGTCTGTCGACTGCGCGGTTCGAGCAGTCCTTGAGAGTGGTGGCCAATTCGGTGATCTTCCGTGCCTCCGGACAGGACCTGACCACCGCCGGGACGTACGTCGAAATGGCCACCCGCCTCGTCGAGCCGGCTCTGCTCGGACTTGCGGTTCTTGCCGTGCGCAGTCGTGTGCGGAGATGACGAGGTGTCGACGGAGAGATCAGTGCCGGCCCTTCGGTCTCTTCGCGGCCGGGGCCATCCCGGTCTTCCTCCCCGGCGTCATCGCCTGAGCGACAGCGACTTCATGAACCACCTCGGGGTCGGACGCGTGTTCGGGCCTACGGCGAGAGCTGCTGCTCGCGCAGGTCGCTCGCCTTGATGCCGACCAGCAGCAGGACGACGGCGAGGAACACGATGCCGGCACTGATCTGCAGGCCGAGGGCGAGGCTGCCGGTGTTGCTCTGGATGAATCCGAGCAGGGACGGCGACGCCGCCGCCGCGAACGAGCCCATCGAGGTGACGAGGGCGATTCCGGTGGCCGCTGCGCGTTCGCTGAGGTAGATGGAGGGGATGGAGTAGAAGACGGTGAGGCCGGAGTAGTGGGCCGCGGCCAGGACCGCAAGGAGCGCTACGACCAGGGCGACGTTGTGTCCGGCAACCGAGAGCGCCACCATGGCCACGATGGCGACGATCCAGCTCAGGGCCGCGTGCCAACGGCGTTCCAGGGTGCGGTCGGATTGCCGTCCCACGATCAGCATGACCACGATGCCGAGCAGGGGTGGCAGCGCGGAGAAGAGGCCGAGGTCGAGGACGTCGCCGACGCCCGCCTCGGCGATGATCCGCGGAGTCCAGAAGGACACGGCGTTGGCGAGGGTGTAGGCGCCGCAGGCGCACAGGCCGATGATCCACACCTTGGGGTCGCGCAGTGCGAGAAGCAGTCCGTTGTGCCCCTTGCCGGTCGCCTGCCCGTCCTCCTTGTGCCGCTGGTCCGCGTCGAGGTCCGCCCGTACGGCCGCCTGCTGCGCGGGAGTCAGCCAGCGTGCCTGTTCGGGTTCGTCGACCAGCCACAGCAGGACGGCACCCGCGAGGAGGAGCGGCGGGATTCCCTCGATGATGAACAGCCACTGCCAGTCGGCGAGACCGGCGCTTTGGCCGAAGGCCTTCATGATGCTGCCGGACATGAGGGAGCCGAGGACACCGGAGACGGGCACTCCCGCGAAGAACACCGCGGTCATGCGCGTGCGCCGGACGGAGGGGAACCAGCGCGCGAGGAAGTAGAGCGCTCCGGGGAAGAAGCCCGCCTCCGCGACGCCGAGAAGGAACCGGGCGACGTAGAAGGTGATCTCGTTGTGGACGAGTGAAGTGCCGACGGTGACGACGCCCCAGGACGTCATGATGCGAACGAGTGTCTTGCGGGCGCCGATGCGGGCGAGCAGCGCGCTGCTCGGTACCTCGAAGAGAATGAAACCGACGAAGAAGAGGGTCACGCCGAGGCCGTAGACGGCCGAGCCGAAGCCGAGGTCCCGCTGGAGTCCCTGTTGGGCGATGCCGATGTTGGTGCGGTCGATGAAGCTGACCACATAACAGATGACCAGGAGCGGCATCACGCGCCAGGTGATGGTGCGGTAGGTCGCGGCGCGGTCGACCTCGGATGTGTCGGCGGCGTGCTGCGATGTGGTGAAGGTCGTTGGATCGGCCACGACGTACAGCTCCTTCGCTGTGGTGTGTCGCCGGAGGCGGCGGGCGCTGCGAGTTTCCGCCGCCTAAGTTGATAAAGTCAACAGTCTGGGCGGGATACCATGCCGCTCATGGTGAAACGTCAGGACGGTCGAGACCTTGTGCCGATCTCCGAGCTGCTGTCCTACCGGCTCTCGCGTACGTCGTCGGCCCTGTCGCGCAGCGCGGCCCTCAGGTATCGCCGCGAGTTCGACGTCAGCCTCGGCGAGTGGCGTGCCATCGCGCTCATCGCCGCCGACCCGACGCTGACGCTCAACCGGCTGGCCCGGCGGGCCGGCCTGGACAAGGCACAGATGAGCCGGGTCGTGCGAGGGCTGGTCGAGCGAGGAGTCGTCAGGCGTACCGAGGGGACGGGGCGCAGTCGCCAACTGGCTCTCACGGAGGCCGGGGTCGAGGTGTACCGGGGCCTGATCGCGGCCGCGAACGAGCGGGACGCGGTCTTCGCGGCGCTCCTCTCCGACGAGGAGGCCCGGGTCCTTGGGTGCGCACTGGAGAAGCTGGCCGACCTCGCACTGTCTCTGGAGCGGCAGGAGCGGGACCTCCTTGACGGGGAATAGTGTTGACATTATCAACAGTCAGGGGATAGATCTGGTTGAGTCATCCTGAGGAGGTGGCTCGATGACCGACACGGTCACCGTCTGCGAATGCTTCGCCCGGGACGGGCTGCAGCACGAACCCACGTTCGTACCGACCGCTACCAAGATCGCCCTGCTGGAGGCGTTCGCCGACGCGGGATTCCGCCGTATCGAGGCAACCAGCTACAGCCATCCGCGCTGGGTCCCCGCGTTCGCCGACGCGAGTGAGGTCCTGGCGGGCGTCACCCACCGCCCCGGTGTGGCGTTCAAGGCGACGTGCCCCAACCCCCGCGCCGTCGAACGCGCCCTGGCCGACCTCGACCTCGACCGCGGCACGGGCGCCGAGGAGCTGAGCCTGCTGGTGTCGGCCAGCGAGAGCCACACGGAGAGAAACCTGCGCACCACACGGGCGCAGCAGTGGAAGCGGGTCGAGGACATGGTGGCCCTGGCAGGCGGCCGGTTCCGGCTGATCGGCGTGGTCTCCGTCGCGTTCGGCTGCCCCTTCGAAGGGCACGTCGACCCGGGCCGCGTCGCCGAGGACGTCGCCCGCTTCGCCGCCCTCGGCGCCGATGCCGTCACGCTGGGAGACACCACCGGCGTCGCCACTCCCGCAGTTGTCGCCGATCTTTTCCGCCGCCTGGACCGGGCCCATCCCGGGCTGCCGGTCGTCGCCCACTTCCACAACACCCGCGGCACGGCCGTCGCCAACGCGGTCGCCGCCCTGGAGGCCGGCTGCCGCCACTTCGACAGCGCCCTCGGAGGTGTCGGCGGCCATCCGTCCAAGATCGGCTACGGAGCCGGCCTCACCGGGAACGTCTGCACCGAAGACCTGGTGAGCCTGTTCGACGCGATGGGTGTCGACACCGGTATCGACCTCGACGCACTCGCCTCCGCATCCCGGGCCTGCGAGAAGGCGCTGGGCCGCCCCCTGCACAGCATGGTGGCCCGCGCCGGTTTCCAGCGCTCCGCCGCCTGACCCTGCCCCACTGCCCGACCGAGGAGAACCTTCCGTGACCGTCACCATCAGCGGGCAGCCCGCCGAGGCGGCCGCAGCGGCCGACGACGTCCTGCTCGTCGAAGACCGCGGCCCCGTCCGCGTCCTCACCCTCAACCGCCCCGACAAGCTCAACGCCCTCGACACCGCGCTCACCCGGGCCCTGAGCACCGCGCTCACCGCGGCCGACGACGACGGCGGAGTACGCGCCGTCGTCCTCACCGGCGCAGGCCGCGCGTTCTGCTCCGGCGCCGACCTGTCGGAGTTCCCGGCCCTCACCCCCGGCCAGCCCGAAGCGGTCCTGGAACGGGCGGCTCTCACCGCCCGGCTGCAGACGCAGATGCAGGGGATGGGAACGCCGGTCGTCGCCGCCGTACGCGGAGCCGCCGTGGGCGGTGGCGCCGGACTCGCCATCGGCGCCGACATGACCGTCGTGGGCACGGACCTGAAGTTCGGCTACCCGGAACTGCGGCACTCCCTCGTCCCCGCCCTGGTCATGACCGGACTCCAGCGCCAGTTGCACCGCAAGCTCGCCTTCGAACTCATCAGCACCGGACGGCTGCTGACCGCCGCGGAGGCGTGGGAACACGGTCTGGCCAACCGCGTCGTGGAACCGGACCAGGTGGTAGCCGCCGCGCTGGAGATCGCGGAGCGGTGGGCCGGGGTGGAGCCCCGCGCCCTTCGCGCGGCGAAGGACTTGTTCTACCGAGTCGCGGACCTGCCCACCGAAGCGGCGATGCGGGCCGGTCAGGACGTCAACGCGCTGATGCGGGGGTTCCGTCGGTGACCACGCCCGCTACGCCGCCGACCGGGAAGGGGCCGACCACGCCTTTGCCCGGGGCCCCGCCGGCCCCGCCCACGCCGGTGACCGCGTCCGTCCCGGCCTCACCCGGCACGGCGCCCGCCACGCCGGGACCGCTCACCGGCATCACCGTCCTCGACTTCTCACGGGTGCTCGCCGCCCCGATGGCCACCCAGATTCTCGGCGAACTGGGCGCCACCGTCATCAAGGTCGAACGGCCGGGCGGCGGCGACGAGACCCGCGGCTTCGAGCCTCGCCTGCCGCACGGCGAGAGCGCCTACTTCTTCGCCTTCAACCGCGGCAAGCGCTCCATCACCTTGAACCTCAAGGACACCCGCGGCCGGGACGTCGCACGCAGGCTCGCCACCGGCGCGGACGTGGTCGTGGAGAACTTCCTGCCCGGCGTCATGGACCGGCTGGGACTGGGGTACGACGACCTGTCCGCCGACAACCCGGGGCTGGTGTACGTCTCCGCCACCGGCTTCGGGCAGAGCGGCCCCGACCGCATGCGCAAGGGCTACGACACCGTCTTCCAGGCGCTGTCCGGTGTCATGGCGATGACCGGGGAACCGGACGGACCGCCCAGCAAGACCGGCATCCCGGTGGCGGACATGACGTCCGGACTCTGGGTCGCCATCGCTGCGCTCACCGGTCTGGCCGGCCGCGGCGCCGCCGGCCGCGGCCGGCACTTCGACGTCTCCATGATGGACGTCCAGCTGAGCCTGCAAGCCCTCAACGCGGCCCGGCTGTTCGCCCGGGACGAGGACCCGGTCCGTACCGGTACCGAACACCCCGGGCGGGTCCCCTCCGCCGCCTTCCGGACCGCCGACGGCGGCTGGCTGCACATCAGCGGGAGCGACCAGCACTGGTCCCCCCTGTGCTCCGTGCTCGGTCTCCCCGAACTCGGCGCCGATCCGGCCCTGCGGCACAACGCGGGACGGGTCGCCCAGCGCGACCGCGTCATGACCACGCTGCGCACGGCCATCGCCGGACGGGGCCGCGAGCCGCTTCTCAAGGAACTCCGCGCCGCCGACATCCCGGCCGGGGAGGTCCGCGGCGTCCGTGCGGCCCTGGCCGACCCGCACGCCCGGGAACGCGGCGTCGTCACCGACTTCGAGCACCCCACCGAGGGCACCTTCCAGGCCCTGCGCACCCCGCTGCGGGAGACCGGCGGCGAGCCCGCGCCCGCCGGCATCCCACCTCTGCTGGGCGCAGACACCCATGACGTCCTCGCAGAGGTCGCCGGACTCGGCCAGAGCGAGATCGAGGACCTGCGGGCCGCGGGGGTGATCTGAGATGACCGTGACCGACAAGCCCGGCCCCGCCGACGCCCCGCGTGTGCACTGTTCGGTGACCGACGGCATCGCCCACGTCGAACTGGCCCGGCCCCGCGCCCGTAACGCCGTGGACCTGCCGATGTGCCGGCAACTGCGCGCCACCTTCGAGGAGATCGACGCCGACGACGACGTCCGCGTGGTGCTGCTGTCCGCACAGGGCCCCGCCTTCTGCGCCGGAGCCGACCTCAAGGAGCGGGCCGGCCGGGACGCCGGCTGGGTCCGCCGACGCCGCCTCGCCTCGTTCGCCGCCTACGAGGCCATCGAACAGTGCCGCCACCCGGTCGTCGCCCTCGTGCACGGCGCGGTCGTGGGATCCGGTGGTGAGATCACCCTCGCCGCCGACTTCGCCGTCGCCGCCGAAAGCACCACATTCCGCTTCCCCGAGCCGCACTGGGGCACGGTCGGCGCCACCCAGCGCCTGCAACGGGCCATCGGCAAACGCCGCGCCAAGGACCTCCTGTTCACCGGCCGGCCCCTGCCCGCCGCCGAAGCCCTCGACCTGGGCGTCGTCTCCCGCCTCGTACCGGACGACAGGCTGGCCCGCACCGGCGCGGACATCGCGGCCACGATCGCGAAGGCGCCACCGCTCGCCATCGCGCTGACCAAACGGGCCGTCGACCTCGGCAGCGAGACCGACCTCGACCGCGGCATCCGGATCGAGATGGCGGCCATCGAGCAGTGCCTGGCCGACAGCGGCTGGCGCGACGGCGTCGACCGGTTCGCCCACCGCCGTTCCGGCGGCTCGCACACCCCAGCGGAGGAGCAGTGATGGACCTCAGGACGGCATGCCCCCTGACCGCCCACGAGGCACTGGAACGGGCAGCCCTGCTCGCCCCCGACGTGGAGGCCGTGGTCACCGCCGAGGAACGGATCACCTACGCCGCGCTCGCCTCCGAGGTCGCCCGGATCCGCGGCGCCCTCGCCGCCGCCGGCATCGGCCGGGGCGACCACGTCGGCCTCTGCCTCGGCAACGGACCCCGCTGGGTCGCCCTGTTCGTCGCTATCGGATCGGTCGGCGCGTTGACCGTCCCCGTCAACACCCGGTACACGGCCGGCGAGGTAGCACACACCCTCGCCCACGCGAAGGTCTCCACCCTCTTCGCCGCCGACCGGGTGCTGCGCACCGACTTCTGCGCCATGCTGCGCGAGATCGGTATCGGCGCGGACGGCACCGGTACCTGCTCCGAACTGCCCGACCTGAAGCGGATCGTCGTGTGCGGCGACAACGTGCCCGACTGGGCGACGGCATGGCCCGACTTCCTGGCCGAAGCCGAAGCCGAAGCCGAAGCCGAAGCCGAAACTGAAACAGAAACTGACGCCGACGTGGAAGCCGGAACCGGTGCCGGCCGCGAGACCCCCGCGACCGGCACCCCCGACGACGTCCTGCTCGTCCAGTACACCTCCGGCACGACCTCCCGGCCCAAAGGCGTGCTCCTCACCCAGCGCAGCATGTGTGCCGACGCGTTCTTCTCCGGCGCCCGCCTCGGCCTGCGACCCGGAGACCGCTTCCACAGCGCCCGGCCCTTCTTCCACGTCGCCGGCAGCACCCTGTCGGTCCTCTCGTCCATCCAGCACGCCACCACGCTGGTGACCATGCCGAGGTTCGAACCGGCCGAGGCGCTGCGGCTGCTGGAGACCGAGCGGTGCACCCACTTCTCCGGCAACGACACCATCGCGCTGATGCTCCTCAACCACCCCGACCGCGCGCACCGCACGCTCCATCTGCGGGGTGCGTGGGTCGCGGCCTCGCCCACCATCGTCCGCCGGGTGATCGACGAACTGGGCGCCACCGAGTGCGTCGCCGGATACGGGCTGTCCGAGGCATCCCCCAATGTCGCCCAGTCCTGCTGGTGGGAGGACGACCAGGTGAGGGCGTCCGGCGCCATGTGTGTCGAGCCCGGCGTCGAGGTCCGCATACGCGCCGCCGACGGCACCCGCGACTGCGAGCCGGGCGAGCCCGGTTCCATCCTGGTGCGCGGATGGAACGTGATGCAGGGCTACCTCGACGCCCCCGAGGCCACCGCGGCGGCCATCGACACCGACGGCTGGCTGACCACCGGTGACGTCGGCACGCTCGACGCCACCGGCCGGCTGCACTTCGTCGGACGCACCAAAGACATCATCCGGGTCGGCGGCGAGAACGTGGCACCGGCCGACGTCGAGGACACCCTGCACGGCCATCCGCACGTGCGGCAGGCCGTCGTGGTCGGCGTCCCCGACGAACGCCTGGTCGAAGTGCCCTTCGCGTTCGTCGTCCTCACCGAACCGGGCACCACCGAGGAAGAGTTGCTCACCTGGGCCCGCACCCGCATGGCCGCCTTCAAGGTGCCCCGCCATCTGCGCATCGTCGACGGTTTCGAGGACATCGGCATGACCGCCAGCTCCAAGGTGCCGAAGAACCGGCTCGCCTCCCACGCTCGTACGCTGCTCGCCCAGCGGGATCACGAGGTGCCGGCATGACCAGCATCCCCACCCCGGTCACCCGGCTGCTCGGCATCCGCCTCCCCGTCATCCAGGCCGGCATGTCCTGGGCCTCGTCGAGTTCGGCGCTCCCGCTCGCGGTCAGCCGGGCGGGCGGGCTCGGAGTCGTCGCCGCGGGCCCCATGCGGCTGCCCGATCTCGCCCGCGTGCTCGACGAGATGGCGGCGGGCACCGACCGGCCCTGGGCGGTCAACCTGCCCCTCCACCGGCAAGGCGCCGACGAGGTCATCGACCTGCTCCTGTCCCGCCGGCCACCGGTACTGATCGCATCCCAGGGCGGGCCACGCCGCTACCTGGAGCGCTTCCGCGACCTCGGCACCGTCTGCCTGCACGTCGTGGCCGGGGTCGAACACGCCCGCAAGGCAGCGGACGCGGGCGTCGACGGCCTCGTCGCCGTCGGCGCGGAGGCGGGCGGCCACCCGCCGCCCGCCATGGTCGCCACGCAGGTGCTCGTACGTGCCCTGGTCCAGGCCGTTCCACAGACCCCGGTGATCGCCTCCGGCGGGATCGCGGACGGCGCCGGACTCGCCGCGATGCTGGCCCTGGGCGCGGGCGCCGTCCAGTTCGGCACCCGCTTCCTCGCCACCGAGGAAGCCACCGTGCACCCCGACTACAAATCGGCGGTGCTCGCCGCCGGAGTGGAGGACACCTGCACGGTCGGCCACGGCCTCGGCCTCATCCGCGCCGTCGGGAACGACTTCACCACACGTATGCGGCGCCTGGAGGAATCCGCCGCCGAACTCGACGTACGCCGCAAGGAGTTCCAGGCCGCCACGCTCAAGGACGCCGCTCTGCACGGCCGGGTGCGCGAGGGCAAGGTGGAAGCGGGCCAGTCCGCGGGCCTCATCGACGCGGTGCTTTCCGCCACCGAGGTCGTCGAGCGCATCGTCACCGAATACCGCATCGCACTGACCCGTCTGCCCCTGCCGCTCCCCGCCGAGCCGCGATCCGCCCTGGCCGAGGGGGCCGGAGCATGACCGACAAGGTGGTCGCCACGGCCCTGGAGGCGGTGGCCGATGTGCCGCGCGGCGCGTCGCTGGCCGTGGGCGGCTTCGGCCTCAGCGGTGTGCCGAACGTGCTGATCCAGGCGCTGTACGAGCGCGGAGTGGGCGAGCTGTCGGTGGTCTCCAACAACTGCGGCGCGATGGAGTCCGGCCTCGCGGTGCTGCTGGCGGCCCGGCGGATCGCGCGGGTGACCGGTTCCTACATCGGGGCGAACAAGGAGTTCGCCCGCCAGTACCTGGCCGGGGAACTGGAGGTGGAGCTGATCCCCCAGGGCACGCTGGCCGAACGGCTGCGCGCCGGCGGGGCCGGCATTCCCGCCTTCTACACCCCGGCGGGGGTGGGCACCCAGGTTGCCGACGGCGGGCTGCCCTGGCGCTACGACGGGCGGGGCGGCATCGCGCTGGCCTCGCCGCCGAAGGAGGTCCGCGAGTTCGACGGCACCGCGTACGTGCTCGAACACGGCATCCGCACCGACTTCGCCCTGGTCCGGGCGGCCAGGGGTGACCGGCACGGGAACCTGGTGTTCAACAAGTCCGCCCGGAACTTCAACCCGCCGGCCGCGATGGCGGGCAGGATCACCATCGCGGAGGTCGAGGAACTGGCCGAACCGGGCGGGATCGACCCGGACGCGGTGCACCTGCCGGGCGTCTTCGTCCAGCGGGTGGTCGTGCTGACGGCCGAGCAGGCGAGAGACAAGAAGATCGAACAGCGCACGGTTTCCGCGTCGTCGGTACGAGGAACGGTGAGCCACTGATGGCCTGGACGCGCGAAGAGACGGCTGCCCGCGCCGCGCGGGACCTCAGGGACGGCCAGTACGTCAACCTCGGCATCGGCCTGCCCACCCTGATCCCCAATCATCTGCCCGAGGGCGTCGAGGTCGTCCTGGAGTCCGAGAACGGCATTCTGGGCACCGGCCCCTACCCCGCCGAGGACGCCGTCGACCCGGACCTGATCAACGCCGGCAAGGAGACCGTCACTGTCCTCCCCGGCGCCTCCTTCTTCGACTCGGCGCTGTCGTTCGCCATGATCCGCGGCGGCCACATCGACGTGGCCGTCCTGGGCGCCATGCAGGTCTCCGCGCACGGCGACCTGGCGAACTGGGCCGTCCCCGGCAAGATGATCACCGGGATCGGCGGCGCCATGGACCTCGTCCACGGCGCCCGCACGGTGATCGTCGTGATGACCCACACCGCCAAGGACGGCACGTCGAAGATCGTCGAGGAGTGCACGCTGCCGCTGACCGGCAGGCGTTGCGTGAACCGGATCATCACCGACCTCGGCGTCCTCGACGTCACCGCCGACGGGCTCCTGCTCGTCGAGACCGCTCCGGGCGTCACCGTGGACGAGATCACCGCCAGAACCGACGCGAAGCTGACCGTGCCGAAGGACCTGAAGTGAAGGACGTCAGGCGTCGCCGACGCCGTACGCACCCCGAGGGGTACCGCTTCGACTCCGGCAGGCTGTGAAAACGTACCCAGACATCCCGGTACGGGTCGCGGAGCTTGTACCCGACCGGAGGGCAACTGGGCCAACGCTGCTGCCACAACTCCGTCAGATCTGTCTGCCCGTCACCAGACACCCGCCGCACTCGTCCTCTCGCATGTGAACCTGCCGACGACCATGATGCCGGGGCTCACTCACGAGAGAAACCGACTTCTTTGCCGCCTCTTGGGTGTGAGGGGATGGGCAGGCCGCGGGTCGTGGGCAGGCGCAGAAGCCCGACAAAGGTGTCACTCAACACCCTCCTCCAGAAACATATCTCGCCCGCTCAGGGTCGGGATGCCGTCCAGACGCTGGTGCAGATTCCCGGCACCAGGACTCGGGCCGGCACAGCCATCCCGGTGTCGAGGTCGGCTGCCTCATCCATGGCGACGTCCTGATGGAGTTCGATGACAGGCCGGCCCTCCGGCTGCGTACGGGGGACCCGTGCTTCCTCCCCGACGGCGTCATCCACAATGCCCGCAATGTCGGCAGGGTCACGACGACGACGCTCTCGACGTATGTCGTCGATGTCACGAAGCCGGGTGTGACCACTTAGGCCAAATCCAGCCCCGATCAACCCTCCCTTGCCGTCGCCCGACCCTCACACAAATGACATGAACCCCATCCCGGGAGCTGTAAAAATGTCCCCTGCGGCGAGAAAACACCGATATTCAGCAGCCCCTGGAAATTGGACATGTCCGGTACGGACGTGATCGGTAGATGTGTACTTTTCCACCCGTCATTCCGACCGGCGAGATTTGCACTATGATCTTCCCGACAGTCGCAATGCGCCACACATGAACTACCATCGGTTGGCAGAACTTGAGATTCTTCGTGCTGTCCGCAGACCGACCAAGTAGGCTCCAGGTGCTCTCACCTGCCGTGGTAAGTCCGAGAAGATAATCACCCCATACACACGCGTATCGGCTTGATGGTTCAGACGTCCCCCGGAGACCGCTGCCCGACCGTTCGTGTCCGTCTCGATTGACGGCTTCATGGATCAACGCCTGTTGTCGGGCATTTTGCTGGGCAATTCGCATTCGTAATGCACGGCGCCTTTCAGGAGATCATGCGCGGCTGAACAGGCGGCGAACTTTCTTGAACCGAACGAGATCGCCAAAACCTCGGAAAGGTTGACAACGCCTTATGTCAGTCGACAGTGCACGCGGTGGGGCGTCGCGCCCGGCGGAACCAGTGGCGATTGTCGGAATATCCTGCCGACTGCCCGGGGCGAGTGACCACCGACAGTTCCTTCAGTTGCTCAGGTCCGGGACGGAGAGTGTCTGCGAGGTCCCCGAGAACAGGCGGGCGGCACTGTCCGCCGCCTCCATCGGGCCGCGTGCCGGCTTCGTCGACTCCGTAGACGAGTTCGACGCGGGCTTCTTCGGGATCTCGCGGCGTGAGGCGGCCGCGATGGATCCGCAGCAGCGGCTCATGCTGGAGCTGGGCTGGGAGGTCTTCGAGGACGCAGGCTGGCCGGACGTCCGGTTCAGGCACTCCGACACCGGAGTGTTCGTCGGCTCCATCGGCACCGAGTTCGCAACCGTCGTGCACGACCAGGGCCCTGCGGCGCTTTCTCCCCACAGCCTGACCGGAATGCTGCGCAGCGGCATCGCGAACCGTGTCTCCTACGCCCTCGGCCTGCAAGGGCCCAGCCTGGTGGTCGACTCCGGGCAGTCCTCCTCGCTGGTCGCCGTGCACCTCGCGGCGGAGAGCCTGCGGCGGGGCGAATGTTCGGCCGCGGTCGCGGGCGGTGTCAACCTGATCCTCACGCACGAGGGCACGCTGACCGTCGACAAGGCAGGCGCGTTATCACCCGACGGGCACTGCTACACCTTCGACGCGCGTGCCAACGGCTATGTGCGCGCCGAGGGCGGCGGGGCCGTGATGCTGCGTCTGCTGTCGGACGCGGTGGCCGACGGTGACCGCATCTATGCCGTGCTCGCCGGAGGCGCGGTGAACAACGACGGCGGGGGCCCGGGGTTCACGGTCCCGGACGAGCGCGCGCAGGCCGAGGTACTGCGCCTCGCCCACCGTAGTGCCGGGGTGGAACCGTCCGCCGTGGACTACGTCGAGCTGCACGGCACCGGAACCGCGCAGGGCGACCCCGTCGAGGCTGCCGCGCTGGGCGCCGTGTTCGGCGCGTCGCGCCAGGACGGCCCACCGCTGCGGGTCGGGTCGGTGAAGACCAACATCGGCCACCTGGAAGGCGCGGCCGGCATCGCAGGGCTGATCAAGACCGTGCTGTGCCTCCACCACGCCGAGTTGGTGCCGAGCCTCAACTTCGAGGTGCCCAATCCGCGCATAGACCTCGACGGGCTGAGGCTCAGTCTGCAGCGCGAGTCACAGCCGTGGTCCGCCGAGCGGCTGAGGGTGGCCGGAGTCAGCTCGTTCGGTATCGGCGGTACCAACTGTCACCTCGTGCTCAGGGAACACGTCGCACAGCGCGCACCGGAGGGTCCCGCACCGGACGGGGGTCCCGAGCCGGCCACCGGGACGGCGCCGCTCGCCTGGGTGCTCTCCGGCCACAGCGAGGCGGCGCTCGCGGGCCAGGCACGGGCTCTGTCCGCCCTGCTGGCCGACCGGCCCGACACGAAACCGGCCGATGTGGCGTTCTCGCTCGCCACATGCCGTACCCACCTGCCCCATCGCGGCGCGGTGGTCGGCGGTGACCTGGCGGAACTGATGCGCGGGCTGGACGCCCTGGCGGACGGCACTCCCCTGAAGTCCGTGACGGGCGGTCGGCCGCTGGACGTGTCCGGACCGGTCTTCGTCTTCCCCGGCCAGGGCTCGCAGTGGGCGGGGATGGCCGCCGAACTGATGGATTCCTCACCCGTCTTCGCCCGGTCCATCGCGGATTGCGAGACGGCGCTGAGCCCGTTCGTCGACTGGTCCCTGTCCGCGGTTCTGCGCGGCGAGCCGGACGCACCGACCTTGGAACTGGGCGACGGAGTCGTGCAGCCCGTCCTCTTCGCGGTGATGGTGTCACTGGCCGCGTTGTGGCGAGCCTGCGGGGTCGAGCCTTCCGCGGTGGTCGGACACAGCCAGGGCGAGATCGCCGCGGCAGTCGTGGCGGGCGCGCTGTCGCTGCAGGACGGTGCGCGCATCGTGGCGCGGCGAGCGCGCGCGCTCACCGAACTCGCCGGGCACACCGGCCTGGTCACCCTCGTACTGCCCGTCGACGAGACCGAGGGGTGGTTGCGGGAGTGGTCCGGTGCGCTCACGGTCGCCGCGGTCAACGGACCCAGCACCACCGTCGTGGCCGGCCCGCGCGCCGAACTGACGGAGCTGGTGACGCGGTGCGAGCAGCGCGGTGTGCGGGCCCAGTGGGTGCCGATCGACTACGCGTCCCACTCGCCCGCGGTGGAGCCGCTGCGGGACGAACTCGCCGAGGTCCTGGCTGGTGTCACCCCGGCCGCGACCGACGTCGCCATCATGTCGTCGGTCACTGGCCTGCCGGTGGACGGCAGCCAGTTGGACTCCGCGTACTGGTACCGCAATCTGCGCAGCCCCGTCCGGTTCGACACCGCCGTGCAGGCGCTTCTCGACCGGGGACACCAGGTGTTCATCGAGATCAGCCCGCACCCGGTGCTCACGTTCGGGGTCACCGAGATGGCGCGGCAGCGCGACACGGCCGCCGAAGCGCTGCCGACGCTGCGCAGGAACGACGGCGGGTGGCGCCGGTATCTCGGCGCGCTCGCTCGGGCACACTGCCTGGGAGTCGAGGTCGACTGGACCGCCGTACTCGCCGCTCACCGCCCCCTGCGCGTCGACCTGCCGTACTACGCCTTCCAGCGCCGCGCGCTGGGAACCACCGGCGGCGGTGTCGCGACCCGCCGGCGGGCGTCGGTCACCCACCGGCACGAGCCGGGACACGACGGGGAACCGGGCCCGTCGTCGCCGGCGGTCCGCCCCGAGCCGGCCGCCGCCGCGGGCGGCCCCGGGCGACAGGCGGCGCTGCTGAAGCTCGTCCGGGAGCAGGCCCTCGCCGTACTGGGGGACGACGACCCCGTCGAACTGCCGCCCACCACGAGTTTCCGCGACGTGGGGTTCGACTCCGCGCTCGCGGTTGAACTACGCGACAGGCTCGCGACGGCGACCGGGCTCGAACTGCCCACCACCCTCATGTTCGACCACCCCACGCCGAACGCGGTCGTGGAACTGCTGGCAGCACTGCTGGACACCGACTCGTCACAGGCCGCGCCGACTCGTGTGGCCCCGGCCCGGGCCTCGCACGACGACCCGATCGCGATCGTGGCGATGGCCTGCCGGCTGCCCGGCCAAGTGCGCTCGCCCGAGGAGTACTGGTCGCTGCTGGCCGCGGAAGGCGACGCGATCGGCGGCTTTCCGGCCGACCGGGGCTGGCCGGTGGACGCACTTCCTGACGCCGTGCCCCGCGCGGGCGGGTTCCTGCACGACGCGGCCGACTTCGATGCCGGCCTGTTCGGTATCTCGCCCCGCGAGGCCACGGCGATGGACCCGCAGCAGCGCGTACTGCTGGAGGCCGTGTGGGAGGCGTTCGAGAACGCCGCGGTCGATCCCGCCCGGCTGCCGGACCACAGGGTCGGCGTGTTCGTGGGCGCCATGTCCCAGGACTACGGGCCGCGCCAGCACGAAGGCGACGAGACGGTGCGCGGCCACGTGCTCACCGGCGTCACCGCGAGTCTGCTCTCCGGCCGCATCGCGTACACGTTCGGCTTCGAGGGGCCGGCCGTCACGGTCGACACCGCCTGCTCGTCCTCGCTGGTGGCCCTGCACCAGGCGGCCGGGGCGCTGCGCTCCGGCGAGTGCGAGATGGCGGTCGCGGCCGGCGTCACCGTGATGGCCAGGCCGGGGATCTTCGTCGAGTTCGCCGCCCAGCAGGGGCTGTCACCGGACGGCAGGTGCAAGGCGTTCGCCGAGGGCGCGAACGGGACGGGATGGTCCGAGGGAGCGGGCGTGCTGCTCCTGGAGCGGCTCTCCGACGCCCGCCGCAACGGACACGAGGTACTCGCGGTACTGCGCGGCAGCGCGGTCAACTCCGACGGGCGTTCCAACGGCCTGACCGCGCCGAACGGCCCCTCGCAGCAGCGGGTGATCCGCGACGCGCTGGCCGCGGCCGGGCTGCGGCCCGACGAGGTCGACGCCGTCGAGGCACACGGAACCGGAACCACGCTGGGCGACCCGATCGAGGCCCAGGCGCTGCTCGCGGCCTACGGCCACGACCGTGCCGAGCCGTTATGGCTGGGCTCCGCCAAGTCGAACATCGGGCACACCCAGGCCGCCGCCGGAGTGGCCGGCGTCATCAAGATGATTCTGGCCATGCGGCACGGCATGCTGCCCAGGACGCTGCATGTGGACCGCCCGACCCCGCACGTGAACTGGTCCTCGGGGCAGGTGCGGCTGCTGACCGACGCGCGCCCGTGGCGCGAGGGTGCCCGTCCTCGCCGAGCGGGTGTGTCGTCGTTCGGCATCAGCGGTACGAACGCGCACGTCATCATCGAGGAGCCCTGGGACGGGGCGGCCGCGGGCGTCCCCGTGGACGGACCCGGTGCCCTCGTACGAGCCGTCGACGAGACGGCCGGGGCCGGGGACGCCCCGGCGGTGCCGCTGGTGCTGTCGGCCGCCGATCCCGAGGCGCTGGCCGACCACGCGCGCCGACTGGCGCACGCGCTGGGCAACGGGGGCCTGCGGCCTCTGGACATGGCGTACTCGCTGGCGACCACCCGTACCGGGCTGCCCCACCGGGCCGCCGTGCTCGGCACCGACGCCGGGACGGCTCGCGAAGGACTGCTCCGGCTGGCCGATGGGGCGCCCGCGCTGCCCAGGGACAAGGCGGGGTCGCACACCGTGGCCTTTCTCTTCTCCGGCCAGGGCTCCCAACGGCACCGCATGGGCAGCGAGCTGTATCGCGCGTATCCGGTGTTCGCCCAGTGGTTCGACACCGTGTGCGCCGAGTTCGACGGCCTGCTGGCACGTCCGTTGAAAGAGGTGATCGACGAGGACCCGCAGGAGCTGAACGAGACCGGATACACCCAGCCCGCGCTGTTCGCGGTCGAGGTCGCGCTCGTCCGGCTGCTGGAGTCCTGGGGAGTACGGCCCGACCTGCTCATCGGCCACTCGATCGGCGAGCTGGCCGCCGCGCATGTCGCGGGCGTGTGGTCGCTGGCCGACGCGTGCGCCGTGGTCGCGGCCCGAGGCCGGCTCATGCAGAACCTGCCGGGCGGCACCATGGTCGCGGTGGAGGCGTCCGAGGCAGCGGTGCTGGACCGGCTGCGGGAGAACTCTCCCGGCGCCGAGGTGGACATCGCGGCGGTGAACGGTCCGTCCGCGGTGGTGCTCTCCGGTACGACGGACGCCGTGCGCGCGCTCGCGGCCGAGTTCGCCTCGCGAGGCGCCCGTACCAGTGAGCTGCCGGTGAGTCACGCGTTCCACTCGGCGCTGATGGATCCGATGCTCGCGGAATTCGCCGAGGTGCTGCGCGGGGTCGAGTTCGCCGAACCGAGTGTGCCGATCGTCTCCAACGTCCAGGGAGCGCTTGCGGGGAACGAGGTGTGCACCCCCGAGTACTGGGTGTCCCACGTGCGGCGGGCCGTGCGCTTCGGCGACGGCGTCACCGCGCTGCGCCGGGCGGGCGCGACGGTTTTCGTCGAAGTCGGCCCGGACGCGGTGCTCTCGGGGATGGCCCGGCAGGTGCTGGCCGACACCCTCGCCACGACGGTCCTGCCCACGCTGCGCCGCGATGGCTCCGAGCAGCGTTCGGTGGCCACGCTGGCGGCCCGGCTGCACAGCCGTGGTGTCGAGGTGGACTGGCACGGCTACTTCCGGGGGACGGATGCCCGTCCTGTCGCGCTGCCCACCTATCCGTTCCGCAGGCAGCGGTTCTGGACCGCGGCCGACGAGAGCGGCCGCGAGGTGTCCGCCACGCCGGATGACGGCTTCTGGGCGGCGGTCGGCCGCGGCGACGTGGCCGAGCTGAGCCGTGCGCTCGGTGTGGAAGCCGACCAGCCGTTCCACGACGTCGTCGAGGCCCTGGGCTCCTGGCGGGCCGAACGACATCGTGCGGCGACCGCGACATCGTGGCTGCACCGGGTCGAGTGGCACCCGGTCACCCCGGCCCGCTCAGCGGCACGCGGTGGCGCACTGCTGGTCGTGCCCCCGGACGACCGGGTGCGCGCCCTGGCGGCGTCGATCGAAAGCGCGCTGGCCGCCGAGTCGGTGGCGGTACGCGTGGTCACGACCGGCACAGGGTCGCTCGCGGCACGGCTGCGTGAGCGGTTCGACGAAGCGCCGGCGGACATCGTGCTGTCCCTGCTGGAGTCGGTGGAGGCGACCGTCGCCCTGGTCCAGGACCTGGCCGGGCTGGAACCGCCCACCCGGCTGTGGTGCCTGACCACGGGCGCCGTCGCCGTGGCCGGGGAGACCCTGGAGAACCCGGAGCAGGCGCAGCTGTGGGGACTCGGCCGGGTGGTGGCGCTGGAACACCCCGGCCTGTGGGGCGGCATGGCCGATCTGCCGGCCTCGCCCGACGACCGCCTCGCCCGCCTGCTGGTCCAGGCGCTGGGTGGTGCGGGGGCCGAGGACCAGCTCGCCGTCCGCGGGTCCGCGTTGTACGCCAGGCGGCTGGTTCCGCTGCCCGCCCGCCTCAGCGGCGCCGAGCGGACGTGGCAGCCGACCGGCACGGTGCTGATCACCGGCGGCACCGGGGCACTGGGCGCACACACCGCCCGGTGGGTGGCCGGGCTCGGCGCGGAGCACGTTCTGCTGGTCAGCCGCTCCGGCCGGTCCGCGGCGACCGCCGAGCTGGAGGCCGAGCTGTCCGGCCTCGGCGCGCGGGTCAGCATCGAGGCGTGTGACGTGGCCGACCGGGACGCGCTGCGCCGGCTGCTCGCCGGCATTCCGGCGGACATGCCGCTCACCGCCGTCCTGCACGCGGCGGGCACGGTGGACGACGGCCTGCTCATGGATCTGACGCCGGAGCGGATACGTGCCGTCGCCGCACCGAAGGCCGCGGGCGCGCGCAACCTGCACGAGCTGACCTACGACCTCGACCTGAGCGCGTTCGTGCTGTTCTCGTCGTTCACCGGGGTCATGGGCAACGCGGGCCAGGCGAACTACGCGGCAGCCAATGCCTACCTGGACGCTCTCGCCCAGCACCGTGCCGCACAGGGCCTGCCGGCGGTCTCCGTCGCGTGGGGGCCGTGGGCCGGCGACGGGATGGCCGCGCGGGACGCGGCAGACCGACGCATGCGCAGGCTCGGCCTCACCGACCTGGCGCCGGAGCCGGCCCTTGCCGCGCTGGGCGCACTGGTCGCGCGGAGCGACGTACCGACGGCGGTCGCCGTGGACGTGGACTGGTCCCGCCTGCTGTCCTCGGTCGCCGCGGTACGCCCGGACCGGCTGTTCGCGGAGCTGAGCGATTTTCGCGAGGAGAACACGACGGACGGACCGGCCGCCCCGCGGACAGGGCTCGGCGCCGAACTGCACGGGCTGGGAGCGGACGAGCGGACGGTCCGGCTCGCGGCCGTCGTCCGCGATCAGGCCGCCTCGGTGCTCGGTCACGGCACGACCACCGCCGTGGACACCGGCCGCGCGCTGCGTGAGCAGGGCTTCGACTCGCTGGCCGCCGTCGAGTTCCGCAATCGTCTCGCCGCGCTGCTCGACCTGGAGCTGCCCCGCACCCTCGTGTTCGACCACCCCACCCCGGATGCGATCACGCAGCACATCCTGGCCGCGCACTTCGGTGCGGCGAGCGCCGAGGCGCCCCGTCCCGTCACCGCGCAGTCCCTCGTCGACGACCCGGTCGCGGTGGTCTCGATGTCCTGCCGGTTCCCGGCGGGCGTCGAGAGCCCGGAGGATCTGTGGCGGCTGGTGGGCGAGGGCGGCGAGGCGCTGACGGACTTCCCCACCGACCGGGGGTGGCAGCTGGACGGGCTGTTCGACCCGGACCCCTCGCACGCGGGCACCACGCACGTACGGGTGGGCGGCTTCCTGGACCGGGCCGCCGAGTTCGACGCCGCCTTCTTCGGGATATCGCCGCGCGAGGCGCTGGCCATGGACCCACAGCAGCGCATTCTTCTGGAACTGGCCTGGGAGGCGTTGGAGCGGGCCGGGATCGACCCGGCCACCCGCCGCGGCAGCGCCACCGGAGTGTTCGTGGGAACCAACGGCCAGGACTACGTGTCGCTGCTGCGCGGGGCGGCCGAGGACACCGAGGGGCACATCACCACCGGCACGGCCTCCAGCGTGCTGTCCGGCAGGCTGGCCTACACGCTCGGGCTGGAAGGGCCCGCCGTGTCGGTGGACACCGCCTGCTCGTCGTCGCTGGTCGCGCTGCACCTGGCGGTCAAGGCACTGCGGGAGGGCGAGTGCTCGCTCGCGCTGGCCGGCGGTGTGACCGTGATGACCACGCCGAACCTGTTCATCGAGATGTCCCGCCAGGGCGCGCTGTCGCCCGACGGGCGGTGCAAGGCGTTCGGCGCGGGCGCCGACGGCACGGGCTGGAGCGAGGGCGCCGGGCTGGTGCTGCTGGAGCGGCTCTCGGACGCACGACGCAACGGGCACGAGGTCCTCGCGGTGATCGCGGGCTCCGCCACGAACCAGGACGGTGCCTCCAACGGACTGTCGGCGCCGAGCGGCCCCGCACAGCAACGGGTCATCCGGGCCGCGCTCGCGCAGGCCGGTCTGGAACCGGCCGACGTGGACGCCGTGGAGGCGCATGGCACCGGCACCTCGCTGGGCGACCCGATCGAAGCGCAGGCACTGCTGGCCACCTACGGTCAGGGGCGGCAGCAGCCGCTGCTGCTGGGCTCGGTGAAGTCCAACATCGGCCACACCCAGGCGGCGGCCGGGATCGCCGGTGTGATCAAGACGGTACTGGCCCTGCGCGCGGGCGAGTTGCCGAGGACGCTGCACGCGGACGAGCGCACCCCCCACGTGGACTGGTCGGCGGGCGCGGTCGAACTCCTCACCGGCCATACCGCGTGGCCCGAGGCGTCACGTCCGCGGCGCGCCGCGGTGTCGGCCTTCGGGATCAGCGGCACCAACGCGCACGTCATCCTGGAGCAGGCCCCTGCCGGCGCCGCCGCGAAGGACGGCCGGCCGGCGGACCCGGCGCACCGCGACGCCGCGGCCCAGGACGCCCCGGCGACGGCTGTGCCCGTCGTGGTGTCCGGCAGGTCGGCGGCGGCGGTACGGGACAACGCCGCGCGCCTGGCCCGGCTGCTCGTCGCCGACCCGGCGCTTCGCCCGGCCGACGTGGCGGTGGCCATGCGCACCACCCGTGGCCTGTTCGACCACCGGGCCGCGGTCGTGGTCCGCGACCACGGGGAACTGGTCGTGGGGCTGAGCGCGCTCGCCGAGGGTGCGGGCGAGGCGGACGTGGTCACCGGCGTGGCGGAGGCCACGGGCGGCGTGGTGTTCGTCTTCCCGGGGCAGGGTGCGCAATGGCTCGGCATGGGACGGCAACTGGCCGCGGTCTCACCGGTGTTCGCCGCGAAGCTGGCGGAGTGTGAGCGGGCCCTCGCACCCTTCGTGGACTGGTCGCTCACCGACGCGCTGGAGGACGCGGAGCTGCTGGCCCGGGTGGACGTGGTGCAACCGGCGCTGTGGGCGGTGATGGTGTCGCTGGCCGCCGTGTGGGAGGCGCACGGGGTGCGCCCGGCCGCGGTCGTCGGGCACTCGCAGGGCGAGATCGCGGCGGCCTGCGTGGCGGGGGCGCTGTCACTGGCGGACGGCGCGCGAGCGGTGGCGCTGCGGGCCCGCGCGCTGGGCGCCGTGGCCGGCTCCGGCGGCATGGTCTCGGTGTCCCTGCCGGCCGAGGAGATCGAACCGCTGCTGAGCGCGGTCCACGACGTGTCGATCGCCGCGCTCAACGGCCCGCGCTCGGTGGTGATCGCGGGGCCGAACGGACCGTTGGACGACGTGCTGTCGGCGTTGACCGAGCGGGAGGTCAGGTTCCGCCGCGTCGAGGTGGACTACGCGTCGCACTCGGGCGAGATGGAAGCGCTGCACGACGAGCTGATGCAGCTGCTCGCCCCGCTGTCGCCCCAGGCACCCGGGGTCCCGTTCTACTCCACGGTCGACGATGCCTGGATCACTCCGGACGAGCCGCTCGACGCCCGGTACTGGTTCCGCAATCTGCGCCGGACCGTGCGCTTCGCACCCGCCGTACGCAGCCTGCTCTCAGCGGGGCTGCGGACGTTCGTCGAGATCAGCCCGCACCCGTTGCTCACCGTGCCGGTCCAGGAGGTCGCCGAGTCGCTGGGCGCCGTGGCCGTGGTGACCGGGACGCTGCGGCGGCAGAAGGACGAAGAAGTCCAGCTGATGACCGCGCTGGCGCAGCTGTACGTGCACGGGGTGCCCGTGGACTGGCCGCCGGTGCAGCCCGCGGACGGCGCCGCACGACGGGTGGCCCTTCCGACGTACGCGTTCCAGCGGCAGAGGTTCTGGCCGTCGCAGGCGGCGACCGCCTCCGACCTGGCGGCGACCGGCCTGCGCGCGGTGGGGCACCCGCTGCTCGCCGCGTGCACGGAACTGCCGCAGGGCGGCGGCCACGTGTTCACCGGCCGGCTGTCCCTGCGCGCGCAACCGTGGCTGGACGGCCACCGGGTGCACGGTGCCGCGGTGTTCCCCGGTACCGGGTTCGTCGAGCTGGCCTCCAGGGCGGGCGAGGACGTGGGGTGCCCGCGCATCGGTGAACTGGCGCTGCACGCGCCACTTGTCCTGCCCGAGGAGGGCGGGGTGCGGCTCCAGGTCGTGGTCGGTGAACCGGACGGCGCCGGGGCCCGGACCATCGAGGTGTATGCGTGCGGCGACGACGAGGAGGAGTGGACGCGCCACGCCGACGGCGTCCTCACCCCGGCCGCGGAGGCGGAGACCGACTGGGCCGGCGGTGCCTGGCCGCCGGCCGGCGCGCAGCCGGTGGCGGCCGACGACTACTACCCGGAGCGGGCGGCGGCCGGTTTCGGCTACGCCGGGCCGTTCCGGGGGCTGGGGCCGGTGTGGCGGCGCGGCGACGAGGTGTTCGCCGAGGCCGTGCTGGCCGAGGACGTGGCCGGCGAGACGGAGCGCTTCCTGATCCACCCGGCACTGCTGGACTCGGCGCTGCACGCGGGCGGCTACAGCGGGCTCGCCGAACCGGAACAGGGCTGGCTGCCGTTCGCGTTCAGCGGGGTCACCGTGCACGCGGTCCAAGCACGTACCGTCCGGGTCCGGATGACCACACTCGGGCCGGAAGCGGTGGCCGCCGATCTGGCGGACCCGGCGGGACGGCCGGTGCTCTCGCTCGCCGAGATGACGGTGCGCCCGGTCGCGCCCGGCACCTTGCCGGCCTCCGGGCGTCGCCGCGACGACCTGCTGTTGGGGCTGACCTGGCCCGCCGTGCAGGAGCGAACGGCCGACCGGACCCCGCCGACGATCGAGGTGGCCCGGATCGGAGCCGGGACGGGCTCGGCCGGCACCCGGGTGCGGGCGGCCGTGACCGAGGCGCTGGCACTGGTGCAGGGGTGGCTGGCGCGCGCCCACGACGACGACGCGTGCCTGGTCGTCGTCACCTGCGGCGCGGTGAGTACCACCGTCGCGGAGCCGGTGCGCGACCTGGGCGGTGCCGCCGTGTGGGGGCTGGTGCGCTCGGCACAGACCGAGCACCCGGGCCGGTTCGTGCTCGTGGACGTCGAACCGGACGCCGAGGCCACCGACGCGCTGTTGGCGGAGGCCGTGGCGACGGGGGAGGCACAGGTGGCGCTGCGCGACGGCACACCGCTCACCCCCCGCTACGCCCGGGTGTCCGCCGACGACCTCCTTCCGGTGCCGGGCGAGGAGCAGGCATGGCGGCTGGAGATCACCGAGAAGGGTTCGCTCGACAAGCTGGCGCTGCGGCCCACTGCCGAGGCGGCCCGGGCGCTCGGCCCTGACGAGGTGCGGGTGTCCGTGCGCGCGGTGGGCCTGAACTTCCGGGACGTGGTCAACGCCCTGGGCATGATCCCCGGACAGAACGATCTGCTGGGCACCGAGGCGGCGGGTGTCGTCACCGAGGCCGGCTCCGGTGTGACCCGGCTGCGCCCGGGCGACCGGGTGACCGGCATGTTCCACACCAGTGGCGCGGGCCCGGTCATGGTCACCGACGAGAGGCTGCTCACGCGCATACCCGGCGGCTGGTCGTTCGCCCAGGCGGGCACGGTGGCGGCCGCCTACCTGACCGCGTACCACGGCCTGGTCGAGATCGCCTCGCTGCAGGCCGGGGAATCCGTGGTGGTACACGCCGGGGCGGGTGGTGTCGGCATGGCGGCCATCCAACTCGCCCGTCACCTGGGCGCCGAGGTGTTCGCCACCGCGAGCCCGGCCAAGTGGGACCAGTTGCGTGCGCTGGGCCTCGCCGACGACCACATCGCCTCGTCCCGGGACCTCGGCTTCGAGCGGTCCTTCGGCGCGGTGACCGGCGGGCGCGGTGTCGACGTGGTACTGAACTCGCTGGCCGGCGAGTACGTCGACGCGTCGCTGCGGCTGCTGGCTGACGGCGGGCGATTCGTGGAGATGGGCAAGACCGACCTCCGCGACGCCCACGAGGTCGGGACACGCCACCCCGGCGTCACCTACACCGCCTTCGACCTGATGACGGTGGGCCCCGAGCGGACCGCGCGGATGCTGGACGTGCTCGCGGAGCTGTTCGAGGCCGGCTCGGTGGCTCCGCTGCCGCTGACGACCTGGGACATACGGCGGGCGCCCGAGGCGTTCCGGTTCATGAGCCGGGCCAAGCACGTCGGCAAGGTCGTGCTGACCGTGCCGAGGCCGCTCGACCCCGAGGGCACCGTGCTGATCACCGGTGGTACCGGCGGTCTCGGCGCACTGTTCGCCCGGCATCTCGTCACCGGGCACGGAGTGCGGAACCTGCTGCTGGTCAGCCGCGGGGGCGCCGCGGCGCCCGGAGCGGAAGAACTGGTCGCGGACCTGACCGCGCTCGGCGCCACGGTGCAGGCGGTGGCCTGCGACGTCACCGACCGGGACGCGCTGGCCGAGGTGCTGGCGGCCGTCCCGGCCCAGCACCCGCTGACCGGGGTCGTGCACACCGCGGGCGTGCTGCTGGACGCGACCGTCGCATCGTTGAGCGGCGAGACGGTCGAAGCGGTGCTGTCGCCGAAGCTGGACGGGGCCTGGCACCTGCACGAGCTGACCAGGGACGCGGACCTGTCGTGGTTCGTGCTGTTCTCCTCGGCGGCGGGCATCCTGGGCAGCCCGGGTCAGGCCGCGTACGCGGCGAGCAACACGTTCCTGGACGGCCTGGCGGACTACCGGCGGTCGTTGGGGCTGCCCGCGATCGCCCTGCCCTGGGGCACCTGGTCCCGGGAAGTCGGCATGACCGGCCGGCTGACCGAGGAGGACATGCGGCGCATGGCGCGCATCGGCCTGTCCGAGATGCCTGCCGAGGTCGGCGTCGAACTGTTCGACGCGGCGCTCGCCGCGCATCGGGCGGTGGTCTCGCCCATCCGGCTCGACCAGCGGGCGCTTCGCGCGAACGCGCACCCCTCCCCGGTCGTGAAGGACCTCGCCCCGCGCTCGCGGCCGGTCCGGCGCACCGCGGCCGCCGCGGACTTGGCCGGACAGGACGGTCTCGCCGCCAGGCTGACGGCCATGCCGCCCGCGGAGCGTGCCCGGGAGATGCAGGAGCTGGTGTCCCGGCTGGTCGCGGCGGTGATCGGCCATTCCGACGCCGAGGACGTCCGGGCCGACACGGCCTTCAAGGACCAGGGCTTCGACTCGCTGACGGCGCTCGAACTGCGTAACCGGGTCACCGCCGCGACCGGGCTGCGGCTGCCGGCGACCGTGGTCTTCGACTACAGCACGCCCGGCGCGCTGGCCGACCACATCCTCGGACAGCTGCTCGGCGACGACGCGGCGCACGCGGCCACCGCGGCCACGGTGGCCGCCCACGGTGACGATCTCGACGACGACCCCGTGGTGATCGTCGGAATGGCCTGCCGGCTGCCCGGCCGCGTCGGCTCTCCCGAGGAGTTCTGGCAGTTGCTGACGTCCGGGACGGACGCCGTCGGCGGTCTGCCCACGGACCGGGGCTGGGATCTCGCCGGACTGGCCGCGGCAGGCTGCGCGACCGCCTCGGGCGGATTCCTCCACGAGGCCGCCGAGTTCGACGCCGACTTCTTCGGCATCTCCCCGCGCGAGGCACTGGCCATGGACCCGCAGCAGCGGCTGGTGCTGGAGACCTCGTGGCAAGCCCTGGAGCACGCCCAGATCGTGCCGGCATCGCTGCAGGGCAGCCGTACCGGGGTGTTCATGGGCGCCAGCCACGGCGGCTATCTGGAAGGCGGCGGCGAAGGGCTGGAGGGCTACCTGCTGACGGGCAACACCTCCAGCGTCCTCTCGGGCCGCATCGCCTACACCATGGGCCTTGAGGGACCGGCGGTCACGGTGGACACCGCGTGTTCCTCCTCGCTGGTGGCCCTGCACCTGGCCGGCCAGTCGTTGCGCACGGGCGAATGCGAGCTGGCCGTGGTGGGCGGCGTGGCCGTGATGTCCACGCCCGACCTGTTCCTCGAATTCAGCCGCCAGGGAGGGCTGTCGGCGGACGGGCGGTGCAAGGCGTTCTCCTCCTTGGCGGACGGCACGGGCTGGGCCGAAGGCTGCTCGACGGTGATCGTGGAACGGCTGTCGGCCGCGCGCCGCAACGGGCATCAGGTGCTGGCCACGGTCCGGGGCTCGGCGATCAACCAGGACGGCGCGTCCAACGGTCTGTCCGCGCCCAGCGGTCTGGCGCAGCAGCGGGTCATCAACCAGGCGCTGTCCTCGGCCGGCCTGACCAGCGCCGATGTCGATGTCCTGGAGGCCCATGGGACGGGCACCACGCTCGGGGACCCGATCGAGGCGCACGCGGTTCTCTCGACGTACGGACAAAACCGCACCCGGCCCCTGCTGCTCGGGTCGGTGAAGTCCAACATCGGCCACACCCAGGCGGCGGCAGGGATCACCGGTGTGATCAAGATGGTGCTGGCCATGTCGCACGGCACGGTGCCCCGGACGCTGCACGCGCAGGAGCGCTCGCCGCACATCGACTGGTCCACCGGTGCCGTCGAACTGGTCACCGAGCCGAACGAGTGGCCGGACGCCGGGCGTCCGCGCCGTGCGGCCGTGTCGTCGTTCGGCATCAGCGGTACGAACGCACACGTGATCATCGAAAAGCCGGAGCCAGGGCCGGAGCCCGCCGTCCGGGAGCAGGAGGGCCCGGAGTTCCCCGTACCGGTCGTGCTGTCCGCGAGGACGCCCGCCGCGGTCCGCGACCAGGCCGACCGGCTGGCCGCGTTCGTGGCCGAGCGCCCTGAGCTGACCGTGGCCGACGTCGCGTTCTCCCTGGCCACCGGCCGGTCCCGGTTCACCACCGGCGCCGTGGTGACGGCCGCCGACCGGGCCGGGCTGCTGGCCGGGCTGCACTCGGTCGCTGCCGGTGAGACGGTGGCCCAGCGAGTGAGCCCGGGCCCCGTCGCGTTCGTGTTCTCCGGGCAGGGCTCGCAGCGCGCGGACATGGGCCGGGAGCTGTACGAGCGGTTCCCCGTGTTCGCCGCGGCGCTGGACGAGGTGGCCGAAGCGCTCTTTGACGCCGGAATGCCCGTACCGCTGCACGAGGTGCTCTTCGAGAACGCGGAGCGGCTGCAGAGCACGGAGTTCACTCAGCCCGCGCTGTTCGCCGTCGAGGTCGCCCTGTTCCGGCTGCTGCACGCCTGGGGGGTCCGCCCGGACCAGGTCGCCGGGCACTCCATCGGCGAGATCACCGCGGCGCACGTCAGCGGCGTCCTGTCGCTGGCGGACGCGTGCACGCTGATCGTGGCACGCGGAGCGCTCATGCAGGCGCTGCCCGAGGGGGGCGTGATGGTGTCCGTCCAAGCGTCCGAGGAGTTCGTGGCGCCTTTGGTGGAAGGCGAACCGGAGGTGTCGGTCGCGGCCGTGAACGGGCCCCGGTCGGTGGTCGTCGCGGGAGCAGGCGAGGCTGTCGGACGGATCGTCGAGGTCTGCGCGGACCGTCAGGTGAAAACCAGGCGGTTGCGGGTGAGCCACGCCTTCCACTCGCCGTTGATGGAACCGATGGTGTCGGAATTCCGGGCACGAACGCAGCGGTTGGAGTGGCGGGCACCGCAGATCCCCGTGGTGTCGACGGTGACCGGTCTCCCGGCCACCGGGGAGTTCGGCTCGCCCGCGTACTGGGCCGAGCACGCACGGGCGGCCGTGCGTTTTGCGGACGCGGTCGCCTGGCTGCGCGGTCACGGCGTGTCCACGTTCGTCGAACTGGGGCCGGACGCGATCCTCTCGGCGATGATCGGTGAGATCGCCGACGACGCCCCCGATGTCGTGGCGCTGCCGACGCTGCGCCGGACGCAGGACGAGCCGTCCACGCTTGTGACGGCGGTGGCACGGACCTGGCTCGCGGGCACCGACGTGGACTGGCCGGCGGTCCTCGCGGACACCGGGGCCCGCCGGGTGGACCTGCCCACGTACCCCTTCGAGCGCCAGCGGTTCTGGCAGGAGCCCAGGAACGGGCACGCGGACGCGCTCGACGCCGAGTTCTGGACGGCGCTGGAGAACGACGAGGTGCTGCCGATGCTGGCCGGCGCCGGCGTGGACACCGAGACCCCGGCGGGCCGCCTGCTGCCCGAGCTGGCCGCGTGGCGCCGCCGACGGCAGCAGGGTGACACGGTCCAGGCGTGGAACTACGGCATCGACTGGGTGCCCGCCGCACCGTGCGACGCACAGCGGCTCGACGGCCGGTGGCTGGTGCTGGTGCCGGAGGGGAGCGATCCCGCGGCCGAACTGGCGGCGGAACTGGCGGAACGGGGCGGCGACGTCCGAACGGTGCTCGTGGACCTCTCGGCTTTGGACCGGGCAGCGCTGGCCGAACGCCTCGCCCCGTACTCCCGGCAGGACGCGCCCGTCGCAGGGGTGCTGTCGCTGCTCACGCTGGACGAGGCGCTGTCCGACGCAGACGCTCCCGGGGCCGTGCTCGCCACGGCCACGACGGCACAGGCACTCTCCGACCTGCTGCCCGAGGCGCCGCTGTGGTGCCTCACCCGCAACGCGGTGGCCGTCGACGAGTCCGAGAGCGCGCGGACCAGCCCCGCGCAGTCGGCCGTGTGGGGCCTCGGCCGGGTGGCCGCCCTGGAGCTGCCCCAGCAGTGGGGCGGCCTGGCCGACCTGCCGGCGCGGCTCGAACCCCGTACCGTCACCGACCTGGTCGGTGTGGTCATGGCCGGCGACGAGGACCAGGTCGCGCTGCGCTCCGACGGGGCTCGGGCACGTCGCCTGCGCAGGGTGACGGCGCTGCCGGACAACGGCGGACGGGTGCCCGACCACGGCACCGTGCTCGTCACCGGCGGTACCGGCGCGCTCGGGCGGCACACCGCGAGGTGGCTGGCCGGGGCCGGGGTACCGCACCTGCTGCTGGCCAGCCGCCGCGGTGCGGACGCCGACGGCGTGGCGCAGTTGCGTGCCGAACTGCTCGACCTGGGCGCCGAGTCCACCGTCGTGTCCTGCGATGTCACCGATCACGACGCGGTCGCCCGGATGCTGGCCGCGCTTCCCGAGGACCTCCCGCTGACGGGAGTCGTGCACACGGCCGGCGTGCTGGAGGACGGCATCCTGGACGGGCTCACCGCCGAGCGCCTGGCCGTGGTGTGGCAGCCCAAGGCAGCCGCGGCGCTCGTGCTGCACGAAGCCACCCGGGACGCCGGCCTGTCGATGTTCGTGGTGTTCTCCTCACTGGCCGGGACGGTGGGCGCGGCCGGTCAGGCCGGATACGCGGCGGCCAACGCCTTCCTCGACGGGCTCGTCACGTCGCGGCGCGCACAGGGGATGCCCGCGACGGCGGTCGCCTGGGGTACCTGGGCAGGGGGCGGTATGGCCGCCGGCGATGCCGCCAGTGCCCGCACCGCGCACACCGGGGTACTGCCCATGCCGGCCGAGCGGGCCGTCGCCGCGCTGGAGCAGGTGCTGCGCGCCGACGCCGGGACGGTGCTGGTGGCCGATGTCGACTGGGACCGATTCGCCGCGACCCAGACCGCGACCCGGCCGAACCGGCTGCTCGCCGGAGTGCTCCGGACCGGCGGGGGATCTCAGGGCGGCACCGCGCGGCCCGGCCCGGACGACGGCACGCCACTGCCCGCGCAGATCGACACCCTGACCGGCCCGGCGCGCAGGGAGCTGCTGACCGGGCTGGTGCGCACGCACGTCGCCGCGGTACTGCGGCGCACCGCCGCCGACGACATCGACGAGGACCGGCAGTTCAAGGAGCTGGGCTTCGATTCGCTGACCGCGGTGGAACTGCGGAACCGGCTGAACGCAGCCACCGGCCTGCGGATCAGCGCGACCGCGGTGTACGACCATCCGACACCCGGCGATCTGGCCGATCACCTGCTGGCTCGACTCGCGCCCGCTCAGCTGGGCCGGGCCGAGCGAATCCTGCGGCAGCTGGACCAGCTCGAACCCGAGATCGAGTCGCTCTCGCACGGTGACGAGGCGAGCGAGGAGATCGGGCAGCGGGTGCGCCGCATCCTGACGCTGCTGAAGACAAGTGCGCCGACATCGCCGGTGCCGTCAGCACTGGCTGACACCGACGACCAGGACATCGACGAGGTCCTCGCCTTCATCGAGAACGAGTACGGCGGTACCGACATCGAACCCCGGTGATCACATCCGGATGCCCCCGATCGACTCTCCTCCCACCAGGGGTTGTAGATGAGCATGAGCACTGACGACAAACTCGTGGGTTACCTCAAGAAGGTCACCACGGATCTCCAGCAGACCCGGCAGCGGTTGCGCGAACTGGAGTCGGCCGCGACCGAGCCCATCGCGATCGTGGCCATGTCGTGCCGCTTCGCCGGCGGCATCGACTCGCCCGAGGGACTGTGGGACACGGTCGAGGGCGGCCACGACATGATCGGCGGCTTCCCCACCGACCGGGGCTGGGACACCGGCGATTTCGACCCCGGCATCTGTCAGCGGGGCGGTTTCCTGTCCGACGCGGCGGCCTTCGACGCCGGCTTCTTCGGGGTGTCGCCCAGGGAGGCGCTGGCCATGGATCCGCAGCAGCGGCTGCTGCTGGAGACCACGTGGGAGGTGCTGGAGCGGGCCGGCGTGCCTGCCTCGTCGTTGCGCGGCACGGCCACCGGGATCTACGTGGGCATCACCGCCCAGCGGTACTGGCCCAAGGACGCGACCGAGCAGCAGAAGGTCATGGGCCATCTGCTGACCGGCACCACGGACAGTGTCGCCTCCGGGCGGCTGGCGTTCGTTCTCGGCACGGAGGGGCCCGCGCTGTCCATCGACACCGCCTGCTCGTCCTCGTTGGTCGCGCTCCACGTCGCAGTGCGGGCACTGCGCAACGGCGAATGCACGCAGGCGCTGGTCGGCGGGGTCAGCGTCATGGGCGAACCCGCGCTCTACGCCGAGCTGTACGAGCAGGGCGGACTGTCGGCGGACGCGCGGTGCAAGGCGTTCTCGCAGTCCGCGGACGGCACCGGCTGGGGCGAGGGCGCGGCCATGCTGCTGCTGCGCCCCCTGAGCGAGGCCAGGCGGCGCGGCGAGCCGGTGCTGGCCGTGGTCCGGGGCAGCGCGGTGAACTCCGACGGCACGTCCAACGGGCTGACCGCCCCCAACGGTCCCTCCCAGCAGCGGGTGATCCGCCAGGCGTTGCGGGACGCCGACCTGAGCGCCCCGCAGGTGGACGTGGTCGAGGCGCACGGCACCGGTACCCGGCTCGGCGACCCCGTCGAGGCACAGGCGCTGCTGGCCGCCTACGGCCAGGGCAGGCCGGACGACCAGCCGTTGTGGCTCGGCTCGGTGAAGTCCAACATCGGGCACACGCAGGCGGCGGCCGGGCTGGCCGGCGTGATCAAGATGGTCATGGCGATGCGGCACGGCAGGCTGCCGCGGACGCTGCACGTGGACGCACCCACCCAGGAGGTCGACTGGTCGTCGGGCGGTGTGCGGCTGCTGACCGAGTCCCGCTCCTGGCCCGACACCGGGCGACCGCGCCGCGCCGGGGTCTCCGGCTTCGGCATCAGCGGCACCAACGCCCACGTCCTGCTCGAACAGGCCCCCGCACCCGCCCACGAGACGCCACAGGAGGAGACCCCCCCTTCCGGGGCCCGGCTCTCCGCGCCCCGGGCGACGTCCGCGGACCCGGAGGTGCCGACCGCGCTCCTGGTCACCGCACGGGACACGAAGGCGCTGCGGGAGTCGGCCGCCCGGTTGCGCGGGTTCGCCGAGCAGCACCCCGAAACAGCCGGTGCGGAGCTGGCCGCGGTGCTGGCGACCTCCCGGGACCAGCACCCGCACCGGGCGGTCGTGGTGGGAACCGGCCGGGAGCAGCTGCTCGGCGGCCTTGAGCTGGTGGCGGGCGGGCGTACCGGGGCGGGAGTCATCCACTCCCGCGCCCGCCGGCACGGCGGTACCGCGTTCCTCTTCAGCGGCCAGGGCGCCCAGCGCGCCCACATGGGCCGTCAGATGTACCGGGCTTTCCCCGCGTACGCCGAGGCGTTCGACGAGATCAGCGCGGCGTTCGCGCCGCACCTGCCCGAACCGCTGATCGAGACGATGGCCTCCGACGCACTCGTGTCCCGGCCGGCTTTCGCCCAGCCCGCGCTGTTCGCCGTCGAAGTGGCCACCGTGGCACTGCTCAAGGACTGGGGCCTGACCCCGGACTACCTGCTGGGGCACTCCCTCGGCGAGCTGGCCGCCGCGCACGTGGCCGGGGTGCTCGACCTCGCCGACGCCGCCGTCCTGGTCGCCGCCCGCGGCCGGCTCATGGAAAGCACCAGCGGCGCGATGGCGTCGATCGCGCTCTCGGAGGAGGAACTGCGCAAGATCCTCACCGAGACCGGGCAGCACGTCGACATCGCGGCCGTCAACTCACCGCGCTCGATGGCCGTCTCGGGCACGGACGAGGCGATCGAGCGCGTCGTGGGGGCCTGTGAGGCGCTCGGGAGGCGGGCCCGGAAACTGCCGCTCGGCCTGGCCGGCCATTCCGCCGCCATGGACCCGATACTGGAGCCCTTCGGCGAGGTCGCACGCACCTTGACCCACCACGCGCCGCGGATCCCGCTGGTCAGCGACATGACCGGCGAACTGGTCGCTCCCGAGGAGATCACCGACCCGGACTACTGGGCGCGGCACGTGCGCCGCCCGGTGCGCTTCCACGACGGTGTCAAGCGGCTGCTCGGGCTCGGCGTCACCGCGTTCCTGGAGATCGGCCCCGGTGGCCTCGCCCTGCCCACCAGCGAGTGCGTGCAGGAGTCGTCGGAGCCGGTGACCGTTGCTTCCACCATGCAGCGTGGTCACGACGAGCCCGAGGTGCTGCTGCTCGCCCTCGGTGAGTTGTTCGCCGCGGGCGCACCCGTGCCGTGGGAGACGATCCTCGCGCCGGACGGCCCGGTACGGCTGGACCTGCCCACCTACCCGTTCCAGCGGGAGCGGTACTGGCTGACCGGGTCGGCCCCCACCGGGACCGCGGCGCCTCGCGGGACCGGGGAGGCCGAGCCCCGTACCGACGCGGTCGTCGAAGCGGGGTCCGAGCAGGTGTCCGCTCCGGCGGCTTCGTCCGACCCCGCCGAGGCGCGGCGGCAGTTGCTCGCCGACGTGCGCCTGGCCGTGGCCGACATCCTCGGTTTCCAGGACGCCTCGGACATCGAGCCCGACCGCGCCTTCACCGAGATCGGCATGGACTCCATGTCGGCGGTGCGGCTGGCCGACCGGATCAGCACCGACACCGGCCGCCGCCAGCCCGCGACCCTGGCGTTCGACCATCCCACCCCGGCCCGTGTCGTCGACCACCTCATCGCCGAGATACTCGGCCGCGACGAGGAGTCCGACCGGGGCACCACGCACCGCGGCGAGACGGACGAGCCGATCGCCATCGTCGGCATGGCCTGCCGATTCCCCGGCGGCGAGGGTCCTGACGAGCTGTGGCGGCTGCTGCGCGACGGCGCGAGCGGTGTCGCGCCCTTCCCCGCCGACCGCGGCTGGCAGCTCGACGACCTGGACCCCGCGATCTGCCGGCAGGGCGGATTCCTCACCGACGCCGCCGGGTTCGACGCCGACTTCTTCGGCATCAGCCCGAGGGAGGCGCTGGCCATGGACCCCCAGCAGCGCGTGCTGCTGGAGGTGGCCTGGGAGGCCGTGGAGAACGCCGGGATCGACGCGGGGACCCTGCGGGGCCGCAGGACCGGCGTGTTCGCCGGAGTGGGCGGCTCGGACTACGAGCACGCGATAGCCGGGACGTCCGTCTCCGGCGGCCATCTGCTGACCGGCACCGCCGCCGGCGTCATCTCCGGCAGGATCGCCTATCTGCTCGGCCTGGAGGGTCCCGCCCTGACCGTCGACACCGCGTGCTCGGCGTCGCTGGTCGCGCTGCACCTCGCGGTACGGGCGCTGCGGGCCGGCGAGTGTGAACTGGCCCTCGCCGGCGGTGTCGCGATCATGTCGACCGAGCGCGGGTTCCGCCAGTTCGCCGAGCTCGGCGGACTGGCCGGTGACGGGCGGTGCAAGGCGTTCGCCGACGACGCGGACGGGACCGGCTGGAGCGAGGGCGCCAGCATGCTGCTGGTGGAACGCCTCTCCGACGCCCGCCGCCGGGGACACCGGGTGCTCGCGACGGTGCGCGGCACCGCGATCAACTCGGACGGCGCGTCCAACGGGCTGTCCGCGCCGAGCGGACCGGCCCAGCAGCGGGTGATCCGAGCGGCCCTCGCCGACGCCGGTGCACAGCCGTCCGACGTGGACGCCGTCGAGGCACACGGAACCGGAACCGTCCTGGGCGACCCCATCGAGGCGCAGGCCCTGATGTCCGTCTACGGAAAAAACAGGGACCCCGAACGACCGCTCTGGATGGGATCGGTCAAGTCGAACATCGGGCACGCCCAGGCGGCGGGCGGAGTCCTCGGCGTCATCAAAATGGTCCAGGCCATGCGGCACGACGTGCTTCCCCGCACCCTCCACGCGGAGCGTCCCAGCACCAAGCTGGACTGGTCGCGCGGCGACGTCCGGCTGCTCACCGAGGAACAGCCGTGGCCGGTGTCGGAACGCCCACGCCGGGCGGGTGTGTCCTCCTTCGGCGTGTCCGGCACGAACGCCCACGTCATCCTGGAGCAGGCGCCCGAGGAGCCGGCCCCCGCGCCGCTGCCGGAATCAGGTGACGTGCTGCCCTCGGTGCTCACCGCGCGCAGCGAGGGGGCGCTGCGGGAGCGCGCCGTGCGGCTGGCCGACGCGATCGGCGGGGCGGCCGACACGGACCGGCCCGGCCTCGGTGCGATCGCGTCCGCGCTGGCCGGCACCCGTGCCACGTTCGAACACCGTGCCGTGGTGCTCGGCACCGGCCTCGACGCGCTGACCGCCGGGCTGCGCGTGATCGCCGCGGGCGAATCGGCCGACGGCGTGGTCACCGGGACGGCCCGGCCGTTCGACCGTGCCCCGGTGTGGCTCTTTCCCGGGCAGGGCAGTCAGTGGCCCGGCATGGCGAACGAACTGCTCGATGCCTCACCGGCGTTCGCTGCCCGGTGGGACGAGTGCGACCAGGCGATGCGCCCGCATCTGGGATGGTCGATCACCGACGCGGCCCGCTCCGGCTTCGGCGACCGGGACCCGGAGGCCGCCGACGTGGTGCAGCCGATGCTGTTCGCCACCATGGTGTCGCTGGCCGGACAGTGGGAGTCGTGGGGCGTGCGGCCCTCGGCGGTGATCGGCCACTCGCAAGGAGAGATCGCGGCAGCATGCGTCGCGGGCGGACTGTCGGTCGAGCACGCTGCCGCCGCGACCGTGCTGCGCGCTCAGGCCCTGCGGGAGCTGTCGGGGAAGGGCGGGATGCTCTCGCTCGCCGCGACCCCCGACGACGTGACGCGCTGGATCGAGCCCTGGGGCGACGCGCTGTCGGTCGCGGTGTTCAACGGCCCGGCTTCCACGGCCGTCACCGGCGCACTGCCGGCACTGCGTGAACTTCGCGCAGCGGCGGAGAACAAGGGGGTGCGCTCCCGCTGGATCGGTATCGACTACGCCTCGCATTCCGCGCACGTCGAGCCGCTGCGCTCGCGCCTGCTCGACGCGCTGTCCCTGGTCGCCCCCCGCACCGGCGACATCCCCTTCTTCTCCACCGTCACCGCCGACTGGCTGGACACCGCGGCGCTGGACGCCGACTACTGGTACCGCAATCTGCGTCAGCCGGTGCGGCTGGCCGAAGCGGTCACCGCGCTCGCCCGGCAGGGGCACCAGGTGTTCACCGAAATCAGTCCGCACCCGATTCTGAACCTGCCGGTCACCCAGACCCTGGAACAGACGGGGAAGCCGGCCCTGGTGACCGGCAGCCTGCGCCGGGGGGACGGCACAGTGCGCCGGCTGATGACCGCGCTGGCCGAACTGTTCGTCAACGGAGCCCCGGTCGACCTCACGCGGGTGCTGCCGGCCTCACCGCGCCACGTCGAGTTGCCCACCTACCCGTTCCAGCACCGGCGTTACTGGCCCGACGCGCCGCGCAGGGCGGCAGCGGACACGACCGGGGCGACTGCCTACGAGACCCAGTGGACGCCGCTCGCGCCGTCCGACGGGACCGCGCCCGGCCGGTGGCTGGCTCTGGTACCCGCCGACGGCACCGACCCGGCCGCCGGCGGGACGAGCGCGGCAGACCCGGTGCTGGCCGCGCTGCGGGGCGACGGCGCCGAGGTCGTGGTGGTCCCGGTCCGGCCCGATGACCTGAGCGCCGATCTGGAGGCCGACGTCGCCGCGCTGGCCGACCGGATCCGTACGGCGGCCGTCGGATTCACCCCGTCAGCAGTGGTGAGCCTGACCGCACTCGACCCGTCCCCGCACCCCCACCGGCCGGAGGTGCCCACCGGGCTGGCCGCCACACTGGTCGCGGTCCGCGCGCTCGCGGCGGCCGGGCTCGGTGTACCCCTGTGGTGCGTCACCCGAGGGGCGACCGGGGAGACGGCGAATCCCGTGCAGGCCGCCGTGTGGGGCCTGGGCCGGACGGCCGCGCTGGAGTACGCGGGCGGCTGGGGCGGCCTGATCGACCTGCCGGACGCCCTCGACGGGAAGTCCGGCCGGCTGCTGCGTGCCGCGCTGGGCAGGGCGGGCGACGAGGACCAGATCCGGGTGGCGGACGGGCGGCTGCTGGGCCGCAGGCTCGTCCCCGCCGGACTCCCTGAACGACCCGGCGGCGCATGGCGGCCGGCGGGCACCGTAGTGGTCACCGGAGGAACAGGTGCGCTGGGCGCCCACGTCGCCCGCTGGCTGGCCGGGCACGGTGCCGAGCACGTGGTACTGGTCAGCAGGCGGGGCCCCGACGCACCCGGCACCGACGAACTGCTCGCCGAACTGCGGGCCAGCGGTGCCAAGTCGACCGCGCTGGCCTGCGATCTCGCCGACCCCGCCGCGGTGCACGGACTCGTCGGCTCGCTGCGCGAAGCGGGCGAGCGGATATGTGCCGTGGTGCACGCGGCCGGTGTCGGCGGCAGCATGCCGCTGTCCGCCACCGGCGTCGACGACCTGGCGACCATGGTGGCCGCCAAGGTCAACGGGGCCCTCGCCCTGGAGTCGGCCCTCGACCCCAGCACGCTCGATGCCGTCGTGTACTTCTCCTCGGTCAGCGCTGTCTGGGGCATCCGCGACCACGGCGCCTACGCCGCGGCCAACGCGGTGCTCGACGCGCACGCGCGCAACCTGCGGGCGCGGGGTGTGCGAGCGCTGTCCGTCGCCTGGGGGCCATGGGCCGGTGCGGGCATGGGCGACGACGCCGCGTTCCGGGAGGGGCTGGCGCGTACCGGCGTGCGCCTGATCGACCCGGCCGAGGCGATCCGCATCCTCGGTGCGCTGCTGACCGCCGACCGCACCGAGGCCGCGGTCGCCGACATCGACTGGCGGCGTTTCCTGTCCGTATACGCCGCGGTCCGGCCGAGCGTGCTGTTCGAGGCACTGTCCACGCCGGAGCCAGCGGCCGCCGCCCCCCGCGACGGTGGGGGCGACAGCCGTACCGGAAGTGCCGGCTTCGCCGAGACGGTGCGCGGCCTCAGCACCGCCGAGCAGAACGAGCGGCTGCTGCGGCTGGTGCAGCGCATCTGCACCCGCGTGCTCGACCGTCCGGATTCCACGGGTATCTCCGCGAGCCGCGCATTCCGCGATCTCGGTTTCGACTCGCTCACCGCGGTCGGGTTCCGCAACGAACTCAACCGGGCCACGGGTCTGCACCTGCCCGCGACCGTCGTGTTCGACTACCCGAACCCCGGTGAGCTGACCGTCCATCTGCGCAGTCGGCTCGGGCTGGACGAGCCGGACACCTACGACACCGAGGAAGAGGCACGGATCCGGCACGCTCTGGCCACCCTGCCGCTGGAGCGGCTCCGCCGCGCGGGCGTCCTCGACCTCCTGACCACCCCGGCCGACCCTGATCAGGACACCGACACCGGCCAGGAGCAGAAGCCGCGGTCCATCGACGAGATGGACATCGAGAGCCTGCTGTCCCTGGCCCGGCACAACGACGCCGGCTGACCCCCCTATCCCGAGAGGACGCCCACCATGGACAGCTCAGCCGAAGTCGTCGAGGCACTGCGCGGTACGCTCAAGGAGGTCGAGCGCCTGCGGCGGCAGAACCGGACCCTCCAGGACGCGGCCTCCGAGCCGATCGCCATCGTCGGTATGGCGTGCCGATACGCCGGATCGGTGCGTTCCCCCGAGGACCTGTGGCACGTGGTCGCGGAGGGCATCGACGCGGTCGGGGATTTCCCCGACGACCGGGACTGGGACGTGGATTCGCTGTACGACCCCGACCCCGAGGCCCCCGGCAAGAGCTATACCCGCCACGGCGGATTCCTGGCCGATGCCGGTGCGTTCGACGCGGGTTTCTTCGGTATCTCCCCGCGTGAGGCGGAGGCGATGGACCCGCAGCAGCGTCTGCTCCTGGAAACCTCCTGGGAAGCGGTCGAAAGGGCCGGGGTCGATCCCGTCTCGCTGCGCGGCAGCCGCACCGGGGTGTTCGTCGGGACGAACTACTACTACTACGGCGCACATGCCCGGAAATCACTGGACGACCTATCCGGGTACGAAGTCACCGGCACCTCCACGAGCGTCACATCGGGCCGGGTCTCCTACACGCTCGGACTGCAGGGGCCGGCGGTGAGCGTGGACACGGCGTGTTCGTCGTCGCTGGTGGCGATTCACCTGGCGGCGCAGGCGCTGCGCCGCAACGAGTGCTCGCTCGCGCTGGCCGGCGGCGTGACGGTGATGGCCGAGCCCGACACGTTCGTCGTCTTCTCGCGCCAGCACGCGCTGTCCGAGGACGGCCGCTGCAAGCCCTACGCCGAGGCCGCTGACGGCACCGGCTGGGGTGAGGGTGTCGGTGTGCTGTTGCTGGAGCGGTTGTCGGATGCGCGGGCGGCGGGGCGTCCGGTGCTGGCGGTGTTGCGTGGTTCGGCGGTGAATCAGGATGGTGCGTCGAATGGGTTGACGGCGCCGAACGGTCCGTCGCAGGAGCGGGTGATTGCGGGTGCGTTGGAGGATGCCGGTCTGTCGGCGTCGGATGTGGATGTGGTGGAGGGGCATGGTACGGGGACGCGGTTGGGTGATCCGATCGAGGCGCAGGCGTTGCTGGCGGCGTATGGGCGGGGTCGTGAGGTGCCGTTGTTGCTGGGGTCGGTGAAGTCGAACATCGGTCATACGCAGTCGGCTGCGGGTGTGGCGGGTGTGATCAAGATGGTGATGGCGATGCGTGCGGGTGTGGTTCCCCGGACGTTGCATGTGGACCGGGTGTCGTCGCATGTGGACTGGTCGTCGGGTGGGGTGCGGGTGGCGACGGAGAAGGTGCCCTGGCCGCGGGTGGACCGTCCCCGGCGGGCCGGCGTGTCCTCGTTCGGAGTCAGCGGCACCAACGCACACCTGGTGCTGGAACAGGCTCCGGCACTGCCCGAGGCGGCTCCCGAACCGGCCGGCAGGACCGCAACCGGGACACCGCCGCGCGTCCCCGTCGTGAGTGACATGCGGGTCGTGCCGGTGCGCGTGTCCAGCCGCAGTGCCGAAGGGCTGCGGGAACAGGCGGGCAGGCTCGCCGAATTCGTCCGTTCGCATCCCGAGACCCGTCTGATCGACCTCGGACTCTCCTCGGTGACCACCCGGTCGGCCTTCGAGCGCCGTGCCGTGGTCGTCGCGGCCGACCGCGACGAACTGCTGAACGGGCTGGACGCGCTCGCGTCGGGCCGCGAGCACCCGGCGGTGGTCTCCGGCTCGGTGTCCGGCACGGTCGAGGCCGGTTCCGGCGTGGTGTGGGTGTTCCCCGGCCAGGGCTCGCAGTGGGCCGGGATGGCGCTGCGGCTGCTGGAGTGCTCCCCGGTGTTCGCCGAGGCGATGGTGGAGTGCGACGCGGCGCTGTCCGACCTGGTCGACTGGTCCCTGCCCGCAGTACTGCGCGGTGAGCCGGACGCGCCGGGGCTCGACCGCGTGGATGTGGTGCAGCCCGCGCTGTTCGCGGTGATGGTGTCCCTGGCCCGGCTGTGGCAGGAGCTGGGCGTGGCGCCCGCCGCGGTCGTGGGCCACTCCCAGGGCGAGATCGCGGCGGCGGTCGCCGTGGGCGCCATGACACTCCGCGACGGTGTCCGGCTGGTGGCCGAGCGCTCCGGCGCCATCGGGGCGAGCCTTTCCGGCCACGGCACCATGGCGTCGGTGGCGGCGCCGGCCGAGGAGGTACGGGCCGCACTGCGGGACGGCGTGGAGATCGCCGCCTACAACGGGCCCCGCTCAGTGGTGATCTCCGGTCCGGTGGACGGCGTCACCGAGACGGTCGCCGAGTTCAAGGCACGCGGCGTGCGGGCCCGGGTCATCCCCGTCGACTACGCCTCGCACACCGAACAGGTCGACGCCCTCGCCGAGGCGATCCGCGCGGTGGCCGGCCGGGTCACAGCGGTGTCCCGCCCGCAGACCTTCCTCTCCACGGTGACCGGAACCCCGGTGGACACCGGGACCCTGACCGACGACTACTGGGTGGACAACCTGCGCCGGCCGGTGCTGTTCGACCAGGCCGTACGTACGCTGCACGAGCGGGGTCACGGAACGTTCCTGGAAGTGAGCCCGCACCCGGTGCTGTCCGGCTCGGTCGAGGACACCGTCGACGATGACGCGGTGCTGGTCAGCGGCACGCTGCGACGCGACCGCGACGACCTGACCTCGCTGCTCACCGCGACCGGCGCGCTGCACGTACGCGGCGTGGAGGTGGACTGGGCGCGACTGTACGACGGCACCGGCGCCCAGACCGTGGACCTGCCGACCTACGCGTTCGAGCGACGCACGTACTGGCTGCGCGGCTCGGCGGGCGTGGACGGGCGGGCACTGGGCCTGCGCACCACCGGCCACCCCCTGCTCGGCGCCGTCGTCGACCAGCCCGACGGCGGGGCGGTGCTGACCGGGCGGCTGTCACTGCGCACGCACGCGTGGCTGCGTGACCACCGGGTCAAAGGCGCCGCCGTCCTGCCGGGTACCGCCCTGCTGGAGATGGCGCTGCTGGCCGGTGACGAGGTCGGCTGCCGGTCCGTGGCGGAGCTGGTCTTCCACGCCCCGGTCGTGCTGCCCGAACGCGGTGAGATCGATCTGCACGTGGTCGTGGAACCGTCGGCCGGCCCGGCTCGGAACATCCACTTCCACTCCCGGCCGGTCGGGGAGGCCGGCGCGAGCTGGCAACTGCACGCGAGCGGAACGCTGTCCGACGGCGTCCGAGCAGCGGCGGACCAGCCGCTCGGCCAGTGGCCGCCGCACGGTGCGCGGGCGCTGGATGTGAGCGGCGCCTACGACCGGTGGGCGGCTCTCGGCCTCGGATACGGCCCGGTCTTCCAGGGCCTGCGGGCGGCGTGGGAAGCCGGCGACGAGGTCTTCGCCGAGGTCGCACTGCCGGAGAGCGGCCTGGGCGACGGACGGTTCTCGATCCACCCGGCCGCACTGGACACCGCACTGCACGCGGCGCTGCTCCCCGGGACCGACGACGGTGTCAGGCTGCCCTTCTCCTGGCGGGACGTGTCCGTGTACGCCACCGGGGCGACCACCCTGCGGGTCCGGCTGACCCGCGCCGAAGGAGCCGTCGGCGTGCTGGTGGCGGACGCCGACGGCAGGCCGGTCCTGACGGCCGGAGCGGTCGCTTCCCGACCGCTGCCCGAGACCGGCCCGGCCGGCGCGGGGGCGGGCGGGCTCTACCGGGTGGACTGGGCGCCCGCGGCGGAGCGTCCCGGGGTGCCCGCGACGGTCGGGACTTGGCCCGTCGTGGGCGAAGACGTTCCCGACGTGCTGGTGGTGCCCTGTCCGAGCGGCGATGCCGGACAGGTGGTGGAGTCCGTACTGACCACGGTGCGGGCCTACCTGGCCGACGATCGCTGCTCCCGCTCACGTATGGCCGTCGTGACACACGGCGCGGTGTCCGGGGAGGACCTCGCGGCCGCCGCCGTCTGGGGCCTGGTGCGGTCGGCGCAGACCGAGAACCCCGGACGCGTCCTGCTCGTCGACTCCGCCGAGCCGGTGTCCGAACGGAACTGGGGCACGCTGCTGGGGCTGGAGGAGTCGCAGCTGTGGCTGCGCGACGGCGAGACGCTGGTGCCCCGGGTGGTGGCCGCCGAGCAGCGGCTCACCCCCCTGTCGCAGCCGTGGCGGCTGGAGCCAGGACCGGGCGGCACGGTGGACGCCCTTTCCCCGGTGCCGGCCCCCGACACCGGCCGCGACCTCGGTGCACACGAGGTCCGGGTGGAGATGCGCGCGGCCGGGGTGAACTTCCGGGACGTGCTCATCACCCTGGGCATGTACCCGGACAAGGCACTGCTCGGCGGCGAGGGCGCCGGTGTGGTCACCGAGATCGGCTCCGGGGTGACCGGGCTCGCGGTGGGCGACCGGGTGCTGGGCCTGATCGACGGGGCCTACGGTCCGGTGGCGGTGGCCGACCACCGCATGCTGGCCCGCATCCCGCAGGGCTGGTCCTTCACCGACGCCGCCGCGGTGCCGACGGTGTTCCTGACGGCCTACCACGGCCTGGTGGACCTCGCCGGGCTGCGGGCCGGCGAGCGGGTCCTGGTGCACGCGGCGACAGGCGGGGTCGGCACGGCCGCGGTCCAGCTGGCCCGCCACCTGGGCGCGGAGGTGTTCGCCACCGCGAGCCCGGCCAAGTGGCAGGTACTGCGTGAGATGGGACTGGACGACGCGCACATCGCCTCCTCCCGGTCGCTGGAGTTCGAGCGGCACTTCGGCGGCGAAGGCGGCGTCGATGTCGTACTGAACGCTCTGGCCGGTGAATTCACCGACGCCTCCCTGCGGTTGCTCGCCCCGGGCGGCCGCTTCATCGAGATGGGCAAGACCGACATCCGCGCCGAGGACTCCGTTCCCGACGCAGTGGTCTACCGGGCGTTCGACATCGGCCGGGTGGACCCCGACCGGCTGCGCAGCCTGCTGGCCGAGCTGCTCGCGCTGTTCGACCAGGGTGTGCTGACGCTGCCGCCCATCACCACCTGGGACTGCCGCGACGCGAGGGAGGCGTTCCGGTACGTCGCGCAGGCCCGGCACGTCGGCAAGAACGTGCTCACGATCCCGGTGTTGTCGGGGTCGGAGGGTGTGGTGGTGGTCACGGGGGCGACGGGGGTGCTGGGTTCGGCGTTGGCGCGTCATCTGGTGGTGGCGCACGGGGTGCGGGATCTGCTGTTGCTGAGTCGCCGGGGGCCGGTGGCGGCGGGGGCGGGTGAGCTGGTCGAGGAGTTGCGGGGGCTGGGTGCGCGGGTGGTGGTGCGGGCGTGTGATGTGGCGGATCGTGCGGCGTTGCGGTCCGTGCTGGAGGGTGTGCGGGTCGCTGGTGTGGTGCATGCGGCGGGTGTGCTGCGTGACGGTGTGGTGGAGTCGCTGGGCGTGGAGCAGTTGCGGGAGGTGCTGGCGCCCAAGGTGGCCGGTGCATGGAATCTCCATGAGCTGACACGTGATCAGGACCTGTCGATGTTCGTCCTGTTCTCCGCCGTCGCCGCGACCGTGGGCGGTGCGGGTCAGGGGGCGTATGCGGCGGGCAACGCGTTCCTGGACGGTCTGGCGCGGGCCCGGGTGCGTGCTGGGTTGCCGGGGCTGTCGCTGGGGTGGGGTCTGTGGGAGGAGGCCAGCGGTATGACGGGCGGGATGTCGGAGGTGGACCGGGCCCGGGTGTCCCGCGCCGGTGTCCGGGCCCTGTCCACCGAGGACGGACTGCGACTGTTCGACCGGGCCCTGGCCGGATTCGACGGCGCGGTGCTCGCGGCCGCCTGGCGCACCGATCCGGCGGTCGAAGTCCCACCCGTGCTCCGCACGTTGTTCGGTGCTTCCGCGCGACGGCGCGTGGCCGCCCGGCAGACCGGTGAGCCGCAGGGCCTCGCCGACCGGCTCGCGGCCCTGCCCGAGGAGCAGCAGCTCGCACGGCTGGCCGAGCTGGTCCGTGAGCAGGCCGCACTCGTCCTGGGACACGGTTCGGCCGACGACGTCCCCGCCGACCAGGCGTTCAAGGACCTCGGCTTCGACTCGCTGACCGCGATCGAGCTGCGCAACCGCCTGGCTCCGGAGACCGGCCGCCGGCTGTCCGCCACGCTCGTGTTCGATCACCCCACGCCGGCCGCGCTCGCCGCGCACCTGCGCGGTCTCCTGCTGGGCGGGACCGTGGACCGGGCGGCCGTGCCGGCCACCCGGTCCGCGGTGACCGGGGACGACATCGCGATCGTCTCCATGGCCTGCCGGTTCCCCGGTGGCGTGGCCTCGCCCGAAGACCTGTGGCGGCTGGTCGATTCCGGTGGTGACGCGATCTCCGACTTTCCGGACGACCGCGGCTGGGACGTCGACGGCCTGTACGACCCGCAAGGAGAACGACCCCGCTCCAGCCGCACGAGGTCCGGTGGGTTCCTGCACAACGCGGCCGAGTTCGACCCGGGCTTCTTCGGTATCTCCCCGCGCGAGGCCGTCGCGATGGACCCGCAGCAGCGTCTGCTCCTGGAAACCTCCTGGGAAGCCGTCGAGCGAGCCGGGATCAGGCGTGATGACCTGCGCGACAGCCAGACGGGCGTCTACGTGGGCATGTCGTACAACGAGTACGACAGCCTGCTGGACGGGCTGGACGACGTGGAGGGCCACCGGGCGACCGGCAACTCGGCCAGTGTCGCGTCGGGCCGGGTCGCCTACACGCTCGGACTGCAGGGGCCGGCGGTCAGCGTGGACACGGCGTGCTCGTCGTCGCTGGTGGCGATTCACCTGGCAGCGCAGGCACTGCGCCAGAACCAGTGCTCGCTGGCGCTGGCCGGTGGCGTGACGGTGATGTCCACCCCTGCCATGTTCGTCGAGTTCTCCCGGCAGGGCGCCCTGTCCCAGGACGGCCGGAGCAAGGCGTACGCGCAGGCGGCGAACGGATTCGGCTCCGCCGAGGGTGTCGGTGTGCTGTTGCTGGAGCGGTTGTCGGATGCGCGGGCGGCGGGGCGTCCGGTGCTGGCGGTGTTGCGTGGTTCGGCGGTGAATCAGGATGGTGCGTCGAATGGGTTGACGGCGCCGAACGGTCCGTCGCAGGAGCGGGTGATTGCGGGTGCGTTGGAGGATGCCGGTCTGTCGGCGTCGGATGTGGATGTGGTGGAGGGGCATGGTACGGGGACGCGGTTGGGTGATCCGATCGAGGCGCAGGCGTTGCTGGCGGCGTATGGGCGGGGTCGTGAGGTGCCGTTGTTGCTGGGGTCGGTGAAGTCGAACATCGGTCATACGCAGTCGGCTGCGGGTGTGGCGGGTGTGATCAAGATGGTGATGGCGATGCGTGCGGGTGTGGTTCCCCGGACGTTGCATGTGGACCGGGTGTCGTCGCATGTTGACTGGTCGTCGGGTGGGGTGCGGGTGGCGACGGAGAAGGTGCCCTGGCCGCGGGTGGACCGTCCCCGGCGGGCCGGCGTGTCCTCGTTCGGCATCAGCGGCACCAACGCACACGTCATCGTGGAACACGTGCCCGAGCCGGAGCCGGTGGGCACCGAGGAGGACGCGGCGACACTGCCGTTCGTGCTCTCGGCCCGGTCGGCCGGTGCCCTGGGCGAACAGGCGGCCCGGCTGAGTGAGCACCTGCGGTCCCACCCGGCACTGCGGCTCGCCGGCCTGGCCACCACGCTGGTCGCAGGCAGGTCGCAGTTCGAGTACCGCGGCACCGTCGTCGCGGCCGACCGCGACGCGTTGCTCGCCGGCCTGGAGGACATCCGTGCCCAGGCGTCGACGCCCGCGTCGGCCGCGGCGCGGGTGGCGATGGTCTTCTCCGGCCAGGGCAGTCAGCGAGCCGGAATGGGGCGCGAACTCCACGATCGCTACCCGGTGTTCGCCGAGGCGTTCGACGCCGTGCGCACGGCCCTGGCGGAGGCGGGCGCGGCGCTCGGGCTGCCGGAGGTGGATGTCGCCGCGGCGATCACCACGGGAGATCTGGACGCGACCGGCGTGGCACAGCCCGCGATCTTCGCCGTCGAGGTGGCGCTGTACCGGCTGCTGGAGTCCTGGGGAGTGAGCCCGCACGTGGTCGTCGGCCACTCGGTAGGCGAACTCGCCGCGGTGCACGTGGCCGGCGTGTTCGACCTCAGGGCCGCGGCGACGCTGGTCGCGGCCAGGGCCGGGCTGATGCAGGCACTGCCCGGCGGCGGGGCGATGCTCGCGGTCCAGGCGTCCGCGGAGGCCGTCGCCGCCGACCTGACCGACCGGGTGGCCCTGGCCGCGGTGAACGGGCCGTCCTCCGTGGTGGTCTCGGGCGACGCGCAGGACGTGGCGGCCCTCGGCGCCCGGTGGCGGGAGCAGGGGCTGCGCACCTCCGTGCTGCGGGTCAGCCACGCCTTCCACTCGCCGCACATGGACCCCATGCTGGAGCGGTTCGCCGAGCTGGTGGCCGACGTGGTCACCGGCGCGGCCGAACCTTCCGTGCCCGTGGTGTCCAGCGTCACCGGCGAGCCGGCCGGCGCGGACCTGTTCAAAACCACCGCGTACTGGGTGGATCAGGTGCGGAACACCGTACGATTCGCCGATGCCGTAGCCGGCATCGACGCCGGGCAGCGGCGGCCGGGGCTGGTCTTCCTGGAGGTCGGCCCGGACGCGGTACTGACGCCGATGGTGACGAACTGCCTGGGCGGCCGGCCGGACGCGCCCGCCGCGGTGGCGACCCTGCGCCGGAGCGGTTCGGATGCGGCCTCCTTGTTGTCCGGGGTCGGACAGGCGTACTCCCGTGGCGTCCCGGTGGACTGGGCGCGGGTGCTCGATCGGACCGGTACGCCCGCGGTCCAACTGCCCACCTACGCCTTCCAGCGCGAGCGGTACTGGCCGAGGCCGACCGCCGTCCGGACGGACGCCGCCTCCATGGGGATGACCACCACGGAGCACCCGCTGCTCGGCGCCGCCGTGGGCCTGGCCGGCGGTGACGAGTACCTGTTCACCGGACGGTTGTCACTGGCGACCCATCCCTGGCTGTCCGGACACATGCTGCTGGGGCGGGTGGTGTTTCCCGGTACGGCGATGGTCGAACTCGCCCTGCACGGCGGGCGTGCCCTGGGCCATCCGGTGCTCGCGGAGCTGACCCTGGCCCGGCCCCTGGTCTTCGACGACGCGCAGGCCATGCAGGTCCAGCTACGGGTCGCGTCGAGCAACGAGGACGGCACCCGGTCGTTCGCCGTGTACTCCCGCCCCCAGGACGCCCCCGCCGATCAGCGGTGGACCGAGCACGCCTCGGGTGTGCTGGTGGAGGGACCGCAGGCGGTCGACGCCGAACGGCTCGCCCCGCTGTCGGGCAGCTGGCCACCGGCCGGCGCGCGAGCCCTGCCGACCGAGGGCGCCTACGAGTCGATGGACGACTCGGCCGTCCACTACGGTCCCGAGTTCCGGGGGATGCGCAAGGTGTGGGAACGCGACGGCGAGCTGTTCGCCGAGATCGCACTGCCCGCCGAGTCCCATGCCGAGGCAGCCGCCTTCGGGCTGCACCCGGCGTTGCTGGACGCGGTGTTCCACCCCGTACTGGTGGCCCCGCAGCTGATTCACGGCGACAGCGGTGAGGACGCCGGGCCCGGACAGGTCAGGATGCTGTTCTCGTGGACCCGGATGTCGATCCACACCCTCGGCGCGCATTCCCTGCGGGTGCGGATCACCCCGGTCGGGCCCGACCAGATGCGGCTGACCATCACCGACCACACCGGGCTCCTGGTGGCGGCGGCCGACTCGGCCGCCATGCGCCCGGTGGCCCCCACTCAGCTGGCCGGGGCCGGCAGGGCGACTCGGAACGGGCTGTTCCACACCGAGTGGACACCGCTGCGGCCGGCGGGCGGGGCCGGCCCGGACGGCACGTACGCGGTCCTGGGCGACGACGCCCATGCACTCGCGTCCGGCCTGGCGGGGCTCGGTCTTGACGTGCGCAGCCACGCCGACCTGTCCGCGCTCCTCGCGGAGTCCGGCTCAGGGACGGATCGCGTGCCCGCCGAGGCGCCCGACGTCGTGTTCGCGCCGATCGACGTGTCCGAGGGACTCGACCCGGCCGCGAACGCGCACGACGTACTGGCCCGTGGCCTGACGCTGGTGCAGGACTGGCTGAAGCAGGAACGGCTCGCCTCGACCCGGCTGGTCGTGGTCACCCGGGGCGCGGTCGCGCCGGACGGCGGTGCGCCGGACCCGGCCCTCGCCGCGCTGTGGGGCTTGCTCGGCTCGGCCCAGTCCGAGCACCCGGGCCGGTTCACCCTGCTCGACCTGGACGCCTCGGCTGCCCCGGCGCCTGCCGCGGTCCTGGCCTGGGAGTCGGACGAACCGCGGGTGGCGGTCCGAGCGAATACCGCGCGAGTGCCACGATTGCGCCACGCCACGGCATCGGCGAAGGAGGACATCACCCTCGACCCGGCCGGTACGGTGCTGATCACCGGAGGTACCGGCGCGTTGGGCCGGCAGGTCGCCGAGCACCTGGTGAAGGACAGGGGCGTCGGCCACCTGCTGCTGCTCAGCCGGAGCGGCAGCAACGCCCCCGGCATCGAGGAGTGGATCACCGAGCTGACCGGCCACGGCACCTCGGTGGAGGTGACGGCGTGTGACGTCTCGGACCGGGACGACCTGGCCAAGGTGATCGCCGACGTGCCCGCCGGGCACCCGCTGATCGGCGTCGTGCACACCGCCGGTGTCGTGGACGACGGCGTGGTGGCGTCCCTCGACACCGACCGGCTGAACACGGTCCTGCGCCCCAAGGCCGACGCCGCCTGGCACCTGCACGAGCTGACTCGCGGAATGAACCTGGCGTTCTTCGCGCTGTTCTCCTCTGCAGCCTCGGTACTCGGCGCGCCCGGCCAGGGCAACTACGCCGCGGCCAACGCCTTCCTCGACTCCCTCGCCCAGCTCCGCAGGGCCGAGGGCACAACCGCCACGTCGTTGGCCTGGGGCCTGTGGGCCGACGGCGGCATGAGCGGCCGGATCGGTGAGCGGGAGGTCGAGCGCATCGTCGGCGCCGGGGTGTCCGCGATGAACACGAGCGACGCCCTGGAGCTGTTCGACGCCGCGTTGCGGACCGACACCGGCGCGCTGGTCACCGCGGTGCTCGACCTCAACCGCATCCGCGCATCGGGGGCCCCGGTGCCTGCCGTCCTACGGACGCTGGTTCCCCCGGCGGCGCCCGCCGGGACGGTGGCGACCGTCCGGGGGAGTGGCGACTCGCTGATGCGCGGGCTCGCCGGGCTGCCGCCGCACGACCAGCGGCGCGAGCTGCTGGCACTGGTGCGCGCCCAGACCGCGACGGTCCTCGGACACCAGTCGCCCGAGTCCGTGCTTCCCGACGCCGGGTTCCTGGAAGCGGGGCTCGACTCACTCACAGCGGTGGATCTGCGCAACCGGCTGGCAACGCTGACATCGCTGCAGTTGTCGCCGACCCTGGCCTTCGACTACCCGTCACCCGTCGCCCTCGCGGAGTTCCTCTGGTCGCAACTGGTCCAGGAGGAGACGACCACCGGCACGGCCGACCTGCAGTCCGAGCTGGACCGAGTGGAGGCGGCGCTGCGGTCCGTGGAGTTGACGGGCCAGGAGTACGACGCCCTGATGGTCCGGCTGAGCACGCTCATGACGCTGCCGAGTGCCCCGGCCGACGCGACCACCGGGGAATTCGACGGCGGACACGGCGACGACGATGTCGCCGCCGGCCTCGAAGAGGCGTCGGCCGACGAGGTACTCGACTTCATCCAGAGGGAGTTCGGTGCGAACTAGCCGCCCGGCCGCCCAGCACCCCCATCGCAACGACCCGTGCCGCACCGACTCCTTCACTGGTGGTAGTGAGACATGACCGAATCAGCCGCGCCCGGCAAAGGCACCAGCCTGCTGGAGAACCTCAAATTCGTCACCGCCGAGTTGCACCGCACCCGCCGTCGCCTGCGCGACGCCGAGGCGCATCGCCGGGAACCCATCGCCGTGGTGGGCATGGCCTGCCGCTTCCCCGGAGGGGTGAGGTCACCGGAGGACCTGTGGCGATTGGTCGACGACGGTGTCGACGCGATCACGCGGTTCCCGCAGGACCGGGGATGGGACATCGACTCGGTCTACGACCCCGACCCGGAGCAGACCGGTCGCAGCTACGTCAGGGAAGGCGGTTTCATCGACGATGCCGCCTTGTTCGACGCGGAGTTCTTCGGCATCTCCCCGCGCGAGGCGGTGGCGATGGACCCGCAGCAGCGGCTGTTGCTCCAGACCTCGTGGGAAGCCGCCGAACGGGCCGGGATCGATCCGCTGTCACTGCGTGGCAGCCGCACCGGGGTGTTCGTCGGCGCGGCCTCCGCGGGGTACGCCACCCCGGGCGGCCAGGACATCCCGGACGAGCTGGCAGGCTACATGCTCACCGGCAACACGCTCAGTGTCATGGCCGGCCGGGTCTCCTACGCCCTCGGCCTGGAGGGGCCTTCGGTCACGGTCGACACCGCCTGCTCCTCGTCGCTGGTGGCGCTGCACCAGGCGTGCCAGGCGCTGCGGGAACAGGAGTGCTCACTCGCGCTCGCGGCCGGAGCGTCGGTCACGGCCACTCCGTTCATGTACGTCGAGTTCTCCCGCCAGCGCGGCGCGTCGCCGGACGGCCGGTGCCGGGCCTTCGGTGAAGGTGCCGACGGCACCGGGTGGTCCGAGGGCGTGGGCGTGGTGATGCTGGAGCGGCTGTCCGACGCCCGGCGCAACGGTCATCAGGTGCTCGCCCTCGTCCGGGGATCCGCGATCAACCAGGACGGCGCGAGCAGCAGGCTCACCGCGCCCAACGGTCCCTCCCAGCAGCGGGTCATCGGACAGGCGCTGAAAGCCGCGGGTCTGTCCGCCTCCGACGTGGACGTGGTGGAGGCGCACGGTACCGGAACCCGCCTCGGTGACCCGATCGAGGCGCAGGCGCTGCTGGCGGCCTACGGCCAAGGCCGTGCGGCGGACCGGCCCCTGTGGCTGGGCTCGCTCAAGTCCAACATCGGGCACACCCAGACCGCCGCGGGGATCGCGGGCGTCATCAAGATGGTGATGGCGATGAACCACGGGAGCATGCCCGCCACGCTCCACGCCGAGCAGCCGACCTCCCAGGTGGACTGGTCGGCCGGCACCGTGCGGCTGCTGACCCGGAAGCGGGAGTGGCCCGGCACCGAGCGGCCCAGGCGCGCGGCGGTGTCCGCGTTCGGCATCAGCGGAACGAACGCGCATGTGGTGCTGGAGCAGCCCACGGCGCCCGAGACGCCGGCACCGCCGCCCGGCACGGGAGTGTTCGGTCTGCTGCCCGTCGCGCCGGTGGTGGTGTCCGGCCGTTCGGCAGCGGCGCTGCGCGCGCAGGCAGCCCGGCTCGCCCGGTTCGTCGACGAGCGGCCCGGGGTTCGCCCGCTCGACGTGGGATGGTCCCAGGTGACCTCCCGTCCACTGTTCGACCATCGCGCCGTGGTGCTCGCCCCGGACCGCGAGACCCTGATCGAAGGGCTGACCGCGCTCGCGGAGGACAGGCCGCACCCCGGTGTCGTCACGGGCACGCTGGAACGGACGGTGGCCGACTCCGGCGTGGCCTGGGTGTTCCCGGGCCAGGGCTCGCAGTGGGCCGGGATGGCGCTGCGGCTGCTGGAGTGCTCCCCGGTGTTCGCCGAGGCGATGGCGGAGTGCGACGCGGCGCTGTCCGAGCTGGTCGACTGGTCGCTGTCGGCGGTGTTGCGCGGTGAGCCGGGCGCGCCGGGCCTCGACCGGGTGGATGTCGTGCAACCGGTGCTGTTCGCGGTGATGGTGTCCCTGGCCCGGCTGTGGCGTGAGGTGGGTGTGGGGGCTCGTGCGGTGATCGGGCACTCGCAGGGCGAGATCGCCGCCGCGGTCGCGGTCGGTGCGCTGCCGCTGGCCGACGGGCTGCGCCTGGTGACGGGCAGGTCCGCCGTGGTGGCACGGTCGCTGTCCGGTCACGGCACCATGGCGTCGATCGCACTGCCGGTGGCCGAGGTCGAGCGCCTGTTGCCGGAGGGGGTGGAGGTGGCCGTGGTGAACGGCCCGTCCTCCGTGGTGGTCTCCGGCTCGGTGGAGGGCGTCGAGGCGCTGGTCGCCGACTGCGCGGCCCGTCAGATCCGTGCCCGGCGAATCTCGGTGGACTACGCTTCCCACTCGGCTCAGGTGGACGAGATCGTCGACGAACTGCGGCCCCTCGTGGACGGGGTGAGAGCGGTGTCCCGCCCTGAGCTGTTCTGCTCGTCGGTCACCGGAGAGATGCTCGACACTGCGTCGCTCTCCGGTGACTACTGGCTGGACAACCTGCGCAGGCCGGTCCTGTTCGACCGCGCGGTGAAGACTCTGCGCTCCCGCGGCTTCTCGGTGTTCGTCGAGGTCAGCCCCCATCCGACACTGACCGGTGCGGTCGAGGACACCCTGGACGACCCCTCGGTCGAGGTGGCGGCCTCACTGAGGCGGGACCGCGAGGACGCGGCCTGCTTCGTGGAGTCGCTGGCGCGGCTGTTCGTACGGGGCGTCCGGATCGACTGGGCGCAGGTGTACGGCCGGCTCGGCGCGTCACGCGTCCCGCTCCCCACCTACGCGTTCCAGACCGAGCGGTACTGGTACACGGCCCCCGCCGTCGCCGATGTCCGCGGGATCGGCCAGCGTCCGACGGCGAACCCACTGCTCGGTGCGCAGCTGGACGGCCCGGAGGGAGGTCTGGTACTCACCGGGTGCCTGTCGTTGCAGAGCACGGCGTGGCTGGGCGACCACCGTGTCGACGGTGCCGCGCTGCTGCCGGGGACCGCGGTGGTGGAGATGGCGCTGTCCGCGGCCGACGAGGTCGGCCTCGCGCGGATCGACGAGCTGGTGCTGCACCAGCCGCTGATCCTCCCCGAGTCCGGCGAGATACGCGTCCAACTCGTGGTCGACCCTGCGGACGAGCAGGGCAACCGGTCCTTCGCGCTGTATTCCGCCGGGGACCGGTCGTGGCACCGCCACGCCACCGGCACCCTCACCGGCGGGACCCCGACGCGGTCCGTGGATCTCACTGCGTGGCCGCCGGCCGGCGCGGCGCCGGTCGAGACCACCGACTGGTATGAGCGACTCGCGGACGTGGGACTGGACTACGGTCCCTCGTTCCAGGGCCTTGAGGCCGTGTGGCAGCGTGGCGACGACGTGTTCGTGGAGGTCGGACGCCCGGAGGCACAGCGGCCCGACGACGGCTTCGTCCTGCACCCGGCACTCTTCGACGCGGTGCTCCACGGAATGTCGGTGTCGGGCGGGCAGCAAGCCGCCGCGCTGCCGTTCACCTGGCAGGGAGTCGAGCTGTACAGCGGCGGGGCGTCCCGGTTGCGCGCCCGCATCGCACCGGCGGGTCCGAACACCGTCTCGCTCGCGATGGCAGACGGCACCGGCGCCCCGGTGGCCGAGGTCGACTCCCTGACGGTGCGGCCACTGCCGAAGGGCGGGCCCGGCCGGACGGACGACTCGGTGTACGCGCTTGACTGGGTGCCGGCCGCCGTCACCGCCGAATCGACCGGACGTACCGTGGAAAGCTGGCCGGTCGCGGCCGGCCGGCCGGACGTGGTGGTCGCGCGGTGCCCGGACAGCGCGGACACCGACCCGGTCGCAGCCGTGGAATGGTGCCTTGCGGTGCTCCAGCCATGGCTGTCGGACCAACGCTGGGGCGAGTCCCGGCTGGTCGTGTCGGTGCGGGGCGCAGCCTCCGGGCAGAACCTGGCGGCTGCCGCCGTGTCCGGGCTGGTCCGCTCGGCTCAGGCAGAGAACCCGGGGCGCATCGTCCTCGTCGACTTCGAGCCCGAGCCGGCCGACGGCCCGGGCGAGGAGCCGTCGGCGGAAAAGCTGGCGTCGCTGGCATACGGTGACGAGCCCCACCTCCTGGTGCGCGGATCGCGGGTACTGGTGCCGCGGATCGTTCCGGCCGGCCTTGCCACTGACGCCGGCCCGGTGTTGTCGGGGTCGGAGGGTGTGGTGGTGGTCACGGGGGCGACGGGGGTGCTGGGTTCGGCGTTGGCGCGTCATCTGGTGGTGGCGCACGGGGTGCGGGATCTGCTGTTGCTGAGTCGCCGGGGGCCGGTGGCGGCGGGGGCGGGTGAGCTGGTCGAGGAGTTGCGGGGGCTGGGTGCGCGGGTGGTGGTGCGGGCGTGTGATGTGGCGGACCGTGAGTCGTTGCGGTCCGTGCTGGAGGGTGTGCGGGTTGCTGGTGTGGTGCATGCGGCGGGTGTGCTGCGTGACGGTGTGGTGGAGTCGCTGGGCGTGGAGCAGTTGCGGGAGGTGCTGGCGCCCAAGGTGGCCGGTGCATGGAATCTCCATGAGCTGACACGTGATCAGGACGTGTCGATGTTCGTGCTGTTCTCGTCGGTGGCCGGCACCCTGGGACCGGCGGGTCAGGGGGCGTATGCGGCGGGCAACGCGTTCCTGGACGGTCTGGCGCGGGCCCGGGTGCGTGCTGGGTTGCCGGGGCTGTCGCTGGGGTGGGGTCTGTGGGAGGAGGCCAGCGGTATGACGGGCGGGATGTCGGAGGTGGACCGGGCCCGGGTGTCCCGCGCCGGTGTCCGGGCCCTGTCCACCGAGGACGGACTGCGACTGTTCGACCGGACCCTGGCGGCCGGTGACGGGGTACTGCTCCCGGTGCCGCTGCGCGCCGACGCGCTCGGCGACGACGTACCCGCGATTCTGAAGGCGCTGGTGCCCCGGCGCGCTCGTCGGCGGCGTGCGGTCGAGACAGGCCCACAGCTCGATGTGGCTGCGCGCCTGACGACCATGTCTGCCCACGAGCGGGAGCAACTGCTGTCGGATGCCATCCGGGAACAGATCGCCATCCTGCTCGGGCACACCTCGGCCGAGCAGGTCGGCCCGGACCGCACGTTCAAGGAGCTGGGCTTCGACTCGCTCAGCGGCGTCGAACTCCGCAACCGCATCGCGGCCCTCACCGGCAAGCGGCTGCCCGCCACCATCGTGTTCGATCACAACGGCCCTCGGGCTCTGGCCAAGTACCTCAGCGAGCTGACCTACACCCCCGCCGACGCCGACGCGGCCGGGAACCGACCGCAGAGCGACGACTTCATACTGTCGTTGCAGCGCAAAGCGATCGCCACCGGCGGCTACCGGCACTTCCTCGACGTACTCATGGCAGCCGCGCGTATCGAGCCGTCCTTCGACCACGCCGGAGAGGAGCTGGTGAAGCGGGTCGTGAAGCCGATCGGCTCCGGACCGGCCGGACCGGAGCTGATGTGTTACCTGTCGCCGGTCGCGCCCTCGGACATCGACCAGTACACACCGTTCGCCCGGCAGATGTCCGGACTGCACGAGACCTGGGTGAGCGCCTCGCCGGGATTCAAGGCCGACGAGCCGTTGCCGGCCGACCTCGACGCCCTGCTCGACCTGCACCGGGCCGCGCTGCGGACGGTGTTCGACGACCGGCCCCCGGTACTGGTCGGGCACTCGTCCGGTGGCTGGATCGCCTACGCCCTGGCGCAACGCCTGGAGGAACTCGGCGAGCCCGCGGCGGGCGTGGTGCTCATCGACACCTACCTGCCCCCGCCGCGGATGAATCAGCAGGTGCAGGAGCGCATGCTGGGTGAAAACACCCAGCGGACCGTGCTGCTCGCCGACACCCCCGGTGCCCCGTCACGGCAGTTCGTGGCGATGGGCGCGTATGCACATCTCTTCAGCACGTGGAACCCCGCCCCTCTCTCCGGAACCCCGGTACTCTGCCTGGGCGCCGCTGAGTGGCTCGACCAAGGGGTCGGCGACCCCTGGTGGCGGGCGTCGCTGGGCATCCCGCTCGATCCGATCGAGGTCCAGGGCAACCACTTCACGATGATGACCGCGCACGCCGACGTCACAACGACGGCAGTCAATGACTGGTTGTCGAAACATGTCCCGTCCCCGGAACGGCTCGGATGAAGTCGCCGAAGTCCCGGGTGTGCGTATGAGGACCGTCCTGCCTTCTTGACCGGGTCGGTCAAGGCCACTTGCAGGGCCCGGAGGACCGGAGACACCGGGCACGGCTCGCGGCGCACGGCAGTCCCCGCACCCGCGGGGACTGCTCCGCCAGGCTGACGCCTTCGCAGGCGTGTCGTCTTCGCTGCCTGATGTGCAGGCGGTGAGAAGGACCCCCATCCGTGCCGAGCGTGTCTCAGACGTCCGCCGGTCCGTCCGAGCGGAAGCTCACCGAGCTGGCTCAGGCAGCTCTGGCCGCCGTCCACGACGGGAAGATGATCGAAGCCGGTGCGGAACGCGTCACTGACGGCATCCACACCGAACCCACCTTGAGCGAGGGCAGGATCTACCGGCTCAGCCTGGTCTGCTTCGGCAGCGGCAGCGCTGACCTCACCGTGACACCAAAGAGCAGAGAAACGCCGGCCCAGTGCGACCAGTCGGTCGTTCAGCAGCGCATCACGGTGAACAAGCCGGTGCGCATCGACGTCATGGGCATCAAGGGAGCACATGGCGTGATCGCCTGGCAGATCGACGCCCTCTGATTCGACCGGACCTGAGCGCTCCCAGGGTGATTCGCTGGGAGCGCCCCGCTCGGTTCCGTGATGCGGCCTCGTCGATGACGGGGCTGCATCGGTTGCAAAGACGCGCTCGTCTGGGTGCGCCAGTGAGGCATTCGTACAGGTCCGGTGCCCTTCGCTTACTGACTTCACCCCGACGGGCTGACGTCAGTAAGTCCGTTTCTGGTAGTGGCTTTGTCCGGGTGGTCGGCGGGCGGGCCATGTAGTCGTGCCGTTCGTGGATCTTGAATGCCCAGCCGGGTAGCCGGTCGTAGGCGTGCGCGGTCCGCTGGTAGGAGCTGGCTGGGTGGTGAGGACCGGGATCGGATATTCGGTGTCTGCCTGCCTCATGGGGACGCAAGATGGTGTGCATGACTTTGGCCACCCCCCTACTGAACACCGCTCGCCTGCGACTGCGCCCCTTCACCGACGCCGACGCGGCCCCCCTCTTCGCGCTGCACAGCAGCAGCTACGTGATGCGCTATTGGGATTCCCCGCCGTGGAACGAGCGGGCCCGCGCCAATCGTTTCATCGCGATGTGCCGGAAGATGGCGGACGAAGGCACCGGGGCGCGGGTGGCCGTCGATCGTGCCTCTGACGGTGCCTTCGTAGGCTGGTGCGGTCTGACCGAATGGAACCCGGACTACCGCAGCGCATCGTTGGGCTACTGCCTCGACGATGCGATGTGGGGCCACGGCTATGCGACGGAGACCGCGCACGCCGTGCTGCAGTGGGCCTTCGACACACTGGACCTGAATCGAGTTCAGGCCGAGACCGATACGCGCAACCTGGCGTCCGCCCGGGTCCTGGAGAAGATCGGATTCGTGCGTGAAGGGACGTTGCGGGAGGACTGTGTCGTGAACGGCGAGGTATCCGACTCGTGGGTATTCGGGTTGATCAGGCGAGAGTGGCGGCCGTCGCACCCCGAGATTCCGGCCCGCTAGGAGGTCAGCTGATTCGGTGAGTCTGCGGTAGCAGATGAGAGTGCAGGCGATGCCGGTGAATGCTGCACTGGTCAATCTGGTGCAGACGCCACCAGGAAACAGGCCGACACAGCCACTACCGACGACGATCCGCCGATGAACCTGCTGGATACATCACGAAAATCACACTGGATTCCCAGTGCGGTCGTTGAACAATAAGCTCAATGGCCGCTACGACTTTTCGGTCATATAGCACTGGAAATTCGCCAAGAAACTCCCGCGTCCGGCGCCGGACAACCCATCCGCGCTACACCGTAGTTCGCACCTCGGCCCACGGGACGGACGAGGGGAAACCGGGACAACCGGTGCGGATGGATCGACGGAAGGCAGTGAATACTGTGCGTTGGCTGAAAGGTATGAATACGGCCCTGTGGCTCGCCGCCGCGGTTGCGGTCACGGTGCCCACCACGGCCCAGGCAGCACCTCTGGACGACACGCGGGTGACTTCCGCGAAATCCATCAGCTCATGGGAGCAGTGCCCCGAGTACTACTTCTGCGTCTGGGAGTACGGGAACGCCAACGTAGGAGCGGTCGGGGGCCATTGGGCGCGTTTCTACTACGGCTCGGAGAACTTGGCGAATCCGGTCGAGGGCTTCGTCTTCAACGACAAGGTGCGCTCCGTCTGGAACCGCACCGGCGATCGCTGGTGCCTGTATGTCGATAAGGAATGGGGCGGACCCAATTGGCCCGTCGGCAACTGGCGCGGCAACTCCTCGCAGTACGGTCATGCCAACGACATCAGCTCGCTGAAGAGGTGCTAGGGATCGCTCTTTCCCGACGAGGAGCCTCTCCCGCTTCGGCGTCGGGAGAGGCTCTGAGACACCACAGCCAGTTCGCTTTCACGGCAGTTGCAGGTTGACAGTCGTGAGGTTCCTGTCATGCGACGGCCACTGTCGTGACGTTGTTCCAGCCGCCTGGCCGTCGAGCACCTGCCGTCCGGCGGGGCGAGCAAGCCGGTCTGGCCGTGGTGGTCGCGCACCGACGCCACCGAAGCCGACGTCGACCGCTGCTGGCAGGCGTTCCCGCGAAGATCGACAACGAGCACACCTTCCGCATGCTCAAGCAGACCCTCGGCCGGACCCGGCCAAGGCTGCGCGACTCCGCTGCGGCCGATCGCTGGACCTGCCGGTTCAGCGGCGGGATGTCGTACGTGATGTGATCGGCCCCTGGCGCGAACCGCGGCTCACAGCGGCCCTCCACCGAGGGCATGTTCCTGAACGAAGTGAACCGCATGCTTGCGGAACTCACCCGAGAGAAGGAGAGCCGGTCCGCATGACATCGGCGACCGCCCGGGATCGGTGGCCCCTGACCGCGTTGGTGACGGCCAACTACCTGTCGTGGATCGGCAATACCATGACCTTGGTCGCGGTGCCGCTCTACGTGCTCCAGATCTCCGGCAGCGCGACCGAGGCGGGAGCGGCCGGGTTCGCGAACGCGCTGCCCATGATCGTGGCGGGACTCGCGGGCGGGGTGATCGCCGACCGGGTCGGTCCGCGGCGCACCAGCGTCGCCGCGGACCTGGCCGCCGGGGCGTGCGTGGCCGCCGTGCCGTTGCTGCACGGCACGGTCGGTCTGGCCCTGCCGGTCCTGATGGCGCTGCTGTTCCTGCGCACGCTGGCCGATGCGCCCGGTTCCGCGGCGCGGCTGGCCCTGCTGCCGCGGGTGACCGCGCGGGGGCAGGTGCGGCCGGAGACCGCCAACTCGATCTTCTCCTCGGCCCAGCGCGTGGCGTTCGTGGTGGGCCCGCCCGTCGCAGCGGTGATGGCGGGCCTCACCGGCCCGACCACCGTGCTCTACGTCGACGCAGGCACGTTCCTCGCCTCGGCCCTGCTCATCATGGCGGTGCCGGACGGGATCCCCGTGACCCGTACCCCGGAGGCCGAGTCCGCCGCGCCGGGGGAGTCCGCCGAGAGCGCCGGCCGTCCGGGCCTGCTGCGCGAGGTCACGGAAGGCGCGCGGTACATCCTGCGCACGCCCGTTCTGGCCGCCATCATCAGCGTAGTGGTGTGCACCAACTTCCTTGACGATGCGCTGACCCCCGTGGTGTTCCCCGTCTACAGCCGTGAACTGCTGGGCGGCGAAAGGGTGGTGGGGCTGCTGCTCGCAGCCAACGGCATCGGCGCGGTGGTCGGTTCGTTCGCCTACGTCCCCGCGAGCCGTCGGCTGCTGGCCAACCGCTGGGCCACCTTCGCCGGATGCTTCGCGCTGATCTGCGCCGCCCGGCTGGTCATGGTTGCGGAGCCCGGACTGTGGATCATGCTTGTGGTCGCCTTCGCCATCGGGCTGGCCAGCGGGCCGATCAACCCCCTCGTGACCGGGGTTGTCGAGCGTTCCACTCCGCCGGAGATGCTGGGCCGGATCTGGGGAGCCGTGATGGCCATGGCCTTCGCCGCGGCGCCGGTGGGCATCTTCATCGCGGGCTGGCTCGCGCAGACCATCGGCCTGCGGATCACCCTGGCGATCTTCGGCGGTCTGTACGTCCTGCTCATGTGCTACGTCCTGCTGAACCGCCCGCTGCGCGGCCTCGCTCGGCCCGCCGGGACGGAGGCGTCCGCGCCGAGGGAGTCGGCCGTAGCGGACTGACCGCCGCCCCCGAACTCACCTGTTGTCCGTACCCCCGGTGCGGTGCTGCCCGCCACACCGTCGTTGCGCCGACGCATGGACCCGCGGCGCCCTCCAAGGCCGTTTTCCTTGCAAGGATGCACTGTGCGGGGGCTGCGTCCCGCGGCACGGAAGCGGTTACTGCAGCAGGGGGATCGGCCGGACCGGCGTGGGTTTCGGGGCCGGGCGGGTACGCGTCAGCCGACCGGGTCAGGCGGCTCCGGCGACGGATCGGGCGAGGGCGGGGGACTCGCGGGCGGCTGCGCCGTCGGGGCCGGGATGGCTTGCTGCTGAACCGTCGGTGCCGGCACCGACGGCGGCTGGACTGCAGACAGCGCAAGCGTCGGCGCCTGCTGCTCGGCCAGGATCAGGGCGCTGGACGGGACGGCGAGGCGCATTTCGTGCAGGCCCAGGAGGGCGGTGTGCAGATGCTCGGGGCCCTCATAGGCGTCGTAGGCCAGGATGAGCCGGGCGCGTGTCTCAAGATTCTGCCAGGCATAGCGTCTGCGGAGGTTCGTCATGTGGCGGGCGTCCGCCCGCAGGAAGGTCGACCCGGCCGAGAACCCGGCGGCCAGGAGGGCAAGGACGGCCGCAGGCACGCGCGCTCCGGCGGAGGCCAGGCCCGCGGCGCCCGAGACGCCGGCGAGGACCGCCGCGGGAAAACCCAGGCTGAGATAGGTCGCGTGCCACAGTTTGGCGCGGCGCTGCGCCCGCCGCGCACCGACCCGGGCCTCGGTGATGAGCTTCTCGACTTCGGCACGCAGCGCGAGCAGCCGTGCGTCGTCGGCGGCACCGTGCGCCGCTCCGGCGGAGGTTTGGTCGGGCACGATCCCCCTCACTGACAAGGGAGTTGGAGGTCTGGGTCCGCAGTTTAGGGGGTGCGCCCGGATCGGCGACAGGGAACGTACTCGCGTCACTTGTACGGGACCAGCCGCTACCGAAGGTCTTGTGACGTCCGAGCGAGTGGCTCAGCTCGGATAGCCGGCCGTGCGCATGGCTCCGTAAAGGACCCCGACACCACCGACACCGTCAGCGTCTGCGCCGAACCGGCACCCTCCTGCTGCGCCCCTGCGCCGGCCAGAAGTAGCCTCCAGCTCGGACAAGGTCTCGCTCGCTGCCAGGCTGAGGGGGTGATCAGCCGGCCAACCGGTGGCCCTGCCCCGTAAGACGGCCTTCGGCCAGGGGGCCGGTCCAGGTGCCGGGGGTCCCGATCCGGTGCCACACGATGTGCCGGGTCCCGGCGACCTGTTCTCCTGGCATACGACCTCGACGTCGGGCCGATCGGAGAGCCACGGTGCCAGGCTCGACGTCTCCCGGTCCGGGAGCAGATCGATCGGACGGCGAGTTTCGAGGTCCACCAGGACGGTGCCGTAGTGGCGGACCTTGCGGGTGGCGTGCCTGTCGGCGCCGACCACACACGGCGTGGGCACCTCCGGCTCGGGAAGGGCGTCGTCCAAGCACAGGACGGTGCTCCGGCTGACGGAGACCCCGAGCAAGGAGCTCAGGCGAGCGCCGGACCGGCCTGTCCGGGCGAGAACGGCCGAGGCAAGCGCCGAGGGCAGCCGCCTGGCCCGCTGACCGTGCGGGGCGCGAGCGCAGAGTCGCGTCAGCGTTCACGCATTCTGGTCCACCACCAGCCCGTCAACGCCCATTCGACGGACGGCCTTGGGACGCCTACGCGGCATCGCCCTTTCGGATCAACATGGGGCCATCTTGCCACGGTTGGGCATCTGGAGGAGCCTCTGGGCGCACGCCCGCCGCAACACTTCTTTCTTCTTGGTTCTCGCGCAGATCTTGGGGGCGTCTCGGAGCGTTACTGGAGAAGGATCATCTTGCGGAGCAGTTCGAACCGGGCTCGGCCGTAGAGCTGCCGCTTGATCGTCTTGATGCGGTTTCACGGCGCTCTCGATGCCGCCGGAGATCCAGTCGAGAGTGAGCCCGGCTTTCATGCCGTCGAGGTCTCGGAGCAGGCGGAGTGCGAAGCCCGTGAGCCCGGGTATCCGGACGGCGTCGGTGGGGAGTGCGGGGCCGAGGCGTTCGGCGAGTATCTCGCGATCGGACAGCAGGTGATTGAGCAGGGTGGTCCTGCCGGCTCCGAGGAACCCGGACAGGACGTCACCGGCAAACGGTCGTGCGGCATGCTGAGTCAGTCCTCCGGACGGAGAAGGCCGCGCTCGTACGCCTTCCGCAGGTGCTGGGGCACGAGGTAGGTGCTTCCGTCGATCGTGACGGGGGCGAGCGCCGGGGTGGTGGCACGCCACTGGGCGCGTCGGTGACGGGTGTTGCTGCGGGACATCTTGCGCTTGGGGACGGCCATGACGGTCCAATCGGCAGGGAGTTGGGGCGGTGGGGGTCAGCGGCTGGAGTAGGGGAGCAGCGCCATCTCCCGGGCGTTCTTGACGGCCGCGGCGATCTGCCGCTGTTGCTGCCGGTTGACTCGGGTGACGCGGCGGCTGCGGATCTTGCCGCGGTCGGAGATGAACTTCCGCAGCAGGTCGGTGTCCTTGTAGTCGATGTAGGTGATGCCGGCGTCGTCCAGGGGATTCGGCCGGTTCTTGCGCGCGTGGGCGGACTTGGTCGGGCGGGGCATGGAGGGTCCTCGGTCGGGTGGGGGGACGGGCGGTTCAGGCGACGGCGCCGAGCAGTTCGTCGAAGCCGGTGGGAGGCGAGCAGGATGCGGGCCCGGACGCCAGTTCGTCGTCGGTGAGCAGGCAGGAGTCGAGTAGGGAGAGCAGCCCCGCGCGGTCCAGGCCGGGAGAGGTGAAGACGAGGTGCTGGCAGCGGTCGCCGTGCTCGGGGTGCCAGTCAAGGGCGGCCGCGGTGCGGCGCTCGGCGGGCATCATCTCCCAGGCGGCGTCCGGAAGCGAGGCCATCCAGGGGCCTGCGTGCTCCACGCACAGCGCGCCCCCGGCGGCGTCCCAGGCGAGCAGGCTGTCGGGCCGGTCGGCCAGCCAGAACCTGCCTCGACTGCGCGCCGCAGCACAGCACAGATCCTCCAACGCCGCGTAGAGACGGCCGGGATGGAAGGGGCGGCGACGCTGCCAGACGAAGGTGCTGATGCCCTCCTCGTCCCAGTCGTGCGGCAACCGGGCGCAGGCCGGGTGCTGGGCCGCGGCCGCGGCCGCCACGTCGAAACCGGCGACCGCAGCGACGCCCAGCTTCCCGGACGCGATGTGGATCTGCCGCGCGGTGGGATGCAACTGGCGCAACAGGGCCAGGTCGTCGCGACCGGTGGCGGGACTGTCCGCCAGGGAGAGGACCGGAGCGTACTCCAACTGCCGTGCGAACGTGTCGCCCACGGTGCGTTCGTCCGTCAAAGCCGCGGCGAGCCCGGCTTCCGCCAGGTCGTCGCCGTTGGTCAGGCACGCAAGGACGAGGGCCGGGTCCACGGCGGTCATGACGTTGGTGAGCCGGAAGACGCCGTCACCGCGGGCGGCGATGACCTCGGCCATGGCGCGGGGTTCCACGGAGTCCCACAGCTCCACCACGGCCAGGCGGGTGAGGGCGCCGTCGGCGAGTCGTTCCAGTTCGGGGACGAGGTCCTCGCGCAGGGCGCAGCAGGCGCAGTCGTTGATCAGGGGGGTGTCGGCCCAGGAGAGATCGCCTGTTGTGTCTCGGATGCTGCGCCGTACGGTGCTCGTCGGGCCGCTGGACAGGTCGTGGTGCAGGGCGACGCTGCCGGGCACCTCGCGCAGCAGCTGTTCGACCGTGGCGCGGCGGGCGTCGGCGTGCAGGCCGCCGACGACCACCACGGGCATCGGTCCTTCTGGGCTCATCGCCGGCCTCCGTCCCGCCCGTAACGGCGCTCGAAGCGCTCGACGCGGCCGGCGGTGTCCAGGACACGGGCGGTGCCGGTGTAGAAGGGGTGGCTTGCGGAGGAGATCTCGACATCGACCACCGGGTAGGTGTGGCCGTCCTCCCACACGACGGTCTTGTCACTGGTCATCGTCGAGCGGGTGAGGATGGCGAAGCCGCCGGCCTTGTCGCGGAAGACGACGGGGCGGTAGGCGGGGTGGATTCCGGTCTTCATGGGATCTGTTTTCCAGTCAGAGTGCTTGCGGGCAGGGGCGGTGCGGTCAGCGTTCCTCGCGGAAGTCGACGTGGCGCCGGGTGATCGGGTCGAACTTCCGTAGGACGAGCCGGTCCGGATTGTTCCGGCGGTTCTTGCGGGTCACGTACGTGTAGCCGGTCCCTGCGGTGGAGCGGAGCTTGATGATCGGGCGTAGTTCGGTGCGAGCCATGGGGGTAGCATACGACAATGATTTCCATTATCGACAAGCGTGCGAAGGGAAAGGCACAGACCTGATGTCCGCTCGCTGCCAACTGACCGGCGCAGAGCCGAGTTTCGGCAAGAAGATCTCCCACTCCCACCGGCGCACCTCGCGCCGTTTCGACCCCAACATCCAGAACAAGCGCTACTGGCTGCCCAGCGAGGGTCGCCACGTCCGTCTGCGGCTGAGCGCGCGTGGCATCAAGACCGTGGACGTCATCGGCATCGAGGCCGCTGTCGCCCGTATCCGAGCTCGTGGGGAGCGCATCTGATGGCGAAGAAGAGCAAGACCGCGAAGAACGACAAGCGGAAGCAGGTCGTGGCCCGCTACGCGCAGCGGCGCGCCGCACTCAAGGCCGTCCTGGTCTCCCCGACCAGTACGGACGACGAGAAGACGGCCGCACAGGCGGAACTTCGCCGCCAGCCCCGGGACGCGAGCGCGACCCGTGTACGCAACCGTGACAGCGTGGACGGCCGCCCTCGCGGTCACCTGCGCAAGTTCGGCCTCTCCCGCGTCAACGTACGCAAGCAGGCCCACGCCGGATACCTCCCTGGAGTGACCAAGTCGTCCTGGTAGCAGGTACGCAGGAGGAGGGGGGCGGCACGGGCGTGCTGCCCCCCCTCGTTCAGCTTCCTGCCTGGACAGCCACCCCGGCCGGGCACCGGCCCGCGTGGTCTTCGAACACCTCGTCGACACCCCCGAGCCGGTGGCCGCCCAGCGGCATCTGCCCGAACTGAACAGCCCTGTCTGCGTGTTCGTCGGCGCTGACCATGGCTGGCGGTTTTACGAGGAATGCTGCCGCTCCGGCGTCGAGGCCGCCGCCGCGCTGGGAGCGCCCTGGTGACTGCCGTACCTGTCCTCTGTCCGTGCCCCGTCGCGCACGAGCGCACCGGCCCCCGACGGTACGTGCTGCGCCACCGCACATATCCGTGGCTTCTCGACCCCGGCCGCCCGCCCCGGCTCCCGTCTCTTCTGCGACCGTTGGCCCGCTTCCACGCCCGCGACCACTTCACCGGCGACCGGCCCTCGATCCGCGTCGGCCTGGACGACTTCCTCGCCGCCCACGACGGGCGTCAGTCCGCCTTGGGGCCGGGGTCGCTGGTGCTGGGGCGCCCGTTTTCAAGGTGTCCGGCGTAGCGGCGGTTGAAGGCCGGGTCCTCTACGGCGGTGACGGAGATGTCGTACCAGTTGGCCTGCTGGCTGGTTTGCCAGCGGAATTCGATTTCGCCATGTGCGGGCAGGACCTTGGTGGCCGTCCCTTGCCTGCCGGGCTGGTAGGCGTTGGCCAGGCGAACGGTGCGACGGTTCTTGCCGCGGTTCTTCACTCTGACCCGAACGTGGGTAACGCCCTCCTCGGCGAACTCCACCGTGAGCGCGTCAGAGCCGCTGCCCCCGAACTCGTACAGGCTGCCGTTGGGCCCGTGGGCCGCCAGCTGGTACCGCTGGCCCGCGTCCAGCTGCCAGTCGTCACGCAGTGTGTCGTGTGCGGCGACCGTGTAGCGGCGGGGAGCGGCCTGCGGCTGGAGCCGGTCGTAGATGTAGAAGGCGGCGCCGAGGCTGCCGCGGTTCTCCAGCTTGAGTGTGAAGGCGCCGGCCTGCCGGTGGACCTCGTTGACGAGCGCCCGGTAGCCCAGAGGGCGGGACGGACGGACGCCCGGTTCCTGCACCGGTAGGTGCTGCGGGATGGTCACCTTGTACGGCTGCCCCATGCCCCCGATCGGTGCGGGCACCTGGAAATGCGGCGGCCTGGTGTCCTTCCCGCTGAAGTCGAAAGCGGAGGTCAGATCGCCGCATACCGAGCGGCGCCAGTCACTGATGTAGGGCGAGCGGATACCGAAGCGCTGCTCCAGGAAACGCAGGACGGACGTGTGGTCGAAGGTCTCCGAGCAGACGTAACCGCCGCGTGACCAGGGTGAGACAACCGTCATCGGTACCCGCGGGCCCAGGCCGATGGGCTGCTTGCCGCCCGGATCGGCGCCTGGCACCAGCGGGCCCATCTCGCCCGGGTAGGTGTCCAGGTCCAGGAACTCGTCGGCCAGGGAGGCACGCAGGCTGTCGGAGACCATTCCGTCGGCCCCGGGGACGCTGCGCAGGGGCGGCATCGGAGGCACCACGTGGTCGAACAGGCCGTCGTTCTCGTCGTAATTGAGGAACAGCGCGGTGCTGCCCCACACCTCGGGGTTGGCCGTCAGCGCCTCCAGCACCAGGTTGATGTAGTAGGCGCCGTCGGTCGGCGAGGCGGAGGGGTGCTCGCTGTACTGGTAGGGCGGCACGATCCAGGTGACCGCCGGGAGTGTGCCGGACTTCACGTCGGCGGCGAACTCGGCGAGGGTGTGGTTGGAGGCGCCCTTGTCCACGAGTGGGCCCTGGGCTCCCTCGGCGGTCTGGTATTGCTCGAAGAACATCAGGGAGTTGTCGGTGTAGTTGTCGGTCGGCGTGCCCGGGATGCCGCTGCCGCCCTGGTACAGCTTCCAGCTGACCCCGGCCTGTTCCAGCAGCTCCGGGTAGGTGGTCCAGGTGTAGCCGTTGGTGTCGTTGCGCTCGTCGGTGCCCGGCCCGTTGAGCTTCGTCTTCCCGTAGACGTTGCGCGGGTCCATGGTGCCCGTCCACAGGTAGATGCGGTTGGGCGCGGTGTCGGCGTGGACCGAGCAGAAGTACGCGTCGCAGATCGTGAAGGCATCCGCGAGGGCGAAGTGGTATCCCAGATCCTGACGCTTGAGATGTCCCATCGTCAGGACGTCCTGCTTCTGGTTCACCCACTGGTCATGACGGCCCTGGTTCACGGCGAGGTGCCCGCTGCTCCAGCCGTGGTCGGTGCCCGCCTGGTACTCGGTGGTGCTGCGCGGGTCGATGTACCAGGGCAGCACCTCCGTCTCACCGCCCGGCAGCCCACGGTCCTGGTAGCGGCCGGTCTTCGTCTCGACGGCCGGCTGGTGGAAGACTGACTTCCCGTTCGGCAGCAGCGCCGGGCGCGGGTCGGCGAAGCCGCGGACGCCGCGCAGCGTGCCGTAGTAGTGGTCGAACGAACGATTCTCCTGCATCAGGATCACGACATGCTTGACGTCCTGGATGGAGTGTGTCTGCGAAATCGCGGGCAGCGCCATCGCCTTCGCGATGGCCGGGGGAAACATCGTGGCCCCGGCCGCCACGGCCGCTCCCGTCCCACCGAGCTGGAGAAATCTGCGCCGCCCAAGGTGGGCATCGTTGCTGGAGGAACCCATCGACCTGCCATTTCCGTGTTGACGTACGGGGACGGGTTCGCACGCTAGCGACAGCTCGGTACGCGAAATGATCAGCACGAGTGACGGAATATGATCAGCCGGCCAACAATCGACGCAGCATCACGCAGATCTGAGCAGCGTCACGCTGAGCGAACGAGGGCCGCACGCAGCCGTGCCGCCCTGTCCGCGGGGACCGAATTGACGACGGCAATGGCCTGGTTCAGTCGTGGTACGGTTCGCCGCCCGTTCGGACCATGCGTTCGAGCAATGGCGGAGCGGTGTCCACTCCGGGCAGTGTCAGAACGTGCTTGCGGGCGGTACGGGCACGGTCGCGGAAGGCTCCGTTGGTGAGCACTGTGGTGCAGGCCTTCACAAGGTCCTCGACGTCCGGATCCGTCACCGCGACCCCGAGGCCCAGCTCGCTGACGCGGGCGGCATTGTGCGGCATGTCCGCGCCCTGCGGATGGAGCACCATGGGAACGCCTGAGCGGAGCGCCTCCCGGATGCTGTTGTAGCCACCGTGCGTCAGAAACAGGTCGGCAATTTCCAGAATCAGCGGCTGAGGTACGAAGTCGGTGAGGTGCACGTGGGCGGCCCGTGGCAGGTCGTGGACGTCCATGCCGCCGGTTGCCACGACAGCGACGCAGTCGATCCGCGAGAGGGCGTCCAGAACCAGACGGATCCATCCGCGCGGATCGATCGTGGTCGGCAGGGGCACGCCGTCTCTCTGGATGGCTGCCTGCATGGGCAGGCCCGTTCCGACCGCAGCGAACACCAAGGGGCGCCCGGCGGGCAGCGCGGCGATCCATGACGGCAGTGTCTCGCCGGGCCTGGTCAGTACGGGCTGCCGGAACCTCAGCACACGCGGCCACTCGTGCTCGGTGAAGGAGTACGGCGCGGGAACGTAGTCCACCCGTCCGAATCCGTAGAGGCCGTGCCCGGATGTGCCGAGTCCGAATTTCGGGCCGTGTGCTTCCAACGGGTCCGCGAGGCGGTCGGGGTCGAGCAGTATGGTCGGGCCGCCGGTCATGGCGAGATGCGGTATTCCGAGGGATTCGGCGACGATGTAGCCCACGCAGTCGAGGTCGTCACGCAGTACGAGGTCGGGACGGTAGACGCGGGCGATGTCAAGGGTTCGTTTGAACAGCCCGCGCCAGCCCTTCGCACCGAAGATCTTGTTGATGAGGCCGGTGGGATCGGGTGCGGTGCGATGTACGACCTGGCCGCGAGCCTCAGCCGCGGCGTCCGCCGCGTGGAGCAGCCCCATCCAGTCCTGGGCGTCCGGCATGACGGTGTCGAGGGTGAACCGCTCTTGGTCGAACGTATGGGCCATTGCTGGTGAAGTGACGACTCGTACGTCGTGCCCGGCGTTGACCAGAGCTCTGGCCAGGGGAATGAGGCTGCGGGCGTGGGACGGAGTGGCGTTGACGGTGCACAACACGCGCATGGCACGGTCCTTGCTCTTCTGCGGAGGCGGTCTGGAGGGGGAGCGGGAACGGGGTCAGGGGCGAAGTACCAGACGGGCGTGGTTCTGGCCCCCGTCTCGCACTCGTGCGATCGCCTCTGCGGCATCGGCCAGGCCGAAGGTCTCGCCGACCGAGTGCGTGAGGTCCAAGGCGCCGTCGCCGGCCATGCGCACCAACTGTTCGAGGTGCACCATCTCGGAACCGTAGTGTCCGAGGACGGCCTGACGCAGGTAACCGAAGCGGACGCCGGAGGCGATGGTCACCGGGCCGTCCCACATTCCGGCCACCACGAGTCTCCCCGACCAGCCGAGCAGTTCCATCGCCTGGTCGCGGGCAGTCGGCACCCCGGCGAAGTCGAACGCGACGTTGAGGCCGCGTCCCTGCGTGGCACGGGACACCAGCTCCGGCAGTGCCGGGTCGTCCGGTGCGAGAGCGGCGTCGGCTCCCAGGGACAGGGCGCGCTCCCGTGCGGACGGCCGTGGATCAACGGCGACGAGCAGGCTCACCTGTGACATCCGCAGCAGTTGGACGGCATGGGCCCCAAGTCCCCCGACACCCCATACCCCGACGGCTTCGGCGTGCTGTACGCGTGCCGTGCTGGTGATCGCCGCCCACGGAGTGGAAACGGCATCGGGAATGACAGCCGCCTGTTCGAACGGCAATGAGTCCGGAATGCGTACCAAGGTGTCTCGCCGAGCGAGGACGAACTGCGCCCACCCGCCGTCGAAGTCCACGCCACGTGTGACGACCGCGCCGTCACGGCGGAGTTGTCCCGGCAGCATGACCACGCGCGTGCCCGGACGCCAGCCGCGGACTCCCGGTCCGGTGGCGTCGACCGTGCCCGCCACTTCGTGTCCCAGTGTGACCGCGCCGTCGGTCCGGCGGGCGGGTGACAGCGTGCCGTCGACAAGGTGGACGTCGGAGAGGCAGACGCCCGCGGCGGCGACCCGGACCCGTACTTCTTGGGGGCCGGGTTCCGGTACGGGCACGGTCTCCAGGCGTAGTTCGCGCGTTTTCAGGGTGAGCCGGACGGCCTGCATCTGTGGTGTCATGTGGTGCTCCCGTGCGCCGCGCGAGAGATACCCGCGTCGACGGATGGACTGCCGATGTGTGGTGAGAGCCAGGCAAGGACGTGGTCACGGACCTCATGGTGGTTGTCCATGAGAAGGGTGTGTTTGTGGTCGGCGAACACCACGGTACGGGACTGCGGCAGCAGGCGCCGGATCTCAGGAGCACGCCGACGCAGCGGTGACTCCCTTGCGTACAGGCAGAGGACCGGACGGTCGACAGTGGTGAGGGGGGACAGGTCCGGCGGAGGGCCGGCCGGGAGTTCCTCGCGGATGGAGGTCTCGGCGAACAGGGCCAGTACCTGGGGCGCGTGCAGGATCTCCGACGGGCCCCGCACGGCCTGCCGTCCGTTGTCCGTGACCAGCGCCAAGCTGTCGACCAGCCATGACAAGCGGGCGAAGTACCCCTCGGTGGGTGCCTCGGCCTCGATGGCGACGATGCCGGCCACGCGTTTCGGATGCCTGGCGGCGTAGCCGAAGGCCAGGGCGCCACCGAGCGAGTTCCCTATCAGGAAGACCGGCTCGGTGACTGTCCACTGCTGCATCAACGCATCGATGTCGTCGAGGAAATCCGAGAAGCGGTAGCCGCGGGCCGGACGCTGGCTGCGTCCGTGGCCGCGCAGGTCGTAGAGCAGTACGCGCAGGCCCGCTTGGGCGAGCGGGTAGGCGAGTGTCAGGTACCAACTCGCCATGTTGTCCGGCGCCACGCCGTGAATGAGAACCGCTGTCCCGACGGTCCGGGACCGGCCGCCTTCCGGGGTGATCTCGGCGACGTGTGTGGAGATCCCGTTGGCACGTATCTCATTCATGCTGTGGTGGTCGTCACGCCCGACGTGCCGCTGCCGCTGTCCGATGTCTTCAAGGAGTCCACTATGTAGGTGACGAGTCGTCCGACCCGGAGTTCCGTGGCGATCGCCGCTTCGTCGCCGGCGATGAAGAGTGCGAAGTTCACCGCGTTGCCATAAGCGGCTTGAAGCCGCCCGGCGAGGGCGACGATGTCGATGCTTTCCATCCCTATGTCGTCGCGGAAGGTGCTCTCCGGCGTGATGACGAGTTCGTTGTCGAAGTCGCCCATGGCAGACCTCAGCATGTCCGTGACGTCGGCGAACACGGTGTCCCAAGTCGGGGTGGGCATCATCAGGCTCCTGTGCAAGGTGAGGGAAAGGGGGGTGTTGTGGGGCTGTCAGTCGACCGGGCCCCAGGTCCAGGCGACGACGTACTGGCGTGCGGGCAGCCCGGGTGGGTTGGCCACCTCACGCAGGCCCACTCGGTACGTACGTGTGCCGGTCGTGACCCGGAGGCCGACGGCATCGTGTGCCTGTACGACGAACCGACGCGGATTGCCGTCCAGTCCGGTGCGCTCGGCTTTGCCGACTGCCTCCTTGGCCGCCCAGAACCGGGCGAACCACAGGTTCCGCTCGCCGCCTGCGACCGTGTCGAGCAGGGTCAGTTCATCGGGCGTCAGGGCGTACTGGAGGGTGCTCTCCTCGCGCGCGGTCACTTCGACGACGTCTATGCCCACTCCTGGCGCGGTGCGGTCGGCGTCGGCGTCGTACTGCTGGGCGACGGCCACTCCGATCTCCGCGCAGTGGGCGAGTGAGAGGTCGCAGTCGACGAACGCGGCGTCGGGGCGTGGTCGGAAGCAGGGACGGCCGGTCTCGTCGTTTCCGATGCCCACCTCGATCGGGTAGACGTCGCCGCTGTTCTCCTCCCACAGCCGGTGGCGCACGGCGTCCTTGGCGGCGATGCGGCCGAGCAGCCATTGCCGCCTGGCCTTCGGCAGCATCCGCTCGTACTCCGTCGCTGCCTGTCGGCCGATCAGGCTGAAGGCCGCCATGTCACGAGCCACGGGATCGGTCCACCAGTCGAATGCCATGGTCCAGCCCTCCGGCTGGACGATCGTCATCGGGTGGCGTCCGGGGAACTGTTCGGCGAGCCGGTTGTCCGGACCGCTGTCGAACCTGCGTTCCGTTATGTCGTCGATCTGGGCCCAGACACGGCCACCGTGCAGCATCTGCAGATCCGCGACCAGTTGCCCGTTGTCGAGCTTCTTGATGCGGGCCAGGCCGGTCACCTCGGTGCCGGGCTCGGGGGCGGGACCGAAGAAGCGGATCCCGTTCATGGCGACGGGCAGGACCACCGGGCGGTCCGGGTGCATGGTGTTGAGCCAGGCCGCCAGAAGCTGCGCGAGATTGTCCAGCAGGGCGCCGGGCGCTTCCGGTGCGGTGATCAGCCCGCGCACGAACGTGTCGCCGATGGCCTGGATATCGGTGATGCCCTGGAACTGGGGGCCGTGGAACAGCAGCCGGTCCCGGTAGAGCTGTTCGGCGGTGATCGCGGGCGGCTGGACCTCGGTCGTCTCCTTTGCCCACGGCGTGGGGCGATCGGAGGGGAAGCCGGCCGCCATGACGACGGTAGCGCCGGCGTGGCCGCCGAACGTGACGGACCACTGACCGGGTGCCACCGGCTTGACGGTCACCTCGACCTCGGTGGCGGGGGCGGCGAGGAGCCAGCGGTGGAATCTCGCTTGCCGTACCTCGACCGGACGGAGGCCGGGCGCGACGCGGCGCACCGCCTCGACCATGTGGTGCACCACGGTCGTCGCTGCCATCACCGGCCACCGGTCCTCCGGATGCGGCCAGTCGTCAGGCTGCAGGAAGAAGCAGTGGTCGATCAGGTACGGCATGGTGTCCAGCGACACCTTCAGTGTCGTCCGCACGGCTTGGTCGTTCAGCTGTGCCGGCGACGCCGAGGCGGCCGACGGCGCGGCCTGCCGAGCGCGAGGTGCGGACGGGGCCGTCGCAACGTTGGCCGCGGAGCGTGCCGGTGGCCGGGAGCCGGCTTTCATGACGACGGCCGCATCCTGTGCCGTTTGTTCGAGCAGGCCCATGAGTTCGGCAGCGGCGCTCGAATCGCCTGCCAGGTTCCGCAGCACACTGAGTGCGTTCTCCGCGCCGGTCGGCTCGGGTGCGCGGGCGGGCGGGGCGGCGGCAGGCATGGGTGCGCGCACGTTCGGGGCAGCGGCAGGTATGGGTGCGCGCACGTTCGGGGCGGGCGTGGCCGGCCGGCTTGCCTCGACGACCGCCGGCGCATTCGTCGCAGCGGCTTCGTTGAGCAGCTCGGCCGCGTTCTCGCCCAGCGTCGCCAGGGGAGTGGCCAGGTTCAGCCGGAGTACCGGTCCGCGGTGCGGTCCGGGCATGGCCGGCCTTCGGGTGACGGCAGGGGCGGACGCGGGTGTCTCGGACAGGACCCGGGGATCGGGGTCGGCGCCGTCGACCCACAGTGCGGTGGCCACCCTGCGCAACTGCTCCAGGCCACTGCGCCGCGGGACGTTGACCGGCATCGCCAGGTGTTCTCGGCCCTGCAGGTTGTCCTGGATGAGCGCGGGCAGCTGTCCCACTCCGACCTGGAGGAAGGCTCGGATGCCGGCCTCGTACATGGCGTTGATCATGGGGCGGAAGCGGACCGGCTCCACCATGTGCCGGGCGAAGAGGGTGTTGACCTCGTCGGGGTCGGTCGGGAACGGTGCGGCGAGTGTGGCGGACCAGACCGGGAGCGTGGGCTGCCGGACCTGCCGGTGCGGCAGGGCTTCGCTGATGGAGCGGAGGCCGTCGGAGAATCCCGGCGTGTGGAAGGCCGCTCGGAACGGCAGTGTCTGGCAGATGACGTGACGGGTCCGCAGTTCCGTGATCAGTGCCTCGACCTGCTGCTCGGGGCCGTTGACGACGCACTGGTTGGGTGCGTTGTCGTGGGTGATGACCACGTCCGGGTACCTGCCGAGCACTGAACTGACGGCGTCCGCTCCCGTGCTGACCGCGGCGAAGACGCGGCCGGTGACCTCGACCGAACCGGCGTCGAACAGGCGCAGGAATTCGTCGATGTCTGCTCTGTTCATCTGGCCGCTGACGATCGCCGCGGTCCATTCGCCGATGCTGTGTCCGGCGACCGCATCGGGGACGATGCCTGTTCGCCGCAACGCGTCACTGAGCAGGCTGCCGACTTCCGTCAGCCCGGCACCGTGTTGTCCGAGATCGGAGGCCGACCACGGGCGGTCGCGCAGGCCGAAATGGGCGGCGATGTCGGCTGTGCGGGGCGAGAAGTCCGCCTCGATGCCGGGAAAGACGAACGCGAGTCTGCCACCGCCCGGACCGAGCAGGGGGCGGGGTGCGAACCAGATGTCACGGCCGCCTCGCCAGGCGTCGCCCCGCTCGACGAGGCGGCGGGCTGCGGAGAGGCGCTTGTCCGTGGGGTTGACGACACCGATCCTGCAAGGACCCTCGGGGGTGCTGCCCGTGGCCGGCGACCGATCCCGTGAGAGGCGGCGTACGGAGTGGTCGTCCCCGTCCAGCACGGCGGCCAGAGCCGTCGGATCGGCCGCGGACAGCCACAGCAGCTCGTCGGGTTCCAAGACGGACAACGGCTGGGTCCCCACGGGGGAGACACGTGTGGCCGTGTGCCGTGCGGGTGCCACGTGTTCCTCGATGATCACGTGGGCGTTGATGCCTCCGAAGCCGAAAGCGTTCACGGCGGCCCGGCGGGGTCCTGTGCCTTCCCAGGGGCGGGCGGCGGTGAGGGGGGTGAACCGGGTCTGCTCCAGCTCGTCGCGGGGCCGGTCGCAGTGCAGGGTGGGCAACTGCACTCCGTGATGCACCGCCAACGCCGCCTTGATCAGTCCGGCGACACCGGCGGCCGGCATGGTGTGGCCGATCATCGACTTGACCGAGCCGATGACTGCACGGGAGCCACGGTCGTCCCCACCGAACACCTCGGCGACGGCCCTCAGCTCGGAGGCGTCGCCGGTGGGGGTGGCAGTGCCGTGGGCCTCCAGCAGGCCGACGGCGTCCGCGGCGCGGGGGTCGAGACCGGCCGCCTGCCAGGCCCGGCGCAAGGCGACCACCTGGCCGTCGGTGACCGGATTGAACATGCTCGCCGACCTGCCGTCGCTGGACGTGCCCGTCCCGCGGATGACCGCGTACACGCGGTCGCCGTCGCGGACCGCGTCGGCCAGCCGCTTGAGTACGACGACACCGGTCCCCTCACCGATCAGCAGGCCGTCCGCCGCCGCGTCGAACGGTCGGATCTGCCCCTGCCGCGACACCGCGCCCAACTGGCTGAACGCCGACCAGAAGGTGACGTCGTGGGTGTGGTGTGTGCCGCCGGTCAGCACGGCGTCCAACTGCCCGCCGGCCAGCTGGCTGACCGCATGCTCGACCGCGATCAGCGACGATGCGCAGGCGGCGTCGATCGTGTAGGCGGGGCCGCGCAGATTCAGCCGGTTGGCGATCCGGGACGCGGCGAGATTGGGAGTCACCCCCAGCACGCCGTCGGCCTGCTGGGGCCCCATCTCCTCGTCGAGGCGGCGCTGTACCTGTTCCAGCCGGTCGTCGCTGAGCTCCGGGAACAGCTCGCGCAGCGACTTGACGATCTGCGTCGGTACCCGGATCCGGTGGCTGAACCGGGCCTGCGCCGAGCTCAAGGTGCCGCCCCGGCCGAGGATCACACCGATCCGGTCGGCGTCCGGCATGCGCTCGGCCCCGCCGGCGTCCTCGACCGCCGCCGCGGCGACCTCCAGGGAGATCAGTTGGTCCGGTTCCATGTCGGCGACCGAGTTGGGCATGATGCCGTAGCGCAAGGGCTCGAACGTTGCCAGGTCGTCGATGAACCCGCCTCGGCGGCAGTAGATCCGGTCGGACGCATGAGACCGGCCGACGGCGCGGAACTCCGGATCCCAGCGTCCCTCCGGCACGTCGGTGATGGCGTCCACCCCGTCGACGAGGTTTCTCCAGTAGGCGTCCAGCGTGGCAGCGCCCGGCATGAGCGCCGCCATGCCGACGATGGCGATCCGTTCCATGATGACCGCCTCCTAAGCGGTGTAGACGACCGCGGTGGCAGCCGTGTCGGCCCACGCCAGCTCACGCAGCAGACCGGCAGCGCCGTCGACCGGATCGATCAGGTCGATGCCGCGCCGTGCGTACTCGTCCACGAGCTCGGGGGTGACCATTCCGTCGTGACGTCCGGACGGCGCCCACGGCCCCCAGTGCACGGTGAGGCAGCGGTGGCCACTGGCCGAGGCCCAGCGGGCCCCCATCGATTCGAGGGCATCGTTCGCCGCGGCGTAGTCGGACTGCCCACGGCTGCCGTAGACCGCCGCGATGCTGCCGAAGAGGACGACGAACGAGGGCGACGCACCCGTCTGGTCGAGTCCGTCGAGAGCGGCACCGGCACCGTCAACCTTGGTGCCGTACACCCGCGCGAAGGACTCGGCGGTCTTCTCGGCGAACAGCCTGTCCTCGATGATCCCGGCTCCGTAGACCAGTCCGTCGATGCGGCCGTATTCACCGTGGATGTCCTTGAGCAGGAGCTTGACTGCCTCCGTGTCCCTCACGTCGAGGGCGTGGTAGCGCACCCGCGTGCCGAGTTCGACGAGTTCGGCGACGGTGGAAGCGACCTCCCGCCCGGCGAGAACACCACGAGCGGTCGCCTCGATGTCAGGCAGGGAACGCATGCCCCGGCGGGTGAGGGCCGCGCGCAGGGCAGGCAGGTCGGCGGCCGCGGCCAGATCCGCGTCTTCGGCCCCGGCCGGCGACGGCGTTCTGCCGACCAGCTCCACACGGCAGCGGGCAGCGGCGGCGAGTGTGAGAGCGAACCGTGCGGTGATGCCCCGGGCACCACCGAGAAGGACTACGACGGAGTCCTCGCCGAGACCGAGGGCACGGGCCTCGGCGGTGCCGTCACCGGCGGCTCCGGCGCCGCTGACGGCCAGACGACCCAGCACTGCCGGGCAGACCTGCTCGCTCTGCCGACCCTCACTGGTGTAACGGATCACCGCATCGCTGCCGTCCGCTCCCAGCTCGTCGACGATGCGGCCGAGGATCTCCTCGGTGGACGCGCCGGACTCCACCTCGACGTACCGCACCGTAGTGGCGGGGTACTCCACCGCAAGCGTGCGGAACAGGCCGGGCAGCCCGTCCGACCGGGAGCTGCCGGACCGGCCGACGGCGAGCAGCCATCGAGGCTCGCCCGCCAGCACGGACTGGAGAAGGCCCACCTTGTCCGGCAGCAGTCCCTCCGCGGCCGGGGCGAGCGGATCGAGCAGCACCAGACCGTCCACCTGCGGGCGTTCCTCTCGCAGGGACACGGTGGTCGCGCCGTGCGCGGCCAGCCGCGCAGTGAGCGCGTCCGCGATGTCCGGTGCGCCGGTGAGCAAGATCCGGGCGTTCGCCAACGCGGGGGCCGACCCGGTCGGCAGAGCGGCTGCGACGTTCGTGACCGTCAGACGCCGCGGCGGGCGGCCGGGGGACAGGGCCGGTCGGGCGTCTGCCGGGCTGACGACGGGCACCGGTTCGGCGCCATGCGGCGCCTGCTCAAAAGGGAGCGATGGCTCCTTCGCCGCAGTGGTGCGTTCCTCCAGCGCGGTCACCATCAGGCTCACCGTCCTGGACCGGACCAACTCCTCCATCCGCGATTCGTCGCTGGTCGACAGACCCAGGCGGGAGGCCACCTCACCGACCACCTCCGCGCGCTTGATCGAGTCGATGCTGAGGTCCGCCTCAAGGTCCAGGTCAGGCTCGATCAGCTCCTCCGGATAACCCGTGCGTTCGCTGATGACGGACAGGACGACAGCCGACACATCCGCAGCGGCCGGCGCAACCGCCGTCTCCACGGGCGCCTGCACCGGGGTGGGCAGTTGTACCGGTTCAGCCGACAGCGGAGCCGGGGCCTGCGGTGAGGGGAGGACGATGGCCGCCGGCGGCGCGGTGAAGCCGGAGGAATCCGTCACGCCGAGGGGCGGAGCGATCGGCTGCGCGGGTGCCGCAAGCCGGGCCGGGCTGTCCTGGACGGGCTGCGGGACCCATCGCACACCGGGCTCGCCACCTGCGAGGAAGGCGAGCATGACATCCCGCTGTGTGGCCATCATGTCCCGGCCGGAGCGGAGGAACTCGGTGATCAGCTCGGCCCTGGGATCCCGGGCCTGCGCTCCCGGAGCCTGGTCGTCGACAGGGGCCATCACATTCTCCTTGATACGTCGGGCGGGAGCCATGCCGCCGGGCAGCAGTTCGCCGTGCTGGTCCCGGATCAGCTGGCCGTCGACCATCCACAGCGGACGGGCGGAAACACCGGAAGCCGCCGGGTCGATGCCGCGGCCTTCGAAGAGCCAGTTGGTACGCACCGGTACGCCGGCACAGGCGAGTTCCGCGACGGCGGTGAGCAGTGCCCGCAGTCCCGTGCCCGGACCACCGCCGGGGCGGGCGTCGCAGGCCACCGCCAGATGGGGACGCTCGCCCAGGACGGTGCGGACCAGACCGGTGAGGACCTGCCCCGGGCCGGCTTCCACGAACACGCGGGTGCCGGCCGCGTACATGGCCTCGATCTGTTCGACGAATCGGACCGGTGCGGCGACCTGCGCGGCCAACTCGGTCCGTACGCCGTCGGCGTCGGCGGGATACGGCTGCGCGGTGCGGTTGGACCACACCGTGAGGGACGGCGCCGACACGGTCTGCTCGGCGAGTCTCGCGGCCAGGGTCTCGGACGCCCCGGCGACCACGGGACTGTGGAAGGCGCAGGCGACGGAGAGCGGGCGGGCCTGCAGACCGGCGGCTGCCAGGGCCTTCACGGCGTCGCCGACCGCCTGACTCGGACCGGAGATGACGACCTGAGTCGGCGTGTTGTGGTTCGCCAGCACCACCTGTCCCGACAGTCCCGCTCCTTCGAGCACGTCGCCGATGCGTGCGGTGCTGCCGGTGACGGCTGCCATCGTCCCGGGGTCGGCGCCCGCGGCGGCAAGGATGGCGTCGGCCCGCTCACGGCTCAGGTCCAGCAGCGTGGCCGGATCGAAGGCGCCGGCCGTGCACAGAGCGACCAGCTCACCGTAGCTGTGTCCCGCTGCCATGTCGGGCCGCACGCCGAGCCGCCGCAGAAGGTGGTCAGCGGCCAGGCCGCCGATGCCCAGGGCCGGCTGGGCCGCACGGGTGTCGCGCAGACGCTCCACCTGAAGCTGGGCGGTGCTTTCGTCGAAGGCGGTCGCGGGGAAGGCCAGGTCAGCCCACTCACGCCCCAACTCCAGGTATTCGCGCAGCTCAGGGAAGGTGTAGAAGAGTTCGGCCAGGGCACCGGGCCGCTGGCTGCCCTGCCCCGGGAAGAGGAAGGCCACCTTGCCGGGCCCCTCTTGGGCCGTGTCGGTGGAGGGCTGCACCAGCCCACTTTGCGGATCGTGCTCCCCGGCGAGGGCCCGGCGCAGCAGAGCCGCAAGCTCGGTGAGGTCCGCGGCGACAACCGCCACGCGGACGGGGCCGCTGCGCGGGTTCGACTGCCGGGCGACCTTGAACGCCAACCGGGCCAGTGAGCCGACGCGCCCCTTGTCGATCTCCTCAAGCAGCTTCCGTACGGCGCGGTGGGCTCCGTCGGCATCGGTACCCCGGAAGCAGAACAGCTCGACCGGCCACTGCTGCCGGGAGTGGCGTGGGTCGGCGGACGCCGCGTGTGCGCCCAGCACCACGTGGAAGTTCGTGCCGCCGAACCCGAAGGCACTGACCCCGGCGATCCGTTCCTCCGGCGGCGCGGCCCACGGGCTCGCCTCCGTGTGGAAGGAGAAGGGACTGGTCTTGGGGTCCCAGGCGGCATTGGGCCGGCGGAGGTTGATGGTGGGCGGCTTCACACCGTGGTGCAGCGCCAGCGCGGTCTTGATCAGACCTGCCATGCCCGCCGTGCACTTGGTGTGCCCGATCTGCGACTTCACCGATCCGAGTACGGTGGCGCCGGGCTTGGCTCCCGCATCGGTGAACAGCCCGGTGAGAGTCTGCAGTTCCGTGCGGTCCCCGACGACCGTCCCCGTGCCGTGGGCCTCGACGAGACCGACCTGGTCGGCGGAGACGCCGGCCATGGCGTAGGCACGGTCCAGCGCGCGACGCTGGCCCTCCGGGCGCGGCGCGGTCAGTCCCAGAGCACGCCCGTCGCTGCCGCCGCCCACACCCTTGACCACGGCGTACACCCGGTCGCCGTCCCGTTCGGCGTCGGCGAGGCGCTTGAGGACGACGCAGGCTACGCCCTCGCCGATGGCGATGCCGTCGCCGGAGCTGTCGAAGGTGCGGCTGCGGCCGGTCGGCGACAAGGCGTGCGCGGAGGTGAACATCAGATAGTCGTTGACGTTGTTGTGCAGGTCCGCCCCACCACAGACCATCAGGTCGCTGTGGCCGGCGATCAGCTCCTTGCAGGCCACGTCCAGGGCCGTCAGCGAGGAGGCACAGGCGGCGTCCACGGTGAAGTTGGGGCCGCCCAGATCAAGGCGGCTCGCCACCCGGCCGGCGATCACATTGGGCAGCACCCCCGGGAACGAATCCTCGGTGATCTGCGGCAGCAGGCCCTCCATGTCTTCGGGCACCGCGCCGAAGTAGGCGGGCAGGACCAGCCGCAGCGTCTGCGCGTTGGCCATCTCGCTGCCGCCCTCCGCCCCGAAGATCACGCCGGTTGTGGAGTGGTCCGCGTCGGGAGCGTCGTGGGCGTACCCGGCGTCCCGCAGCGCCCGGTTGGCCATCTCCAGGGCCAGGAGCTGGTTGGGGTCGATGCTGGCCAGCGCGGCGGGCGGGATGCCGTAGCCAATGGCGTCGACCGGCACCGGGTCGATGAAGCCGCCCCACTTCGAGACAGTGACCTTCCCGGCCTGCCCCTGCTCAAGGGTCGGTGAGTAGTAGAGGTCGACATCCCATCGGCCTGCCGGTACGTCGGTGATCCGGTCGGCGCCGCTGAGCACGGTCTGCCAGAAGGAAGCCAGGTCCGGGGAACCGGGCAGGACGCAGGCCATGCCGATGATGGCGACATCGATCGGTTCGGGCCGTGCCTTCTCGGGTTTGTGCCACCCCGGTTGTGCCCGTAGCTCCCGCAGCCGGCGGGTGTGGAAATCCGCGGCCCCGGACGTCACCTCGGTGTGCAGTCGGGCGATGGTGGTGTCGGCCGCGCGCAGAACCGCGACCTGTCCCGCCATGAACAAGCCCTCTGTGTCCTGGACCGTTTCGTCGACGGAGACCAGCTCGCTGCCTTCGCGGCGCAACCCCTTGCTCGCGATACGAAGCCGGCCGACGTTGAGCACCTCAAGCTGGTCCCACAGCGTCCGGTTGGAGGACCCGGCCTTTTCCAGGTTCTCGCGCAGGGCGTGGAAGTCATCGACGAAGGGAGACGGAAGACATCGGGTGACCAGACCCGGTGCGGTCTCCAGCAGGCTCGTACGGGTGGCCTCGACGGCCCGCTTGCGGAAAAGCGGTTGGACAGCACCGCAGGAGACCGCCTCGTCGGTGAACAGGTAGGCGGTACCCATCACCAGACCCGCCTGCATGCCGCGATCGGCAAGCGGTGCCGCCATCGCCCCGACCATGGCGGCCGAGCGTTCGTCGTGGATGCCCCCGGCGAAGAACACCTGGAGTTCCGATGCCCGCACGCCGGGGTTGTCGTCGAGGAACTCCTCGATGACCTGGAGCTGTGCCTCCCACAGCGAAAAGCTCGTACGGGAGCCGATATGGCCACCGCACTCGGCCCCTTCGAAGACGAACTTACGCGTCCCGGAAGCGAGGTATTGGCGCAGCAGGGTCGGCGAGGGCACGTGCAGGAAGGTGCTGATGCCCGCTTCTTCGAGATCCTTCGCCAGCGCGGGACGGCCTCCGGCGATGATCGCGCAAGTCGGCCTGATCTCCAGCAGCAACTGGGTCTGTGCCTCGCGCAGTTCCTCCGGGGCGAAGCCGAGGAGCCCGGCGCCCCACGGGCGATCGCCCAGTGCCGCGGCTGTCTCGGTCAGCATCCGCCGCGCCTGCTCGGGGCCGGCCAGCGAAAGCGCGATGAAGGGCAGACCGCCCTGCTCGGCAACGGCAGCGGCCAGGCCGGCTTCATCGCTGACCCGCGTCATCGGCCCCTGGGCCACGGGCAGCGCCGTACCGAGGGTCTGCGCCAGTGGTGAAGCCGCACCGAATATCTGCCCGCTCGTCTTCGACGCCGCAGAGTCCTGCACTGCCGTGCGTATGCCCCGGACCGCGGCCGAGGTGCCCGGCCAACGACGCGCGAACGCGGCGGCGAGCCAGCCGTCCTGGCCGATCGGCAGCAGTTCCTGCCCCTGCCTCAGACCTCGCGACCCGCCGTCGGCAACGACTTCGCTGCCGTCCATACGCCCCACCAGAGCGCGCAGTTCGTCATCGATGACGGACTCCGGCTGGAGCAGTAGCTGGCTGTCCAGGACGACTCCGGCAGCCCCGCCGAGCACTGAAGCAACCGCGGTCCGCGGCCCTATGCCGCCCGCCGCCCACACCGGCACGGAAACCATCTCGTCCGCGAGCAGTTGCTGCAGGAGCACGAATGTGCTCAGTTCACTCACGCGGCCGCCCGACTCCATGCCCCGGGCGATGAGCCCGGCCGCGCCCGCTCGTACCGCTGCACGGGCCGCGTCCGCATCAGCCACCTCGACCAGCACCCGGTAGTCCGCAGCTGCTTCGGCCAAGGACCATGGCGAGTCCGCGGTCAGCAATACCAGTGCGGGCTTGCGGCCGAGAACCCGTTCGACATCGTCCGGTGAGAGGGCGCAGCCGCCGGCTATTCGCACGCCGAGCCTGCCACGTGTGCGTCGGCTGCTCTGACGGAGGACGCGGCAGATGTGAGGATCACCCGTTGTGAGGTCGATGACACCTAGGCCACCGCCTCGGGCTACTTCGCCGAGCAGGTGTGGGCTGGCCTCCAGACCCGTCCCGCCACTGATGGCGATCACCAGGCTGTCAGGATCGGAAGTGGGCCATGTACTCAACGCACACCTGCTCTCAACATGTGGGATGGGAAGAGGATGATCTGACGTTGCACCGGATGTTAATCCAAAGACCGGATGAGTTATCGATGGCGAGCACGCGGGTCTCATCAGTCTAGACACCCCTGAATGCGGCGGCCGACCGTGTGCAGTGCGGAGCTGTGCACCCCAAATCTCGCCAGCAGCGACATGTGTTGATTCAGCGTAGATACGTGTCAGTTTCTGGGGTCGCTGTCGGGGCTTCAGATCCGGGCGGTGCTGAGGTGTCCGCGGGCTCGGCGAGTGGTGCCGCAACGTGTCCGTAGACGTTGGTTTGACAAATCCGCTGTGGAATACTGGACTGGTGTTGGCCTGGTCTGGTCTGGTCTGGTCTGTGGTTCTAGGGTCCGTCTTCAAAGTGATCTTGTCAGTGCGTTCATGCTTTCGTGCCTCGACATGAACTGACCGATGAAAAGTGGGAATTGCCCGCTCCACTGATACCCGGTTCCGGGATGGCCTACAGCTCACGCGGATTCCGCGCCTGCCTGCGTAAATGCGGGAACGCGCACACCATTCCGGAGAAGGACGACCCACGCCGACACCGCCGCAACCGTGGCCACCGCGGCGGCCGGCCGCCAGGCTTCGACCGGGAGACTTACCGCCGACGCAACACCGTCGAACGCTGCTTCAATGCCCTCAAGCACTTCCGCGGCATCGCAACCGGGTACGACAAGACCGCCACCTCATACGAAGCAGCGGTCTGCCTGACGTCGTTCCTGCTCTGGACAAGATCACTTTGAAGACGGACCCTAATGCCGCATCAGGCAACATTCGCCCCGTTGTCGGCCGGCGGTGCCAGACCGTGCTGGGTGGAGCGGTTCACCCAGCGTCGAGTTGGTGGTCGGCCCAGACGTAGCTTTCGGGCAGCAGGTCGGTGATGAGGACGGTTCGAATGCGGTCACCTTCGCCGACGATGACCTTGAGGGTCGGGAAGTAGTCGAGGAGGACCTGGCGACACCGGCCGCATGGGGGAACAACTCCTCGGTCGCGGTCACCCACTGCGACGATCGTGTTGAGCTCGTAGGCGCCCTGGGCGGCTGCCGCGCCGATGAGGATCAGCTCGGCGCAGGGACCACCCGTGAAGTGGTAGGCGTTCACGGCGGTGACGATCCGGCCGTCCTGGGCGCGGGCCGCGGCTGCCATGGTGTGGTTGTCGCCCCGGCAGCGAGTGCGAGCAACGTGCGCCGCGGCCTGGATGAGTTCGTGGTCGACGGGGTGGGTCTGCGTGGTCATTTTCTCTGCCTTCGTCAGGTGTCACGAGACGTTGACCCGAGTGACGAGGGTGCGCAAGCGAATATCGGCGGTGTGCTTGTTCCGCCAGATGAGGTAGCGGCGGATCATGCTGCCCTGCTCTTTGTGGCTGGGGTGGTCGGTGCCGTCCAGCGTGGAGTAGCGCAGGGCGGTGAACTGGGCTTCGATGCGGTTGAGCCAGGAGCTGTTGGTCGGGGTGTAGGCGATCTCGACGTTGTTCGCCCGGCCCGGGTGCCGACCCGCCGGCACTTCTTCGTGGTCAGGTGCGGCAAGAAGGTGCCACAGACGCTCGCGATGCGGACTTCGGCCGGGTAGAGGCTGCGCAGGTACCGGGGGAGCTCCAGGAACGGGGGCGCTTCATGACCGGCTTGATGTGGCCAAGAACTCATGGACCAGGAGCGGGAGTTACTAGCTGCGCTGATACCCCGGCCGCGACGGGGCGGCCTCGCGTGGAGGACCGGCAGGTCATCAACGGGATGGCCCACAAGATTCGCTCCGCGGCGGCCGACCGCCAGGATTCGACCTACGCGGCGTCCGCGAACAGGCCGCCGTCGGAGTCCGCGGCCAGTTGCCAGGTGTCCCGGCCGAACGTCTGTGAAGCCAATGGCACGGATGACAGCATGAGTTGGGACGAAGGGCGGGGGTTTCGTGCCTGGTGACAGGCGGCAGATTCAGACGGCGGTCCTGGGCGGGGCGGACTCGGAGGAGCCGCTGATGCTGCCGCTGGAGGCGATCGAGCTGGACGTCTTCCGCCGTCGTCACGAGCAGGACACGTTCTGGCGCGGACTGCTGCTCGGGCGGCTGTGGCGGACAGCTCAGCACCAAGCTGTACACCGACCGGGTCTGTTCCCTGTCGAGTCCAGCATGTTGGGTCAGAAAGGCGTAGTCAGCCCCGGGGTACGGCACCGGGACCATGTCATGGGGGGATTGCGTCGAGCGTGTCCTTCAGGCTGCGCAATGCGGCCCCGAGCTCGTCGCGGGGTGGTGTTGCCAGTGCCAGGCGGAGTGCTCGGAGACGGTGGGGTCCGGTGGCGAAGGCGTCCGCGGTGGACACGAGGATCCCCTGCTCCGCGAGCACGGCAGCGACGTGATCGGGGCGCTGATGGGGTTCCAGAGCGAGCCACACGATGTAGGAGACCGGGTGCGCCGTGATGTCCAGGCCGGCGAGCGCGGCGCGGGCGATGTCCTGCCGGGCGGCTGCGTCCTCGCGGCGGTCTTTCTCCAGGTGGGTGAGCGTTCCGTCGGAGATCCAGCTGGTGGCGAGTGCGGTGACGACTCCCGGCATTCCCCAGGCCGCGGCACGAAGGCTGCTCGTGGCTGCCTTCAGATGGCGGTCGGGCAGGACGGCGAAGCCGAAGCGCAGGCCGGGTGCCACGTTCTTGGACAGGCCGGCGACGTAACAGGTGTGTTCGGGCGCGAGCGCTTGCAGCGGTGGTGGCGGCGAGGGTTCGAGGAAGGCGTAGGTGCCGTCCTCGATGATCAGGCAGTTGTGTCAGCGGGCGAGGGCGGCCAGCCGTTCGCGTTGCTCCTGGTCGAGCACCCAGCCGAGCGGGTTGTGCACGGTGGGGATCGTATAGATCGCGCGGACGGGCCGGGTGCGACACATCTGATCGAGTACGTCGAGGTTCGGTCCCGTGGCCGTGACAGGGACAGGGGCGAGTTCGAGGTGGTGTGCCGAGGCGAGGAGCTTGATGCCCGGGTAGCTGAGCGCGTCGACGGCGAGGACGTCACCGGGCCGGGTGAGCGTGCGCAGCACGATGTCGAGCGCCTGCTGGGTTCCGCTCGTCAGCAGGACGTTGTACGGCACCGTGTCGATTCCCCGCGCCAGCAGGTAGGTGGCCACGACCGCCCGGTCGTGGCGGTGTCCGCCGGGCGGCTGCTGGCGCAGCAGCGCCTCGACGTCTCCCGCCGCCGCCATCGTGCGCAGGGCCTGCCGCAGCTGGTCGCCCTGCCCGGGGGCCAGGGGCTGGTTGAACGACAGGTCCGCCACCCTCGGCACCGGCAGAGCGCGTGACGGTTCGAGCCCGTCGTAGCCGGAGCGCACCCGGACGAACGTGCCCCGGCCCGGCTCTCCCACAACCAGGCCCAGGGCTGCGAGTTCGGCATAGACGCGGGTGGCCGTGGCCAGCGCGATCCGCCGATCGCGCGCGAGAGTGCGGTGTGTCGGGAGCCGGGTGCCGGCCGGGATCGCGCCGGAGCGGATGGCTGCGGCGAACTCGTGGACGACGGCCTTGTAGGAGGACGGCCGCATGCGGCACCTGCTGTCCGTCGCGGAGGGATACCGGTGAAGAACTCCATTGTATCCAGGACAATTAATGGATCGTCCTGGATTACGGCTCGTAGCCTCGATGGGTCCGAACCCAGGCGAAACGGAGGGACCCGGCATGACCGTGCGCATCGAGTGGGACGACCAGGTCGTAGTGATGACCATCGACCGGGAGCAGAAGCTCAACGCCCTGGACTATCCGACGATCGACGCGCTGCTCGCACAGCTCGACCTCGTCGACTCCGACGACAGCATCCGGGCGGTCATCCTGACCGGCGCCGGGCACAGGGCCTTCAGCGCGGGCGCGGACATCCCTGCACTGGCGGCCAGCATCGCCGGCGGGCCCGAACGTGCGCTACGCGAGATCGTGCGCCGGGGCCACACGCTGACCCGGCGGATCGAGGAGTTCCGCAAGCCGGTGATCGTCGCGGTCAACGGCCTCGCCTACGGCGGTGGCTGCGAGATCACCGAGGCCGCCCCGCTCGCGATCGCCGCCGAGCATGCGACCTTCGCCAAGCCCGAGATCTCCCTCGGCTTTCCGCCACCCTTCGGCGGCTCCCAGCGCCTGCCGCGGCACGTCGGCCGCAAGCGCGGCCTGGAGCTGATCCTGACCGGTGACCCGGTCCCGGCCGCCCGAGCCGCCGAGCTGGGTCTCGTCAACACCGTCGTACCGGCCGACGAGCTCCTGGACGCCGCGAAGGACCTGGCCGGACGGATCGTCCGGCACGCACCGACGGCCGTAGCTGCCTGCCTGCGCGCGGTCACCCGCGGCATCAACCTGCCGATCGACGAGGGCCTGGCGGTCGAGGCGGCGTGCTTTGCCGCCACCGTCCCCACCGACGGCGTACGGACTGGCCTGCGACGGTTCCTCGACGGACGGCCCTAGCCGACTGAGTCCGACGCGCTCGACCGCGAACGCTTCGGGGAACGTCGAACCCACTGTGAAAAACAAGGACCCGCGTCTTTCTACGAGATGACAGACGAGGATCGGGTCAGGAGGGCAACCCGCGCCGAGCGGGCGGAACCTGGGCCAGCTCCACGACGGCCTCGCCAAACGCTCGGCGGAGATCGCCGAAACGATCGCCACCGCCGTCGGCACGCCGATGCGCATCGCCACCCGGATTCAGGCCGCGCTCCCCCTGACCGGCATCGCCAGCTGCATCGACCTGCTGCAGGAAGACGAAACCGAGGAGCGGATCGGCAACTCGGTGATCCTCACCGAACCCGCGGGTGTCGTCGCGGCGATCACGCCATGGAACTACCCGCTGCACCAGATCACCTGCAAGATCGCGCCCGCGCTCGCCGCCAGCTGCACCGAGGTGGTCAAGCCGAGTGAAGTGGCACCCCTCGCCGCCTACCAGCTGTTCGACGCCATTCACGAGGCTGGTTTCCCTCGCGGCGTGGTGAACCTGATCAGCGGCTACGGCCCCGGCGTGGGCGAGGCACTGGTGACCCACCCGGAAGTGGACGTCGTCTCCTTCACCGGTTCTCTGCGCGGCGGCGCCCGTGTCGCCGAGCTCGCAGCACGGTCGATCAAGCGCATCACGCTCGAACTCGGCGGCAGGTCCGCCGGCGTGATCCTCGACGACGCCGATCTCGGCACCGCAGTGAAGGCGGGCGTGGCCAACGCGTTCCTCAACGGAGGGCAGACCTGCACCGCCTGGACCCGCATGCTCGTCCCCGTCCAGCGCCACGACGAGGCCCTGAAGCTGGCGAAGAGTGCCGTAGGGGGCTTCGTGCCCGGAGACCCGCTCGACGCGAAGACCAAGCTCGGGCCGCTGGTGCCCGGCGCCCAGTGCGAGCGGGTACACGGCTTCATCAGGCAAGGCATCGGAGATGCCCCGCCAGTTCGGTCAGCCGTCGTAGACGGGTTGCCGGCCTGCGAGTTCTTCGTGTGCCTTGCGGAGGGAAGGCTCCGCATAGGCCGCCTGGCGCAAATGTTCGGCGAGCGCTGCCGTGGCCGTCGGCACTGCGCCGTCCTTGACGCCCCAGGCCAGTAGGTGGTGGCGGCGAGCCCAGGGGTCCTTCAGCTCGCACACGTCAAGGCTCTGGTCGGGGTCGATGGCGCGGCGCGGTACGACGGCGAGCCCGGCGCCGCCAGCGGCGAGGGAGACCAGGACACTCAGGTTGGCGACGGTGGTGCGGTGGCGCACCACCGGGGCATGGGGCCCCAGGTGCTTCTCGATCCAGCGGCGCAGCGAGGAGTCCGCGTCAAGGCCGACGAGGGGGTGTTCGGCGACTTCGCTGTAGGTCAGCGCGGTCCGCCCGGCAAGAATTCCTCCGGTTTGGCCGATGACGACGAGGGAGTCGTCGCCGAGGGGCTCCATGCGCAGCCCGCAGTCGCCGGCCTCGTCATCGAGGACGACCCCCAGGTCCGCCTCACCGTCGGTGAGCTTCCGCACGGTCTGTGGGGTGCGGCTCTCGGACACGGCGACATCGGCGTCCGGGTGGGCGCGCAGGAACGAGATCAGCGCTTGCGGCACGAGCCGGTGCATGGCGGAGCCACCGGCCAGCAGGGTCAGCGGGGCTATTTGGGACTGGGTGTAGCTCGCGACGGCGCTTTCGAGCCGCGTGGTCTGGGCGAGTACGTCGCGAGCGTGGCGGGCCAGGGTCGTCCCCGCCGGTGTGGGCCGCACGCCCCGTCGGCCGCGGATCAGCAGTGCCACGCCGGCGTGGTGTTCCAGCGAGCGGACTCTGGCGCTGGCCGAGGGCAGGCTCAGGTGCATGCGATGAGCGCCCGCCGTGATCGACCCCTCCGTGACGATGTGGAGAAACAGCCGCAGGTCGTCCAGGTCATAGCGCACCAGCTAAGGCTAAGGCATAGACTTAGGCTGGGTACGTCGATTCCGCATTGTGGAACGACTCCTCCACGGGTGATGCTCGGCAGGTGATCGAGCTTTCTCTTGTCCTGCTGGCCGGTGTTGCTGCCGGAGTCCTGAACGCCATGGGCGGCGGAGGCACGTTCGTCGCGCTACCTGCCCTCGTCGCCTTCGGCCTGCCACCGGTGACCGCGAACGCGGTGTCGCGGGCCGCCCTCGTACCCGGCGCCGTGGCCAGCGCGTGGGTGTACCGACGTGAACTCACCCCTGTGGGGCCTGCGTCCACGAAGGCGCTGACAGTGATCAGTGTGATCGGCGGTGGCGTCGGGGCCGGCCTGCTGCTGGTGCTGCCCGCCTCGTCGTTTGACGCCGCAGCACCGTGGCTGCTCGCCTTCGCCACAGTGATCCTCGCCTTCGGCCGCCACCTCTCCCGGGCGTTGGGCAGCGCGCTGGGCCGCTCGGTCAGCATGAGCTCACGGGCCATCCTGATCGGACAGTTCATCCTCGCCATGTACGGCGGATACTTCGGCGGAGCCGTAGGCATCATGATGCTGGCCCTGTGGAGCATCGGCCTCGGCCTCGACGCCGCGGTCAGCAACCCGATGCGCATCACTCAACTCGCGGCCATCTACCTCAGCGCCACAGTGCTGTTCCTCATCGCCTCGGACGCGCTGAGCGCTTCGCTGCTCCTGACCGCCATGCTGGTCGGCGCCGTGATCGGGGGCTTCGCCGGCGCCCACCTCGCCCGCCTGCTCCCCGCCTTGATGCTGCGGGGCATCCTCCTGACGACGGCCGTGATCACGACCGTCCTGTACTTCCTGCGCGGGTGAACACGGAGGAGAAGCAGTGGTCATCACTGATCATCGGGAGCGGAGGCTGACGCCATGACCGAAAATGGCCCGAATCCTACCGTACCGTACACGGACGCGGCACGAGCGAGACTGCTGATGGCCTACGAAGCCTGCGAACTGGCCGAGCTCGCGCGTGCCGCCGTCCCGATCGGCGAACATGAGCTGAACCCCGACGGCACCACCCGCGCGCCAGGGATCGTGCTGGCAGATGCCGCCCGAGTACTGACCGCCGCGCTGCGGTTCTTCGAAGCCGCCGCCGTGTTCGAGCGCGTGGGCGGCGCCGACTGGCACGTCATCGGCGACATCCTGAACGTGTCTCCCCACACCGCTCGGGTGCGTTTCGCCATGTCCGAAGCCGCCTTCCGGGAAGAACTGCTCTCACCAGAGGGGACTCAATCGGGCACCGCCAGCGAGGTGAGCAGCTTGCGCGCCCACATGACCAGGGAACCGCTGGAAACAGCCCTCGACCTCGACGACTGGGTGCTGCGCCACCAAGATGGCGACAGCGACCTAGGCACCGCACCAGTCTCCGCAGGCTTGGTTCAGAGGAAGACCTCCTGACTCACCGCGAACACCACGACCGTGACATCGCGCAACACGCCGCACTGGCCAAGAGCGTCCTTTCCGGCGCTTCCAGGACGAGTGGGGATTGCTCGTGGTGGAAGTCCGGCTCGGACAAGAAGGGGGAGTCGTCCCCGCACCGGCACCGGGGCATACGACGAAGTCGCAGGTCCTACCGGTGGCGCCAGTAGCGTTGGACCTGCTGAACGTCCGCTTCGAGTACATCGCGCAGGACATCGTCGTCATCAGGTGACTCCAGCCCCAGCGCGCCGGCGACCTCCCGCTAGGACGAAGCCATGTCCGGGTCTCCTGCAGCTATCAAGCAGGACAGCAGTGCCTGGTCGCCTGGTGTGGCCTGGTCCACAGAGGTGAGGACCTGGACGTGTTCCGATGCGCTGGTTCTGTCCCACGGTTCGAATCCGGAGATCGTCCGCGAGGACGCGCCGGGCCTGATCATCACCCGTGGTGTGCAGGATGATCCGGTCCAGATCTGGACGAAGGGCGCCGCTGTCGGCATGCCCGTGATGCATGCGCCGGACGCGCACATCGTCGCGAAGGCGCTGTGATGCCGGCGTGGATCGTTCGGTCGGATGGTGACGGCATCGCCGCGTAGACGATCCTGAGGCGATGCATACGAACTACTGGGCGGTGCTGGCAGACTCGGAGCGGGAGCAGTGGGGGTACGTTCCCCGCAAGGCGGTTGGGCCGTGGTCTTCGGGGCCGATCAGCGTGAAGCGGTCACGATCATGGCGGGGCATGGCTTTGCTGCGGAGGAGAGCGAGATCGAGCGGTGGAACTCGCAGCGCGCTCAGTGGCGCGCCGAGTTTCGCAAGGCGGGAGCGGACAGGCATCGACCTGCTGTGATGACCTACTTCGTCGAAGGCGCCGGTTTGACCTGCGTGCTCGTGGATGGGCTGCGCGGTCCCCAGGTGATCTGTGAGGGGATCCGTCTGATCGGCCGTGTGCCGTCGGAGCTGGACGCGGAGATGGAAGCGCGCGCTGTGGAGCGAGGCTTGGGTATCTCGTACAGCCCCACAGGCGACCTGGGCTGGCCGGACTTCGAGTTTGACCGGGGTGCGCAGCGCGCTGGCGATACTGCAGTGAGCTGGGCGTCGTTCTTCAACACGGTGAAGATCGCGGGTAGTTCCTGGGACATCACTCCGGCAGAGGTCTGGCGCCACTGGTAGGCCCTTGGCGCCGTGACGCAGTGGGAGCCGGTCTCATCGCGTGAGCCGGCGATAGCGGATGAGGGCACTGGCGATGCCCGCGAAGACAAGGAAGTGCTCAGCCTTGTGCTCGTAGCGGCGGTGCAGACGGCGGCAGCCGTTCAGCCAGGACATCGTCCGCTCCACGACCCAGCGGTATTTGCCGAGGCGCCTGGATGTTTCGACGCCGCGGCGGGCGATGCGCGGCACGATCTGCCGCCGCCGCAGCCAACTGCGTCGGTGCTCGTAGTCGTAGCCCTTGTCCGCGTGCAGCTTGGCCGGTCGGCGGCGCCCGGGTCCGTAGCGGGAGCGGATCGGCGGAATGCCGCGCATCAGCGGGATCAGGGCCTGACTGCCGTGCAGGGTGGCGCCGGAGATACCCACCGGCAGCGGCAGCCCGTTGCAGTTGCAGATGACGTGAATCTTCGACCCGAGCTTGCCTCGATCAGTCGGCTGCGGTCCGGTCAAAGGCCCCCTTTTGACCGCCCGGACGCTGACCGAACCGATCGGGCACCGCGACCGGTCCAGCTCGCCGTTCGCGCCAGTCGATCCAGCACGACACGGCGCAGCTTGGCCCACACCCGGGCCGCCGATCAGTCGGTAAACGTCGGTGCACGGTCTGCCAGGAGGCACCGCAGACCGGCGGCACCTGCCGCCACGTGCACCCTGACGTCGCAACGAAGATGATCGCTGCGAGCACCGCTCGATCATCACACCGCCGCCGGCCACCCCGCTGCACGCGGATCGGCGGCTCCGGCGCCACATCCTGGAAGACTTCCCACAGTCCGTTCGGCGCCGGCCGCTCCACTGTCCCCATGCCAGGACAATTAACCACAGCCGATCAAGACACCGTCATGGACGCCGTGTGTGAGCGCGCAGTGCCTGCCGCAGCTTGTGCAGGGCACAGCGGTCCAGGTCTTCGATGACTTCGGGAGATGCGAGCGGGCTGGCCGGTAGCCCGGTGTTCTCCAACAGGGCCGGGAAACCAGGGGCGGTGGGCTGCCCTGCCATGTGATGATCCTGCCGGCGTGCCGGAGCTGCCGGCACGTCAGTCCCGTTACCACACCCTTGGGAGGTAGCAATGAGACTGTTCTCCGCTGGACGTCCGGTACGTCTCAGATCCGGTGCCGTCGTAGCGGTGGTGGCCGGCCTGCTGACCGCCGGCCTCGCCGCGCCCGCGTTCGCTGACGACGACCCGCCGCAGACCGACCAGTTGTGGATCAACGAGCCGTACGAACAGACGCTTCCGCTCGGCACCGACGGGGGTACGCCGCAGTCCCGCACCCTCGGCGTCGGCATCTACCACGACAACGAGAACTTCACGGTGACCGACGGCAGACTCACCGTCGACGTCTCCGACCTCACCGGGGTCGCCGAGGTGACCTGGCCTGACAACTGCACGCCGAGCGGCACGAGTGCGGTCTGCGACGTTCCCGTGGTGCCCGCGATCGGTGGCGACTACGAGGACCAGGTGTTCCTGACGGTGCGCGCGGCCGACGGCGCCGAAGCCGGCGCACAGGGCAGGATCACCTACGAGGCGACGGCCACCGGCGGCCCCGACGGCACGCTCACCGCGCCCCGCGAGAGTTCCGACACCACGCTCACTGTCGGCGTCGGGCCTGACCTCGCCATCGACCCCATCGGCGACATCGAGGACGGTCAGCCCGGCGACACGCGGACGATCCCGCTCAAGATCACCAACAACGGCAATGCAAGCGCGAACGGGTTCACCGTCAAGCTGTACGCCTCGTACGGCCTGTCATATCTGACCCGGTACGACGACTGCACCTACACCACGACGGACGGCGACGACTACGCACCGTCGAACATGGCAATCTGCACGTTCGACCAGGTGTTGGCGCCAGGCGACTCCTTCGAGCTGCCCGAGCCGCTGGCGGTGCGACTCGCCCCGCACGCGCTGAACGAGCGGCTCGACATAGACATCGAGCCGGGCGACGGCGCCCAGGACATCGACTCCCAGAACGACTACGCAGTCCTCCAGATCGGCGTGGAAAACACCGCGGACTTCTCCGTGACCGGTGATGCCATCTCCGGCGCGGCGGGCGAGACGGCCACGGCAGAGCTGACGTTCAAGAACAACGGCCCGGCCTGGTTCGGCAACCTCGGCTCCGGTGACCCGGTCGCCGAAGTCCGGCTGGTCGTGCCCGAGGGCACCAAGGTCACCGGTGTGCCGTCCGACTGCTACCCACGCACCCTCGACGGCGGCTACTACCCGAAGCAGACGGGCGCCCCGCGCTACGACTGCGACCTTCGGTACTGGGTGCTGGAGGACACTCAGCGTACGTTCGCGTTCTCCGTGCGCGTCGACACCGTGGTGCCCGGCGCGACCGGTGCCGTGAGCATCCACCCCACGTTCGGCGAGTTCGGCGAGCACCCCTTCGACTTCGACCCGGACCTCACGAACAACACGGCGGTCCTGGCCGTCAACTGACCGGCCCGGGGACTCGGAGCAGCCGCTCGATCGGCTGCTCCGAACCCGCGCTTCACAGGGCAACGCTGCCCGTGGCCGAGGTCTGAGCAGCGCGTCCACCGTACCTGCGCCGCCGTCTGGCGGTGCCGGCCGGGTACGCCTCTCAACGCTCATCGGCCGGCCGGGACAGTTCCGCACGGAGGGCGTTCTCCAGCCGCACGAGCTGTTGTTTGACCTCGGCGTGCGGGGTGCCGGCGCTCGGTTGGGTCTCGCCGAGCATGAGTTCGGCCTGCGCCGCGAGCAGCCCACGACGGGCCTCCTTGCTAGTGCCGCAACAGGCAACGTTCGCCCCGTCGCGACCCCCGGCACGCACTCTCGCCGCACCGGCCGAAAGCCCAAGTACGTCCAGTACGAGGACTTCCGGCCGGCACGCCGAGAGCACGCACCGGACGCCGCTCCTTGACGGGCAAACGTTGCCTGCCGCGGCACTAGCTGTTCGTGTCTGCGGCAACGCGATGAGGCCGCCGCGGCTTTGCAGGTGATCCCCCTTCGGGCGGCCGTGCTCAGGCGGCGTGGCGGGTCTTGCGGCGGACTGCGAGGGCGGTGCCGCAACCGGCGGCGATCAGCGCGGTGGCCACGCCGATGATTGCCGCGGTGTTGTCGTTGGTGCCGGTCTCGGCGAGGTCGTCGTTGGCCGCGGTCGACGGAGCGCTGTTGGTCTTCATGGTCTTGTCGAGCCAGCCCATGTAGGCGGGCGCGCTGGTGTAGAGGCCGGGGCCCTGCGAGCACGGCACCTTTGGGGCGCCCGGTCCCGAGGTGACGCCGATCAGTTCCCAACGGCCGTCCCGGCCCTTTTTGATCTGCGGTCCGCCGGAGTCCCCGAAGCACGCCATGGCCTTGGGCACGGTGGTGATCGTGCACAGCCGGGTCCGGTCCGCGTAGCCGGGCGCGCACTCGGACTCGGTGCCCCTGCGGGTGTTCAGCTCCTGCAGCCGGTCCGGGAACTTGAACTCGGTCTCGACGGTGGTGCCGAAGCCCAGGAGCCGGGTCGGCGTGCCGGGTGGCCCCGGCTGCTCGGCGATCTTGATGGGCTGCTGGGCGACCGGGTGGTCCAGGCGTATCAGCGCGATGTCGTTCTTGTTGGCGGCCTTGTTGTCGCCGTTGACATAGCCGGGATGGACGAAGGTCCGGTCGATCTTCCGGACGGTGCCGCCGGACTTGCGGTGGTCGCTGCCGACCCGCACGATGCCGTCCAGCTTGAGCCCCTCGACCTTTATGCAGTGAGCCGCCGTCAGCACCCACTGCTGGTCGATCAGCGAGGCCCCGCAGTTCCCGTCTATCAGACCCTGGTCCGGGGCCGACTCCGGGATGACCGCCATAAACGGGTAGCTCTCGGTGGAGTCCGATCCGTTGACGATGGCTCCCGCGCTGCCGGCCATGACAGTGACGCAAGCCGCAGCAGCGAGAGCGCCGACTGCAGCGGTGCGGGCGGTACGGTGACGCGGCGACTTGAAGCTGAACACAGAGGGTTCCCTTTTGCTTGGTGGATCTGTATGCGTTCAGCCTCGTTGTCCGAAACCTGCCGTACCATCCGGGCAACGGGTCGGTCGATGGTGTGGCCAGCCCCCCCTTGTGCACTGGGGCAAACTCGGGGGCCGGAGTGGCGCTGTCCTGTCGCGCTGCCGCTGTCAGATGGTTTCTCGCAAATCCGAGCTGAAACACAAAATGCCCTAGGAGTGCAAACTGACCCACTCGAACCGCGCGACTACGAGCAGATCGCCGTCCAGCTCACCGGGCACGCCCGCGCCGTGGCCGCCGACGTCCGCCGCCGCCCTGCCCAAGAACGACGGCCGCGGCGCCCTCGGCCGAAATCGTCCTCCGCCGTGGGCCCGCTGGAGGAACGCGGGAGAGATGAAGTTCCTCTACTGCAATGATGCTGTGGTCGGTCATCTCTGATTCCAATCCGTAGATCCCACCGCCGTCCGTTGCCCCGGCTCAAGCCCGGCGGCCGCCGTCGACCGACAGGGCGGTGCCGGTGACGTAGGAGGCGTCCGGCGAGCACAGCCACACAGCCGCGGCTGCAACCTCCTCGGACTCCGCCAGCCTGCGCAGCGGGGTCACGGCCGTCTGCTGCTCGACCATCTGCGCACCGGCCGAAGCGACGACACCGTCGAGCATGGCGGTCTTCGTCGGCGCCGGGCACAGCGCGTTGACTCGGATGTTGTCCGGCGCGTAGTCCACGGCGGCCACCTTGGACAGGCCGACGACGCCGTGCTTGCTGGCCACATACGCCGGGGCGCCGGGGATCGCGTACAGGCCGCCGTTGGAGGCGACGTTGACGATCGCCCCGCCGCCGTGTTGCTTCATCGCGGGCAGTTCGTACTTCATGCACAGCCATGTGCCGATCACGTTGACTCGCAGCACGCGCTCCCACTCCTGGACCGACATCTCCGTCAGGACACGGTTGTGTGACGGAATTCCTGCGTTGTTCACCGCGAAGTCGAGCCCGCCGAAGGCTGCCACGACCTGAGTCACGGCACGTTGCACGGACTCCTCGTCGCTGATGTCGACGGCCACGGCCACGGCCTCGGCTCGGCCGCCCTTCTTCGCGATCAGTTCCACGGTCTGGCGGGCGCTGTCCTCGTCCAGGTCGAGCACAGCGACCGCAGCGCCGCGCCGGGCGAACTCAAGCGCGGCGGCGCGCCCGATCCCGCTACCGGCACCGGTGACCAGACCGGCCTTGCCGACGTAGCTGCTCATGCCAGCGGCTCGTGGTTGGCCCAGATCGCCTTGTACGGGTGGCGGCCCTGCCAGCGCTTGATGAGGTCGACCGTTCCGGGCATGGTGAAGGCCGCGTTCAAGGCATCGAGGTCGGCCACGCGCAGCTGCAGGATGGCGCTGGCGATGGCCACCGGTGCGTGGTCGTCGCCGCACGTCGCCCTCACTCTCGCCGGCGAAGCACTCCTGCACCACGGCCGGCACACCCTCAACGCTGTCAGCGCGGCCGCCGAGAAGGCCCGTCGGGCTGGCGATCAGCAAGCCCACCTGCGCCTGGTGATCAATCCCGGCGGTGACGCAAACCTCCTGTCCGGCATCCTGGCCCGGGTGCAGTGGCGCAACTCCACGAGGGCAGTGCAACGCGGCCCACGGGCTCTCGACATGGACGGCCGAGCGGGAGTGTGTCGGGCATCGTGCTTTGCCAGCGTTGTCGGCCAAGCGGCAACACACGCCAACTGTCTGCAGAAGTGGTGGTTGCTCCCGTGGGATACGACCCGCGCGCTGATCGCGTGCTGGGCCTCTTCTAGCCATGCCCGGCCGGTCTCGCCCTCATGGGGGGAGCGGGCGCGGAGGCCGACCAGGCGCCGCTCGACTCCGCCGCGGCCACGCTCGCCCTTGCGGACCTTGGACATCGCGCGGTCGGAAGCGCGCGGGTTCGCGAAATCCCGGAGGGCTAAACACGCGAACCTGCACGTCCGGTACTCGTCAGGGGGCGCTGACGCGCGGGTTCGAGGGCCCGAAGCGCCCTACTCGTCGAGTTCGGTGCGCACTCGGCGCGAAGGGCTGAAGGCGTAGAGGTCGAGGATGCCGGGCGGCTCGGTGACGCCGGGGCCGCCGCTCTCGACCCAGGCGGTGATGTCGGCTGTGGCGTCTCGGTCGTTGACCAGGCCGAGCCAGACGGCCCGGCCGCCGGCCCGGCGCCCTGCCCCGGAGGGCTGGACGACAACGACGTTGGCGCGCTCGCAGGCATCGAGGCAGTCGGTGACCCGGACTGTTGCCGTCCCGTCCAAGGCCTCTCGCAGATGCCGAAGTTGGGCGGCGTGGTCGATGCCGGGGATATTCGGTGTTCCGCAGCAGCAGCCGCGGCACACCGTGACCGTAGGCCGTTCTGCTCCCGCCCCGGCTCCGGGGGCGGAGGCGGCGCGGCGGGAGCGCTTGCTCACGCGGCACCCCGTCGGTCCGGGTTGGTCCAGGCGGCTTCGCGCAGCAGACGTAGGCCGTTGAGGCCGACGATGACGGTGGAGCCCTCGTGCCCGGCGACACCGAGCGGCAGCGGCAGGGTGGCGATGAGGTCCCAGGCCACCAGCGCGGTGATGAAGACGGCGGCGATGACGAGGTTCTGGACGACCAAGCGCCGGGCGGTTCGCGAGAGGGCAACGATGGTGGGAACGGTGGCGAGTTCGTCGCGGACGACGACGGCGTCGGCGGTCTCCAGAGCGAGGTCGGAGCCGGCCTTGCCCATGGCGATGCCGGTGTGCGCGGCAGCTAGGGCGGGCGCGTCGTTGACGCCGTCACCGACCACCAGCACCTTGCGGCCTTCGCCTTCCCATTCCTGTACGGCGGCGACCTTGTCCTCCGGGAGCAGTCCGGCACGGACGTCGGTGATGCCGACCTGGGCGGCCAGCTGGCGGGCGGCGCGTTCGTTGTCGCCGGTCAGCAGGACCGGGCTTCGGCCGGTCAGCTCGGTGAGTGCAGTGACGGTAGCGGCGGCGTCCGGCCGTAGCCGGTCGGCGATGCCGATCACCCCGACCGGGCCGTCGTCGCGCATGACGAGGACCGCGGTCTGCCCGGCCTCCGCCAGCTCCACCGCCGCCGCAGATGCGGGCCCGGTGGTGGCCGAAAGGCGGGCGGGCGATCCGACCTGGACGGTGCGGCCCGCGATGGTGGCGCTCACGCCCTGCCCGGGGGAGGAGGCGAAGTCGAGCGCCTCGGGCAGCGGCAGGCGGCGTTCGCGGGCGACATCGACGATGGCGCGGGCGAGCGGGTGCTCGCTGGGGTGCTCGGCCGCGGCTGCCAGCGCGAGCAGACCGTCCTCGTCCAACCCGGAGCCGGACAGGGGACGGATATCGGTGACGCGGGGCGTGCCCTCGGTCAGGGTGCCGGTCTTGTCCAGGGCGACCGCGTCGACCTGTCCCAGGCGCTCCATCACGACAGCGGACTTGGCCAGCACGCCGTGGCGGCCGGCGTTGGCGATGGCGGACAGCAGTGGCGGCATCGTGGACAGCACGACCGCGCAAGGAGAGGCCACGATCATGAACGTCATGGCGCGGAGCAGTGCGGGCTGGAGCGCGGAGCCGAAGGCGAGCGGGATCGCGAAGACGGCGAGGGTAGCGATGACCATGCCGATCGAGTACCTCTGCTCGATCTTCTCGATGAACAGTTGGGTGGGAGCCTTGGTCTCGGAGGCTTCCTCGACCATCTTCACGATCCGGGCGATCACTGAGTTCGCCGGATCCCGCTCGACGCGCACGCGCAGGGCGCCGGTGCCGTTGACCGTGCCGGCGAACACCTCGTCCCCCGTCTGTTTGGTCACGGGCAGGGGCTCCCCGGTGATGGTGGCCTGGTCGACGTCGCTCGCGCCGTCCAGGACCTGACCGTCGGCGCCGACCCGCTCGCCGGGCCGCACCAGGATGACGTCCCCGACCTTCAGGTCCTCGGCGGCGACTGTCTCCTCGCCGCCGCCGGGCAGTAGCCGGGCCGCAGTCGTCGGCGCGAGGTCGAGCAGGCCCCGTACGGAGTCCGCCGTGCGGGCGGTCGCCACCGCCTCCAGGGCGCCGGAGGTCGCGAAGATGACGATCAGCAGCGCCCCGTCCAGGACCTGCCCGATGGCCGCAGCGCCGAGGGCGGCCACCACCATCAGGAGATCCACGTCCAAAGTCTTGTCCTTCAGTGCCTTCAGGCCCTCCCAACCGGGCTCCCAGCCACCGGTGATGTAGGTGGCGGCGAACAGCGAACCCCACAGCCACGCAGGGGCGCCGAGCAGGTTGAGCGGGAGGGCGATCAGGAACAGGACCAGCGCGGCCAGCGCCCACCGGGCCTCCGGCAGCGCCAGCACCCGGGTGCGCCGCCGAGGCGGAGCCGGGCGCGGCCCGGCCGCGGCCGGCGCGGGCCGCTGATCCAGGACAGAAGACATGACAAAACAACCCTTCACGGGCGGACGGGACAACACATCCACCATACAGGAATGTCTGAACAGGTCTTCAGGTGTGATGGGTATGATGTCCACATGGGCCACGGAACCGACACCGCCAGCAACGCCACCACCCGCGAGCGCCTCGACGCTGTCGGCACCGCCGACGTCGCCGCCACCCTCCAGGCCCTCGCCACACCCTCGCGGCTCTACATCCTGGCCCGTCTCCAGGAAGGCGCCTGCTCGGTGAGCGACCTCGCCGAAGCCGTTGGCATGGAAGCCTCCGCCTGCTCCCACCAACTGCGCCTGCTGCGCAACCTCGGCCTGGTCACCGGCGAGCGCCACGGCCGCTCGATCGTCTACGCCCTGTACGACAACCACGTCGCCGAACTCCTTGACCAGGCCCTGTACCACGTCGAGCACCTGCGCCTGGGTGTCCGCGACGTCCCGGCCGCCCTAGCCGAGCCCGCCGTCGCCGACTGATACGCCGACCGCTACCAGGGGGTCGGGGTAGAAGTCGGCGACACCGACCGCCTTCGTCAGGCCCTCGCGGTCGAGGGTCTCCATGGCGCGCCACTGGCCGTAGACGTCGCCGAAGGGCTGGTGCATCAGATACAGGTCGAGATGGTCCAGGCCCAGCTTGTTCAGGGACGTCTCGAACGCGCGGCGGGTGTTGTCCTGGGCGGGGGCGTCCTGGACCCACAGCTTGGTGGTGACGAACAGCTCCTCGCGCGGGATGCCGCTGGAGGTGATGGCGCGGCCGACGGCTTCTTCGTTGCCGTAGGCGGCGGTGTCCAGCAGTCGGTAGCCGACGGTCAGGGCCTCGGCGACGGCGCGCTCGGTGTCGTCGGCGGGGATCTGGTAGACGCCGAAGCCGAGGATCGGCATTTCGACGCCGTTGTTGAGGGTGACGGTCCGCATGAGCGGGACGTCCTTCGCTGTGCGGGTGGGGGCGGGTGGTCAGGGGCGGATGAGGGCCTTGAGGACTTGGCGGTCGGCCATGGCCCGGTAGGCGTCCGGAGTCCGGTCCAGGGGGAAGGTCTTGTCGAAGACGCGGCCGGGGGCGATGGTGCCGTCCAGGACGTCGGCGAGCAGTTCCGGGATGTAGGCGCGGGCGGGGCTGGCGCCGCCGGTCAAGGTGATGTTGCGCATGAACCCGGTCGGACCGATCGGGCCCTGCTCGTACTGGGGGACGCCCAGGCGGCTGATGGTGCCGCCGTCCAGGACGGTGCCCAGCGCGGTGTCGAGGGCCTGGGGGGTGCCGACGGCCTCGATGACCTTGTCCACGCCGCCGGTGCCGCCGGTCAGCTCGCGGATGCGGGCGATGCCTTCCTCGCCGCGCTCGGCGACCACGTCGGTGGCACCGAACTCGCGGCCCAGGCCGGTGCGGGATGCGTGGCGGCCGGCGAGCACGATCCGTTCGGCGCCGAGCCGCTTCGCGGCGAGCACCGCGCACAGGCCGACCGCTCCGTCCCCGATCACAAGCACCGCATCACCGCGGCCGACGCCGGCGGTGACGGCGCCGTGGTGGCCGGTGGTCATCACATCGGACAGCGCCAGCAGCGACGGCAGCAGCGCGGAGTCGGCGGCCACCGGCAGCTTCACCAGGGTGCCGTCCGCGTGCGGGACGCGGACGGCCTCGCCCTGCCCTCCGTCCACGCCGTCGAAGCCGTACCGGCCGCCGTTGCGGCAGGAGATGTGCAGGCCCTTGGCGCAGTAGTCGCAGGTGTTGTCGCTGTAGGTGAACGGTGCGACGACCAGGTCACCGGTCTTCAGGCCGGACACGTCCGCGCCGGTCTCCTCGACGACGCCGAGGAACTCATGCCCCATGGGGCGGCCGGTGCCGGCGGTGGGCATCGACTGGTACGGCCACAGGTCGCTGCCGCACACGCACGCGGCGAGCGTGCGCACCACGGCATCGGCCGGCTGGACGATCTTCGGGTCGGGCCGGTCCTCGACGCGGACGTCGCCGGCTCCGTACATCACTGCTGCACGCATGAGGGTGCTACTCCAAACGAGGGGTCGTGCTGTGGTCGGGACGACGGGTGTCAGCGTTCGAGCATGCGGGCCTGGGCCTCGGTGTGGGTGGCGCCGGCGGCGGGGGGCAGGCCGGAGAGCCGGTCGAGCTGCTCGGCGGTCAGCGTGACAGCGTCGGCGGCGGTGTTCTCCTCGACCCGGCTGACGCGCTTGGTGCCGGGGATCGGGGCGATGTCGTCGCCTTGCGCGAGGAGCCAGGCCAGCGCCACCTGACCGGCCGTGGCACCGGCCTCATCGGCCAGGGCCTTGACCTCGTCGGCCAGCGCCAGGTTGCGCTTGAAGTTCTCACCGGTGAAGCGGGGGTTGTCGCGGCGGAAGTCGTTCTCGTCGAACTGGTCGGTGGAGCGCACGGTGCCGGTCAGGAAACCGCGGCCCAGCGGGGAGAACGGCACCAGGCCGATGTTCAGCTCCCGCAGCACGGGCAGCACGCGCTCCTCGATCCCGCGCGTGAACAGCGAGTACTCGGACTGCACCGCGGTGACGGGCTGGGTGGCATGGGCGCGGCGGATCGTGTCCGGGCCCGCCTCCGAGAGGCCGAAGGCGCGGACCTTGCCCTCGGCGATCAGCTCGCCCACGGCGCCGGCGGTCTCCTCGATCGGCGTGTTCGGGTCGACGCGGTGCTGGTAGTACAGGTCTATGCGATCGGTGCCCAGGCGCTTGAGGGAGCCCTCGACGGCGGTGCGGATGTTGGCCGGGCTGGAGTCCAGGTTCCAGGCGCCGTCGCCGCCATGCGAGACCAAACCGAACTTGGTGGCCAGCACGACCTTGTCGCGGCGGCCTTTCAGCGCGCGCCCGAGCAGGTCCTCGTTGGTGTAGGGGCCGTAGATCTCGGCGGTGTCGATGAGCGTGACGCCCAGCTCCAGCGCCCGGTGCACGGTCCGGATCGACTCCGCGTCGTCGGTGCCCGAGCCGGTGTAGCCGTGGGACATGCCCATGGCTCCCAGGCCGATCCGGGAAACCTCCAGGTCACGCAGCTTGATGTAGTGCATCTCGCCTTCTCCGGTTGGTGGCGTTGCCCGTCCCCTCGCTGCCGCGCGGCCCGGCAGGTCATGCCGGGCGGAGCTGGGCGGCGTCGAGGGGCGGCGTCTTCCGCATTCACCGTCGCCCGGATTGCTCCGGTGTGGCAGGGCGGGCTGTTCAGGGGTAATGACAGGGCCCCCCTCGGCCCTGCGCGGCGGGTGCCCATCGGGTGAGACTGGAGTCATGGCATCGACGAGCGCACACAGCGAGGGCGCCGAGCTGGGCCGCTACCTGCGCGCCCGCCGCACCCAGACCAGCCCCGAACACGCCGGCCTCACCGTCGGCGCCGGCATCCGCCGCACCCCCGGCCTGCGCCGCGAGGAGCTGGCCACCCTGGCCGGCATCAGCATCGACTACTACGTGCGCCTGGAACGCGGCAAGGAGACCCGCCCCAGCCCCGCCGTCCTCGACTCCCTCGCCCGCGCCCTGCACATGGACGACCAGGAACACCAGCACCTGCGCGAGCTCGCCGCCCGCGCCGCCCGCTACGTCTGCGAACCCCCGCCCGCCCCCAGCCGCACTGTGCGCCCCCACCTCAAGCTGCTGGTCGAGTCACTGCGTCCGAACCCCGCTTACGTCATCAGCCGTAGCATGGACATGCTGGCCTGGAACCCCGGCGGCCTCGCCCTCTACGCGGGCCTGGAGGACTGGCCGGCCAAGCACCGCAACCTCGCCCGCTACCTCTTCCTCCACCCCGCGGCGCGCGGCCTTTTCCCCGACTGGGACCGGCAGATCACCGCCTGCGTCGCCCGCCTGCGCACCATCGCCGGCACCGCCCCCGACGCCCCCGACCTCACCAACCTCGTCGGCGAACTCCTCCTCAAAAGCCCCGACTTCGCGGGCCTGTGGGAGCGCTACGAGGTGACCGGACGCAAGCCCGCTCACAAGACGTTCCAGCACCCGCAGGTCGGAACGGTCACCCTTACCTCGCAGTCACTGCACATCGAAGGTACCCCGGGCCAGCGCATCGGCGTCTACACCGCCGAACCCGACACCCCCGACCACGACGCCCTGCTCCTGCTCGACATGACCGCACCCCGACCCACCGGACGTCCTGCTGCCACTGCGAAATCCACCGGCCAGCCGCGGTAGGCAGCTTGCGGCACTAGGCTGGCGCGGTGACTGATGAGCAGGAGCGGGTGCAGCCGTCCGGAGTGTGGGCCACGGCGGTGGGGGTGGCCAGGGTGCGGGCCCTGGAGACCGAGCGGGAGAATGCGCTGTTCCGCGACCCACTGGCCCAGGCCTTCGCCACCGCCGGCGGCCTGTGGCGCTCCTCGCCGCCGCCCGATGACGAGGCCGCGCGCCGCCGCCGGCTGGCCGTGTCGTTCTCCATCGTCATCAGGACGAAGTTCCTCGACGACCTGTTGCAGCAGGCATCCGCGTCCGGGGTCCGGCAGGTCGTGCTGCTCGGCGCCGGCATGGACAGCCGGGCCTTCCGGCTGGACTGGCCCGAGGGCACCCGGCTGTTCGAGGTCGACACCGCCGCCCCACTGGACTTCAAGGCTTCGGTGCTTCGCCAGGAGCGGGCCGTTGCGCGCTGCGAGCGGATCACCGTCGCGGTGGATCTGCGTGAGGACTGGCCAGGCGCGCTGGCCGCCGCAGGGCACGACCCGGCCGTGCCGACCGCGTGGATCGCCGAAGGACTACTGATCTATCTGCCCGAGGATGCGGTGGAGCTGCTGCTGGCCCGGATCAGCGCGCAGTCGGCGGCAGGCAGTCGGATGGGGCTGACGTTGGGCTCGCGCGGTGTGATCGAGCGCTTCAGCGCGGATGCCGCGCCGGGATCGGCGGCGTCCCTGTGGGTCTCGGAGATGCCCGACGACCCGGTGGGCTGGCTGGCCGGGCACGGCTGGGAGGCCGACAGCTACACCCTGCGGGAGCGCGCTGCCGCCTACGGCCGCCCGATCAGCTCCCCGCCGCAGCGCGAGGAGCGGCCCGGCGGGCTGGTCTCGGCGGTCCGCCGGCAGAGCGCCTCCCGGTTCCCCAAATGATCGACCGCCCGGCGCGACGAGTTATTCGAACTCACCGACGCATTGATGTGTGGGGACGGTGCGGTGAAGTCCCCCGATCCGTGGTGTATCCGCGGCGACTCGCGTAGCGATCCGGAAGTTGGAAGAAGAGCGCCTGTGGGCTGGGGCTGTGGCCGCTGCCCTGGCCGAGTGCCGATCGTATTTGGGGCAGCCAGGGCGCGTTCTGCCGGATCCGGTGATCGGCTGCGAGTGCTGTCACCCTTTGGTGGCACGAGACCGTGTGGAGGACGTGCTGCTGCGGCTTCCCCGTGGTGCTCGGCCAGACCTCGGCAGGCTCGTTGCCAGGTTGGACGCCGACTTCGACCGCAGGGCCGTCTCCCTCAGCTCTCACCTCATGCTGGCAACCCCCTTCAGCGCTTGCGGGTATTGGCGCCGGCGGTTCATGGAGAACTGAGGGTCGGATGGTCTCTCGCCGCTCAGCCGGCGGCCTGTTGCCCGGCGCGGGCGCGGGTGGTGGCGAGGCGGTAGGAATCGGTGCCTTGTCGGCGTACTCCTCTGGCTGGCCCTGGCAAGATTTTCGTAGTCGCGGATTATCTCGGTGACATGGTCGGCCGGCCCGTACGGCGGCGGAGGTGGCGATCAGACCGACGCGGTGGCGGAGTAGCGAGACTCCGGCGCGGCTGGCCATCAGGCGTTTCTGCAGCTTGACATCAGTGATGCGCCCTTCGTTGACTCCGGGGTGGTAAGAACAGGCCGCTGACCTGGCCGCAGAGCCGTTGGTTGTCGGCGTGAAGAACCTCCGGGTCGGTGCGCTTACGCACGGCACCGCCCGCTGGCCGGGGCTCGCCGCCTCCGGCTGCGGTTCGGGCCTGCTGGGCGTGTGCGGCTTCGATTGCGCGGCGCCGGCAGGCTGTTCAGGGGCGTGACTCTTCGCCAACGGCCCCTCTTTATGGCGACGTTGCTCGACACCTCCAAACGTGAAGAACGGCCGCCCCCGCTGTCCCGGGAACGAAACGAGAGCAGCGGGTCAGGTGAACGGGCGAGGTGACACACCAAGCTGAGACGGAGGTTCAACGCGAACGAGTGCTCCGCACACGTCGACGGTCACGATCGCCAGTAGCTCCCGGAACCGGCGCCAAGGCCAAGCTCACCCCGGTCGGCCGGATCCTGGCCACCGTGCTCCACCTGCGTGAACTCGGCGGCGGACTGTCCCCCTTCTTGTCGACATCGCCGCCCGCCCGCCTTGGGAACGCGAGTGCCGGCATCAGCCCCTTGCCCCCAGGTCCCACCCGTCCAGCCCTCGGGCAGGGCCTGGCTCGCCCGGGGCGACGGCGGCCCTCAGCACACCCACCGCGGCCCGCACGCGAGCCCGCCGACGGGGTCGTCTCCGGGTTCCCGGTGTTCGCCTGCGGTCAGATGTAACCCTCCCGGATGGCGTAGGCCACGGCGTGGGCCCGGTTCTTCAGGTGGAGCCTCATCATGACGTCGTGCAGGATGCCCTTGACGGTTCGTTCCGAGTAGCTGAGCCGGTCGGCGATCTCCTTGGTGCCGAGTCCCTGCGCGACCAGCTTGAGGACGCTCAGTTCCCGGGCCGTGGGACGGCCGGCAGGAGGGGTGCTCCGGGATGTCTCACGGGCCCGGCGGCCCAACTGGTTCATCAGCCGGCGCAGGAGGTCGGAGGGTATGTCGCTCTCGTCACGGCCGGCCGCGTGGATCGCCTTGAGGAGCCGTTCCCGTGTGGCCTCGTGCCGCCAGACGATGGTGTGAATGCCTGCCTCCATGACCAGTTCCAGCTGGTTCTCGTCGAGTTCGCCGACGACCAGGACGACCCGTTGCCGGCGATCCGCCGACAGCTTCCTCAACCGGACGGCTGCTGTCGCGTCCACGCGGTCGAGCAACACCACGGCGAGGTCCTTCGACGCTCCTGCGTCGCGGCTCAGGTGCGTTGTCTCCGTCATGTCGTGCTGCTGGGTGATGTGGCTTGCCACTCCGGCACGTGAGAGCGGATCGCCCTCGTGGACAGTGACCTTGATGACCGGCGCGGAGGGGCAGCCGGGCTGTGCACGGCTGGCGATCTGCAGGGTCGATGAGCTGTCATCAGGCAGTAAAGGACGCAGCATCATTACAATCCTCGTCACGTCGTTCTCGTATTCCCCATTGATGATCGTGCATTCTCGGGAAAAATCAAGAAGCTAGAGGCTATTCGTGTCGGTCGAGCGGGATCGCTTCCTGCGCTTCGTGGTGAAGGCGCACTGCCGGACGCGAGCTTCCGCTGTCGGACAGCATATGAGAGCGTCAGGTCTGTACACCGCTACACACAGGAAGGGAGATGGCAAGAGCAACGAATCGCAGGAGCTGGCGGTTCACGTGTCCATGCTCACGGCAGCAGAGATGGCCACCTGGCCATTTCCTTGCGTATGCTGATTCTCCGTCAAAAGGGCGGCTGCGCAGAAAAGGTGAGATGTGCAATGTTCCGGAAGAGATGGGGGCGAGCAGTCGTTGTTGCAGCCGCGCCGCGGCTGGTTCGACTGGCGTAAACCTGACGGGGGTTGCTGATGCGGCTCCTGCAAGTCGACCCGCCACGGCGGGTTGCACGAGTGACTGTGACTACGCGGAGCCGGGATCCATATAGACACCAGTCCCGGTAATGATGCTGTGGGTTGGGCTTGGATTTACCAAGGTAACAACATTTCTCCCACTTGAATGTAACTTCACGGACGGCAGTAAGACCGCAAATCGCGCGGAATATGCAGAATATGGTGTAGTCGAGGATGGTTTCGATAAAAGCATTCACGGTTTCCACATCTGTGTAACCTGTCTTGCAGGCCCCGTCCCACCGTGAACTAATTGCCAGCCGATACGCTTGGCCGCGTCCTTGGATACAGAGGTCATCTGAATGAGCGGCAGCGGCGGCCGGCGCTCGGTGCGGCTGCGCGGGTCTGTGGCCAGGGCGGGATCCGGCTGACGGCCGGTGCCGTGGGCGCTGCGGAATCCACGGTGTCGCGTGGGCTGCGCCCGTTGGAGCGGGGCTGGCAGGAGAGCGCCCGGATCCGGGCGGCCGCCCGGACCGCAAGCGGTTACGGGATCTCGACCGGGAGTTGGTTCCGGGTCTGCTGACGCTGTTCGAGCCCGACGAGTGCGGAGATCCGGAGTCTCCGTCGCGGTGGACGGTGAAGTCCACCCGCACCCTGGCGGCGGAGCTGTCGGGGCGGGCTGTCGGGTGGGCCTGGCACGGTGGCCCGATGCTGCTCCTGGCCTCGCCGCTGCTTTCGCCGGCGTCGTCCATGCGGCCGTCGGCGCCGCGCTTCACGTGCGCCTTGCGTTTCGCGCTGGTCAGTGAGGCGACGGGTCGCCATTCGGACCGTCCGATCGGTCACGTCCGTGCGACCGTTCGGGTGAGGCGTGACCGGCGGGCTGCCGCCCCGCGGACGGTCGCACGGCCCCCTCGTACGTTGCTCGCCCACCCCGTACTGAATCACGCTGAGTCACACGGGCAACCGAGCTGGGCGGGCCCGTGCCACAGGTCTCCCATCCCAGGCGAGGACGGCACGTGACGAAGACCATTGCGGTGGTGTCGGGTGGCATCGACTCGGTGACCATGGCGTATTACCTCCGAGACGAGGGCCACCAACTCCATCTGGTGTCGGTCGACTACGGGCAGCGCCACCGACGCGAGCTGGGGTGTGCCCGGCTGGCCGCGCAGCGCCTCAGCGCCCCCTATGAGGAGGTGGACCTGAGCGCTGCTCGCGGCGTGCTGCGCGGGTCCTCCCTCACGGATGCGTCCATCGAGGTGCCGGGCTCGCGGTCCGGGGGAACCGGGTCCGACGGCCGGCCCGGGAGCCGCGCCAACATCGTTCCGAATCGCAACGCGATCATCCTCTCGGTCGCGTATGCGCTCGCGGTGGTCGAGCAGGCCGACGCCGTGGCGTTCGGGGTGATGGCGGAGGACGTCGGCCCGTCCGACACCTCCCCGGAGTTCCTGCGCGCCTTCCGGGACATGGAGCGGATTGCCACCCGCGGTGACGCTCGGCCCGGCCTCGACCTGCTCGCGCCCCTGATGAAACTGCCCAAGCGCGCAGTCATCGAGCTCGGGGCCCGCCTCGGAGTGCCGTTCGAGGACACCTGGACGTGCTTCAGGGGGCAGGAGGTCCACTGCGGGGACTGCGCGGCCTGCACGGAGCGCCGGGACGCCTTCGTCGCGGCGGGCGTGCACGACCCCACCGAGTACGCGCGCACCAGCAGGCCGGGCGGCGTGTCATGACTGTCTTCGACGAACTGGAGTCCGAGGTCCGCAGCTACAGCAGGAGCTGGCCGACCGTCTTCAACCACGCCTCAGGCACCCGGCTGTACTCCGAGGACGGACGCCCCTACCTGGATTTCTTCACCGGTGCCGGGGCGCTGAACTACGGCCATAACCCGCCCGTGCTCAAGCGGGCCCTGCTCGATTACCTCGCAGGCGACGGCGTGGCGCACTCCCTGGACATGTTCACCGTCGCCCGCAGACAGTTCCTTGAGGCCCTTCGGGACCTCATCCTGCGCCCGCGCGGCCTCGACCACCGGGTGGTCTTCCCGGGGCCAGGCGGCGCCAACGCCGTCGAGGCCGCGTTGAAGCTGGCCCGCCGGGTCACCGGCCGGTCCACCGTGCTCCACTTCACCGGTTCTTTCCACGGCATGACGCTCGGTGCCCTCGCGGTGAGCGGCAACGCGGCCAAGCGCGCCGCCGCCGGGGTTCCGCTCACCTACACGATGCCCCTGCCCTATGACGGGTGGGGCGGGGACGCGGACCACATCGACCGGATGCTCGACGATCCCGGCAGCGGCCTCGACCTGCCCGCCGCGGTGATCGTGGAGACGGTCCAGGGCGAGGGCGGGGTGAACGCGGCCTCCGTCGGCTGGCTGCAGGCACTGGCCGCCTCCTGTGCCCGCCACGGGGTGCTGCTGATCGTGGACGACGTCCAGATGGGCTGCGGCCGCACCGGAGGGTTCTTCAGCTTCGAGGACGCCGGGATCGTGCCCGACATGATCTGTCTCTCGAAGGCGATCAGCGGGTACGGCCTGCCGCTGGCCCTCACCCTCGTCCGTCCCGAACTCGACGTGTGGCGCCCCGGCGACCACAACGGCACCTTCCGCGGGATCGCCCCGGCCTTCGTCACGGGAGCGGCCGCCCTGCACGCCTATTGGTCGGACCCCAGCCTGGAGAAGGCGGTGCGCGAGCGCGGCGAATACCTGGCCTCGGGTCTCGCCGAGGTAGTGCAGACCCACCCCGGGGCGGGCCTGCGGGCCAAGGGGCGCGGCCTTGCCGTGGGGCTCGACTTCGCAAGCCTGGGACCCGACGCGGGCAGAACAGCCTCGCGGGTGCAGGCCGGCGCTTTCCGGCAGGGCCTGCTCGTCGAGACCTCGGGCGCGGACGGCTCCGTCGTCAAACTGCTGCCCCCGCTGATCGTGACCGACGAGGAACTGGTGGAAGGTCTCGACATCCTTGCCGCCGAGACCACCCGGGCGCTCGCCGGCTGAACGACTCCCGCTCCGACTCCCGTTCCGATTCCCTCCCGGCATCCCCGGTCCGTATCCCACCGACTGGAGCACGTGTGAAAAGCGTCATCCCCACCGTCGACCTCGACGTCTGGCAGACCGCCGGCCCCGCACAGCGGCGGGCCGTCGCCACCGGCCTGGACCGGGCGCTGCGCGAGACCGGCATGTTCCTGCTGAGCGGCCACGGCATCCCCAGCGGGGCCACCGCCGAGTTCCGCGCCCGCGCCAGGGAGTTCTTCGCCCTGCCCAAGGAGCGGAAGCAGCGGTACGCGATCGACGCACCGTACGACAGCGGCTGGCTGGAAATGCACCCCGGTGGCGGGGTCGGCGTGCCCCGCGCCGAGGGCGAACCGCTGCCGCCCGAGCCCGACCTGCACGAGTCGTTCTACGTCGGCCCCGCCCACCGCACCGGCGACGCCGACCTCGACCGGTACTGCTACCCGGCCAACCGCTGGCCGGAGGAACTGCCGGAGCTGCGCCGGGCCTGCGAGACCTACACCGGACACATGGTGCGCATCGCGGAGGGGATCAACCGGCTGCTCGCCGAGGTCCTGGAACTGCCGGCCGATTTCTTCACCCGGCGCGCCACCCGTGCCACCTGGACGCAGAACGCCAGCTGGTACCCGTCGCTCAACGCCGTCGGCACGGTGCACCCGGGCCAGCTGCGCAACGGTCCGCACACCGACCTGGGCACCTTCACCCTGCTCAGCAGGCAGCAGGGGGTGGGCGGCCTGCAGGCATGGAACGAGGCCGACGGCTGGTTCTCGCCGCCGTTCGATCCCGGCGCCCTGGTCGTCAACCTCGGTGACCTGATGGAGCAGTGGACGGACGGACGGTGGCGCGCGCTGAAGCACCGCGTGCTGGCACCCAGTCCCGACGCACCCGACGAGGACCTGCTGTCCCTCGTCTTCTTCTACGAGTCCGATCCCGACACCCTGATCGAGCCGCTGGCCCCGCCGGCCGGGGCCGGTGCGGGGCGCCCGCCGGTCGTCTCCCGCCGCTCGATCCTCGAAAAGCTCGGCGTGAAGCCGGGCGAGACGCCGGCTCTGCCGATGCCGCCGGCTGCATGACCGCGACCGCACCGCCCCGGTGACCGGGACACATGTCGAAAGGACCCCTGACCCCATGACCCTGCGCATCACCAAGCGGTTCGAGTTCTCCGCGAGCCACCAGCTCTCCGGTCTGCGGGAAGGGCACCAGTGCGCCCGCCTGCACGGCCACAACTACGCGGTCGAGCTGGAGCTGAGCGCGGACCGCACGGAGCTGACCCCCACCGGGTTCGTCCGGGACTACGGCGACCTGTCCGTCTTCAAGAAGTGGCTCGACGACACCCTCGACCACCGGCACCTCAACGACCTCATCGACGCCAACCCCACCGCGGAGAACCTGGCCGTGTGGATGTACCAGCACTGGAGCAAGGAGTTCCCGGAGCTGAGTGCCCTGCGCGTCTCGGAGACGCCCAAGACCTGGGCCGAGTACCGGCCGTGACGCCGCGGGCCTGCGCGGGGGGCTTCGCACCGCCGCACCGGACCCCACGAACATCACCCCGCGCAACCGCGCCCGTACGAAGAAGGAGGTGGTGCCCATGGAACCGGAACTCGTCGTGAACGAGATCTTCGGCCCCACTTGAGACCGTCCAGGGAGAAGGACGGTCGCTCGGCCGCCGATGCGGTTTCCTGCGGCTCGGCGGCTGCAACCTGTCCTGCCGCTGGTGCGACACGCCGTACACCTGGGACTGGCAGGGCATCAGCGACACCGGTGTCAAGTACGACCCCAAGAAAGAACTGCACCGCCGCGACGTCCCGTCGGTCGCGCGGGAACTGCTCGCATTCGGCGTCGGTCTCGTGGTCGTCTCCGGCGGCGAACCGCTCAGCCAGCAGGCCCGCTTGGTGCCGCTCGTCGAGCTCCTCGGGCAGAACGGTGTCGAGGTCGAGATCGAAACCAACGGCACCCGCGTCCCCGACCCGCGGCTGATCGCCGCCGGCGTGCACTTCAACGTCTCGCCCAAGTTGTCGCACTCGGGTGACCCGGCGAGCCAGCGGATCGTACCTGCGGCACTCCGCAGCTTTGCGGCGATACCGGAAGCCATCTTCAAGTTCGTCTGTCGGAACACCGACGACCTCGACGAAGTCGACGCCCTGGCCGCGGAGTTCGGACTCTCCTCGGTGTGGATCATGCCTGAGGGCCGGAGCCGGGACGCCATCGACACGCACATGCAGTCCATCGTCACCTCGGTGATCGACCGAGGGTGGAACGTCACCACCAGGCTGCACACCCTGGTCTGGGGTGACACGAGAGGTGTCTGAATGACCGTCAACACATCGTCCGCGTCGGCCCGGGCCGAAGCCCGCACCACCGGCTCCGCCGACGCCGTGGCGAGCACCGTGCCGGCCGGGCGCGAGCCCGACCCGCTCATCGACATCGCCCAGCGACTGCTCAAGGAGATCGGCGAGGACCCCGAACGCGACGGCCTGCGCGACACACCGGACCGGTTCGCCCGCTGGTGGCGGGAGTTCATCGACTACCAGCCCGGCACCACCGACACCCTCTTCGAGGCGACGACCACCAGCCAGATGGTCGTGGTCTCGGACATCATGGTGTGGTCGCTGTGCGAACACCACCTGCTGCCGTTCAACTGCTCGATCACCATCGCCTACCGGCCCGAGCAGACACTGCTCGGCCTCTCAAAGTTCGCACGTGTCGCGCACCGCCACGCACACCGCCTCCAGGTGCAGGAACGCCTGGTCGCCGACATCGCACAGGAGATATCGGACACCACCCGAGCCGCTGACGTCGCCGTCATCGCCAAGGGCGAGCACCTCTGCATGACCATGCGAGGCATCAAGGCGGGCGCTCTGATGACGTCCACCGCCTTCCTCGGGAAGTTCGGGGAGGACAGCGCGCTGCGTGCCGAACTGATGGCGCTGCTGCAACGTTGAGCGACACGTCGACATGGCCGCTCGGCCCGGCTCCCCGACGGGGCCGGCCCAAGCGGCCGTTGTCGTACGGTGCTCACAGCCCGTCGCGTCGGGCGTGCAGGACGAACCAGTGGCGGGCCAGGTGGATACCCTCGTCGTGCGTCGCCAGTGCCATGTACCGGTCCAGGGCCTCCCGGTCACCCCCGGTACCGTAGTCCTCGAAGATCGGCACCATCTGGAGGAACGTGTCGAGGTCCTGCGGGGTGTGGAAGTACTCGTCGAAGTCGACGCTCTGCTCGCGCACCACGGAGAAGCCGGCGCGCTCCAGCCGCTCACGGTCCTGCCGCATCACCGGCGTCCCGTCCCAGCGGCCGTACAACTGCCCACGGCCGAATTCCTCCTTGAGGGCGCGGACGTCCCGTTCGCCGATGCCCAGGTACACCAGGGAGCCGCCGGGCCGCAGCACCCGCCCGAACTCCTCGGGGAACAGGGGCCCGCGCCGCGAGGTCACCACGTCGAATTCCCCGTCGGCGAACCCCGTCGCCGACGCGTCGCCGACGGCGAACCTCACGTGCGCCAGACCGGACTCCGTCTGGTGCCGCCTCGCCGAATCGAGCATCTCGGGCGCCAGGTCGAGGGCGTCCACCTGTCCGAAGCGCGGCGCTATCGCAAGCAGGTTGCGGCCGTCCGCGCACCCCACGTCGAGCAGCCGCGTCCCACCGCCGCCCAGCTCCCGCGCCACCGCGTCGAAGACCTCCTCGGGGTCGCCCTGGGGGAACAGCGTGGTACGCCGGGCACCACTGGAGTACCCGCCGAACTTGTTCGCCACTTTGGAGTAGAAGTCCGGCTGCTGCGTCATGTGGCGCTGTGTCATGTCGTGCCTCCTCATACGCCCTGATCGGAGGGGCCATCGTCCCGGGACCCGGCCCGCTCGCGGCAGGGCCCCCCGTCCTTCCCCGAAGGCCCGGCCCGTCGGCCGTCCGGGCCCCGCCCGGCGTCCGTTCGGGCCGGCGCCGTGTCCGTACGGACGGTCCAGCGGGACCTCGGCGGGCGGCCGCCGGGCGCGGCAGAATCCCGGACAGCCGCGTGGTATCCCAGCCCCACCAGCCCGAAAGGCCAGACTCCATGCCCGCAGATGCGCCTGCGATCGTTTTGGTCGATCCCGTCCGCCAGGGCGTACCCTTCAAGGCCGCCGTGCGGGACCTGGGCCTGCGTGTGGTGTCCGTGTACACCCACGACTACCTCGCCGGACTCCAGGGGCACACGGAGGGGGACGACCTCAGCATCTACGCGTCCGACGCGGACAACGTGATCCGGGAGCTGGCCGCCGCGCACATCGAGGCCCGTGCCGTGGTGCCCGCCCTGGAGGCAGGCGTTCACCTGGCCGATGTCCTCGCCCACCGACTCGGACTGCCGGGCAACGACCACCGCCTGGCGTGGGCCCGGCGCAACAAGGCTGCGATGCGCGTCCACGCTCGCAGCGCCGGAGTCCGGGTGCCTGAATTCCGGCTGGTGGACGATGCCGACCGCATCGAGTCCGCAGCACACGAGATAGGTTTCCCGGTCATCGTGAAACCGACCATGGGTGCGGGTTCCCAGGGTGTGCGGGTCTTCTCCCGGCCGGACGATCTCGCGGCTGCGCCCCCGTTCGTCTCTCGCGATGTGTACCGCGAACCGATACGTGAATGGCTCGTCGAACAGTACGTGCGCGGAAGGGAACTGGCGGTCAACTTCTTCAGCGCGGACGGTGAGCACAGGCTCGTCGACATGTGGGAGTACCGCCGCCCCGACGACGCCGACTACGACTTCCCGCTCTGGGACATCGTCCAGATCGCCCCCGGCCATCCCGACTTCGCGCGGGTCGCCGCGTTCGTGCGCACCGTCCTCGACGCGTTCGGCATCCGCCGCGGCCCCAGCCACACCGAGGTGAAGTGCACCGAGGACGCCGTCCACCTGATCGAGGTCGGCGCCCGGCTGTCCGGCGGCCCCGCCGTCGACCTGTGGACCGCGCACGGCGGACTGCGGCCCTTCCACGACACCCTCGCCTGCTACCTCGACCGCCGCCCGGCCCTCTTCGGGCAGCCCGTCGCCTTCCCCGTCCGGTTCGGCTCGGTCGTCATCCACAACGAGCAGGGGCCCGGCACCCTGGAGGCCATCGAGGGGGTCGACCAGGTGCGGCGGCTTCCGGGCGTCGACAGTGTGGAAGTCGGCTACCAGCCCGGCGACCACGTACCACCGACCCACGACAACGTCAGCATCCCCTTCAGCGCCTCCGTCCACGCCGCCGACGAGCCCGCGGTGCTGGATCTGCTGGCACAGATCAGGACGCTGGTGTCCCTGCGGATCCGGCCCGACACCACGGCAGGGGCGGTCGGCGCCGCCCGGCCGGCGGCGTCCTGAGCCCCGTGCCCGGCGGGACCCGCGCTCCGGGCGCCCGCGGCGGCCCGGCAGCCTCCTACCGGCAGGTGCTGGCCTCACCGGGTGCGCCGGGGCTCGCCCTGGCCAGCCTGGTGTCCAAATGGCCGATCAGTATGTTCCCGGTGAGCACCGTCCTCCTGGTCTCGCCGCGCTACTCCTACGCCCAAGCCGGCGCCGCAGTGGGCACGATGCTGCTGGCCAACGCGCTGACCAGCCCGCACCGAGGGGGACTCATCGCCCGCCAGGGCGCCCGTGCCGTCCTGGGCACCTGCCTCGCGGGGTACGTCCTCGGACTGGTCGGACTCGGCCTGAGCGCGGCGGCCCACCTGCCCTTCCCGGTGGTGCTCACGGCGGCCCTGGTGATGGGCACGTTCTTCCCGCCGGCGAGCATCATGCTGCGCTCCCACTGGACCGCTCTCGACAGGGCCCGCGGCCACGGCTCGGCGAACGCCCTCGAATCCGCGATCATGGACGTGGCCCTGATCACTGGCCCTGTGCTGGCCACCTGGCTCAGCACCACGGTCGGCGCCGTGCTCCCCCTCGCCGCCATCGCCGTGCTGATGTCGGTGGCCGTCGTCCTGCTTACCCGCTTCTCCGGCGGCGACCGCACCCCGCCCGCCGGCGCCCGCCCCCGCACCGCCGTTCCGCCCGCACGGCTGCACTCGCGGTCGCTGTGGGCGCTGTTCGGGGCGCAGTTCCTGTTCTGCGCCGCGCTGGCCGGCACCGAGGTCACCCTCCCGATCTACGCGCAACAGCACGCCGTACCCGGCGAGAGCGGCTGGTATCTCGCCGGGCTCTCCGTCGGCAGCATCACGGGTGCCCTGCTCGCCGGCCGGTCGGGCGCCTCCGCGCGCATCCGGCTCCCCACTGTCCTCGGCGCATTCGCCGTGGGCAGTTGTGCGCTGGGGCTGGCGATGGTGACCACACCCGGCGCGGTCCTCGCCGCCTGTCCGGTCGCCGGCCTGGCCGTCGGATCAGTCTTCGCCCAACTCTTCACCACACTCGGAGACCTCACCCCGCCGGACCGCGATCACGAGGTCCAGGGCTGGGCCAACGCCATGACGACCATCGGTTTCGCCGCCGGCTCCTTCGGCGGAGCAGCCCTCACCGGCGCCTTCGGCGCCCCGGTGCTCCTCCTGTGGTCGCCACCGGCCGCCCTCCTGGCCGCCCTCATGACAGCAGCGGTACTGCCACGGAAGGCGGGCACCAGCCCGTGACCACGCAGGGCGGCACCGTGTCGGCCGAGCGGCCGGGCGGGAGCAGTGGCACCACGCGGCCAGCGTGGCCGCCTGCGTGCCGGGGCTGGATGCAGCCCGGCCGAGCGGCCCGGCCGCCGCCTCCGGCGGACGGCGGCCCGGCGGTGCCGGCCAGGCCGGGGGTTGGTGCGGTCACCGGTCTGGCGCCGACGTCACCGCGAAGATCGACGACGCCGTAGGACGCGGTGGCAGCCGCAGGTGCGCAAGCGCCGGCAGCGCCAGGATCACGGCGGAGACGAGGCCGCGTTTCACCGTCCCCGCCGTACCTCCACGGGCCTGGCCCGGCGCATCGCTGCCTGCGGTGCGAGTCACAGGCCAATGGCTTTGCAGGCCAATGGCTTTGCGGGACAAGAAGTGGCGCCTCATTCGGTCCGGCCCGCCCACGGCTCGTCAGGTGCCTTCGGGTCCCACCGCGGGACTCAGAAGTCGTCGGCTCCATTGCGGAGTTCGGGAGTCCAGTAGCCGGTGAGGGCCTTTGCCGGGTCGGCGGCGATGCCGTCCTTGCCGGGCGCGGTGACGGCGATGACGGTCGAGTCGCCCTCCAGCATGACGGAGAACGCCGACACGGGTTCGTTGTCCTCGTCGACACCGCCGTCCGACACCTTCAACAGGGCGTAGGCCGGGTCTCCTGCCGCGAGCACGACCGGGGTGGCCGGCTTGCTCTTCGCGACGGCCGGGACGTCCTGTTTGTGGCTCTCCAGGAGCTGGACGTGCGGAAAGCCCGGCAGACGGCAGGAGTGCCGGGAGGTGTTCTTCGCCGTGAGGACGAGGTGGGTGTAGGGCGGACCGTCCTGCGAAGCGGCCGTGATGGTGACGTCCCCAGCGGTGCACACCGGAGTGGAAGCGGCAGCCTGCCCGCCGGTCGAGCCCGCGGAGCCGCCGGAGGCGGCGGAGGCCGCCGATCCCGAAGAGTCCTTCGCCCCCGCCGAACCGGCCGAGTCGGTCGCGTCCGTCGTGTCGGACGCGCCGTCGGCCTTGCCGCCCGCTGCCGCCGGGGTCGCCGAAGTGGTCGCCGCAGAGGCCGAGTTGTCGTCCTCGGCACCCTGACAGGCGGTGAGGGAGAGGGCGAGGGCCGCACCGGCGACAGCGAGCGTCGCGGAACGGCGAAGGAGAGTGTTCATGAAGGGATCCCCGGTGAAGTGGTACGGAGCCGTCGGCCTGTTGCCGGCGGCCATGGTGGTCGGGTCGGTGTTCCGTGGTCCTGAGTCGGCCCTGCCCGGCCGGGAGCCGGACGAGAGGACCTACACGAACCCGCGGGACATCGGCGCGCGCGGTCCCCAGCAGCTCGGGCACGCTCTGACAGCCGAGCGCGAAACGTTGCCCGCACCGTGTGGCGTCGGGCACCGTTCCGCGTCGGTCTTCAGTCGATCACCTCGGGTCGCCGTCTCCCAGAAGGTTCTCCCGGCAGAAGTACCGTCCGTCATACTTCTGCCGGGGGGCTCACGCAGGGAGAGCCGGACAATCGGGGGACATCAACGGTGCATGGTGCCATGCCTGTCAGCGGCGGCTTCAGGCAGCAACTGCGCCATCTGCGGGCTCGTGCCGGGCTCAGCCAGGAAGCGCTCGCCCACGCGGCCGGGGTCAGCGTCAGAGCGCTGGCGGACATGGAACGCGGGCGTACCCGCGGCCCGCAGCGCCGTACGGTGCAGGCTCTGGCCGAAGCGCTGGGACTGGACGGCGACGAGGCGGCACACCTGGAGAAGTCCGCCGCTCTGGGTCGGCCGCGTCCCCGCACCGCCGACGGTCCGGCCGCGCCCGTCGCCTTGGCCCTGCCGCGCGACATCCGGGACTTCACCGCGCGGGCCCCTGCGCTCGCCCGGCTGCTGGAACTGGCACGTGACGCCGGGGGCGGCCGGCCGGCGGTCACCGTGGTCACCGGGCAGCCCGGTCTGGGCAAAACGGCGTTCGCGGTCCACGCCGCGCATCGCCTCGCTCCGCACTTCCCCGACGGGCAGTTCGCCCTGGACCTGCGTGGCATGGATCCCGAGCCGACCCCGCCCCGGGACGCGCTGGCCCGGCTGCTGGCCGCGATGGGAATCGCCGACGCCGCGATACCGAACGGCACCGACGAACGTGTCGACCTGTGGCGGTCACTGGTCGGTGACCGGCGCGTGCTCCTGCTGCTCGACAACGCCGCCGACGAAGCCCAGGTCGTCCCCCTGCTGCCCGGCACCGGGCCGTCCCTGACCCTCATCACCAGCCGTCACGCCCTGGCGGGCCTCGAGTCCGTCCACCGCAGCGATCTGGCGCTGCTGCGGCGCGAGGAGGCCGTGGAACTCCTCACCCGCGTCCTCGGCCCGGAACGCGTCCAGGCCGAGGCCCAGGCCGCACGGGACCTCGCCGACCTGTGCGGACACCTGCCACTGGCCGTCCGGATCGCCGGCCAACGGCTCCTCAGCCGACCGCACGAGCGGCTGGGCAAACTCGCCGCCCGTCTCGCCGCCGAAGGGCGGCGCCTGGACGCCCTCCAGGCCGGAAGCCTGCGAGTGCGTGCCGCCTTCGGGCTCTCCTACCGGCAACTCCCCCCGGAATCACGGACCTTCCTGCGTCGCGCCGCGCTGGCCGCCGGAGCGGACTTCAGCCCGGAGACCGGCGCGCTCCTGGCCGGCCTGTCCTACGACGAGGCGTTCGCCTGTGCCGAGGAACTGACTGACGCCGGACTGCTTCAGAGCGATGCCGACGCCGAGCGATACCGCTTCCACGACCTGCTCAGGCTCTACGCGATCGAGCAGACCGAGACGGAGGACGGCCCCGGCGTCCGCGACGCCGCCCTCGACCGCACCGCACGATGGATGCTGCGCCGGGCCACCGCCGCCGCGCTGCACTTCGAGATCGACCAGGACCAGGCCGCACCGCACGGCGACCCGGACCCGGACACGGCACCCGTCGGCAAGGACGAGGCACGGGCCTGGCTGGAGGCCGAGCGGACGCAGTGGCTCGCCGCACTGCGCCGGGCCCACGAGTCCGGCTGGCACCGAGAGGTCCTGGACACGGCGGAGGCCATGCACTGGTTCTCCGACGTGACCCAGCACTGGGAGCAATGGGTCGAGGTGTTCGCGTGCTCCGCGGACTCCGCACGCGCACTGGGCAGCAGACAGGAAGAGGCGGTCCAGCTCAACTACCTCGCCTGGTCCCACAACCTCTGCGTCCACAACCCCGACGCTGCCCTGAGGACGGCCGACGCCGCCCTCGTGGCGGCCCGCGAGTGCGGGGACGGGCTTCAAGAGAGCTGGGCACTCGGCTACGGCGCGGGCGCACTCCACCGACTGGGCCGGACGGAGGAGGCCCACGGACGTCTGCGGGAGTCGGCCCGCTGCATCGCCGCACAGGACTCCCCGCAGGCCCGACTGGCCGAACTGACCATCCTCAACACCCTGGGTACCCTGCTGCGGCAGACCGGCCGGACGGCGGAAGCCCTCGACATCCATCGCCGCAGCGAGCAGATCTGCCGCACGGGTATTCCGGGCCGTACGGACGAGCTGATCGCCCTGTATCACGCGGTCGCCCGACAGCAGATCGGCAACGACCTCGCAGCACTGGAACGCTGGCACGAGGCCGAACCGCCACTGCGGCAAGCACTCGCCGACTTCGAGGCCGCCCAGATGCCGATCTGGGCCGAATAGGCCCGGCTCGACCTGGGACGGGCGCTCAGTGCCACGGGACACCCCGAGGCGCGGCAGACACTCCTCGCCGCCCACGACGCTCTCGCCGCGCTGAAAAGCCCGCGGCAGGTGGAGGCCGCCACCGCCCTCACCGCCCTCGACCAGACCACTGCCGCCAGGTGAGATCAGCGACCTGGCCGTGGCAGCGCGGCCCAGCACCTCACCGTGGGCGCACACGGTCGAACTCGTGGCTCTGTTCACGGGTAGCGGTTCTGGCTCAAGCTTCCGGCTCTGTCGCTGATTCGGGGGTGTCACCTGGTTGATCAAGGTGACAGGAGGATGCGGCGTCGTAAAAGGTCGAAGTCGGCCTGGCCGTACAGCTGTCTCTTCAGCAGCCTGATCCTGGCGACGTTGCCCTCGACCGCTCCCGAGGCGTGGGTGGTGGTCAGGGCGGCGAGTACGGCTGCTCGGTCGCGCCGTATGCCGGCGGCCAGGGTACGGAGTTCTCGTTGTCCGTCGAGGCGGGCGTGAACCACGTCAAGTAACCTCTGTGCAAAGGAAGGGCGGACATGTCACGAGCACAGAAGATGACGGTTGCTGCGCTGATATTGGCGACCCTCGGCTTGGGCTGGAAAGGCCGGGGTTGGCTCTTTTACATCTGGGCCACGTGGCGCGAAAGCAGGAATTGAGTATCTACGGCCACAGGCGCAACGGGCTTGGCCTGGCCACCGGCGGAGGCCAGGCTGGATGATCAATTCCAAGGGGTGCCTGCGGAGGGTGTGGGGGAGGGCGGTCAGGCGTCGGGGTCGACTTCGGGGTGCGTGAACCGCACGGGCTTGCCCAGCGACCGGGCGTAGGCGATTTCGGCTCGGGTGCTGTCTCCGATGTAGTCGCCGACTACGAGCACCTCATCAGCGAGCCGGATCTTCGCTCGGTGCAGATCGTCGAGTCGAACCTTCAGCGCCTCGGCCTCGACAGGATCGGACCAAAGTTCGTGCGGCGACTTCATGTCACAGGCCGGCTTGACGACAATCTTCCCGGCTTTGGTCTCCCGCAGATCGGCCTCGGTCATCTCGGTCATGAAGCGGGTGGAGCCGCAGATCACGACAATACGCGGGAGGCTCAGCTGCTTCTTCGCGTCGGCGAGCTTCTCCTCGGGGGTGAGCGGTTGCGGGTATGACACTGGTTCCTCCTGGTGGTGTGGTCCAAGGGGTGCCTGCGAAGACCAGAACGAGGGTTTCCAAGATCGTCTTGTGGCGAACGACGTGGACACCCTCGCGACAGCACTCTGTGCGACGACCGACGACATGCTGAAGGCGTATCCCGAGCCGGCGCCGCGGCGCCCGCCGGTCGGCATTACGCCCCGCCTGAGCGATGCCCACCGCCGTCTTGCGGAGATCCGCCGGCTCTGGGCCTACCGGAACGTCCTCCCGCCCGGCATGTGCCGGCCGGGGGCAGGACGAGGGGCAGCCCTGTTGCGGCGCTCGGGCCCCGTCCGAATCCGAGGTGGGCGCCGGGCCGCCTTCGGCGTTCCGAGGCGGCCCGGCGGAGCACCACCGGCTGCGTCGGACTACTGACGCAGCGCGCCCTCCAGCCAGGTCCGCATGGCTGACGCCGTGTCCGCGGCGTTCTCCTCCATCAGGGAGAAGTGGTCGCCCGTCACCGTCACCGCTTCGTCGACCCAGTCCGCGGGGACCCGCCAGTCGTGACCACCGGTGGCAATCATGGGTTCAGAAGCCCGCAGCAGGAGCGTCGGCACCGTCAACGTCGTCGGCCGCCACTGAGCGAAGAGTCCGGCGTACCAGGCCTGGGCCGACAACCTCGTGCCGTCCAGGGACAGGGCGCGAGTCTGGCGTTGCCGCATCAGCCGATGGAATTCCTCCTGGTGGTCAGCGAGGTAGGGGTCGTCCACCGGGTAGGTGTCGATGAGGACGACCGCCTCGGGGCGGACCGCGTGGTCATCCAGGTACCTGGTCAGTTCGTGCGCCAGGATGCCTCCCGAGGAGTACCCGCCCAGCACGAAAGGCGTTCCGTCGAGATGCTGCGACAACGCCTGCGCCAGGGCCCGCAGGACCGCGGACGCCGTATCGGGCAGCACCTCCCCTTCGGTGAAACCGGCCAGAGACAACGAGGAGACGGCCGGTCCCCGCTCCCCGAGAGCGGCGGCGAACCGAACGTGGACATGCGGCCCCGACAGCGCGACGAACGGCGGAACCATCACCAGGGTCACCGGACCAGAGCCCTCAGACAGGTGGACCACGTCCTGCGTCCGCGGGGCGTCCTGTGCGAGTCGGCCCGACTTCTCCCGCAGCCGGGCCACGTCCTGCACCAGTTGCCGGCTCGTCGTGAAGTCGCCCGAGTCGACGCCTCGCCAGAAAAGGGATCCCGTCATGTCGACGGCGGACCCGCGGACGGCGCGCGGCGTCACTCCCTGCCGGGCTCCCGGATCCCGGGGGCCGTCGGGGAGGCCGTCCGCCCAGGCTTGTACGGTGCCCGGTCCGCCACCGTGGGACCGTGCGGCGGGGGAGGCCGGCGCAGGGGGCGTCTCGGCCCGGCCGGCATCCGGCCCGGACGGCTTCTCCTTCGTGTCACCCGCCGCGGTGTCCAGCCGTTCCAGCAGGTGTGCCGTCAGCCGGTCCACGCTGGGGTGGTCGAAGACGAGCGTGGAGGGCAAGGCGATCCCCGTCGCCGCCCCGAGCGCGTTGCGCAGTTCGACCGCCATCAGCGAGTCGAGACCCAACTCCTTGAACGTTCGGGCCGATGCGACTTCGTCGGGCCCGGAACCTCCCAGCACCGCGGCGGCCTGCCGCAGCACCAAGGCACGGACCTCGACCGCCCGGTCCTCGGACGCCAGGTCGGCGAGCCGTGCTCCGGTGCCGCCGGTTTGGGGTGCCTGCCCCGCCGTACGCCGTGCGGTACCGGTCAACCCCCGCAGGATGGGGGGCATGAGCTGGCCCGACCCTCGTCCGCGCCCCGGTGTGACGCTCAGGACGGCGGGGACCAGGACGGCGTCGCCGCGGAGCATGGCCTCGTCCAGGAGCCGCAGGCCGGTCGGCGAGTCCATCGGCCGAACCCCCCAGCGCGCCAGACGTGAGGTCTCGGCGCCGCCCAGATGGCCGGTCATGCCGCTGGCCTGCGCCCACAGCCCCCACGCAAAGGACTGCCCGGACAGGCCGCGGGCCTGCCGCACCGCGGCAAGGGCGTCCAGGAAGGCGTTGGCGGCAGCGTAGTTGGCCTGGCCCGTGGTGCCCAGAACTCCGGCGACAGAGGAGAACGACACGAAGGCGGCCAGGTCCATCTGCCGGGTCAGTTCGTCCAGGTGCACCGCGGCGTCGACCTTGGGCCGCAGCACCCGCTCCAGTCGTTGCTCGTCCAACGAGGCCACCACGCCGTCGTCCAGCACGCCTGAAGCATGGAACACCCCGGTCAGCGGGGCGTCCTCGGGAACCTGCGCAAGCAGCTTGCCGACCTGCTCACGGTCGGCGACGTCACACGCCACCACCTCCACCCGCGCTCCGAGGCCGCGCAGCTGCGCACACAGTTCGGCGGCACCGTCGGCCGATTCGCCGTGCCGTGAGGCGAGCAGCACACTGCGCACCCCGTGGTGGGTAACCAGGTGCCGTGCGGTCAGTCCGCCCAACTGTCCGGTCCCACCAGTGATCAGTACTGTTCCTGCCGGGTCCAGGGAACGCGGCATCCTGAGCACGTTCTTGCCGACGTGCAGCCCCTTGGCCATGGTCCGCAGCGCCTCGGGAAGCTGCTGTACGTCCCACACTCGCACCGGGGGGAGCGACAGCGAGCCTCCTTCGAAGAGCACCGTCAGCTCCCTGAGCAGGGCGGCGATCCGGTCCGGTCCGGCGTCGTAGTAGTGGAAGGGCAGGTACGTGACGCCCGGGTGGGTGTGCGCCACCTCGGCCGGGTCACGGATGTCGCGCTGACCCATCTCCAGGAAACGGCCGCCGGGGCGCAGCAGCCGCAACGAGGCGTCGACGAACTCCTTGGTCAGGGAGTTGAGGACCACGTCCATGCCGGTTCCGCCGGTGGCCGCGCGGAAGCGTTCCTCGAAGCCGGTGTCGCGTGAGCCGGCGATGTGCGTGTCGTTCAGGCCCATGGCCCGCAGCACCGCGTGCTTGCCCGTGCTCGCGGTCGCGAAGACCTCCGCTCCCAGGTGGCGTGCCAGGGCGACCGCGGCCATGCCCACACCCCCGGCGGCGGTGTGCACCAGCACGCGCTGTCCCGGGCCCAGCCGGCCCAGATCCCGCAGGCCGTACAGGGCCGTCAGGAACACCACCGGGGCCGCCGCGGCCTCCTCGAACGTCCAACCACGCGGTATCGGGGCGGTGTTGCGTGCGTCGGTGGTCGCCAGCGAACCGATCGCGCGCGAGAAGACACCCCACACCCTGTCACCGACGGCGACATCCCGCACCTGGTTGCCCACGGCCGTGACCACCCCCGCCGCCTCGTGGCCGAGGTCCGTGGAGTCGGCCAGCATGCCCCGCGTCACCAGGACGTCACGGAAGTTGACGCCCGCGGCCCGCACTTCGATGCGGATGTCCGTGGGCTTCGGCGGCTCCAGCAGGTCCGGGGCCTGCTGGGCCACCACCTCCGTGCTGCCGGAGCCCACCACGCCGAGCACCCACGGCAGCGGCCCGTCGGGCAGGCGCACACCCGCGGGCGCGGGGTACACACGCGGTATCGACAGTGCCGTCCCGCGGACCGCGGTCTGCCATTCGTCCTCCCGTATCGCTGCACTCATCACCTCCCGGAATGCCCCCTCGTCGGCCACACCGTCCCAGGAAACGTCCACGTCCGTGATCGCCAGGCGGCCGGGATGCTCGTTTTGTGCACTGCGGATCAGGCCCCACACGGCTGCGGCGACAGGATCGAGGCAGGCGGACTCCTCCTCGCGCACGGCGACGGCCCGGCGGGTGACCACCAGCAGCCTGGAGCCGGCACAGGCCGGATCGGACAGGAACTCCCGCACCAGGCGAAGGGCCGCGCCGGTGACCGACCTGACCGCGTCCACCACCTCGTCCGCGTTCGCCGGCGCGCCGGAACGGGCGTGCCACACGAGCCAGTCGCAGCGGCCGGCCTCGGCCCGTGAAGCCGCCTCGCCCAGATCGGCGGCGCCACCGATCACACGCATGGCTCCGGGATCGACGCGAGCGTCGGCCCGCACCCCGGGCAGGGCCGTCCACCTGACCGTGTACAGCGCGCCCGGGCCTTCGGCGGACCGGGCGGCGACCGGTCGGTCCAGCGCCTTGCGATCGGCCGTCCTGAAGGTCAGAGAACGCGCCGAGAGGACCGGGGCGTTCGTCGCGTCGGTCAGCAGAACGCCGACACCGCCACCGTCGGCCGGGGTCAGACGGGCCCGAACAGCGCGTGCGCCGACGGCGTGCACCTCCACCTGGCTCCAGGCGAACGGAAGCGCGATCGCTTCCCCGTCAGGAACCGCGCCGCCCAGGACGCAGGCGTGCAGGGCCGCGTCCAGGAGCGCGGGGTGGAGGGTGAACCCGTCGGGTTCGGTACCTTCAGGCAGCGCCACGTCGGCGAAGATCTCCCGTCCGCGCGCCCACAGCGCTTGCACCCCTTGGAAGACGGGCCCGTACGCGTAGCCCCGAGCGGCCAACTCCTGGTACGGCTCCACCGGCAGCCGTACCGCGCCCGTGGGCGGCCACTGGGTCTGCGGCGTCTCGTCGGCCTCGGCTACCGGCCCGGGTGAGAGTCGGCCGCTGGCGTGGCGGCTCCAGGCGGCCTCGTCACCTTCGGGGCACGACCACAAGGTCACGTCCCGTCCCCCCGTCTCCCGCGGGGTGCCCACGACGACCCGCAGCCGTACCGCGGCGTTGTCCGGGACGAGCAGGGGCGCTTCCAGCACCAGCTCCTCGACCGACGGGCACCCCGTCCGGTCACCGGCCTGCACGGCCAGTTCGAGCAGTGCGGTGCCGGGCATAATGACGCTGCCGAGCACCGCGTGGTCCTCCAGCCAAGGATGCGACGACCTGGAGATCCGTCCGGTCAGCACCAGCCCCCCGGTCGCCGGGTCCTCGATCACCGCGCCCAGCAGGGGATGCGCTGCGGGCTCCAGACCCGCCGCCGCCACGTCCGTTCGCCCACCGGCTCCCGGGGAGAGCCAGAAACGCTCCCGCTGGAACGCCGTCGTGGGCAGTTCCACCGCACCCACTCCCGTGGGCAGGACGGCTTTCCAGTCCACTGGTACCCCGTGTACGAACAGCTCAGCCGCCGACCGTAGCATCCGCTGCCGGCCGCCCTCCCCCCGCCGCAGACTGCCGCCGGACACGAAGCCGGTGATCCCGGCGGCTTCCAGGGTGTCCTGCACGCTCGCGGTCAGCACCGGATGGGAACTGACCTCCAGGAAGGTTCGGAATCCCTGATCGCCCAACTCCCTTATCGCATCCGTGAAATTGACCCGTCCGCGCAGGTTACGGAACCAGTACTCAGCGTCCAGTTCGGGTCCCGCCAGCCGACAGGCATCGGCCGTGGAGTGGAAGACGACGTCCGCGGCGGTGGGCGTCACACCGCGCAAAGCGCTGACGAGTTCCGCGTGCAGGCCCTCCACCTGGCGGGTGTGGGAGGCGTAGCCGACCGGAATCGTCCGGGCCCGCACTTCGAGTCCTTCGTAGAAGGCAGCCACCTCGCGCAGCGCTTCCGGTGACCCGCCCAGGGTGACCGAGCGGGGCCCGTTCACCGTGGCGATTTCGACGTCGTCACTGCCCCGCTCCCGCAGATCGCGGGTAGCCTGCTCCACGCTCACCGCGACCGCCAGCATTCCGCCCCGACCGGCCAGGGTCCTCGCGATGAGCCGACTGCGTACGGCGACGATCCGGGCCGCGTCCTTTAGTGACAGGGCGCCCGCTACGCAAGCCGCCGCGATCTCCCCTTGCGAATGGCCCACCACGGCGTCCGGCCGCAGTCCCCAGGACCGCCACAGCGCGGCCAATGACACCATCACAGCGAACGACAGCGGTTGGATCACGTCGACCCGTTCCAGGGACGCCGCGTCCCCCTCCCGCACCATCGTCGACAACGACCAGTCGACCCAGTGGCTCAGCGCCTGCTCGCACTGCGCCATCCGGGCCGCGAACACCGGCTCCTGGTCCCACAGTTCGGCGCCCATTCCGGCCCACTGCGCGCCCTGGCCCGGAAACACCCATACGGCACCGCCCACGCCGGGGACATCGGCCACCCCGACCCGGGCCAGCGACGCCGGCCGCTGTTCGGCCACTTCGCGCAGGCCCTCCACCAGTTCGGCGCGGGTCGCCCCGACCACCACCGCCCGGTGCTCCCACACGGCGCGAGAGCGCACCAGCGCACCGGCCACGGCCCAGACGTCCATGGTGGGGTCGTCCTCGACGCACGAAGCCAGTCGGGCGGCCTGCTCGGCCAGGGCGGACCCGGACCGCGCACACACCACCAACGCCGTCTCCTCGCTGCCCGGCGCCTCCGCCGAGGAGGGCCCGGCCGCATGATGCGGCGGCCGGGGAGCCTGCTCAAGGATGATGTGCGCGTTGGTGCCGGAGATGCCGAAGGCCGACACCCCGGCTCGTAGCGGCCGGTCCACCGGGGGCTCGGGCCAGTTCCGCCGCCGGGTGAGCACCTCAAGGCCGGCGGTTCGCCAGTCGACGTAGGACGCGGGGGTGCGCACGTGCAAGGTCCGGGGCAGCGCGCCGTGGCCGAGGGCCAACACCATTTTGATCACGCCCGCCACACCCGCCGCGGCCTGGGTGTGCCCGATGTTCGACTTCAAGGAGCCCAGCAGCAAGGGCCGGTCGGCGCGGCCGTAGACGGCTGCCAGCGCGCGCACCTCGGTGGGATCGCCCAGCCGGGTGCCGGTGCCGTGTGCCTCGACCGCGTCGACCTGGTCTCCTGTCAGGCCGGCGTCCGCCAGGGCCAACCGGATGACCTTCTCCTGAGCAGGGCTGCTGGGTGCGGACAGGCTGTCGGACGCGCCGTCCTGGTTGATCGCGCTGCCCCGCACGACGGCCAGCACCCGGTGTCCGGCCCGTCGGGCGTCCGACAGTCGCTCCAAGGCCAGCATGGACACGCCCTCCGACATGCCGAAGCCGTCGGCATCGGCGGAGAACGTCTTGCAACGCCCGTCGCCGGACAGGGCACCCAATCGGCTGTACTCCACGTACATGCCGAGGGTCGGCGCCGTGGTCGCGCCGCCGGCCAGCGCGAGGTCACACTCCCCGTTGCGCAGCGCGCGCACCGCCAGATGCATCGCCACCAGCGAGGAAGAACACGCCGTGTCCACCGAGAGCGCCGGACCTTCGAGCCCCAGCGCGTAGGAGATCCGACCCGAGTGCACGCTCCCGGTGGTGCCCGTCATCACATGGCCCTCGACCGCGGACCCCTCGGCCAGACCCGGTCCGTACTCGGACTCCATGACACCCACGTACACCCCGGTGGCACTGCCCCTGAGCCCTCCCGGGTCGATGCCGGCGCGTTCGAGGGTCTCCCAGGCGGTCTCCAGCAGCAGGCGCTGCTGCGGGTCCATGGCCAGTGCCTCGCGGGCCGATATGCCGAAGAAACGGGCATCGAACCTGTCCGCCGCGATGAAGCCCCCCATTTGCTGGACATGATGGCCGGGAGCGTCCAACTGGGCGGTATACGAGCGTGCTACGTCCCACCCGCGGTCGTCCGGGAAGGGACCGACGGCGTCCCGCTCCTCCATCAGCAGTCGCCACAATTCATCGGGACCGGTGATGCCACCGGGCAGACGGCATCCCATACCGATGATCGCGATGTCCTCGTGCGGGCCCTCCGTTTCCGGTGCCACCGATGTGTGCTGCGGGCCGACTGCCGCGGTCTTCTCCACCCTGCTGTTCACTCCCTGGTAGCCCTGGGCCGCCCCGCCAACCGGATGGCGGCTTGCGGGAGGGAGGCACAGGCGCTTGTTCGTTGCAACGCTGGTGATCCGCTTCTAACACGGAGCAATCGGGCGGCCGGGTTCACTGCCTCCGTCACCCGTGACGCAGGTCATGCCGCTGTCGTTTCGTGGGGGTGCAGTTGAGGTGGGGGGAGTGGTGTGTGCTGCAGGTATCTGGGGTGAGTTGAGACTGTGTGTGCGGGGTTCCGTGTGGTTGTATGCCTGCTGGTCTGGAGGTGTCTCGTCGCCGGTTGAGGCCCTTTCTCTTCTCCCGCTCCGCCTCGGCCAGGACCCGGCGGCAGGGTTCGAGTTCCTCCACGAGCCGGTCGAACAGCTCGCGGGACATGCCGGTCAGAGTGGGGTGCGTGAGCAGGTGAGTGGCCTCGGCCGGGATCGGCGGTGCCTTCGCCCGGTCCGGCTCGGCAGGGGGAGTCTGCTGGGGGTCGTATGGAGCGATGGTGTAGTTCCACTCGCCGCGGAAGTCGTCGCGCTGGACGCGCTGCAGGATGGCCTTGCGCTCGTCCTTGGTGAGCGTGCGCCCGGTGGGGTAGTCGTTCTCGTCAAGGACGGCGCTGACGGTCAGGCCGGTGCGGGTGCGGGTGGCCGAGATGCTCTGGAGCAGTATCTCGTAGCTGGTCAGGGGCCGTCCGCGCAGGCTGTGGGTGATGCGGGAGAACAGACGGTGCTCCACCTTGTTCCACTTCGATGTTCCCGGTGGAAAGCGCAAGACGGTGGTGGTCAGTCCGCACTCGTCGGCGAAGGCGGCCAGGTGGCTTTTGAACAGGTGGGAGCCTGCGGAGTTCGCCCCTGCGGAGTCTGCGGTGACCAGCAGCCGGGTCGCGTCGGGATAGTCATGTCGGCCCTGCCGGCTCCACCAGCGGCGGATGGACTCCACCGCGAAGGCGGCGGTGTTGCGGTCGGTGCCGACGTTCACCCAGCCGGAGTCCTGCCCCAGGTCGTAGACGCCGTACGGAATTGCAACCGGGGTATCGGGGTCCACGAAGTCGTGGTCCGGAGCCGTGATCGGCGCCCCCTTGGGGCGGTAGGTGCGGCCCGCGCGGGCGAAGTCGCCGATCGGCTCCTTCTTCTTCGCATCCACGCTCACTACCGGCAGTCCCTGGGACAGGAACCGCTCGGCTGTGGCGTTGATGTGCCGGAACTGGGTGTCATGGTCCGGGACTTGACTACCGGCACGGGTCTTGGCCATGCCCTGGAGGCTGAAACCCATCGAATGCAACGGGTTGCCCATGGCCGGGGCGCTGATCGGATGGCCTGCCGCGGTCAGTTCCCGGGCCAGGTCACGCAGCGAGGCCGTGGTCCAGCGCAGCGGCGAGACCGGGTCGCCGACCTCCTGCGGCTCGATCAGGGCCGCGAGTGCCGGCACCAGACCGGGATCACGTTCGGCGGCCGACTTGCGACCGCCGCCGGGGCGGCGCACCCGCCCCAGTACCGGTGTCCCGGTCACGAGTTCGTCGCGGCCCCGCGCGATGGTCGACTCCGATACCTCCGCCAGCCTGGCCACCGCCGTGATCCCGCCGTGCCCGAGTGCGGCGGCCTCGGATGCCAGATACAGGCGGCGCTGCCGCTCGTCCAAGTGCGGCAGGATCGCCGCGAACTTCACGTCCAGTACTTCCAGGGTGACTTCCGAAATCCCCACAGAAGACGACTTACCACACCATCAACCTCAGCGAGCCCGAACCCGGCAGTAGTTAGTTGACGGCTCCTGAGCCGCTTCGAGTTCGTTGCCGACCACCACCGCCGCTACGGCGTGAAGCGGCTGTGCACCATCCTGGGCATCGCCCGCTCCAGCTTTTACTACTGGCGTCGCACGGCCGCGGAGCGGGCCGCCCGGCAGGCGGCCGACGCCCGTTCACGCCCGGATACGGGCCGTGCACCGTGAGCCGGACGGGACCTACGGCGTCCCCAGGATCACCGCCGAACTCCGCGATGACGGCGAGCGGATCAACCACAAGCGCCCGTGGCAGCCTCGCCGGGGCGGTCCTGCACACCGACCACGGGGCCCAGTACACCAGCCGGGCCTTCGCCGACGCCTGCCGCCAGGCCGGCGTCCGCCAGTCCATGAGCGCGAACGGTTCTCGTACTCGTGGCGGGCCAGAGCGATCTGAGTAGCACCCTGCGCTACATGTCCGTTCGTCGTAGCTATACGAGAACGGGGCCGTCTCAGCAATCCCAGCGGTGAGACCCGATGTAGTAGTTGCCCGCGAGATTGACCGTCTCACCCCTCTCGACACAGCCCCCGATAGGGCTGAACCACCCCGTGTAGTAGTAAATCGTCACGCCCTTGCCCGAAGTTCCGTGGTTGTAGACCGACTTCGGGTACTGGTTGTCAGCCCAGGAACAATCGTCCCAATTTATGGCGTCATCTTGCCACTTGCACATCCTGCCTTCGCCATTCCAGTCGTTCCAGACGCAGAAGTAGGTGGACGGGCACGTGCTCCACCCGCTTGTCGCGGCGTGCGCGACGTTAGGCGTAGCCAGGCTGAGAGCAGTCACCGCAGTGGCGACGGCTGAAAGGGCAATGCTTCGCAGTGAACGCACGAGTACCTCCCAGAGTCCGGGCAACTTCACTCATCGTCAGCATGTCGCCAGCCCGGCGCGGTCAGTAAGGCGCGAATCGGACACAGGGACCGCAGGCAGCGGTCCTCCGGCAAGCGGTCCCCGAACGATCATGGTCGTTTGGCACACGTGATCGGCCTGGTGGGGGGGTTCAGAGGAAGCTCCTCGATCGCGGCCGGGGCCATGGCTGTCTTCCGCCGCATGCCGGTGGAATTTTTTTACTGATGAGCAGGCCGTTATCTGGACTTTTCTGGTTCGTCAGCCGTCCTGAGCCGGCCCTTTGCGTGGCTGACAGTGGCAGCTCCGTCTCCGTAAAGTTGTTCATTACGGGAGCTGATCCCGTTGGCACCGCACGAAAGCGAGGACTCACCTGCATGACCACCCGGCCGTCCGAACGCACCCTCACCTACGCCGAAGACCTCAGGCCCGAGGATGTCCGCGCCCTGGAGACGTTCCTCGACGTCCAGCTGGGGCGGGTGTACGAAGAGGTCGGCGAGACCGGTGAGACGTCCTTCGCCATGCGATCTCTGCTCCGCCTGGTCTGCGACTCGGCCGGGCTCCTGTACACACTGCTCGCGGTGGAACGGCCCGAGAGGTGGCAGCGGGCCGCGATCGTGCGCGAGTGGCAGCGGCTACGCAGTACGGCTCACGAGTTCAACCACTGCGAGGGCTATGACCGTGATCGCTGGTGGAAGCAGGTACGGCACTTCGACGCCTCCGACGAGACCGCCGAACAGGACCGGATCCACCGGTTCGCCGATGCCGGGCCGTACCCCGAGAGCGGGGAATAATCGCTGGGGGTGGGGATGCCACGTCGAAGGTCGCGGAACTGTCCGAGGGACACGGCGAGTTCGCTGCGGAGCCGTTCGTTCTCCTCGTTCAGTTTTCGGTTGGCGTCCCGCAGCGTTCGTACCACCGTCTCATGCGACTTGGTGGTGATCCGCTGGTGTTCGGGCAGGACCGCCGGCGTCCGCCGGCCGCAGCCGTCCCGGCTGGACCGGGCGTCGCAGCCACCCGGCGAACTGGTCCACGTGCTCCGGGGAGGTGGTCAGCAGATCGACGTCCAGGCGCGGCGCAACCTGAGAGCAGTGCCGCCGGACAGCCACAGAAGGGTCTCGCGGCTGCCCGGCGAGTTACACCCAGTTCTACTGGTTCAGGCCTCCCTGAGGTATACCTGCACCTGCACGGGCGCGTAGCCGGGGTAGCTCCAGCTGAAATAGGTCTCCGTGCCCTTGGGGCACGCCTTGGCTTGGTCGCGGATGGTGCCGCTCCCGTTGAGGGTCGTGTAGACATAGGCGCACTGACCATCGGCGTCCATGTCCTTCACGTATCCCTCTTCGGTAGTACCCGAACCGGTGTTGCACTCGTTGTAGTGAACGTACCCCCCGCTGGTGGAGATGCTGTACGCCTGGCAACTCGCCTGAGGCGCCGCACTCGCGGGCGCCCCGGTTGCCAGAGCCAGACCTCCGGCCACCAGACCAGCCGACGCTACAGATACGAACTTACGTACGCGCACGTCGTTCCCCCTTATTCGACGGAAATTTGCGGTACTTGGCAGGGACGTTACCAACGGCGCAGTGCGCGGATAAAGGTGAAGACGAGTCAATCTGACACCTTGGAGTGCTGTCGCAGTGCATACCGGATTTACTGCGGCGGAGCCTCTACGGTGATCTTCGCGACCTGCGGCGGGTTTTTTCGACCGCCGGCGCGAGGTGTCCTGGGCGAGCAGGTCTGGCACGGGTCCGGTATCAGCGGCCCCGAGGACACCGAGCAGTTCAAGGCCCGGATCACCACCCTGGCACAGCAGGTGATCGACCTGGAGCTGAAACTCCAGGAGCTGCGCACCGCCGCGGCGGACGATGGGTGGTGCCGAGCACCACACGACGGGCCGGTCATCGCCACCATGGCTCCTCCTTGCCGCCGCCCGCACTGGGCAGGAGCCTGTCAGCTGCAGGTAGCGGGCCGGGGTGCGCGAGGCATCCCCGGCGCCCGCGTTGGGAAACTTCCGGGAGGCAGCGGCCATGGGATGCAGTCCTGCGTCGCAGATGCCCCCGCGCGCACGATGCTGGGACGGGCGTGGTGGTCCTTGACCCGGGGAGGACAACGCGCTCATGAGCCGGCTGGGGGGAGTTCGCTGATCGGGACCGGCGTCGTGTAGGGGATGCCCCATCGTTCGTGGGCCCGGCGGGCGGCGAGTTCGGCTTGCTGGTAGCCGTTCTCGCCCCAGCCCAGGAGCGCGGCTGCCTGGTCTGGGGTGGCGAGTAGCCGGGCGAAGGTACGGCCGGTGGCCGGATCCGCCTTGGCCGGTCCGATCCGTGTGACGGGGGCCGTCAGGCGGAGGCGTGCGCACGGTCCGATGCCGCCGTAGACCTCTCCCGTCGCGTCATGGACCCAGCCGAGCCGGACGATGTCGTCCCCGAGCGTCACCTGCGCCTCTTCGATCGCCTCTCGCTTGAGCGTTTCCTCGGGTGAGCCGTCGGTGGTCTCGACTGTGCCTCCCGGCAGCGTGGGGAGCCGGTTGCCGGGGTCCACGACGAGGATCACACGGCCGTCCGGCGCGAACAGCCATCCCCAGGCCTGCTTCACCGGTAGACCGGCGGGTACCGGTTCCGGGTGCCAGGGCCACGTCCGCCCGGTCCGCGGCCGGACATACACGTTGTGGCGGTCCAGCGGCGGAACCTCACCGACGTGCCGACCGCTCTCCAGGTGCGCGGTCGTGCCGGACAGCCGGGCGCGCAGCGCGGCGAGCAGGATCTGCTCGTCGACCGGGATCATCCGCTCGCGGGCCTGGGTCGAGTCGACGAACTCGAAGCCCAACAGCTCATCGGCGGGCACGCGCAATGTCGCGATCTCCTCCTCGGTGAGGGTGCCGCCGTCCAGGATGTACCGGACCTCACCGGGCACGATCTTCCCGGCATCGATGTCCGGATGATCCGGGGGCAGCCAGTGCACGGCCAGCAGCCGGCCCGGCGTCCGCTCCACGCCGAGTTCCTCACCGACCTCCCTCACCCACGCCTGCGCGGCACTCTCTCCGGGCTCGGCGCCACCGCCAGGCAGCAGCCACTGCTCACGGTAGGCCGGCTGGACCAGCAGGACGCGACCGAGCGGATCGGTGAACAGGGCGGCGGCGCTGAGCCACACCCCGTGCCGGGAACGTGAGTACTCAGCGTGCGACATCCGCCGCGGCACGGGAAGACCGGCGGGACTTGTGTGGTGAGAGGCGTCCATCAAGGGCTCCTGGTCAGTGCGGACAGCGGGGCCACCACCAGTACTCCACGTGTTCGTTCTGTTGTCGGCGGCTGGCCGGGTGGCCTGGTGATCTGTCCGTCAGGATGTGGGACGGTGGGTGGTTTTTACGAAGTCGCCGGGTTTGTAGTTGTGGTCGAAGAAGGTTTGTTCAGGGCTGTACCAGCGGATGAGGCCGAACCAGCCTCGGGCGGGAACGGTCCTGATCCAGTTGGCGGCTCCGGCGGGCCGCTGTGGTGCGGTGTGGATGGTGTAGGTGCCGTCTTCGTTGGGTTTCAGGTCTCCGAGGGAGTTGAGGGAGGAGTAGGTCTGGTTCTCGGCGGCGATTTCGGCGGCTGTGTCGGCGTCGTAGAGGGTGAGGGACCAGAGCAGCTTGGCCGGGGGCTGGGCGGGTAGGTCGATGCGGTAGGTGTGCTGGCCCATCAGTACGTCACCGTCGCGGTCGGTGTAGGTGTTGGCGTATTTGGCGCCTGCGCCGACCCGGGAGGTGATCATGCCGGTGCTGATGGAGTAGTGGTTGACGTACATGTGGGCTTTGGCGTTCACGTCGGTGTGGCCGGTGCGGCGGTCGCGGAATTCCTCGTCCAGCAGGGTGTGCAGGAAGTCGTCGAGGTCTGTTTTCACGTGGGCGATCCACTGTCGGTCGTTCCACCACCGGGCGCCGGGTTCGTGGTGGAAGCGGGCTGCGATGGTCTTGGCCGTTTTCCAGCCGACGGTGGCGGCGTGGTCGAGCAGGTCGAAGTAGGCGGCTCCGCGGGGGAAGAGGGCGTTGAGGGGCAGGTCGGAGACGTGCTCGAAGCGCATCGGCTGCCGCTGTCCGTGCAGTGGGTACACGGTGATGCCTTCGACGGCAGCAACGCCCGGGGCGAGGTCGTCAACGGAGGGGAAGAAGCCGCGCAGGAAGATCAGCACGCCGTTGGTGCTGCTGGTGTAGATGTAGTAGTCCGACAGGTCTTCTCCGGCCATGGACTGGTAGCCCTCCGGCACGATCAGGTATCTGCCGCCTTTGCCGCGGTCCGGGCCTGGAAGGCCGATGTCGCCGAGGTACTGGATGCCGTCGAGGAGCGGGCTGCGCAGGGGGCGTTGCCAGAAATCGTCCAGCAGCGCCTGGAGCCCCGGGGGTGCCTCGATGACGAGAGGACCGGTCTCGGCCAGGTCGGCGAAGCCCAGGCCGTAGATGACGTCGCAGTTGGGTGTGGTGATCAGGGTGTGGGGCTTGAGGCGTTTCTCGAACACCGACATCACCTGGTAGCCGCGGCCGGCCGCACGCCCGATGCCTTCCTTCATGGCGTACATGTTCACGGCAGGAAGTGCCCACAGGTAGGTCTGGACGGCGCGCTGGAAGTACAGCTCGTCCTCCAGGGCGCAGGCGGTCTGGTCGGTGGGGTAGCCGCCGGTGAACGGCAGCTCTGCCAGGGCTTGGTACCGGTGGGCCCACTCCGGCATGGGCGGGCCTCCTTTCAGGTTTCAGGCGAGGGCTTCGAGGTCGGGCAGGGCCCAGGTCCTGTCGAAGAACGGCTCGGTCGGCGCGTAGAGGCGGAAGTAGACGAACCAGCCGTCCGGCGCAACGGTCTTCAGCCAGTTGCTCTTGGTGCCGTCCGGGGCGGTAGGGCCGATGAACAGATCGGTGTTGCCGGCGTCGTTGAAGCGGAGCTGCCGGTGAGAACGGACGGCGTACCGTCCGCAGTCCTTGAAGGGGGCGTCGTCATGACCCGGGCCGAGGACGACGTAGCCGCCGCCCCTGCCCTGGTCGGGGCCGGTCTGGCCGAGGTCCGCGACCGGCCGCTGCCAGGAATCCAGCACCCCGCATCAGGACCGGACCGTCCGCGAGACTGGTGAAGTTGATGATGTACGGGTTCGTCAGGTTCGCCGTGACGATGCCCCGCTTCTCCCGCAGCGAGTCATAGACGACGAAATCGAAGCCCATCGCCCTAAACGTCTCAGCCGCCCGCTCACGCCAGGTCAGAAACCCCACCAGCGGCAGCGACCACAGATACGCCTGGGCGGCACGCTGTGCATCCAGCTGGTCGAACAGCAACGCAGATGACTCGTCGGTCGGGAAGGAATGCTCCAGGCTGAGTGTGCCGAACGACGCCTCGATCCTTTCGTCACCCCTCAGCCCGGCATCACGGAGTCGGCTCATGGCCATCCTCTCTCAGAGGCAAATGGGATGAAAGCACATTTACCACTGGCGGGGCCGGCACCCGTTCGACACGCCGCCATCATCGCCGGGACCGCAGCCGCAGCGTCTCGGGGCCCTGAACTCTTGCACTGTTCGATTCCCGGTTGGCCTCGGACGCTGCTCGTGCCGGTGCCTGCGGGCGCTGCCACGCCCGACGATGTCGCCCGCGCCCGGCCCCGCCCGCGCCTGCGGCCGGCCTGGCCGCCGTCGGCGTGATGGCCTTCGCTACGGCACAGCCCGCCCAGGCCGGCACCCCAGACAGCCAGCCGGTCCGCGCCGCCGCCGAGGCCCCCGCGTACTTCGTGATGACCGACCACACGCGGGAGGAGTTCGTCATCAAGCTGACGAAGGCCGGGGACATCGAGCACGCCCGGGAACTCGTCGCCGGCGAGACCACCGACCGGCCCCACGTGATCACGCGGATCGTCAAGCGGACGGCTGACTACAACCCGCGCTGGAGCTTCCACGCCAACCCGGACACCACCCAGTTCTTCGACGACAGTATCGAGGTCTGCGACGCGAACATCCCGTACGTCGAGGACCACCTCGACGAAGCCGGCGGCGCCTTCCTGCCCGGCCTGGTCTGGTGCGACTTCGACTCCCGCTTCATCAGGGAGATCCCCGCCCCGTAGGCGACTGACCGGGCCGGCCGGCACCGTACCCGTCACGCCGCCCGGCCCCACGCAGGACTGCGCGGGCCGGCCGTTCGCGGCTGGCCCGCGCACATGTGGCCGGATCGTCCCCTCATGGCCGGAGAATTCAGCGCCGCCAGGCGCGAGCAGGCCGGTTCACTTCGGCGATCGCCTCCGGCGGCGTCCCCTCGTTGCCGTTCTTCCTCCGCGAGCCGGTCGCCGAGAACGGCCTCGGCGGGGTACGGGGCGACGGCGGCGAGTGTCAGGCGCTTGTTGACCCTCACACCGTGTCAGGCGCTGAACTCGGAGACATCATGTTCACCATTGGAGACTTCGCCCGACACGGCCGCGTTCCGGTCCGGATGCTGCGCCACTACGGCGCAACCGGCCTGCTGCGCCCGGTCCGGGACGACCCCGCCACCGGCTACCGCTCCTACACGGCCGCCCAGCTCACCCGCCTCAACCGCGTCATCGCGCTCAAGGATCTCGGCCTCACCCTCCAGCAGGTCCGGCAGATCCTGGATGAGGAGGTCAGTACTGAGGAACTGCGCGCACTGCTGCGGCTGCGGCGGGCCGAGTTGGAGGCCGACATGGCGGCGGCCGTCGCGCGCCTCGTCCAGGTCGCGGCGAGGCTCCGGTCGATCGAGAGCGAGGGGCACATGCCTACGAACGACGTCGTCTTCAAGAGCCTGCCGGCGATCCGGGTGGTGCGGAGCTGACCGCAACCGCCGCGAGCTTTGAACCCGGGGACTTCGGCCCGGTCATCGGGCCGCTCTACGAGGAGCTGTTCCGGCGCCTGGAGGCGGTGGGTGGCACGCCTGCGGGCCCCGGGGTCGCCTACTACGAGGACGCCCCGGAGGGCGGCGGCCGGGTCAGCATCCACGCCGGGGCCGAGGTCGCGGCCCAGGACCGCACGATGCAGTCGGCGCCACAGCCCGGCTTCGGTCCATGCCGTGAACCGGCGATGCGTGGTGGCGGGCGGGTGCCGAACGTCGGCCGCATGTGCCGCCAGGCACACCCGCTGGTCAGCACGTACACCACCGCCGTGAACACGGCTCGATCGTCGCAGGAGCTGTCCCACCACCTTGCCGGCGAGGCGTGAACGGTGGCAACAACGGCGCCACCAGCGGCCAGAGTTCGTCAGGAACCAGCCGATGCGACGATGCGACAGATCGGTTACCACAGCCGCTCATGATGCCCCAACCCCAAATACCACGTGAGACACCATCCAAATGAGATGATTTTTAATTTGGCTCCGGCGCAGCCGACTCGTTCGGTAGCTCGTTGACCAGATCTACGAGGGCCCTGACGAGGTCTGTCACACGGGCCACCTCGCCGTCCGGAAGTTCCGACCAGCCCTCGTCGAGCGCGATGGAGGAAACGACCTCCACGTCACCGGACAATGTGTCGAAATCGTGAATCCATTGGCTGGCAGACCTGGGTAGCGGGGGCGAAATACCGGACAGGTCCGCCTCCCTCTCGCGGAAGGTGTCGGACAGTTCGAGCAGGGACTCCGCCAGTGCGGGAAGATGGGACTTTCCCTGCCGAAATGCCCCCAGTTCACCCAGGGCCCTGCGCTTCGCTTGTGCCCACCACGGGGACTCCGGGTCCGAAAGACTCACCTGCGATCGCCTCCCATTACGGTAATGACGCGTCCATTTTCCGTGTTCGTTATGACAGAAAATCGGTCGACTGGATTGTAGTGCACGGTCGTTCCTTCATGTCTGCCCGGCGATGATTCTCCCGTTGTGATGGCGTTCTCGACGACGGACGGGACGAACCCCCGGCCCTGCATCCGGTCCAGAGCGTGGCCACTGTATTCGCGTCCCCCGATTTCGGCGGGGGCGTTTCTGGCGGTGTATCCTTCGGGAATCGTCACGTTGATATCCCGACCGTATCGATTGCTCGTCGAATCTGTGGCGGTGCTGTCCCTGATACTGGTGTCGTTCTGGTTTCCGCGATACCCCACCGGATACCGCGCGCCCTCGTCCTGGGCTCCGTCGGACGTGGTCGGTTGACCGATGTACTCGTCACCGCCCTCACCGCTGCCGCTCGGAGGCGTGACCCCATCAGGTTCCGCCGGTCCGTCCCCGCGTGAGGTGTCCGGGCCCTGGCCCGGCTCTCGGGGGTCACCCCGCCCGCTCCTGCCCGTGTCTCCCGCCCGGTCGAACTCGGCGTCCGCGCCGGCGTCGGAGACCGCTGCCCCCGCGTCCTCGGTGCCTGCTCCGACTGCTTCCTGCCTCAGTCTGTCCAGGGCGTCGCTCTCGACCGCCTCGGCGTTGGGCCCGGGTGTTTCGGAATCCGTACCGGGTTCCGTCGGTTCTGCGGAGGCATCCCCCGGGCTCGCGTCGTCTGAGAATCCCTGAGTCTTGGCGTCGGCCCGGGACTCGAAGGACGCGCCTGCTGCGGCCTCTTCCGCGGCGTTCACGGCCTGTCCCGCGATGTCCACGGCGGCTTCGGTCACGGCGACGGCGAGCTTGCCCATGCCTTCGGTGACCTCCGCCACTGTCTCGGCGGTTTCGTCGGCAGGGGAAGCCTGGTCGTCCGCTCCCTCGACGGCGGGTCCTGGGTCGGGGTCCTGATCTTGCGCGTCGGTCTGCCCGGGTGTGCCTGACCGATCGGGCGGGGCGGCTCCGTCCAGTGCCTCCTCCGGAACGTCGCCCTGCTCGGGACGGTCGGCCTCGTCCGGCGAAGCCTCGGACGGTTCTTCGCCGGGCGGGTCGTCGGGCCGGCCGTCCTGTGGCGCCTGTGCGTCCGGTTCCGGTTCTGGATCTGGTTCCTGCTCAGGCTCCTCTTCAACCTGAGGTTCGCGTTCGGATTCGTTCTCCGGCGCGGGTACTGGCTCGGCTTCAGGTTCCGGGTCGGCTTCCGATTCTGGGTCTCGGTCTGGTTCGACTTCCGTAGCCGGATCTGGCTCCGGTTGTTCGGGCTCGGGTTCGGGTTCGGGTTCCGGTTCGGGTTCGGGTTCCGGTTCGGGTTCGGGTTCCGGTTCGGGTTCGGGTTCCGGCTCAGGTTCGGGTTCCGGCTTTGGTTCCGGCTCCGGGTTTGGGTCTGGCTCCGGGTTCGGTTCGGGGGAGTCCGGGTTCGGTCCGGGGGAGTCCGGGTTCGGTTCGTCGGGGGTGGAGTCCTCCAGAGTGGCAGGGGCCGGGGGCTCGGACGGGTCGTCGGGTGCGGTGGCTGTGGGGTGGTCGGATCCGTCAGAAGGGTCCTGACCGGCCGACGACGGGTCGGGCTCCGGCTGTTCGGCCTGAGCCTGCGTCTCCTGCATGCCGACGTTGCCGTCCGTCGGCTGCTCGGAGGCGGGGGTGGGGAGGTCGTCTGTTTCGGGTTCCGGTTCCGGTTCCGGTTCCGGGTCAGGTTCGGGGCCTTCGGCGTCCGGGTCCTCTTGGGAAGCATCCGGGGACCCGCTGTCCTCGGTCCCCGCCTCGTCCGGTTCGTCCCCGTCCCGGTACGCCTGCGCGTCGGTCGGCGGCGGTGGAGGGGGCGGCGCGTCGGACGTGCCGCTGAGCTCGCTCATGAACGGGTCTCCCTTCCCTCGGCGCACACCATGGCGACGCGCACCGCCGTCTCGGCGACTACCGCGCTCAGCAGCGAACCGTCCGCGCAGGCCAGTTCGAAGGCCCGCGTGACGTGCTCTCGCGTCGTGCCGCCCGTGACCGCCGACACCGCGTCGCGCAGGCCGCTGCGGTCCACGTCGCCGACCCGGGCGTGGAGCTTCTCCGGTCCGTAGCCGGGCAGGGCGTGGACCTGGAGGCGGTGGTCCGCGCCCGAGGTCCCGGTCAGGACCAGACCTCGGGCCGCCCATTGAGCCGCGTGCTCGGGGTAGCTGTGCGGGCCGTCCGGACTCGCCTTACGGGCTCGCGCGATCGCCGAGATCACGTCCCGGAAGCGGAAGTTGGCGTACGCATAGCGGCGCCGGTCCCCGGCCGGAGGCTCCGCACCGCGCAGCGCGCAGGACAGTACCGCGTGCAGTCGCTCCGCGAAGTCCGCCGGGTCGACCTCGTCCCGCATCAGGGATTCGCGCGCTCCGACGGCCCGTTCCACCACGTACACGAGGGTGCACTCCAGGTCACGCTCGGGGAGCGCCGTCAGGGAGGAGCGGACGGCCCCGCTCGGCTCGGGAGCGGCCATGCCCATCGCCTGGGCCATCGCGGCCACTTCCGCCCAGATCAGGTGGAGCGGTACCACGGAGCGGTGGTGGGAGTCGTTCATCGTGCGCAGGGTGCACGGCTCGCGACGGCAGGAGGCCCCGCAGAGCGGGCTGCGGCTGGTGAGCAGGGGTGGCGCCGTCGACGTGTCCTTCGTACTCTCGTCGTGTTCACCGTGCGGGATCGCCGTCAGCACCGGCCGGTCCATACCGTCGGCGGCCACCGCGGCGCGTCCCGGCAGCAGGGCGACGACGTTCTCGCTCTGCTCCTGCTGGAGGTTCATGGTGGCGCCCACGGACCGGCGGTCGTCCTCCGCGGGAAGCCTGTGCATGATCTTCAGCGCGCTGTTCTTGATCACATCGGGCAGGATCTTGCTGGGTATCTGTTCCACGATGACGACGCCCTCGCCGTACGCGCGGATCTCGGCGAGGAGCGAGGCGAAGAGTTCGACGGCCGCGGCCGCGGGGCCGTCCTCGACGTTCTTGAGCAGCCGGTGCGCCTCCTCCACCACCAGGACGTGGCGCAGAGGCATGCTTCCCGCCCCGTGGTGGACTCTCAGGTGCTCAACGAGTCGGATCAGTACGGCACCGATGAGGAAGGCCTTGTCCTGGTCGTTCGTGATCGATTCCAGTTCGAGGACCACGTTCCCGGCCAACAGGCCCGCGATGTCCAGCGGATGGCCGCCCTCGAAGAACCGGCCCGGCGTGCCCTCCCGCAGCGAACCCATGCGGACGTCGACGAACCCCCGGACGTCCGCGGTGACTTCCTTGCCGTACCCGATCATCTCCACGACCTGCCGGGCGGTCGATTGGAGATCGCCCAGAGTGGGGTAGACCGCCGCACGGGGCTCGTCCGGCTCGTCCAGCAGGTATTTCGGCTTGTGGGCCGGGCGCGGCTCGCCGGTGACCAGGTCCCACCCGGCCGCCGTGTAGCACTGGGACAAGGCCCGGGCCAGCACCTGCGGGAACGGCTCGTGGCCCTCGAACGCCGCCAGGAAGAGGGCCCGTACGAGGTCCACGTGGCTCTGGAGCGGGAATCCGGGCTCCGGCTCCAGCGGGTTGAGCGAAGCAGGCGGGACATCCACGTCCCCCGGCCGGATCACGGTGACCCGGCGCGCCGCCTTTGCTCCGCCCGCCGAGGCGAGGCGCCCGGCCATGCGCGCGTACTCGGCCTTCGCCGGCTCGACCGCCAGCCAGGGGATCGGCCGCTCGTGCGTGGACAGGGCGGTGAGCAGGCTCCGTACCGTCTGGGACTTACCCGACCCGGTGGCCCCGCAGACGAAGGCGTGCCGGTTCAGGGTCGAGCGCGACACGTGGAGCCGGCCCGCGGCTGACAGCGACTCGTCCAGGATGTCGCCGATCAGGAAGCCGTCGGCGGCCGCGGCCTCCCCGGGGTCGTCGGCGGTGACGTCGAAGCGGTTCGGGGCGACCGTACGGATGCCGGGCAGTTCGCGCTTCGGCGGTCTGGCGAGCGCCGCGACGAGTTCCGCGGTGGCGATGAAAGGAGTGGCTCCCGGCGGTCCGGACCCGGTGGCGGTGGGAGTGGACACGGCCAGCGCGTCCGCCAGGGGCACGGTACGCCGGGCGGGTACGAGAACGTACGGAAGGTCGTCCAGGTCGCCCGCACCGCACAGCAGCGCCGCCGAGGCGAGCGCCGACTCGGGCCGCTCGGCACCGACCAGTACGCGCACGTTCCACACCCCGGTGGCGAGCGCCCGCGTCAGCTCGCGGTAGCGGGCCGCGGCCCGTTCTGCCGCCACACGGTCGGCCTCGGAGCTCTCCCGCTGGCGCAGCCGGGGCAGCTGCACGGCCAGGGCGGCGCGCTCCCGCTCCAGCCGCTCGAACGGGACGGGCTCGGCCAGCACCAGCCAGGCGAAGGCCTCCGGGAGGTGAGACACGGCGTCGTCGAAGGAGCCGCGGCGCTCCGTCGGCAGGGCGCGCTCGTCGTCGCCCATCCGCAAGGCGTCGTGGGACCCGAGGCAGGGCAGCCAGCACGGCATCCGCTCCAGCAGTGTGGAAGCCTCACCCGCCGGGACGCCGCGGGCGGTCGCCCCCGGCGGATAGCTCAGGGGATGCTCGCCTTCCGCGCGCGGCCCCTGCCCGGCGGGCGGGAAGTACGGGGCTCCGCCCACGAGGAAGTGCATCGGCCGGTGGGGACCCGGGCGGACCCACACCGCGGCGAGCCCCACCGGGCGCCCTTCGTGCGGGTTCTCTGTCCCGAGGTGGCCGAGTACGGCATGGGCCGCCGTCACGGCGGCGGTGAGCTGCGCGGCGGTACGGTCCTCGGTGCCCGGGTCCTTCGGGCGCCGGGGCACGGTGAGCAGCCGGTGGAATCGGTACGCAGCGGGCCCCGCAGGTTGGGGCGGGGCGCCGAGCTCTCCGGTCACGTCAGGCTCGGGCGCGGTCGGGTCGACAGCCGGGGCAGGAAATTGATCCCCGGATTGCAGTCCCCGAACACGACACGGCGGCCGCCCGGGCCGGCCTCGACGAGAACCAGTCCAGTCACCGGAAGGGCCTGGAGCTGTGTGGGCTCGATGGTGAACTCGTAGACACGGGTCAGGTTTTCGCCGGTCGTCGTCGAGCGGGCGGTCGAGGTGTTCGTCGAGTCCTGCCAGCTCCGGGACAGCGAGGTGGAATAGGAGCGGGAACTTCCCCAGTTGCTACCGGACTTCCAGCCCCCGCCCCGGTTGAAGCCCTCCGTGTCCGACATGCCTCGCTGGTAGCCGTAGCTGGTGCCGCGCCCCTCGGTGAGGGTCTCCCCGACCTGCCGGGTCAGCTGGTTCACGAGGAACTTGTGTTCCTGCCCGATGAATTGAGCGGCCGCCTTGGCTTCCTCGCCGTTACCCATGCGCATGAAAACCGTCGCGCTGTCGGATCCGCCGGCGACCTGGACGGCTGCCTCCCGCAGGTGCTCCAGGAGGAAGACCAGCCGCACTCCCGCGGTACGTGCCTGGCGCGCCATGGTTTCGAGGGCTTCCCGACCCAGGTGGTCCGCTCCGGCGACGACGAGCGTGCCCGAGCCGGGGGTGACGGCGCGCTTGCGCAGGGTGTGGAGCAGCTGGAAGAAGACGAAGCGGTCCGTCAGGTCCTTGCGGCGCTGGACCAGGTCCTCGGTGGTGACGACGGTCAGGCCGCCGGGCCGCCACCAGCCCGACGCGAGGGCGTCAGGGCTGGCCGCCGCCTCCGCCTTCGTGAGCAGCTCCGTCTGGGCCCGCACGTAGCGGAGCTCGTTCTGGACGCGTTCGCCCTGGCCCAGCAAGTCGACGGCCTGGGTGATCGAGTCCACCTCGGACAGGCTGAGCGCGCCCGGCCCCTGGGTGTCCACGTCGTACACGCGCAGCAGGACGCGCAGTCCGGCGGCGAGGCGGGCGAAGGTCACCGGGCCTTCGAGCAGGTCCGCCACGGTCTGGACCACGTCCACGTCGATGGTGTGGAGGTCGATGTCCGCGCCGGGCGGGCGCATGGACCCCAGCGCTTCGGCCAAGGCCTCAGCCAGTTCCTCGGAGGTGAACTCCTCGCGCAGGTCCTGGCCGAGCAGGGCCCCGGGCATGGGTACGTGACTGACGGCGATCCCGCGCCGGGCGGCGAGGCCGGCCAGCTCCAGGGCCACCGCCTGCTGGCTGACGTCGAGGACCACCACCGACTGGCCGCCGCCGAGGAGCGGCCCGCCGAGCGTGGCAAGCAGGCTCGCCCAGCCGTTGCCCGTACCGCCGAAGACGTCGATGCGGCTGGGCTTGGAGGTGAGCGAGATCGGGAACCAGGTGTCCAGCGTCTCGTTGTGGCGAAGGTGCTCGGCGTTGTGAGCGGCGAGCCGGTGCTGCCAGGCGTTCCTGCGCGCCTCGTAGTCGCTCCGGGCCCGCTCCCTCGCGGAGGCCAGCCTGCGTTCGGCGGCACGCAGCCTGGCCTGGGGTGAGGTCATGGCGAACGCGACGATGACGAGTATGACGACGACGACCGCGGCCTGCACCCCGCCGGCCGCAAGCGCCGCGACGCCCGCGATCAGGATCGCGCAGCCGGAGCCGACGGTCTTCTTGCCGCCCATGGCCCGCTCCTGGGCGGAGCGCACCTCGGCGTCGGAAGGGTCCTTGTACACGGGCGGTTTGCCGGCGTCGCGGTGTGCCGGGGGCGCGGGAGGCTGGACGAACTCCCAGCCCCAGCGCTCATCCCCGGTGAAGACGCGCAGCGCCAACTCCGCGTCGGCTGCGTCCTCCTTCTGGTCCTCCGGACCGCCCTCTTCCCCGAGCTCGGTTCCGCCCTCGGCAGCGCTCATCACGACCCCCCGGTTGAATGTCGGAGCATCGTGCCCGCCGAGGGGTGTCTGTCAGCGCCCGGATCCGGGGTCGGAGCGCTGTTTGACTCGAACTAGGCTGCAAATGACGAGAATTGATACCATCTCTTGGTGCGCAGACCGTGCGCCGCTGCACTGGCAGCTGAGCACGGCGAAGGCACAGGTCTCCCGCGCACCCTGGTCTTTCGGCGAGGACGTCACCGTAAGCCGCCCCAGGTCCGCGGTGAGGCGGACCGTCTCCACCGCCACCTGGGACAGGTATTGCGCCTGGTGTCCTGCGCCGGAGATCCGTCGGCAGAAGCGGGCGAGGGAGTCGAGGATCTCCTGGGCTGTCCTGGTCCAGATGAATGGCTTGGGATCTTCGTTCCAGTCCTTGACCCATGCGCGGATATCGGCTTCCAGGGCCTGGATGCCCTTGTGCGCTCCGCGACGGATCATCTGGGGGGCGAGGTAGCCGAACCACCGCTCGACCCGAAGCCGCTTGCCGTCACATCACCCACTGCTCGCTGCATCACTGTCAAGCACCAGACCGCTGGTGCGCCGGGGTTTGGTGCCCTTCTTGTGGTGGGCGGGACTGCTGTATCACTCGCCGGTGGCGAGGACGCGACCCACGTCGTGGTGGGTCGCCGGGCGGCGGTTCTTCGAGCCCCGTGGCCTTCCAGGCCCGGGCCGCGAACTCCGGCATGTCGAGAGCACCAGCGACCTTGCGGGCCATCGCGGCCACCTCCGGCGGGAACCGGTCCAGCGACCCGAGGTCGTCGCACAGCTTGGCCCGCAGGCCGTGCAGGCACGCCATCATGAACAGCACCTCCGGATGGTCCTCGGGCTGCTGCGCGGCCTGTGCCTGGCGCTGCCCGCGGCCATACAGCATCCGCACCGCCCCGGTTCGTCGGTGTCGGCGGGCTCCGCCTGACCGAGCAGGCCCGCCAGGTGCGCCCGGTCTTCCTCCTGCGGTCCGTCCGCGCGGCTGTGCTGCTGCCTGATCTGGAGGTAGCTGTTCAGGGTCTCCGGGTCCACGCCGACCTGCTCGCAGTACGCGGCGATCAGCATGGCCACGCAGTCCATGGTGTCCGCCGCGTCCCCAGAAGCCGTAGTCGCGGCGCTCGCTCACCCGGACGGATCAGATGCCGTCACGGTTACCGCTGACCGGCACTGCTCGTGCGGCGAGAGGCTCTTGACGTCGATACCGGCCTGCGTGACGGTCAGTGCGCAACTACCCGCAACTGGCTTTCTCCGGAGGAGATCATGGCGTTACTTTTCTTCGGGACGGACCCGAACTCGGGTGGAGGGAACTGCCCCGCGGTGTGGGTGGACACCGACACCGCCGGGGGGCCGGAACTGGTTTTGCAGGGCAAGTTCGCCGACGCGGCGACCCGTGCCGCCTGCAGCCAGGACAGCCCGCGCGCAAAAGACGAAGGGTGTGGTTCCTTTCGAGTGACGGCCGCGGTCAAGCCCTGAGTAGGTACGTTCGCTGGTCGGAGGCGGGGTAGACGCGTTCGTGTTCTCGGGCGGTGTGATAGTGCCAGTAGGGGTTGAGGTGGCCGTTGGAGACGACGGTGCGTAGTCGCAGGATGGCTTCGGCTCCTTGCAGGCCCCAGCGGGCGCCGGTGATGTCGAGGCGGTCTGCGATCAGATGGCGGCAGGCGCCCTCGACCGCGCCGGTGGCGATCGGCCACCCGTTGTCGAGCGCGGTGTCGTAGTGAAGCTGGTCGAGGTGACCGGTCAGATAGCGGTGGCAGGCGTCGACGGCCTCGCGCCGAGCGGCCGGCAGGTGTTCCCGCTCTGCCTCGGCGGTCATCTCGGTGGCAGTGCGAGCGGCGTGGCCTGCCAGGATCGCGGTGAGTCGGTCGGCCGCCCATGCCTCGGCCTCGGTGGTACCGGGTTTGTGGAAGGCGTGGGCGGCGGCCCAGACGTACTCGGCCACGTGCACGAAGTCCAGCAGGACGTGAACCGTGATGCCGCGTCGGCCGGTCTCCGCTTTGATCAGGTCGAGTTGGTGGCGGGCGCCGTCGACCAGGACGACCCACGGCCGCAGGTGGTTCGGGTCGCGCGCCTGGGCCTGGTCGAAGACGTCGGCGATGACCTGCTCGGGCGGACGGACCAGGGAGGCGGTGCACCACTTGTTCTCCGCCCTCGGCCCATGGCGGGCGGGACGCTCGCCGCTTCGGCCGCCAGGCGGATGGATCACATCGTGCGGGCGCCTGGGGGCAGGACGGGTGTCGAAGACGCAGGCCACGGTCGCCATCCGCTTCCGGTTCGGCTTCTCGCCCGGCGCGAGCCGGCCTCGATGAGCGCTGGCAGCTTTCTCGGCGGCCCGGCGGGTGGCCTCGCGCAGAGCCTCCGGTCGCATGACGACACCCTTGCCGTCCACCTGGACCACCAGCGGCATCTCGCGACTGCACGGGACCGGGATCACGGTCCGGTAGAAGTCGCCGACGTCGACCGCGCCCGCGACCACGAGCTCTTCCAACCTGCGCTTGCCCAGCACGTTCCCGCAGCGGCGTGTCACCGCGTCATGGGCCTGGTCGAAGGAGCCGCGGACGGCCTCGGTCACGGCCAGCCGCCGTAATCCCGTCGAGTGTCGGCCCTGCGGCAGCGACAGCGCAGTGTCGGCGGGATGGACATTGCCCATGCCCGGCCCCCGATGAACGACCCGGGTGACCCGGACCATCCCGAACACAGTGGCCAGCCAACGCGAGTGCCCACTCTCGCGCCATGGCCGCACTCGGCCTTCCGGCCCCACCACGACCGGCCCGGCGCCGGTGCGGACCTGTTCTTCCTCCCGGGCCGCGCGCAGGTCGAGGTGGTCCTGCAGCAGTAGGCGCAGCAATTCCCGCCCGGCCGCATCGAGGTGTTCCTCCAGTTCGGTGTGGGTCCATGTGCTCGCAGTGCTGCCCGACAGCGTGGTGGTCAGCGTCTTGAAGGCGTTGAGGGAGTCGGCAAAGGGGTCAGCGGTGGCATGGGTGTCGTACGGTGTCATCTCCAGGGCTCTTCCCGTCCGGCATCGATTGGGTCGCACCTTCGAATGTAGGCGCGGGAGAGCCCTGCTGTTAGCGGGAGTCAGAAGAAGCGGTCCGTCGGCGGGCCGGGGTGAACATGCCCGGGGTGTCCTCGTCCAGCCAGCCCCGCTCCACCAGCCGCTTCAGCTTCGACCGCGTGCTCTCGATCTTCCCCGTCTCGGCCGGCAGCCCGATCCTGGGCACGATCTGCTTGGCGCGGACCGGCCCCGGCGCGTCCGCCACCACCTCCACGATGTCCCGATAAACCTGTGGCAGGACCTCAGGCCCCATCCCCGGCCGCCAGTTCGGCACCGTCAGCACCCCGATGACATGCCGCTCGGCCCCCGCATACGCCGACGCGTCCGGCTCCTCCGCGACGGGCTGCCCGGCACCGACCACGACCACGGGCTTGTCCGGGGGCATCTCCGCGAGGACCTCGGCCACCGTCTCCCGCGCAATCTGCAACCGCTCCAGGCTCTCCTTCGCCAGCCGCAGCCTTCCGGACAGCTCAGCGGCCTCGGCTTCCAGCTCCTCCACCCGAACCCGGGCAGCCGCTTCGCGTGCTTCCAACTCCTTGAACAGCGAACCCATCCGCCAGCCCTCCTCCACCACCACGGTAGGGACGAGCGGACCAGAACGGGAGTAGTTGTCCTGGACACTTACGGCCGGGTAGCGAGCAGGTCACGCCGTAGTCCTGCTCATCCCCGTTCATACGAGGGTCCAGCCGAGATCTGCAGGCCGTCTCGGAGCCAGTCCGATTCCATCGTCCAGCGAAGCACGGGGTCCGCCGTCCACTGGGACGCGATGTGCTCACCGTTGTAGACAGCCAGTAGAAACTCCACCATCCCGCCCTCGAAGGGCAGGACTGCAGCCGGTCCCCGCGCCAGCATCACCACTGGCCACCGGTCCGGATCGGAGTGCTCAGTCGACCAGTAGAAGGTGTCGCCGTCCTGATTGTGGCCCCAGGCCAGCAGGCCGCCCGCGACAGGGAGATCCGGATATGCAGGGCCATCCCAACTGTTCGCTTCATGTTCGAGGGGCAGGGAAGCGGCCTTCTCCACGAACGCCTTGAAACCACTCGGACCACCGGGCTTCCATGGAACCGAACAGGGGGCGAGCACCCAGACCGGCGCCCATTCCCTGGAGCCCGTGAGAATCGTCCCACCGCCGTAGCGGTTTACGAACTCCCGGTAGTCGGCAGGGAAGTCGAAGCCGCACTCCGCCTTCGACCGCTCCCACGGCGGGGCGGCCACGCTCTCCTGCGGCGGCGGCAACAGCCGGGCCAACGCGTCAAGATTCGCACTCACAAGCATTCCTCGTGCACTGCTCGCGGTGTCCGCCATGGTGCCGGACACGCTCACTGGGTCGAAGTGCAGACTAGCCCCGCAAGCAACTCTGTCACCGCCTCTGCCACCCAAGAGCGCCCCTACCCTGTGCCCGACCAGCGCAAATATGCCCTCATTGGTTGATGGCTGCCGTCACTCGAAACGAACCGCACCCAAAGACGAAGGGGTCATCCGCATCCCGGTCCGGATGACGGAGCAGATCAGGAAGGCGTGTGATGCCGCAGAAGCCGCCGGCCCCCAGCTTTGAGGACCTGCTCGACTCCGCCCGGCAGTACGCCCTGCACCTGGAACTGCGGGACATTTACGCCGGGGGGAGGAGCGGGAGGTCTACGACGCGTTCCTGAGGGACGGGAGCGTGCCGGCGGACGACTCGCAGTACTGGAGCGGGTGGCTGCCGCTGGTGGAACGGACCGTCGCCCGCGGGATGAAGGTCTGGCGGGCCCGCGTCGTGTCCGAGCCCGTCACCGAGTACATCCGCTTCGAGCACGCCATCACCGACGCCAACCTCCGTGCCGGCGAACAGGTCCGCTGGCTGCCCCGCCGCAAGCCGCACGTGGTCGGCGCTCACCGTGTCTCCGACAGGGCCGTGATGATCGCCTTGATTCGCTGCACTCGCACTGGGCTGCTTTCCCGGGCTTTCCCGAGGAAGGTCAGCAGATGGCGGGCCTCCGGCTCGCTCCACGCATCAGTGTCGATGCCCGCCGCCGCGGCGGCCCTGGCAAAGTCCTCGGGGATCACCGGCGGTCGCCATCCGTGCGGCAGCATCAACATACTGGTGAAGGCCTGCCCGTCGCGGGCTGTGGGCAGCTCCTGGCCGGGCAGCGGGGACAGGACGGTGACGTCGTCGAAGGTGAGGATCCGTACCTGCAGTGGGCAAGGCGCCGTAGCGTCGCCGAGGACGAGCGTCGCGGTGAGGAAGGTGGCGTGGCCCGTCAGCCGCTCATCGAGGACGAACAGATGCGTACGGCCGCGGCGTTCTTGCTGCGTGCCGTGGACCTGCAGGTCGCCGGTCCTGGCCGGTGCCATCAGCAGCGCACCTCCAGCCCCAGCCCCGGGCCCTCGGGCAGTGCTGCCCAGCCGTCTACCGGTACGACTGTGCCCGACAGGGCTCGCTGCCGCTTCGGTTCCCAGACCACCTGGTACTCCACCGGCGCGGCCGTGTGCGGGAAGGCCGGGCCAGGTGCAGGGCGGGCAGGAACGCCCGGCCGTGCAGGTGGACCGGCACGCCGGCCTGCTCGGCCAGCGCCATCCAGGTGCAGGCTTCGGTGATACCGCCACACCACACCACATCGAACGTGAACGCGGCCGGCCTCAGCTCCAGCAGTTCCCAGGCACTGGTCGCGTCGCTCAGCCGTTCACCGAAGGCGACCGGAAGCGAGGAAGACGCGCACAGTTCGCGATAGGCGTCCTTCTCGGTGCGGGGGAGCGGATCCTCGACCCACCGCACGGTGCCCGGCGGTAGCAAGGACGCCATGTCGGCCGCGGTCTCCACGTCCCAGGTGCCCAGCGCGTCAAGGGCGACCGGGGCCTCTGCCCAGGCGGCCGCGCGGCCGGCCAGCGCGGCCATCTGCTTCATGTTCTCGGTACGGCGCACCGACCATTTGGTGAACGCGAATCCCTGGGCTGCGGTGCCGCGCACGGCATCGGCAGCACTCTCGTGCCCGAGGTCCAGGGAAAGCCATGACCCGTACACCGGCACGCGGGATGCCGGGTTTCGGTCAGCAGAACGGCCACGGGCAAGCCGGTGAGCTTTCCGTGCAGATCCCACACCGCGCAGTCCACCGCACCCGCCGCCCAGCGGCCCAGACCTGCCCCGTGCGGGCCAAGCCGGGCGAGCAGCCGGGCAAGAAGCCCGGCGTGGTCCGACACCCGGCAGCCGATGACCGTGCGGCCCAGTCCGGCGGCGACCAGCGCGGCGGGCAGCTCATCCACCGGCCCGAACACACCGGCCGTCCCGGCCGCCACGACGACCACCGCATGCCGGCTGTCGCCCTCCTGCCGTTGGCCGGTCACTGGCTCCGGCAGACACACGACGTGCACGTCGTCGATGACGACGTCAGCCGCGTGCATCGATCAGTTCCTGGCCGGCGTAGGTGAAGTGCCACAGCGGCCGGTAGCACTCCCAGCCCACCGGCCGCAGCCCGGTCGGCGCCATGGCCTGCTCGATCGCCTGGCGGGCGGCCAGGTAATAGCCGAGGGTCTCGGCTCCCGCGACCCTTAGGCCGGCCATCAGCGGGGTGTGGGCCTGGAAGTTCGGGAAGCAGGTCGACACATCTGCCATCGCTCCGACGCCTTCGACCATGCGGTCCATGGGATCCAGGCCGACGATGTACGTGTAGGACGTGTCCAGACCGCGGGCCAGCGCGCGGGACAGCAGATCCGGCATCTGCTCCGGCAGCAGGCTGGCCTTGGTGTCCTTGAGCATCACCGGGCGGCGGGTGAAGCACTCCGCGGTCAGACGGAGCACGAACGGGGTGACCTGCTCGGCCAGGGCATCGAAGGCCGCGTCCGTGCGCAGCACGGAGGTCAGGAACCCGATCCTGGCCGTGACGTCGGCGCGGGTCAGCGCGGCGCGAAGAGAGACCAGGTGGGACAGGGCAGCCTCCTCTCGCTCGAAACAGCCGGTCGAGACGGTGACTTCCGTCAGTTCGGAAAGGTCGTGACGAGGGTGCTGCTCGACGAGGGTGAGCAGCAGTTCGTCCAGCCCCTGGTCCTCGCCCATCCGCGGATCGGCAGCTGCCTCCAGCGTGTTGGGGCAGAAGGCGCACCCCACGCAACGGCTGCGCGCGTTGGGGTTGAGGGTCGCCGCGCGGCCGTTGTTACGGAAGTAGCTGCCGACGGCCTCGTCGGCATCGATCCGCTCCACGTGCGCGATCACTTTCCCGTCGAGGACCAGGTCCTCGCCACGCAGCCGGAACGGCGAGGCGGGCTGGTTCAGGGGCACGATTACCTGCCACGCCACCGCCGGCTGCCGCACGAGACGCAGGTTGATCCGGGCCCGGTGGCGCTCCTGGTGCTCGGAGGTGATGCCGAAGAGGTTCACCGCGATCAGCAGAGCGTCCTCCACCGGGACGCCGTACTGCAGGGCGCTTTGCTCCAGGTCCCGGAGCCTCTGGTCGCCCGATAAGTCTTGGTGAAGCATGTGCGCTCCCGTCATCCAGGGTGTGTGGGTCAGGCGAGCGGGCCGGAGCTCCGCGCCAGGCGGAATCAGACCTGCTTGCCAACCGGGGTGTATTCGACGCCCATCTCGTCCGTCAGGGCGTGGACGAGGCTCATGCCGCGCCCGAGCAGCTCGCACTCGCCGGATGCACGCGATCAAGCTTGACCGCTACGATTCCCAGAAACGGAAGGCGGGGCTGTGGTCGAACCGACACCGAGGCGGCGGCAACTGGGAGTTGTCCTGCGGCAGCTCCGCGAAGGGCCAGGTCTACGGGATCGACAGCCCGGAACTGCAGGACAGCCTCCGCAACCTCGTCCGACGGGCACGAGAGCCGGACTGGTGGCAGCGCTACGAAGGGGTCGTCGATGACCCACTCGGCGACTACCTGACGCAAGTAGAACTCGCCAGCGCCCTGTTCTCCTGGAACCCCAACGCCGTCCCCGGACTGCTGCAGACCCGGGCCTACGCCCGAGCAGTCGTCGAAGCGAGCCGGGCCTGGAAAACCACCGACGACATCGACCACTTCGTCGACCTCCGCATGGAGCACCAGGCGAAGATGGCCGCCCGCACGCCGCCACTCAGGTTCTGGGCCGTCATCCCCGAAGGCGTACTGCGACAGGAGGTCGGAGGGCGCCCCGTCATGCGGGAACAGCTGCAGCACCTGGCCGCGCTGGCCGCAGACGAGCCGAACATCACCATTCAGGTCCTGCCTCTCAGCGCCGGCGCCCACGCCGGGATGGACGGCCCGTTCATCCACCTCACCTTCCCGGCCGGACCTGACGTCATCGTGATCGAATCCATGCGGGCCTCACTCCACATGAACCAGGCGATCAGTGTCGAGCAGTACCGCACCACGGGCGACCTTCTGAAAACCGAAGCCCAGACCCGCCAAGCCTTCGTCTGCCTGCTCACTTCAATCGCCAAGGACCTCGCATGAACGGCAAGACCGGCATCGACCACGAACAGCTCCTGGAGCAGCTCAACGCCGCAACCTGGGTCAAAGGCAGGCGCAGCAGCGGAGGTACCAACTGCGTGGAGATTGCCTTCCTGCCCCAACTCGTCTGCTTCCGCGAGTCCAAGAACCTTGACCAGCAACCGCTGCTCTTCACCCGAAGCGCGTACGAGGCCTTCGTCGGCGGCCTTGAGCAGTCTGAACTGCCCAGCTGAACCGGGTGCAGGTTGTGCTGGCGCCCCAACGCCAACGGCTCGGGTGACGGGGCACGCGGACCGCAGCCATCGGCGCGTGCTCGGACTGCCGCTGCGCGGGTACTGCCGACCGGATCCGGGTACGTACACGAGCATGTCCAGCCTTGCGCTGTCCTTCGGTTCCGCTGCCCGCCTCTACGACTCGATCCGGCCCACCTACCCAGTACAGGCGGTCGCGTGGGCCATCGGCGCCGAGCCGGTGCGCGTCCTGGACCTGGGGGCGGGCACCGGGCTACTGACCGGTGCAATGCGCGCCGTCGGCCACGAGGTGATCGCGGTCGAGCCCGATGAGCAGATGCGCGCCGTGGCCGCCGAACGCCACCCGGGCACGCAGGTGCTCGCCGGCAGCGCCGAGGACATCCCGTTGCCGGACGAGTCCGTCGACGCCGTCGTGGTCGGGCAGGCATACCACTGGTTCACTCCGCAGGACGCCCTGCCACAGATTCACCGGGTGCTGCGCGAGGACGGCGTCTTCGCTGCGATGTGGAACATCCGTGACGACCGGACCCCGTGGGTGGCCGCGCTTTCCGGCATCGTCGGCAACGAGGGATACGGCCTGGAGAGCGCCTGGCAGTACGGGCCAGTGACGCCATGGTTCACCGACCCCGAACGTGGCTTGACCGAGCACACCGTGATCGTCCCGACGGACCGGCTGATCGACCTGGTGCGGTCCCGCTCCTCCTACCTGACCGCCGACGCCGCCGAGCAGGCCCGCTTGGGCCGGGAGATCGGCGAGTTGGCCGCCACCAACCCGGCCCTGGCCGGCCGCGACAGCATCGAGATGCCCTACCGGACCTGCGTCTACCGGATGCGGCGGGTCTGATTCCTGGCCCGAGGCCCCGGCGGAGGCCATGGCGGTTGCATCCGTTGGTTCCCGTGGAGACCACTGCGGCCGAGCTCGTCCTGGTAGGCGACGGAGACGACCGGCCTGGCCCTCTGTGCCGCCGCACAGACACTGAGAGACCGTCGGGTGGCAACTGGGCCTCCCACCGCAACGGAGGCAGGGACAGCTTCCGTGATCATGGAGTTCTCGAAGCCCCATGATCCGACTGGAAGACCGTGCCTGCCCGCGGGTTCCCGAGTCCGTCCACCCATTGAAGCTGCTTGTGCTGCTCCTTCAGATGGCTCCAGCTCGGCCGCTTCGCGGGCCCCTTCAGTCGGTGAGGACAGCACCGGCAGGATCGGTCTCGACCGGGACGACCACGACGTCCGCGAGCGACTCTCGCCAGGGGATCTCGTAGGAGTGGTGTTCGTAGGGCCCGATGAACACCACAGGTCGCTCGTGCTCGGGCAGCGTCGTGCCGGTCGCGGCGGCCACGCGGGGGGCCGGTCTGAGGCCGAGCATGCCGATGACCTTGTCGATCGCGGCGGTGGTGCCTGAGCCGCAGAAGATGGCGCGGTGGGTCCCGCTCGCCCCGACGGCCTCCTCGATGACCTGCCGGGCCCCTTCCTGGAGCCTTCCTGTGCGACGCCCGTTGCCCGAGCTCTCGGCGTGAGTGTTGGCGTACCGGGGGAGGACTGCCGTACGAACGAAGTCCTCGATGAAGTCGAGCGATCGGCCCGATGCCGTCCAGTCCGCGTAGGTGATCCGGCGGCCGTACGGACCGTCGACGAGATCGCCCTTGCCGATGAGGCCTTTGCGTATCCGTTCCAGGACGTCGTCATGGTGGCCGGTGACTGCGGGGTGGCGTGTTCAGGTGTGGACACGATGTCCATCGCTCTTCGCAAGTCCTCACAGAGTAGACGAATGAACTGACAGCCTTTCTCACACGTGTGCACAGTGCCGTCCGGGGCACGGGGACGCGCCGGACCTGAAGCGGGCCTGAACAGCGGCTTTCAGGCGGCCTGATGCCACCGTGGTCGCCGGGGTCACGACTCACATGCAACACTCATCAGCCAAGGCCGGACAGACCTGATACGTTCTCACTCGTTCCTTCGAGGCAGGGGCGAACATGTGAGCGTGCCCCCATGCCAGCCCTGCGGACGGGAAGCACCGCGCACGTCGTCGCGTCCGTCCGGCCACTCTGCCGACCTGACGGTTCCCTGCCGTTGACCGGAGCGGGGTTCCCCCCTCCCCCCTCCCCAAGAGATGTGTCGGCCGTCTGCAGGTGCCGGTCGCTCTCTGAGGGGGAGTCGTCACCGTCATCGCGCGTCGGGGACAAGGGCCGGCACCGGCAGCTTCGAACGCACCACCGGACGATGCTGGGCGCCGACGAGGTCGACACCGACAGGTAAGCAACACAGGCGCCGCAGTCCCCGGTGCCTCACCCCATCCTGTGCGGGCGCCTCCTCACCGGGCGAGTGTGCTCGCCGGGTGCGGCGCGAATCCGGGGAGGAATCGCAGGGACAGTGCTATCGTCACCGTGTGATCATCGAAGTTGACAGAATGTAATTCCCCGAAGACGGCGCTTCCCGCGGGCACGGGCACACGCGCAAAGGCCCTCCGCATACCGGGCGCGGACCCGGTCCTGCGCGTGCAGTCGCCCTTTTGTGTGCCGTCGGCGTGGTCACCTGCTCTCCTCCGTCGGGTGCTCTCCCCTCGCGTCCGCACCCGTCCGGGCGTTCTCCGCCCGCTCATGCGGCCCACGAGGTGTGCGCTGGGCCGTGCCGCGCGGCTCAGGGAGGGTGTCGGACCATGAGGAGGCATCGCCTCCGCCTTTGACAGCGATCCCCTCCCCCCACACACCACGTCGTGCTCACGAGGAGACACTGGTGCCGCACACCATGATCGACAATTTTCCCTTCGAGCGAGCCCCTGGCTGCCCGTTCGACCCACCGCCGCGGCTCGCCTCCCTGCGCTCCCACGCCCCGCTGGTGCGGGTACGGATCTGGGACGGCGGGACGCCCTGGCTGGTCACCCGCTACGAGGACCAGCGCGCCGTGCTGTCCGATCCCCGCTTCAGCGCCGATTCGAGCAGGCCGGGCCTGCCCGCGCCGACCGAGGGCTTCGCGGCGCAGGGCCGCCAGGAGGTGCGGGCGCTGAGCATGCAGGACGGTCCCGAGCACGCGCGTCAGCGCCGTATGCTCATCGGCCACTTCACGGTCAGGCAGATCAACGCGATGACTCCGCGGCTGGTGCGGATCATCGACGGTCTGCTGGATCGCATGGAGGCCGCCGGGCCGCCGGCCGACCTGGTGGAGGTTTTCGCGCTGCCCCTGCCCTCCATGGTCATCGGCGAACTGCTGGGCGTCCCGGAGCGGGATCAGGCCCTCTTCCAACGCGTGTCCGCCACCATGATCTCCCGGGACAGCACCGCGGGGGAGTTCACCGACGCCTGTGCGGAACTCGGCGACTACCTCGGCAAGCTGATCCGGCGCAAGGACGGCGATCCGGGCGACGACCTGCTCAGCTCCCTGATCGTCACACGTATGCGCACCGGTCAGCTCACACCCGAGCTGCTCGTCGAGACCGCGATCACCCTGCTGGTCGCGGGGCACGAGACCACCACCAACCAGCTCGCCCTCGGCACCCTGGTGCTGCTGCGCGACCGGGAACAGCTCGCCGTCGTCCGGGACAGCGACGACCCCGCCCGCGTGGCGGCGGCCGTGGAGGAACTGCTGCGCTACCTGTCCATCACGCAGACCGGACTGGCCCGGGTCGCCACGGAGGACGTCGAGATCGGGGGCCGACTCGTCCGCGCGGGCGAGGGCGTCATCGTGCCGAACGCTTCCGGCAACCGGGACGCGGCCGCCTTCGACGACCCCGACCGGTTCGACATCGGCAGGCCGGACGTACGCGGACACCTCGCGTTCGGCCACGGCCCCCACCAGTGCCTCGGACAGGCCCTGGCCCGTCTGGAGCTGCAACTCGCCCACCCGGCCCTGCTGCGCCGCTTCCCCGCACTGCGCACCACCGTCCCGGACGAGGACATCGCCTTCAAACACGACATGATCGCCTACGGCGTGCACGAACTGCCCGTCACCTGGTGACCCGTCGCCCTCCGGCGGCTCCCGCCTGTCGAGTCCCGGCCCACACCCAGGCGAAGTTGTCGTTGAGGGAGGCGAGGACGAGGAGGGAGTGTCCAATAGACAGACGGCGGATCCGATGATCAAGGAGACGCCTGAAATGAGCGAGACCATCACTGAGCACGGGGCCTTGGAGGAGCCGGTCGTTGAGTCGGCCGTGGAGGCGGTGTCGGACGAGCAGTTGATTTCGATGCTGGTCGACCGTGCCCGTTCCGACGGGCTGCAGCTGACCGGGGAGGGCGGGCTGCTGCAGCAGCTGACCAAGCGGGTGCTGGAGTCCGCCCTGGAGGGCGGGATCACCGATCACGTCGGCTATGATAAGCACGATGTGGCAGGCCGGAACAGTGGCAACTCCCGGAACGGCACCCGTTCGAAGACCGTGCTGACGGATGTCGGCCCGGTCGAGGTGAAGGTGCCCCGCGACACCGCCGGCACCTTTGAGCCGCAGCTCGTGAAGAAGCGGCAGCGTCGGCTGACCGGCGTGGACGAGATGGTGCTGTCGCTGTCCGCGAAGGGCCTCACGCACGGGGAGATATCGGCTCATCTGGCCGAGGTGTACGGCGCGGAGGTGTCCAGGCAGACCATCTCCACGATCACCGATGCGGTGATGGAGGGCATGGCTGAATGGCAGGCCCGACCGCTGGACCGCGTCTATCCGGTGGTCTTTGTGGATGCCATCAATGTGAAGATTCGCGATGGCAAGGTCGCTCACCGGCCGATCTACGTGGCAATGGCCGTCACGGTCGAGGGCACTCGCGACATCCTCGGGATCTGGGCCGGTGACGGCGGTGAGGGCGCCAAGCACTGGCTCCAGGTCTTCACGGAGCTGAAGAATCGCGGAGTTGAAGATGTCCTGATGCTCGTCTGTGACGGGCTGAAGGGGCTGCCGGACGCGGTCGAGACGGTCTGGCCCCGAACTGTCGTTCAGACGTGCATTGTTCACTTGATTCGCAACAGCATCCGCTACTGCGCACGCCAGGACTGGGACAAGGCCGCCAAGGATTTGAAGCTCGTCCACACCGCGCCGAGTGAGGCCGCCGCGACCGAGCGGTTCTTGGAGTTCTCCGAGAAGTGGGGCAGCAAGTATCCGGCCGTGGTCAAGCTGTGGTCGGACGCCTGGGCAGAGATGGTGCCCTTCTTGTCCTTCGACGTCGAGATCCGCAAGGTGATCTGTTCGACGAACGCGATTGAGAGTGTGAACGCCCGGATCCGCAAGGCGGTGCGGGCCCGCGGCCACTTCCCGTCGGAGGGCGCCGCGTTGAAGTGCGTCTACATGGCGCTGATGAGCCTGGACCCGACCGGCAAGGGCCGGCGCCGCTGGACGATGCGCTGGAAGGCGCCCCTGAACGCCTTCCAGATCGCCTTCGAAGGACGCATCACCCCCACCACCAGCCACTGAACCTCAACAACCAAGATCAGCCGTTGACTGGACAGACCCACCTCACGTTCGACCGGAACCCCGTGCTGCTGCCGCCCAAACTTGCTCGGTTGATCAAGGAACAGATCGATCAACCGGCGAGCGTGTCGATGCTCGGGCAGCCGAGCACGGAGCTTCCGCGCTATCTGCTGCCCGGCAGACCACCCAGTCGTCCGCGCACCTCGGAGGTGGTCATCACGCGGATGCGGCAGTACGGCCTGCCCGTCCTCGCTGCCCGCAACACAGCCATGATCGAAGCGGTCTCCGACCTACCACCGATCGTGGTCAGCGATCTGTTCGGCGTCTCCGCCAGCGGCGCGCACAACTGGGCGCGGTACGCGCAGGACAGTTGGGCGGACTACCTTGCCGCCTACCAGGACGAGGAGTAGGCATCGGTCTGCTGTCTCTGACCCGGCGGCAAGGAGCCGCCGCGCGGATGCGCCTCTGCTTGTATCAACGTCATGATCTCCGTCGCATCAGGCATCTCTGACTTGGCCGACGACCTCGGTCGCTTCTGGAAATCCGACGTCTTCTGGGGCGCCGTTGCGGCGCTCGCCGCCCTCGGCGCCATATGGGCGACCCTGCGCGCGTCCCACCCTCGCCGCGCCCTGTCCTACGACTTCAACGTCGTGCCCCTGGTTCAGCGGCACGAGGGCCTATCTGGGGCGCTGGAGATCTGCTTCAACGGCAATGCGGTGCAAGGCCCCCACATCATCTTGGCAGGCCTGGCCAACTCCAGCAGACGGGACATTTCCAGCAGCCACTTCGACCAGTCGGCGCCCATCAAGATCCGCATCGGAGCGTCGGTCTTGGGCCTGCTGTCCGCCAAGACCTATCCCGAGTCCGCCGCCGCGCCGACCGCGACCGTCCAAGGCAGCGAGCTGCACATCGGGCCGGGGCGGATCGGGCGCGGCGAATGTGTGAACTACGCCCTCCTGGTCGACGGCCAACCGAACTGCACCCTCACTGATGAGGATCTTTGAAATCGGCCAGGGCTGCTCGATGCCTCACGTGCTCCGCTTCTCAACTGAGTGAGGAACGGAACGAGCGCCTCACAGGTGGCCAGCAGGAGTCGCTCGCTTGTTCAGCGTGCGTGTCGGGCTGAGTAGCCGTGCCGCCTTTACGTCCTGAGCACTCCTTCGCTCGCTGCGTGGTGCTGCGGTGCTTCAGGCGGTGCGGTGCGCTCCGACGAAGGACTGCAGGGCTTCCTGCGTGTGGGGAAGGCCGAGGTCCCGCAGCCGGTCTGCGGACGAGCGGATGAGCCAGGCGTGCCGGTGGCCGGCGAGATCGCCCAACAGCTGCTGCTGCGCCGCTGTCAGGTCGGTGTAGCGGGGTGCGGGGTGCGGCTGAGAAACGGGAAAGAGCTCCTCGATCGCCCTGCGGGTGCGGGACCCGTAGCAGTCCCAGACGATACGGGGCAGGCACGCGTCGAGCGCCTCGCGCACGGCGGCCGGGTCCGAGCCGGGCGGCAGGGCGTGCAGGGTGCGCTCGATGTGGCCGAAAAGGTCGCCCTCACAGTAGTCGGTTACGCAATCGAACGAGCTGCGGGCAGCTGCGGTGAGTTCCGTGACAGCCCGGCCGAGCAGGCCGGGGCCGACAGGGGTTCCGTCGAGGCCGGCGAGGCGGATGAGGGCGGTGGCCGCGGCCCACCGCATCAGCGGATCTGTGGCATCCAGGTACGGGGTGATGTCCTCGGCCGTGGAGGAAGGTCCGACGAGGCTGGCGGCGAGCAGTGCGGTGGCTGCGGTGACCGGGTCCTTCTCGTGTGCGGCAAGGGCGAGGAGGCGGGGCAGGGAGGTGGTGGAGAATTCGGGAAACCAGGCCAGGAGGTAGGCGATCCGGGTCCGCAGTCGTGCGTCATCGTCGTCGAGTAGGGCGAGAAGGCCGGGGAGTTCGGCCAGGACGGCGTCGTATGACTGGAGTGCCGACCACCGGGAGTCGGGCGAGTTGCCGGCGGCCACCCAGTCCCGTATTTCCTGCAGCTGTGCGCGCTGGTCGGCATCCGTCGCGGCGGCCAGCTGCTCCTCGTACCACGGCAGGAGCTCCTCCGGTCCGACCTCCGCCGCGGCCGCACGCCATTCGGCCACGTTGATGCCGGTGGTCACCTCGTACTCGTCGTGCCAGTCCACGGCCAGGCGGGTGAGCAGCCACATCGTGTCCTCGCGGGCGGCCGCAGGGCCCGCGAGAGCGATCCTCGCGAGGAACGGCACGGCGACCGGAGAGGCGGAATAGCGGCTGCCCTGATGAAAAATGCTGCTGAACAGGCTGCTGAACGCTTGCTTGCGCGCCTCGTCGTCGCTCCCGCACAGGGAGCGTATGTGCCCTGGAACGTCATGCGCCGACTCGTAGGCGTGGGACAGGCTGGCCCAGTTCACATCGTCCAGCCCCGCCAGCAGCTTCTCGTACTCGTTGATCATCGAAGAAGGATCGCAGGAGGCACTGACACAGCCTTCGCGGCACAGCAACAGCTGGTCCCGCGCGAGCGGCACCGGTCCACAACTTGCTGCAGGTGGGGAATCGCGGCGAGCAGGTCTAAGAACTCCTAACAGAATGCTGGAACTCGCCTTGGAATGTTGGTGTCTGATGGCTTGTTGGCCTGCACATGAGAAGGGGGGAGCGGCCTCCGTGGATCGTCCCCGATGAGCTGTGGGTGCGGATCGAGCCGTTGTTGCCGGTCGTGCCGCGCCGCACAGATCATCCGGGGCGCAGGCGTCTGGACGACCGGAAGGTGCTGTCGGGCATCCTGTTCGTGCTGTACACGGGCATTCCGTGGGAGTTTCTGCCGCAGGAGCTGGGCTTCGGTTCCGGCATGACCTGCTGGCGACGCCTGCGTGACTGGAACAACGCCGGTGTCTGGCAGCGTCTGCACGAATCGCTCCTGGCTGAACTGAACGCCGCTGGCGCTCTGGACTGGTCGAGGGCGGTGATCGACGGCTCCCACGTGCGGGCAATGAAAGGCGGCCCAAAACCGGACCGAGCCCTGTCGACCGTGCCCGGGCAGGCTCCAAGCACCATCTGATCACCGAAGGGCACGGCATCCCGCTGGCGGTATCGCTGACCGGCGGAAACCGCAACGACGTCACCCAGCTCGTCCCCCTCCTCCAGGCAGTACCGCCCGTACGCGGCCGACGAGGACGGCCCCGGCAGCGGCCGGTCACGTTCTACGCCGACCGCGGCTACGACCACGACAAGTACCGCAAGCAGGTCCAGGCCCTGGGCATCACCCCCGTCATCGCCCGTCGCGGCACCAACCACGGCTCGGGACTGGGCGTCCACCGGTGGGTGGTCGAACAGAGCTTCGCACTGCTGCACTGGTTCCGCCGCTTACGCATCCGCTGGGAGATCCGCGACGACATCCACGAAGCGTTCCTCAGCCTGGCCTGCGGCATCATCTGCTGGCGCCGACTGGTCAACCTCTCACTTTGTTAGGAGTTCTAAGAAGCCATCCGCATTCCGAATGTGATCGGTGGGTTTTTGCTGGTCGGGCATGATCTTCGGCTGGTGGTGGGAGAGTTCGGGCGTTCGTCTGCTC